>JBBSHE010000001.1:0-126079 GCA_038253325.1 Propionibacteriales bacterium
CGCGCGCCGTGGATTATAGACCGGTGCGCGCTGCTCCTCGTACTTGCGACGATCCTGACCTACACCGGCCTCTGGGTCCCGCAGGCGCTTCGGCACGGCTACCTGTTCTACATCGCACTCGTGTTCCCGGTCGTCTACGCGTTCATGCTGGACTCGGAGGCGCTCAACCGGGCCGCGGACCGGGCCAGCGCCGTGGTGCTCGCCCTGGGCGCGACGACCTTTGCCCTGGCGGTAACGGTCATGTTGGTGGCGGACACGACAGTGTCGCCCGACTCGGCCACCGGCAACTCGGTAATCGCGGAGGCGATGCTCAAGGTGCCTCTAGTGGTCCCGGTCGTCATGCTCACGTTGATGACGGTGCGGCCCTTGCCTATCGACAGGTACGGGGAACGACGGGATTGGCGTCGGCCCTCGGGGGGAGGCAACGAGCGCAGCTCTGACGCTGATCAGGAGTTGGTCGTGACGACTCCGACAGTCCGGCGATCCGTGCCCGGTACGCCATGATGGAGGTGTGAAGCACTTCGAGTCGGCGACCCAGGTCGGCGATGCGCTCGCCGAGACCGGCTACCTGACCGACCCTGGACTGGCGACGATCGGTTTCCTTGCGCTCGCCATGCGGCGGCCGCTGCTGCTGGAGGGCGAA
Organism: Propionibacteriales bacterium; assembly: GCA_038253325.1. Lineage (GTDB taxonomy): Bacteria > Actinomycetota > Actinomycetes > Propionibacteriales > Nocardioidaceae > JBBSHE01. Next base: position 644 of record JBBSHE010000001.1, read on the forward strand.
CCGGGCACCGGCAAGACCGCGCTGGCCGAGGCCTTCGCCGACGCATTGGAGATACCCCTGATCCGGCTTCAGTGCCATGAGGGCATCGACGCCAGCCAGGCGTTGTACGACTGGGACTTCGCTCGACAGATCCTGCACCTCCGGACCATCGAGGCGACCCGCATCGGCGCCGGGGTCGACACCGACGAGGTCGAGAAGTCCCTGTTCGACGAACGGTTCTTGTTGTCCCGCCCGATCCTACGGGCACTCCGTGAGTCGCCCACGGTGCTGCTGATCGACGAGATCGACCGTGCAGACGATGAGTTCGAGGCGTTCCTGCTGGAGGTGCTCTCGACATACCGGGTGAGCATCCCGGAGTTCGGCACGGTGTCGGCTGCCGAGCCGCCGGTCGTCGTGCTGACCTCGAACCGGACTCGGGAGGTGCACGATGCACTCAAGCGTCGGTGCCTCTACCACTGGGTCGACCACCCGACGTTGCGGCGTGAGATCGAGATCGTACGAACCCGGCTGCCCGACGTATCTGCTCGGCTGGCCGAGCAGGTCGCGTCGATGACCCAGCGGCTTCGCTCGAGGGACGACCTGGTGAAGCCTCCCGGGGTCGCCGAGACGCTCGACTGGGCCCAGGCGCTGACGACGCTGGGAGTTTCGCGACTCGATCTCGAGAGCGCCGCGGCCACGCTCGGCGCCGTCTTGAAGTACCGCGAGGACGCCGACCGGGTACGCGCGGCGCTGGACTCGATGCTGTCCGGATGACCGCCGCGACAGCCCGAGCCCATCCGGTCGACGAGATCCTCGCCGCGTTCGCGTCGGCACTGCGCAGCGGGGGCCTCGCGGTGACCGCCGATCGCACGCAGGCATTCCTGACCGCGGCTTCCGTGGCAGGCGCCGACGAAGAGCGATCGGTGTTCTGGGCTGGTCGTGCGACGTTGTGCGGGTGCCACGACGACATCGAACGCTACGACGCCGCGTTCGCCGCCTGGTTCGGCGGGGAGGGACTCACGAAGCCACCGGCCCGCGAGCTCACCCGCCGGGTCGTCCAGGCCGATCTGTCCGACGATCCCGGCGGCTCCCGTGACGGCGAGGGCGGAGACGACCATGCGGTCGTGCGGGTCGCGGCATCGGACCAGGAGGTGCTGCGGCACCGCGACATCGCCGAAATGTCGGCCGCGGAGCGCGCAGAGGTGGCCCGGATCTTCGCCCGCCTCCAGCCGTTGATCCCTCGACGTCGATCGGTTCGTCACCGCCCGTCTCGACGCGGTGGCGTCGACGGTCCGGCGACGTTACGCGACCAGCTGCGACACGGCGGTGAACCCGCGCGGCTCCGGTTCCGTACGACGTCGACGCGTCCACGACGGATCGTGGTGCTCGTCGACGTCTCCGGCTCGATGGGGCCGTACGCCGACAGCCAGCTGCGCTGGGCCCATCGGATCAGCCGGGCGAACCTTGGTCGTACCGAGGTCTTCACGATCGGGACGAGGCTGACCCGGATCACCAAGGCGATGTGCTTGCGTGACCCCGAGGCGGCACTGACCGCCGCCGGGCAGTCCGTTCCCGACTGGTCCGGCGGCACTCGACTCGGTGAGGCGATGGCCGCGTTCCTCGGCCGGTGGGGCCGACGTGGCGCCGCCCGGCAGGCCGTCGTCGTCGTGATGAGCGACGGCTGGGAGCGCGGCGACTCCGCTCAGCTGGCCGAGCAGATGAAGCAGCTTCACCGGCTCGCGCACCGGGTGGTGTGGATCAACCCCCACCAGGGCAAGTCGGGCTATCAGCCGGTGCAGTCGGGAATCGTCGCGGTCCTTCCGTACGTTGACTCGTTTCTAGCCGGCCACAGTGTCGCAACGTTCGAAGAGGCCCTGAAGGTGATCGCTGATGCGTGACGTACTACCCTCCCTGCTGCCGTGGTGGCAGTCCGGCAAGTCGGTCGGAGTCGGCACCGTGGTCGCGACGTTCCAGTCGGCCCCACGGTCGCCGGGCGCATCGATGCTGGTGGGTCCCGACGGAGAAGCAGTCGGATCCGTCTCGGGCGGATGTGTCGAAGGTGCGGTCTACGAGCTCGCGCAGCAGGTTGTCGAGGAGCGCCGGCCGGTGCTCCAGCGGTACGGCGTGTCGGACGAGGACGCCTTCGCGGTCGGACTCACCTGTGGCGGGATTCTCGACGTGTTCGTCGAGGCGGTCGACCAGGATTCCTTCCCCGAGCTCGGCGAGCTCGCCGCCGACATCCAGGCCGGTCGCCCGGTCGCGGTCGCCACCGTGGTGGCACATCCCGATCCCGACCGGGTCGGTCGTCGGCTCGTGATCCGGCCCGAGGACACCGAAGCCGACGTCCAGGGCACCATCGGTTCCTCGCGGGCCGACGACGCCGTGGTTGCCGACGCGCGCGGCTTACTGGCCAACGCACGCAACGAGACGCTGACGTACGGTCCGGACGGTCAGCGGCGCGGGGAGGGCATGTCGGTCTTCGTCGCTTCGTACGCTCCGAAGCCCCGGATGCTCGTCTTCGGCGCGATCGACTTCGCCGCCGCGGTTGCCCGGGTCGGATCCTTCCTCGGCTATCAGGTGACGGTCTGCGACGCACGGCCGGTGTTCGCCACCGGCACCCGGTTCCCGGAGGCCGACGAGGTGGTCGTCAGGTGGCCGCACGACTACCTCACAGCCGAGGCAGCCGGTGGGCGGATCGACAGCCGTACGGTGATCTGCGTACTGACCCATGATCCCAAGTTCGACGTTCCGGTCCTCGAGGTGGCGCTCCGGCTCCCCGAGGTCGCGTACGTGGGCGCGATGGGGTCTCGCCGGACGCACGACGACCGGCGCAAGCGGCTGCTCGAGGCAGGGCTCACCGAATCCGAGGTCGAGCGGCTGGCGAGCCCGATCGGCCTCGACCTCGGAGCCCGTACCCCGGAGGAGACCGCGGTGAGCATCGCGGCCGAGATCATCTCGCTGCGGTGGGGGGGACGCGGCCACCGGTTGGCCGAGGTCGACGGCGCGATCCATCACGGATCCAGCGACACCTGATCCCCGACTGCGTTTTGCGTACTTCCGGGGGATGTCGGCACGTCGAGATACCCCGGAAGTACGCAAGAACGCCGGAGCTCCGCCGACCTGAGCATTGCGCGCTCCCGCTTGCGTGACGGACGTGGTGCGGCGAGGATCGATGGTGCAGCCCGCAACTCTGGGAGGTTCCTGATGACCCACATCACGGTGACGGTCGACGGTACGAAGTACTCCGACGAGGTCGAGCCACGAACCCTTCTGGTCCACTACCTTCGAGAGCAGGTCGGCAAGACCGGGACTGTGGTCGGTTGCGACACCAGCAACTGCGGTGCCTGCACGGTCCACCTCAACGGTCGAAGCGTGAAGAGCTGCTCGGTCCTGGCCGTCCAGGCCGACGGCGCCGACGTAAGCACCATCGAAGGTCTCTCCACCAACGGCGAGCTGCACCCGATGCAGCTGGCGTTCCACGAGAACCATGCACTGCAGTGCGGCTTCTGCACGCCCGGCATGATCATGCAGAGCATCGACCTCCTCAACGAGAACCCCCATCCGACGGAGCACGAGGTACGCGACGGGCTGGAGGGCAACCTGTGCCGGTGTACCGGCTATCAGAACATCGTCAAGGCCGTGCTGGCCGCAGCTGGCGCCACCGATTCGGAGGCCACCCGATGACCGTCACCGAGGACCGTCCTGCCACCGAGTTCGGCAGCCCACGACTGCGCAAGGAAGATGCCCACCTCGTCACCGGCCGTACCCGGTGGACGGACAACATCAGCCTCCCCGGGATGCTGCACCTGGCGATGGTGCGTAGCCCGATGGCGCACGCGAAAATCCGGTCGGTCGACACCGACGCCGCCAAGCAGGGGTCCGGCGTGATCGCGGCCTTCACCGGAGCAGACCTCGCCGACGACCATGCCGGTCTACCCAACGCCTGGCCGGTGACACCGGAGCAGAAGGCACCTGAGCACAAGGCGATCGCGGTCGACACGGTGAACTTCGCCGGCGAGATCGTCGCGGTGGTTGTGGCACGAAGCGCCGCCGAGGCGCGTGACGCCGCCGAGCTGGTCGACGTCGAGTACGACGACCTCCCCGTCGTCCTCGACCTGAACGACGCCGCCGCCGACAAGGAGGTGGTCTATCCCGACCTCGGCACGAACGTCTCGGCGGTGTGGACGTTCGACTCCGGCGAGGCCGGCACCGGCGGGGACGTCGAGGAGGCGATCTCCGGTGCGGAGCTGGTGATCAAGCGCACGTACCGCCAGCAGCGGTTGATCCCCGCGTTCATCGAGCCGCGGTCCACCGTCGTCGACCCGACGGGCGAGCAGACCACGGTGTGGTCGGCCACCCAGATCCCGCACATCCTCAGGCTGATGCTCGCGTTGACCTGCAACATCTCGGAGTCGAAGCTTCGGGTGGTCGCACCCGACGTCGGTGGTGGGTTCGGCGGCAAGCTTCAGGTGACGCCGGAGGAGGTGACCACCCTCCTCGTCGCGCGCCGGCTCGGCAAGCCGTGCAAGTACACCGAGACGCGCAGCGAGTCGTTGATGGCCGCACACCATGGCCGCGACCAGATCCAGAAGCTGACCCTGGCTGCCAACCGGGACGGCACGGTGACGGGACTCAAGGTCGAGCTGCTCGCGGACATGGGCGCCTACCTCGGCCTGGTGACGTCGGGCGTGCCGATCCTGGGCGCGTTCATGTACAACGCAATCTACAAGTTCCCGGCCTACCACTTCACGTGCACGAACGTGTTCACCAACAAGGCCTGGACCGACGCGTACCGCGGAGCGGGCCGGCCGGAGGCCACGTACGCCATCGAAAGGCTGATGGACGAGCTGGCCGCAGAGCTCGATGTCGACCCGATCGAGATCCGGGAGCGGAACTGGATCAAGCACGAGGAGTTCCCGTTCACGACGGTTGCCGGCCTGGAGTACGACTCCGGGAACTACGAGGCGGCGACGGAGAAGGCGAAGCAGCTGTTCGGCTACGACGACCTTCGCGCCGAGCAGCAGCGCCGCCGCGACGGAAATGACCCGGTCCAGCTCGGAATCGGGACCTCCACGTTCACCGAGATGTGCGGGCTCGCACCGTCGCGGGTGCTCGGTTCCCTGTCGTACGGCGCCGGCGGTTGGGAGCACGCGTCCGTACGGATGCTGGCGAGCGGAAAGGTCGAGGTCGTCACCGGGTCCAGCGCGCACGGACAGGGGCACGAGACCGCCTGGAGCCAGATCGTCGCCGACCGGCTCGGTGTCCCGTTCGACGACATCGAGATCCTGCATGGTGACACGCAGGTGTCGGCGCGCGGCCTGGACACGTACGGGTCACGGTCGCTGACCGTCGGCGGCATGGCGGTGCTCGCCGCGGCTGACAAGGTCATCGACAAGGCGAAAGTCATCGCGGCCCACCTGCTCGAGGCGAGCGCGGACGACATCGAGTTCGCCAGCGGTCGGTTCACGGTCCGTGGAACGGACAGCAGCATCGGGCTCGGCGACATCTCGCTCGCCACGTTCGCGGCCCACAACCTTCCGGACGGGGTCGAGGCCTCCTTGGACGCCGACGCCACGTTCGACCCGGTCAACTTCTCGTTCCCGCACGGCACGCACTTGTGTGCCGTCGAGGTGGACACGGAGACCGGAGTGGTCGAGCTGCGCAAGTACGTCTGCGTGGATGATGTCGGGACCGTCGTCAACCCGCTGATCGTCGAGGGGCAGGTGCACGGCGGAGTCGCCCAGGGGATCGCCCAGGCACTGTTCGAGGAGGCCGTGTACGACGAGTCGGGGACCCTGGTGACCGGCTCGTTCGTCGACTACCTCGTTCCCAGCGCTGCCGACCTGATCTCGATCACAACGGACCGTACCGAGTCGCAGTCCACCACGAACGAGCTCGGCGTGAAGGGTGTGGGCGAGGCCGGCACGATCGCCTCGACGCCCGCCGTCGTGAACGCGGTCGTAGACGCGCTGCGACCCCTCGGGATCAACGACATCCAGATGCCGTGCTCGCCGTCGCGGGTGTGGAAGACGATCCGGGCGGCGACGTCGTCGGCGTCGGCGCGAACAGATGGAGGTGCGGCATGATTCCCGCGGCATTCGACTACCGGGCGCCCTCGTCGGTGGCCGAGGCGCTGGAGCTGCTCAACAGCGACGCCGAGGAGGTGAAGGTGCTGGCCGGAGGGCAGAGCCTGATCCCGGTGCTGCGGCTGCGGCTGGCCGCTCCGACCCTGGTCGTCGACCTGGGCCACGTCAGCGACCTGGTCGGAGTTGCCGACGACGGTGATGCGATCACGATCGGCGCGATGACGACCCATGCCGACATCACCGACGACCCGCTCGTACGCGAGCATGCGGAGCTGTTGGCGCTCGCCACCGAAACCGTCGCCGACCCGCAGGTACGGCACCGGGGAACGATCGGGGGCGCGTTGGTGCATGCCGACCCGGCGGGAGACCTTCCGGCCCCCGCCCTCGCGCTCGAGGCCGAGTTCCTGATCGCCGGCGCCGACGGTGAGCGCAGCGTCGGCGCTGCCGACTTCTTCCAGGACTACTTCACGACCGCCGTCGGTGAGGACGAGATCCTCACAAGGATCCGGGTGCCGAAGCACACCGGGTGGCGCTCGCAGTACCAGAAGTTCACCCGGGTCAAACAGCAGTGGTCGATCGTCGGGGTGGCGGCCTGCGTCCGCCTCGACGGCGAGACGTTCGCCGACGCGAGGATCGCGCTGACGAACATGGGGCCGACTCCGTGCCGTGCCTCTGCGGTCGAACAAGCCCTGGTCGGCAAGGAGCGGTCCGACGAGACGATCGCCGAGGCGGCCGCGCACGCGGCCGACGGTACGAACCCGCCGAGCGACGTCAACGGTGACGCGGATTACCGTCGGCACCTGGCAACGGTCTTGACGCGCCGGGCCGTCCAGGCTGCGATCAGCGGCTGACCGCAAGGAGCGACCCGTGCAACTCGAACACCGGTTCACCGTGCCCGCCCCTATCGACGTGGCTTGGGAGGCCTTCAACGACCTCGAGCAGATCGCCCCGTGCTTTCCCGGCGCCACGCTGACATCGTTCGACGGGGACACCTTCCAGGGATTCGTCAAGGTGAGGCTCGGCCCGATCTCCTTGCAGTACTCGGGAAGCGGTCGGTTCGTCGAGCGCGACGTCGATGGCCACCGCGCCGTCGTCGAGGCGAAGGGCAAGGACAAACGGGGCAACGGCACGGCCGCGGCCAATGTGACGGCCACCCTCGTCGCCGCCGGCGACAGCACCGGCGTCGCAGTGGTCACCGACCTTGCGATCACCGGGCGCCCGGCGCAGTTCGGCCGTGGCGTCATGCAGGACGTGAGCGACAAGCTGCTCGGCCAGTTCGCCGACTGCCTCGAGCAGAGGCTCGCCGGCGCGTCGACGAGCGGTGGTGGTGAGGCGCCTGCATCCGCCGATGAGCCGGAGGGTCCGGTTACCGCCGCCGAGGTCGCAGCGGCCGCAGACAGGTCGGCAACACCTCGCCCCCAAGAGACCGCTCACAGTGGTGCGGTCGGCGCCGAGGCAGTCTCTCCCGCCGACCCGTCGGCTGGGTCCGAGCCGACGACGTCCGACGGCACTGCCCGGCAGTCGGCAGTTCGCGAGTCATCCGCGCCGCAACCGCGTCCGGCGACCCAACGTCCGCCGACCCAACGTCCGGCGACCCAACGTCCGGCGAACCAACGCCCGGCGACCCAACCCCCGGCGACCCAGGGCTCGCCCACCGCCGAGCTGAATCTCGGAGCCACCGTGCTCCCCGTCCTGTTGCGCCGTTACGCGCCGCACATCATCGGTGGACTCGTCGGCACGTGGGTCCTGCAAAGGATCCTTCGCCGGGCTCGGGCTCGTTGACGGACGAATGGTGCGACGCTAGAGACCCGGGTCTTCGTTCACCCTTGCCGGGTCCAGGGCACCGAGTGGCGCCACGAACGTACCCGACTCCGAGCACACCCAATGCGGGTCCTCGCCCAGCTCGGGCTCGATCGAGAGGCTGTGTTCGGGTGCGCCGTCGCACGCTTCGCACAGCGGCCAGCGGACCGATTCGTCGAACAATGTGTCCTGGACGTCCTGCGCGACCAGGCCGGTGACGAACTCGCGGCCGTCGGCCCACTGAGCGAGCCACCAGCGTCGCTGGCTGACGGCTTCCTCGACCAGCGACACCTCGTGTGCAGCCGCCAGACCTCGGGCCGTCAGGTCGTGGAGAACCAGTGCGCGCGCGTACAGCAGCGGGTCGACCGGGTTTCCACCGTCCATGCTGGCAGCCTATGTCACATGCAAAGCGGATCTGGACCGCAGGATCGACCGGTGCGACCCGCTCGTCCGGTCATCGAGGTCGCCGTCTTGCACGGGCCCGATGCCGAGCAGGCCGAGGCCGGTGGCGCCGACCGCCTGCTGGTCACGGCAGTCCGCGATGGGGAGTTCCTCTCGCCGGAGCCGGCGACGGTCGGGGCCATCCGCCGCGTCACCGACGTGCCATTGTGGGCGACCTTGAAGCTGACGCCGGGCGACACCACCACGGGAGGCGAGCTGACCCGGCTGGTCGGACTGGCCGGCGAGTACCTGTCCGTCGGAGCTCGCGGCGTTGTGCTGGGCTTTCTGACCGCCGACCTCGAGGTCGACTCGCAGGTGATCGAGGTGATTCTCTCGGACGTACCCGAGCTGCTGTGGATGCTTGACCGGTGTTTCGACCGAGCTCTGGACTCGCGCCATGCCTTGCGACAGGTCGTGACGTTGCCCGGTCTCGCCGCCGTACAGACGGCCGGCGCCGCCATCGGGATGTCGGCCGGTTTCGATGACCTCGTCACGACCGCCACGGCGGACGCGGTGTTTGCCCGCCTGGTGACCGCGTGCGGAGCCGATCCCGAGCATGTGCCGTGGCTGCTGCGCTCCGGCGTACGACAGTTCCAGCTCGGCGCGAACGCTCGCGCCAGCGGCTCGTGGACCAAGTCGTTCGTCGAAGCCGGCCGGGTACGTTCGTGGCGGACCCTGGTCGACGACCTCGACGCGCGCGTCGGCTGAGCGCCGGACCGACGAGCGGCCCACCGTGATCTTGATCGACCCACCACAGGTCGTTGCCCGTGGTCGCCGTTGGTCTCATCTCATCAGCGACGAGTCGTTCGACGAGCTGCGGGAGTTCGCCGACCGGCTCGGTCTCCCGCGACGTGCGTTCGAGCGCGATCACTACGACGTGCCCGAGGACCGCTATCAGCAGATCGTCGCCGCGGGCGCTGTACCGGTTCGCTCGCGCGACCTGGTGTCCCGGCTCTCGAGGGCAGGGCTACGCCGGCGCAAGTCCACGCTTCTGACTCCGCGCCCGGTCGGCCGGTCGCTGCTGCGGCCGCGGCGGTTGGTTCACGGCGACCGGATCGCGGTCGTCGGGATGTCTGGACCGGTCCCGGTCGACATGCTCGGCGCAGGTGTCGAGGTCCTCGAGTCGTGGGGGTTGTCGGTCGACGTGCACGCCGACGTGCTGACAACGCATCCGAGGTTCCCGTACCTCGCCGGCGTCGACGAGGTACGTGCCGCCGCCTTCACGGCTGCCTGGGAGGATTCGGACGTTGCGGCGATCGCGTTCGCCCGTGGGGGTTACGGGATCGCTCGCTCGTTGCCGTACCTCGACTTCGACAGACTGTCGGGTGGACGACCGAAGCTCGTGGTCGGCTTCTCCGATGTCACAGCCCTGCATCAGGCGCTTGCATCTCGCCTCGGGATGGGGTCGGTGCACGGACCGGTCGTCACGCAGCTCGGTGCATCCGGTGCCGAGACGCGGCGGCGCCTTCGAGCCCTGCTGTTCGAGCCGGAGACCGTGTCGGAGGTCCTCGGGCCCGAGCCGGTCCGGGTCGTGTCTGTCGGACACGCGTCGGGCGTCCTGGTCGGAGGTAACCTCCGGGTGCTCTGCGCCGAGGTTTCGACACCGACCGCGCAGCCGTCGCAGTACTCGATCGTGGTGCTCGAGGACGTCGCCGAGCAGCCCTACAAGATCGACCAGATGCTGACCCAGCTGCACCGGTCGGGCTGGCTAGACAAGGCTTCGGCGATCGTGCTCGGATCGTTCCGGGACTGCGGTGATCCGGACCTGCTGGACGAGGTCTTCGACGACAGGCTGGGTCGGCTCGGCATCCCGGTCATCTCCGGGTTCGCCTGTGGGCACGACGATCCGAACCTCGCCTTCCCGCTCGGCGTACGAGCGACGTTGTCGACGACGCCGCCGTCACTGCGCCTGGCGCAACCGGGGCTCACCGTCTGCTGACCGGTCCGTTCCCTCCCGTCAGGGTCCGCAACTCGCGTTCAAGGTTCACCCGAGCGGGCTCCTCCCATCTGGTCGCCGGCCAGGAATGGAACAACGCCGGGAGGGTGAGCAGGTCGGCGATCACGGCTGCTCGGCCGCGCCGAAATGCCATGTCGTCGACGTGACGGTACTCGTCTCGGACCTGTCGCGCGTAACGGTCGTACGTCGCCCGGTCGGACGCCAGGATGGCGAGGTCGGCATCGCAGAGCAGTCCGGCGCGGACGTCACCGGCTCGTACGGCGTGGTCGGCCGTGACTCGGACCAACCGGGCGACCTCGGCCACGGTCTCGCTCAGGAGTCCGCGGTCGGCCAACGCCGATTCGGCATACGCGGCGGATTTTTCTTCGTTGTCCGTGCGCCGGACGTCGTACACAGCATCGTGGAACCAGGCGGCGAGCTCGACGGACTCGGCTGCCGCTGGCGCATGGCGGGCTTCCTCCGCTGCGACCTGCGGGCCGGCCGCGGGCGGGCCGTCGGCGTCTTCCGCGGCCCGTTGTCGGAGCCGGCCGTCGGCGTCCTCCGGCGACGCCTGGGTCAGGTCGTCCAGGCGTCGGAGGACGTACGCCAGGTGGTCGACGGTGTGGTAGCGGCGAGATGGCTCCGCGTAGCGCCGCAGGAGCTCCGATCCCAGCTCGGGAAGCGTCGGCCGTGCGGCCTGCCAGCGGTCGAGCAACCAGGCTCGGGCAGTCATGTCCTCATGATCCCGGACTCGACCGACCCATCCGCTTGGATCACAGCGACCATCCCGATCTCTGATACGACACTAGAATCGGGCACATGACGCAGCCCCCTGCCGGCCATCCTGCCAAGTGGTATCCCGATCCGTGGGGGCGCCACGAGTATCGCTACTTTGACGGAAGCAACTGGACCGAGCACGTCTCCAACCACGGTCGACAGGGCGTCGATCCGCCGGGCGGTGCGGGACGCATTCCGACCGTGAACCGCAGGACCGAGAAGGTCCAGAAGGATGTGTCTCGCGCCGGGTTGACGGCAGGGCAGATGCAGGGCGGCGGGTCGCTGTTCACCGAGCCGATCCTCGTCGTCAACCAGAAGGCGAAGCTAATCGAGATCAACCAGGAGTACGCCGTCTACGACCAGCACGGCACGCAGCTCGGCGCGGTACGCCAGGTCGGGCAGAGCACCGCCAAGAAGGTGCTTCGCCTGGTGTCGAGCGTCGACCAGTTCATGACGCACAAGTTCCAGGTCGTCGACCGCGACGGCCAGGTCGTGCTGACCCTGACCCGTCCGGCCAAGGTGATGAAGTCGCGCCTCGTCGTCGGCGCCGGTGACGGAAGCGAGCTCGGTCAGATCGTCCAGCAGAACGTGTTCGGCAAGATCCGGTTCAACCTGGAGTCGAATGGGCAGCCGATCGGCTCTCTGAACGCAGAGAACTGGCGCGCCTGGAACTTCAGCATCCAGGACCACACCAACCGCGAGGTCGCCCGGGTGACGAAGACCTGGGAAGGCCTGCTGAAGACGATGTACACCACCGCGGACAACTACGTCGTGCAGATCCATGAGCCGTTGCAGCAGCCGCTGCACAGCCTGGTGATCGCCTCCGCCCTCGGCGTCGACACCGCCCTCAAGCAGGACTCCCGCGGCTTCAACTGACCTGCGCCCGCCGCCAACCTCAGCTTTCCCATGTTTACGTGGGACGTCTGCACTTCACCCAGGAAATTTCCTGGGTGAAGTGCAGACAACGTGGGTGAAGTCGCTGCCAGACTCGGCCGTGACGCGAAATCCACAAGTTGCGATCCTGGGATGACGCGTGTCCACCGATGACGATGGGGGGGTAGCCGGCCAGTCGTACGGATCGGATGCTCTCATCCATGGACGGACGACTCGAAGCGGTCTGCGCGACCAACGGCGGCTTCTTTACCAGGGCGCAGATCTTGGATTGTGGATACCAAGACCGCGACATCTACACAGCGCTTCGCGAAGCGGAATGGTTGCGGGTCAAGCGCGCCTACTACTCGACGGTCGCGTTGTGGACGAGCCTGTCGGCGGAGGACCAACACCGAGTCCGAATGCGGATTGTCGCGCACGAGTACGGTGACTCCGTCGCGATGAGCCATGTCTCGTCCTGCATCGCACGCAGACGCGCTACGTTCGGTCACGACCTGAACGTCGTCCACGTGACCCACCTCGGTAAGGCGTCGTCCCGACGAGAAGCCGGGGTAGCTCACTCGGTTGCGGTCATCGATCCTGCCCGCGACGTCGAGGTCGTCGATAAGTTCCTTGTGACGGTCGATCCCCGGTCGATCTGGGAGGCGGGTCTCGAGACGACGATCGAAGGATCGCTCGTGACGGTCAACGACGCCCTGCACGCGAAGGCGGTAACTATCGAGCAGCTGCTGGAGCTCGCGCCACAGTTCGAACACTGGCCGAGGTCGCGCCATGTCCGGTTGAGCTTCCTGCTGTCCGACGAGCGCATTGAGTCACCCGGTGAGAGCCGCGGACTCTACCTGTTCTGGGAGCACCAGATCCCCAGACCAGAACTCCAGTTCGAAGTCAACACGATCGGAGGTGAGGTCGTCGGGCGCACGGACTTCGCCTGGCTGAAACAGCGTCACCTTGGCGAGTTCGATGGCATGGTCAAGTACCGCCGGAGCTGGAGGGAGGGTGACACTCCCGAGATGGTCGTCGAGCGCGAGAAGCGCCGGGAAGATCTGCTGCGTGGGCAGGTGTACGGCATGTCGAGGCTCATCTGGTCCGACTACGGGCGAGGCCGGCGACTTCTGACCGCCAATCAGATCAAGCGTGACCTCGACCAGTCGGACCGTCTGTTCGGGAGATGCCGCGTCATCATCCCGCTGTGACGGGTGCTCGATGATGGTGCGGCGGAAGGTCGGCGGTGCCCGTGGATGGCAGGGCCGTGCCGCTCGAGGTCACACTTAACCCAGGTTGTCTACGCTTCACCCACGAAATTACCTGGGCGAAGCGTAGACGTCCCACGTTAACCTGGGAAAGCTGACCAAGGCGGGGGTCACGGCCGGGTGAGGCCGGGGACGCCGCGGCTGTGGACGATTCGCAGCGAGCTGACCGCCCGGGTCAGACAGACGTACAGCCGCCGGAGGCCGATCGTCTCGTCCGGTTCGGCTGCCGCGATATCCGCTGGCTCGACCAGAACGACGTGATCGAACTCGAGTCCCTTCGCCAGTGAGGCGGCGACGACGCCGATGCGGGCCTCGATGTCGTCCGCCGACCCCATCACGCTGTGCTCGAGTCCGGCGTCGGTGAAGAGTCGGTCCATCACGCCCGCCGCGGCGTCGGCGACGATCACGCCGATCGAACCGGGTACGTCCAGGAGGGAGCGGACAGCGTCGAGCACCATCGACAGGGGGTCGGCGACAAGGGTGATCTCGAGTTGCCCGCGGCTTCGTCGTACGGCATGCGGTGCGGCGAGCGTGGGCGCGATGGCCGGAAGCAGTCGGGCGGCGTACTCGATGACCTCGCCGGGAACCCGGAACCCCAGCGTGAGCTCCTCTCGATGCGCCGATGGCTTGCCGAGAGCGCCGAGCGCGGCCGACCAGTCGACCGCACCCCATGGCGTGGTGGCTTGGGCGAGATCGCCGAGCACGGTGCCGGACCCGGTCGTGAACCGGCGGCCGACCGCGCGCAGCATCATCGGCGACAGGTCTTGCGCCTCGTCGAGGACGACGTGGCCGAGGCTCGGGGTGCGGTCCAGGAGATCGAGGAGCTCGTCGGCAAGGACCGCGTCGTGCAGGCTCCATCGCGCCCGTCCGGGGGAGGCTGGCCGGTTCTCCCACAGCAGCAGCCGCTGCTCGTCCGCGTTCAGCACGCCGGCGGCCACCGAGGCCAGGAAGTCCGGTTCGGTGAAAAGCCGGAACAACGTCTTCTTCGGATCGACCGCCGGCCACAGGGAGTCCACGTGCTGCTTCACGGGACGGCTCCGGGCAATCGATGCCTGGACGCGATCGTCCGGCGCTTCCCCGGCGTCTTCCATCTTCACGAGGATCATATGCGCGAGCCGCTGCGCCAGCATCGACCGCCCGGCACCGTACCGCACCCCGCGCCCGCGGAGCCCATCGACCAGCTCATCGGCCTGGTAAGCAGGCACCCGCCAACGGCGTACGCCACTCGGCACGACCAACGCCTCGGTCGCCGGCCGGAGGTGAGACCACACCGCCCGGCGCAGGACCTGAGCCATCCGCTCGTCGCCCTTCACGAGGGCAGCGGTCGGGTCGTCCGTACGCGTCGCGGCGAGGTGTCCGACCAAGCCCTCGATCGTGGCCTGGCCGGCGTCGATCTCGCCGAGCGCCGGCAAGACGTCGGCGATGTAGCGGAGGAAGGACGCGTTGGGACCGACGACGAGCACGCCCTGGCGGGTCAGCTGGTCGCGGTGCGTGTACAGGAGGTACGCCGCCCGGTGCAGGCCGACCGCCGACTTACCCGTACCCGGAGCACCCTGGACGCAGACAGTCTCGCTCAGGTCCGCGCGGACGATCTCGTCTTGTTCCGGTTGGATCGTCGCGACGATGTCGCGCATGGGACCCGTTCGTGGGCGCTCGATCTCGGTCTCGAGGATGGAGCTCGTCGCCGTACGGTCGTGAATCGAGCCCGGGTCACGAATCGAGCCCGGGTCACGAGACTCGGAGCACGACGGGTTCGCGCCGAGCCGCTCGTCCTCGATCGCGGTCAGCTCGCCACCCTGGAACCCGAACCGCCGTCGAAGCTCGACGCTCATCGGGTCGGAACGGTTCGCCTGGTAGAAGGGGCGCGACATGCGCGCGCGCCAGTCGATGACCATCGGACGACCTCGGTCGTCGGCCACGTGGCGCCGACCGATGTAGAAGCGCTCGCCGGCCCCGTCGGTCGAGACGTCACCAGCGCGTACGGCGGGGGTGCCGCCGGAGTCACCGCCGGATTGGTCTGCGGCGGGATGCGAGGTGCGGGGTTCGAAGTCGAGCCGGCCGAAGAACAGGGGAACCTCTGGGTCGTCCTCGAGCGCCTTCATCCGGCGGAAGAAGGTGAGCTTGAGGAACTCAGTGCTGAGCCGGTCCCCGCCGAGCGCCCGCAGGGACTCGGTACGGTCGCGCATCCGCGCCAACGCTGAGCGGGACTCGACCAGGTGTTGTCGTTCCCTGGCCAGTTCGCCGTTCGCAGCTTCGGGCACAGTCGCCGATCTTCTCACGGACTCAGTCGGGACCCAACTGCTTTCGCGGTACTCGGCCTCGGGACCGACGTGGACGGGGATGCCGGGGAACAGGCAGAGAGGA
This sequence comes from Propionibacteriales bacterium, assembly GCA_038253325.1. Classification (GTDB taxonomy): domain Bacteria; phylum Actinomycetota; class Actinomycetes; order Propionibacteriales; family Nocardioidaceae; genus JBBSHE01. The sequence continues at coordinate 16,168 of JBBSHE010000001.1, forward strand.
TGCCGGGAAACAGGCAGAGAGCGGTCAACCAGGCCAGGACGTGTCAAGGCCGGCTGGACGGGAACTGGACGGGACGTCTCAGACGGATTCCGACGACTTCAGCCGGGCACGGTACGCCGCGACGTTGGCTCGGGTGGAGCACCGGTCGGAGCAGTAACGACGGGACCGGTTCGGCGACGTGTCGACGAAGACGTTGGAGCACCGGTCCGCCTGACACACACCGAACCGGCTGGCCCCGAAGTCGACGACGATCATGGCGAGCCCGAGCAGCGCCTCGGCGGTCAGATGGGCCGCGACCGACGATGAGCGGTCAGCCACGTGCAGATGCCATGAGTCGCTGTCGCGGCCGGCGATACGGGGTGAGACCGGATGCTTGGACAACAGCTCGTTGAGCAGCTCCACCGCCGCTAACTCGTCGCCCCGGTCGGACGCTGCGAACACGGCCCGCAGGTCACGCTGGACCTTGGCGATGCGCAGAATGTCCTTCTCGCAAAGGCGAGGAAGCAGGAACCGACGTGTGCCAAGGAGTGTCTCGACATCGTCGAGCGACGCTATCTCGGCATTCGTCAACGCGACCGCGCGCTCGGCGTAACGCACGAAGTCCATGGGGCAGAGCGTACGCGAGCCGGCATCGGGCCGGTAATGGACGAGAGCGTCTGGTGAGTCTTACATTCGCTGGGCTCCCGGGACTCCGGTCCGTCCCGGCGTCGCCCGGTGCGACCCGCCAGCCATGGCATGCTGTCTCCTGGCACCAACGGAAGGGGTCTGAACGATGGCGCTCATCCAGGCGCGCAGTCTCTCGAAATCGTTCAAGGGCAAGAGCGCGGTACGCGGGCTGTCGTTCGACGTCAGCCCCGGTTCGGTGACCGGGTTCCTGGGCCCGAACGGCGCCGGGAAGTCGACGACGATCCGCCTGATGCTCGGACTCGACAACGGTGAAGGTACGACGACGTACGACGGGCGAAGGTACACCGACCTCCGCGACCCCCTGCGGCACGTTGGAACGGTGTTGGACGCCAAGCCGTTCCACCCGACGCGCACGGCCGCGAACCACCTGCGCATGGTCGCTGCGGCGAACGGGATACCCAAGACCCGCGTGTACGACGTCATCAACCTGGTGGGTCTCGGCGACGTGGCCAACAACAAGCCGAAGACGTTCTCGCTCGGGATGGGTCAGCGACTCGGGCTGGCCTGCGCCCTGCTCGGCGACCCGGGGACGCTCATCCTCGACGAACCCGCCAACGGCCTGGATCCCCAGGGTGTGCACTGGCTGCGCAACCTGCTGAAGCAGTTGTCGTCCCAGGGCCGATCGATTCTTGTCTCGAGCCACCTGCTCGCGGAGATGGCCCTGATGGCCGACTCGTTGGTCGTGATCGGCCGCGGGCAGCTGATCGCCAGCGGCAGGATGAACGACTTCATCGGCTCGTCACATCGCAACGCCGTCGTCGTCCGCGTCGACGATCCCCAGCGACTCACCGCCGAGCTGCGTGCGAGAAACGCCACGGTGGTGCCTGAGGCGGACGGCAAGCTTGCCATCACGGGCATGGGCTCGGATGCCGTAGGGGGCCTCGCGCACGAGCTGGGGATCCGCATCTACGAGCTCAGCAACCGCGAGGCGACGCTCGAGGAAGCGTTCCTCGAGGCGACGGGCGCATCCGAGGAGTTCCGCGCGTCGATGGGCTTCGGCGGACCCACACAGTTCGGAGCGTCGCCCGGCGGCTACGGTGCCCCGCCCCCGGGTTACGGACCGCCGCCTGGCTATGGCCAAGGGCCGCAGGGCTACGGTTCCCCGCCCCCTGGCTACGGTTCTCCCGCCCCGGAACACGGCGCCCCGCCTCCCGGTGGCCAAGGGCAACCGGGCTACGGTTCGCCGCCGCCCGGGTATGGCCCCCCGCCTCCCGGTGGCCAAGGGCCACCCGGGTACGGTCAGCAGGACCCGCAAGCGTCCGGTCAACCCTCGCCCTCGAATACCGGTGCCTCCACCCCGCCGCGCGAGACAAGCCCCGACGGAGGTGACCGATGAAGGGCGCGCTCGCCTACGAGTGGAAGCGGATCACGACCGTTCGTTCGACCTACTGGTTCTCAGGTCTGACGGTCGGGCTGGCCGCGTTCATCGCATTCGCGATCGCGGCCAGCTTCTCGTCGTCCGACCTCACGTCTTCGGACAACGGTATCTCGAACTTCTTGCAGGCTTCTACGCTTGTCGTGACCGCGGGCGCCTCGATCTTCTTCGTCCCCGTCCTGAGCGCGGCGTTCTGCGCGGTGGTCGGTGCCATGTCGTTCGGCCACGACTACCGCTACGGCACCGTGAAGCAGACGCTCACGGCTGTTCCCGACCGGGTGACGTTGTTCATCGCTCGGACCGTCATCTTGGTCGGGTGGCTGCTGATGCTGATGGTCGCGGTCGTCGTGGTGAACATCGGTATCGGTGCCTTGTTCCTCGACAGCTTCTCGTTGAAGGGCCAGAGCGTTCGGCCGATCGTCAACTTCGTGCTCTACAACGTCGCGTTCGGGCTTGCCGGGATGAGTCTGGCGGTGATCTTCCGGAACCTCGCCGGCGCGCTGGTCGGTGTGCTGGTCTACCCGTTCGTACTCGAGCCGCTGGCATACAACATCTTGCGAATCGTCCACATCGGAAACGTCGACAGGGCAGCCAACCTGTTCCCGGCGGCGGCCGGTCGACGTACGATCTTCTCCCCGTACGAGCTGTTCGCGAATCCGGCGGTCAACGACCCTGGCACCACGTTGCACGTCTGGGGACTCACCGCGAGCACCTTGGTCTTCTGGTGCGGAATCGCGGTGTCGGTTGCGGCGGCACTCGCCTTGTTCCTCACCCGCGACGCCTGAGGCGGGGCCGCTCCCATTTCGGGTTTGTGCGTAGCTGCGGGTCACTCGGTACGCCGAGGTTGGCCCCGCAGAAGACGCGGGTCGGAACTGGGAGCGGTCGATCGATGGACCTAGCCGCGCCAGATCGGCAGGTCTAGCCTGCAAGGCATGAGCGGAGTCGACACCGTCGCCACCGGATCGCCTTCGGTCGCTGACGGACCGACCGACGTCCCTTTGCTCGAGGAGACGATCGGGGCGAACTTCGAACGTACGGTGTCCAGGTGCAGCGACCGGGAGGCATTGGTCGAGGTTGCCACCGGCCGGCGCTGGTCGTACGCCGAGCTCGACGACCTCGTCAACCGCGTCGCCCGTGGACTGATCGGACGCGGTATCGAGGCCGGTGACCGAGTCGGCGTCTGGGCGCCGAACTGCGCCGAGTGGACGGTCGTCCAGTACGCCACGGCGAAGATCGGCGCGATCCTGGTGAACATCAACCCGGCGTACCGCACTCACGAGCTCGGGTACGCGTTGAAGCAGTCGGGCATCACGACGCTGGTCTCGGCGGAAGCGTTCAAGACCAGCGACTACCGAGCAATGGTCGGCGAAGCCCGGGCGGAAGCACCGGACCTGCGTGATGCCATCTTTCTCGGGACGCCCGACTGGGAGAGTCTGCTGGCGGCCGGAGCGGACGTCGCCGAGTCCGAGGTCTCCGACCGGATGGCGGCTCAGACCCCGGGCGATGCGATCAACATCCAGTACACGTCGGGCACGACGGGGTTTCCCAAGGGCGCGACCCTCAGCCACCGCAGCATCTTGAACAACGGCTACTTCGTGACCGAGCTGATCAAGCTGACCGAGCACGACCGACTCGCCATTCCGGTGCCGTTCTACCACTGCTTCGGCATGGTGATGGGCAACCTCGGCTGCACGTCGCACGGGGCGACCATGGTGATCCCGGCACCGTCCTTCGACCCGGAGGTCACGCTGCGGACCGTTCAGGCTGAACGCTGCACGGCGGTGTACGGGGTGCCGACGATGTTCATCGCGATGCAGAACGCGTCCGGCTTCAAGACCTACGACCTCTCAAGCCTGCGGACCGGGATCATGGCCGGATCGCCGTGTCCGGTCGAGGTGATGAAGCGATGCGTGTCCGACATGCACATGACGGAGGTTGCCATCGCGTACGGCATGACGGAGACCTCCCCGGTCTCGACCCAGACTCGTGTCGACGACGACCTCGAGCGCCGCACCGAGACCGTCGGGCGCGTACATCCCCACGTGCGGATCAAGGTCGTCGACCCTGCGACCGGAGAGGTCGTTCCCCGCGGCCAACCCGGCGAGCTGTGCACGAGGGGATACTCGGTGATGATCGGCTACTGGGACGAGCCCGAGAGGACCGCAGAGGCCGTCGAGGACGGTGCGTGGATGCACACCGGAGACCTGGCTGTGATGCGCGAGGACACCTACATCAACATCGTCGGACGGATCAAGGACATGGTGATCCGTGGCGGCGAGAACGTCTACCCGCGCGAGATCGAGGAGTTCCTCTACACCCACCCGGACATCGCCGACGTGCAGGTGATCGGAGTCCCGGATCCGCGTTACGGCGAGGAGCTCTGTGCCTGGGTCAAGATGCGCGACGGAGCACCGCCGCTCGACGCGGACGCGGTCCGGGCGTTCGCTGCCGGGAGGCTCGCCCACTTCAAGGTCCCGCGCTATGTGCTGGTGGTCGACGACTTCCCGATGACCGTCACCGGGAAGGTCCGCAAGGTGGAGATGCGGGAGAAGTCGGTCGCCGAGCTTGGCCTGGAGGCTACCGCCGCTACGGCGTGATCGTCACGTATGAACGGGTCCTGGACGCGCCGTACGAGAGGTAACCGAACCACTGCTCGCCCGTTCCGAGCCCATGCCAACGCAGCGTGCCGTCCAGCGGCTTGCCGTTCACAAGTGCAAGCGCGGCTGGTACGTCGGCCGACCGACCGACGACGTGCGCGGGGACGACCCATCCGTGGTAACTCGCGAAGAGCAGCGAGTCGTTCGACGAACGCGGCGCAGTGACAAACACCTGGTACCTCCCGGGACGCGGCCGTTCGAGTGTCAACACCTCGTGCGGGTGGCCGCTCGTGGCTGAAGCCAAGAGTCGGCCGTTGCGATAGACGTAGAGGTCGACGTCCCCACTCCTGGACGTAGACACCGCGAAACGGGCAGCACCGGTCCGAGGTGGCACGACGTACGTTGCAACCGGCGCGGTCCCGTCGGCGGTGGGGTCGACCACGTCAAGAGTGTGCGGCAGCAACACCAGCGGTGTGGCCGGGGAGCCAACGAGACCGTGCAACCGCAGGTGGGTGACGCCGTTGGTGCCGGAGACGGCGGCGATGTCGAGCTTCCCGTGGGAGCCGTCGGCGGCGAGCTCCGGACGCGCGTCGACGGCGACCGGCCGGATCGCGACGGGGGTACGGACCTGGTGGCCGAGCGACCCGTTCCAGATGACGGTCCCGGCTTCGAACGTCCCGTCGGTCGCCCTTGCGTTTGCCGCGAACGTCAGTCTGTACCGCACGGTCTCGCCGGGGCCGATCGTGAACACCGACGGGTTGGCGGCGACGTCGACGCCCCTGAGGCCCGAGACGCCGATCGAGTAGACCTCGCGCCGGTCCGCGACGTTTGTCACCGCGCGGGTGACAGACCGCCTGCCGACGAGCGTTCCGATCGCGACCGAGGGTTGGTTGACGTTGCTGGGGCTGGTCCGCCGCGGTGACACCGGCGTGCCGTCACCGTAGGTCACATGAGCCGCCGCCATCATCGACCACCACTGGTGTGGGGCGGTGTCGTAGACGAGCCCTGGGTCCCTTGCAGCCGACGGGTCCAGCTCACCTGCTCCGGCCGCCAGCACGATGTTGCCATGACCGACCGGGGTCGCCGTCGTCATCAGCGCGCTCTTGACGGCCGGGACCGACCAGGCCGGGTGCGCGGCCTTGACGAGGGCTGCGGCGCCCGCCACCTGGGGCGACGCCATCGACGTACCGGACGAAAGATCCCACAGCCGCCCGCCATCGGCCGTCGGCGCCACGGCACCGAGGACGTTCACGCCCGGCGCGGCCAGGTCGGGTTTGACCACATCGTCGCTCGCCCGCGCCGGCCCGCGGGATGAGAAACCGGCCATCCTCGGGACTGCTGCCGGCTGCGTCGCCGCGGCCCGGTTTGGCGACCGGGCAAGCGACGCTGTCGGATGCGGATGCGCTCGGACGTATCGGCTGATTCGGCGAGCGTCGACGACGCCCAGCTGCACGGTCGGGACCGAGTGCAGGTCGGCGAAGACGCTCGTGCGCGGTCTCGTGTTCAGCAAGACCATGCCGATCCCCCCTGACTCGCGAACAGAGTGGCTCATCGTGAGCCGCGGAACGGATCCTCGCTCGCAGATGACGATGCTGCCCGACACCTCAGCCGCGTCAAGCGTCCCGGGACCGCAGTGTGCAGCCTCCGACCGTTCGAACCCGGCCGCTGGTGATGTCGCAGCGGCTACGAGACGAGCCGCTGGTACGTCCTCGTTGGATGCCATCGCCCCGGTCAGCGTGGTGCCGTCACCCAGTTCGACACGCCCCTCGTACCCCAGCACGGAACTCGCGGCCACGGTCGTCACCCACGGTGCCGGGTGCCCGACCGTTCCCGATTCGGGCCCGTTGTCACCGGCGGCCGTTGCGACGAACACACCGGCGTCCGCGATGTTGGCGAAGGCGAGCTGGATCGGGTCGTCGAAAGTCTCGGCCGACCCATCGACCGAGTAGTTCAGCACGTCGACGCCGTCGGCGAGCGCACGGTCGAGCGCGGCCATCAGATCGGCCGTCCGGCAGCCGTCGCCGCCGGGGTCCGGCGCCGACCAGCAGGCCTTGTAGACAGCGATCCTTGCCTGCGGTGCCACGCCGCCGATGTGCCCGAAGTCCTGGCCGTCGATCGACACCGCGACTCCGCTGTTTCCCGCCGCCACCGACGCGGTCTGCGAGCCGTGGCCGGTCGCATCACGAGGCGAGCGGAACTCCGCCGACGACAGTCGTCCCGCACCGAAGTCCTTCAAGAAGTACTGCGCCGAGACGATCTTGGAGTTGCACTTGCCGGCCTCCCACCGCTCACCCTGTTCGCAGCTGCCAGTGAAGCCTGGGACCCTTCGGGTCATGTCGGCGCGGTCCATCGGCAGACCGGCAAACGATGGGTTCTCCGGCCAGATGCCCGTGTCGACGAACCCGATTACCAGACCGGCACCGCCCGTCTCCGCCGGAAGCGTTGCGGCGGGCACCGACCATCGGGAGGCGGATCCGCCGGCTCCCGCACTCTCGACCTTTCGTAGCACGCTTCGGCTCGCGACCAGGACATCCGGAGAAGTACGCAGCTGCTTCACCTGCGCAGACGTGAGCCTCGCCGCAAAGCCGTTGACCGCGGCGGTGAAGGAGTACAGGGTTGCCGGATTAGCGATCGAGTCCAGGACCGCCCGCTGCCTGTCGAGGAGGTAGGACCGGTAGAGCCGTACGGCGGAGCGCTCGGCGTCGAAGCGCCGACCCGGCGGCGGCCGCGTCGCGGGGTAGCCGGGGACAGATCCGCGGTACGTCGCGAGTGGTCGCTCACGCAGCACGACGACGTACGTCCCGGGGATGGCCGCGGTCTGAGGCGAGGAGGCGATGCGGCGTCCGACCGGTACGGTATCGATGGCGCTGATGTGCTCGTCGCCTTCGGTGTCGGTGTGCGCCGATCCGGCCGCCTGAGGATGCGCCTCGGCGACGCCGAACGGCAGCAGTGCCGCTACCACGACAGCGGCAACCAGGCCGACTCGCGGACGAGCCACCGGAACGGAGCAGTCAGGTCGATGCTCGGCCACGCATCCACCTCCGGCCGTCGTCGTCGAACCCCCAGCGTGACCGAGGTCGGGTCGCTCCGTCAATTGAGCCGGCGGCAGATCCCTCTCGGTAGGCTCGAACCGTGAGTGACCAGCCAGGCCGGTGCGCAGAATCGGCCCTCGTCGTCGGATTCGATCTCGACATGACGTTGATCGACTCCCGCCCGGGTGTCTCCGCCACCTGGCGTGCGTTCAGTGAGCAGACGGGTGTCTTCGTCGACGCGGATCTCGCGGCGTCGCGGCTCGGCCCGCCGCTTTCAGCCGAGCTTGCGAACTGGGTTCCCGCGGAGGACGTGGACGAGTCGGTCACGACGTACCGCTCGCTCTACCCGGGGCATGCCGTCGACGTGATCCCGGTGATGGCAGGTGCCGAAGCGGCACTCGCGGCGGTGCACGCCGTGGGTGGGCGGACGGTCCTGGTGACCGCGAAGCTCGCGACGCACGCCGAACACCACGTGGCTCGTCTCGGTCTCGCCATCGACGACGTTGTCGGCGGGCTCTGGGGCACCGCCAAGGGCGCGGCACTCGGTGAACACGGGGCGGTCGTCTACGTCGGTGACCACGTCCACGACATCGCGGGCGCGCAGGCAGCCGGCGCAGTCGCAATCGGGGTCATTACCGGACCCTGCTCTCGGCGCGAGCTGTTGGCGGCCGGGGCAGACGTGGTCCTCACCGACCTCACTGAGTTCCCGGTCTGGTTCGAGGAGTACGTCCTCCAGCGCCGGCGGGAAGCCCTCGAGCGGCGCCTCCACGAGCTGTCCAGCGTCGTCGTCGCCTTCAGCGGGGGTGCCGACTCCGCATTCCTTCTGGCCGCGGCCGTCCGTACCTTGGGCGCTGACCGGGTCATCGCTGCCACCGGGGTGTCGGACTCGCTGCCCGACGCCGAGCTCGACCCGGCCGACACCCTGTGCAGAACCCTCGGGGTACGACTGGTGCGGCCGGCGACTCACGAGATGGATCGTGACGGTTACCGCGCCAACTCCGGTGATCGTTGCTATTTCTGCAAGGCCGAGCTGGTCGAGGTGCTGTCAGACCTCGCGGACAGGATGGGCATGGCTGCGGTTGCGACCGGCACGAACGCCGACGATGCGGTCGCCGGGTTCCGGCCCGGCATCCGGGCTGCCGCCGAACGCGGTGCCGTCACGCCGTTGCTCGATGCGGGCCTCACGAAGGCGCAGATCCGCGAGCTGTCGCGGCGGTGGGGCCTTCCCACCTGGGACAAGCCTGCGGCTGCATGCCTGTCGTCTCGAATCGCGTACGGGATCGAGGTCAGCCCGTCACGACTTGCCCGGGTCGAGCGTGCCGAGGCACGTGTACGAGCGGTACTCGCCGCCGCTGGTACCGCCGTCGCCGACTTGCGCGTGCGTGACCTCGGTGGCCACGCCCGGATCGAGATCGACCACGGTGTCGCCGAGGCGATCGTCGGGACTCCGCTGGCCGAACAGCTCGTTGCCGAGGCGGTCGGGAGCGGGTTCGGGTCCGCGGAGGTGGATCCTGCCGGCTTCCGATCGGGCTCGCTGAACGAGAGACTGGCTCCGACAACGCATGCGTCTTGAGTGCTGAGTACGCTTGGGGCCAGCATCGGGTCTGTACGCGACCCACCTCCCATCGATCCGACAACTGTCCGTGAGGTCCCCGTGCCAACAGGCAAAGTGAAGTGGTACAACGCCGAGAAGGGTTTCGGCTTCATCACCACCGACGACGGCGCTGACGTCTACCTGCGCTCTGACGCGCTACCGGCCGACCATCCCACGGTACGCGCCGGAGCACGGGTCGAGTTCGGACTGGTCCAGGGTCGCAAGGGTGACGCCGCGATCCAGGTGAGCGTCCTGGACCCGACTCCTTCGGTTGCCAAGGGACGGCGCAAGGACCCCGACGAGATGGTGAGCATCGTCGAGGACAGCATCAAGCTCCTCGAAGGCGTCGGCTCGACATATCGGCGCGGTCGGCAACCGGAGGACCGGATGGCGAAGCAGACGGCGACGCTGCTTCGCGCCCTTGCCGACGAGATGGATCTTTCGGTCAGCTGACCCTGGCCGTACGCGGCGTACGTCCGGGCGGAGGCCGGCGCCCCGACGACCGCTTCGGTCGGTACACGATCACGGCAGCAAGCCAACCGACGAGGATGATCGCAATCACGCCCAGCCCGAGCCGCGCGTTGAGCGGCATGAAGACACCGATGAACCCGCCGATCACCCACGACAGCTGCAACAGGGTCTCCGACCTCGCGAAGACACTGGTCCGCACGTTCTCGGCGATCTCCCGCTGGATGACCGCATCGAGCGACAGCTTTCCGAGCCCCTGGCACAGACCGGCCGTCAGGCCGAGCACCACCGCTGCGATGAGTCCGTAGAAGAACGCTGCGTACACAGCGGCAGCGGCGTCGGCGGCCAGCGTCACGAACACAACGATGTGCGGCCGGACGGCCTTGAGCACAGCGCCGAGCAGCGTACCCAGCGTGCTCCCGAATCCGGCCGCGCCGATGACCAGCGCCAGCAAGACCGTCGGCCGGTGCTCCCATCCCTTGATCGGGTGCTCCCGCAGCAGGAACGCCATGAACATGGTGAGGAAGCCCGACAGCACGCGTAGTCCTGAGTTGCATCGCAGCGCGGTGACGACAGATGTCGGGATGCCCGCCCGACGGCTGGACTTGCCGCCGGAGACCAGGTCGGAATCGTCGACGTCGAACTCCCCTTCGGACGAGTCGACGCGGGCCGGCAGCAGGACCGCCAGGATCGTGCCTCCCAGATAGACCAAGAACGCGTAGCGCAGCGACCACTGGGCGCCGAAATGGGCCGAACCCGCCGCCAGCGGCGCGGACAATGCGGCTCCGGCGACGCCGGCAAGTGAGATCCGGGAGTTCGCCTTGACCAAGGTGATCTCGGGCGGCAGCACCCGCGGGACCGCGGACGCCCGGGTGACGCCGTATGCCTTGGACGCGACCAGGCAACCGAGGGCGGCGGGGAAGAGCCAGATGGAGTCCTGCTGGACGGCCCCGGCGAGGACCCAGCAAAGGAACGCGCGGGTGGCCATCGTCGTACCGATGGCCCAGCGCCGGCCACGTCGGAAGCGGTCGAGGAACGGACCGATCAGCGGAGCCATCACAGAGAACGGCAGCATCGTGACGGCCAAGAACAGCGCCACCTGGCCATGCGCCTTGCCGTTCGGGACCTGAAAGAACAGCGTGCCGGCCAGGGAGATGGCGAGTGCCGCGTCACCGGCAGCGTTGAACGCGTGGAGCTCGATCAGGCGGTAGAGTCCGCTGCTCCCGGCGCCGCCGGACGTGGTGGCACGACGGGCGAGCCGGCCGGCCGACGACGCGGCGCGACCCGATCCGCGGAGCACCCGAACGGTTGCCACGGTGGCCTTGCGGCCGCGGCGGGGGGGCGACCCAGCCGAGCCACGACCGACGTTCCCCCGATCGCCGAGCCGTTCGGTGGGCGGCTGACCAGCCGATCGCGACCGGTGCCCGGCAAGACGCCCCGAGGTGTTGACGTCGGGGCGGGTCGCGTCGTGGTCGCGCGGCGGGTCGCCTGGATACATGACCACCATCCTGCCTTGTCGATGAGACAGATCGCATACCTGCCACGGCGTGGTGGACCGGGTCATCCGGGCCGCAGGCGAGCGGTGGCGCGGAGCCGATTGCCCGATTCCTCTTCCTCCCCCCGGATGGGCAACAATGGACGCGTGAGCCTGAAACGTCCGAAGGCCGACGCCGTGTGCGTCGAGGCCGTCGACGTCGCGCGGACGGCATTGGCAGGTGCCGTGTCGGAGAACGGGTTCGGTGGCCACCTTGGCCACGTCGCCGAGGACGAGCGCGTCGTCACCCATTTCTTCGAGGTCACCGCCGCCGGGTACCGCGGATGGCGATGGGCGGTCACCGTCGGGCGCGCCCCACGCCTGAAGACAGTCACCGTCTCGGAGATCGTCATGTTGCCCGGGGAGGGCGCGCTGCTCGCACCCGCCTGGGTGCCGTACTCGTCGAGGTTGCAGCCGGACGACCTCGGGCCGGGCGACTTGCTTCCGGTCGCGGAGGGCGACCCGCGTCTCGTCCCGGGGTACCTGGTCGGTGAGGCCGAGCCCGACCGCGCCACCCGCGACGTGATTGCGGAACTGGGACTCGGACGCGAGTGGGTGCTGTCGGCCGAAGGCCGTGAACAGGCGGCGGACCGCTGGTACGCCGACCGGCACGGTCCGGATGACGACGTGGCGAGGGGCGCACCGGCGGCGTGCGGGTCGTGTGGCTTCCTGGTCCGGATCGCCGGGCCACTGAGCGGACTGTTCGGGTTGTGCGCGAACGCCAACTCGCCGAGCGATGGGTCCGTGGTGTCGTACAACCATGGGTGCGGGGCGCATTCATCGGTTCGGACGGAGCCCGAGGCGACCGTCATGGCGCCCGCCACTCCGTACTTCGACACGGTCCAGTGGGACGACTTCGAGCCGTTCGCGCCATCGACCCGTTGAGCTTGTGTCCGAGATTGGCGGCGTTATAGGGCTCGGTTGTTCGGGCGTTGCGGGCTCTTCGACCGTGGGTCTCGTTGCGTCCGAGATCGGCGGCGTTATAGGGCTCGGTTGTTCGGACGTTGCCGGGGTCTAGTGGCCGGCGGCGCCGAGCGGGCTCGACTCGACCTCCTGGTCCGGCTCCCGAGCGAGCCGGTCGCGACGCCGACGGCAGTACTCGAGGCCGAGGACGCCGAGGCCGACGCCGGCCAGGCAGGTCCACAGCCACCACAAGCGGTCATGGTCTTCGAGGGTTCCGTAGAACGGGAGCAGCGCCAAGAACGCGATCGCCCAGGCGATCGTCCCGATCGCGACCGTGCGGACCCCCGTGACGTCGAGCGGTGTGACCGGCGCGACGACGTACGTGTGTTGACCGATGTCGACCTGCTCGATCGGTGGACGGCCGCCGAGCCCGTCGGGCTCGTGAGGCCGCCCGGCACGAGGTTTGCTCACCCGCTCAGCGTATCGCCGGGTGTCATGTCGTCGAGGGGTGCTCGTCGGCGCCCGCCTGTGCCATGCTCGGATCGGGACACCCGGTGGTACGACGACAAAGGTGGGACCTGATGAGTACGACGACGTCGCGGCAGACGAGGGGCCCAGGGCTGGACGGCTTCTTCCGGATCAGCGAACGTGGGTCGACACTCGCCCGGGAGATTCGCGGTGGCGTGGTCACGTTCTTCACGATGGCGTACATCATCGTGCTGAACCCGCTCATCATCGGCGCGGCCACCGACAAGAACGGCAACTTCCTGACGGGGGGGACCCACGGCGCCGACCTCGCCCAGATCGCCGCAGTAACCGCCCTTGTTGCGGGCGTCCTCACGATCGCGATGGGCGTCGTCGCAAACTTCCCCATTGCGCTTGCGACCGGCCTCGGACTGAACGCCTTCGTCGCGTTCTCGATCGCCAGCAAGATGAGCTGGGCCGACGCGATGGGGCTGATCGTCCTCGAAGGGCTGATCATCTTGCTGCTCGTTCTGACCGGGTTCCGGAGGGCCGTGTTCGAAGCCGTGCCTCGAGAGCTCAAGGTCGCCATCAGCGTTGGCATCGGCCTGTTCATCGCGTTGATCGGGTTTTTCGACGCAGGTCTGATCGGCCGCCCGTTCGCAGCGAACGCACCGCCGCTCGAGCTCGGCGTGGGCGGCAACCTGGTGGGCTGGCCGGTCACAATCTTCGCGTTTGGCCTGGTCCTGATGATCGCTCTGCACGCGTTGCGGGTAAAGGGTGCCATCTTGATCGGAATCGTCGCCGGTACGGTCGCCGCGATCATCATGGAGGCGATCGGCAACTTCGGCTCTCAGGGCTACGACTTCACCAAGAACACCTTGACGAACCCGGCCGGATGGAACCTCACCGACCCCAAGCTGCCCGACAAGGTCGTCGACACCCCGGACTTCTCGCTGGTCGGCCACTTCAGCCTGTTCGGCGGCTTCGCCGACGCGGGGTTCGTCGTCGCGGCGCTGTTCGTGTTCACGCTGCTGCTCGCGGACTTCTTCGACACGATGGGGACGATGACGGCGATCGGCGCCGAGGCCGGCCTGCTCGACGAGCGGGGCATCCCGAAGAACGCGCAGCAGATCCTCATCGTCGACTCCGTCGCCGCGGCGGCCGGCGGGGCCGCGTCGGTATCGAGCAACACGTCCTACATCGAGTCCGCCTCCGGCGTCGGTGACGGAGCGCGGACCGGTCTGGCAAGCGTCGTGACGGGTGTGCTGTTCCTGCTCGCGACATTCCTCGCGCCCCTTGTCGCGGTGATCCCGCAGGAGGCGGCCGCCCCTGCGTTGGTCATCGTCGGCTTCCTGATGATGACGCAGATCGCGGACATCGACTGGAGCGAGCACGACATCGCGATCCCCGCGTTCCTGACCATCGTGCTGATGCCCTTCACGTACTCGATATCGGCCGGGATCGGCGCCGGCTTCCTGTCGTACGTGATCCTCAAGATCGTCAAGGGCAAGACCCGCGACGTCCATCCGCTGCTGTGGATCGTCGCCGCGATGTTCGCCGTCTACTTCGGGATCCACCCGCTGAGCGGCTGGCTCACCTGAGGTCATCCGGTCGTTGCGTCGACGGTGAGGGGAGCCGAGGGCAAGGGGACACAGGTCACCGGGGGCCTCCCTGCGGTGGGACACTCGGCGCATGAATATCCGCCTCGGCAGCACGGTGATCAACTGCGCCGACCTCGAGACGATGACGGCGTTCTGGGCACAGGCGCTCAGCTTGACGCCCTCGTCGCTCGACCCCGCCGACCGCTTCCGCGTGCTGCGCGGACCTCGCGTCAACCTGAGCCTGCAGCTATCGGACACGCCGGTGACAGCCCGCGACCAGATGCATCTCGACCTCTACTCCGACGACCGGGCCGGTGAGGTCGAGCGGCTCGCCGGTCTCGGCGCCGCCTTCGAGCGCCATCACGATGACCCAGAGGACGACTACGTCGTGATGCGCGACCCGGAGGGCAATCACTTCTGTGTTTGCGCGGTTGCGCCCATGTCGCCGCGGTACGTCGCGGTCGTGGGGCCGGACGACGAGTCGCTCGCCGGAGCAGTAGATCGGTCCTTCCTGATGGAGACCGCGTTCGACGCTGGCCAGCAACTTGCGATGCGACGCTGGGTCGTGGTCTGCGGCGGTGGTCGTGGCGTGATGGGCGCCGTCGCCGACGGTGTGGCGGCCGGTGGAGGCGTCTCACTGGGGGTGCTCGCGTCGGCGGACCGAGCAGCGGCGCATCCCGCGTTGACGTACGCCTTGCCGACCGGGCTAGGGGAGCTTCGCAACGGGCTGTTGGTGCGAGTCGCAGACGCAGTGCTGGCCATCGGGGGCAGCTGGGGCACGCTGAGCGAGGTTGCGCTTGCCGTGCGTACCAATGTTCCCGTCGTGTCCATCGCGGGGTGGGACCTCCCCGACAGCACTGGCCTGGTTCGAACGGGTTCGGCGGCCGCGGCGATGGTGGAGCTCACCCGGATATTGAGCTGACATGACAGTTGTCACCTCAGCCGGAACAGATGGGCGGTGATTTTGGTTAGCAATGCTAATGAGTTATGCTAAGTACATGCCGGTACAAGCTGCCAAGTTCGCCCGGACCGACGCCGGGCTGGCCAGCGCACTCAGGGTGTCGGTCATGCGGCTGTCACGTCGCCTCCGGCACGAGCGTGGCGACGACTGGCTGACCCCCAACCAGCTCGCCGTCTTGGGCACTCTCGAACGCCACGGCTCGCTGGTGATCGGTGAGCTCGCCGCATTGGAGAAGGTGCAGCCGCCTTCGATGACGCGCACCGTCAGCTGCATGGTCGAGGTGGGCCTGGTCCAGCGGCAGCAGCACCGGACCGACGGACGGCAGGTCGTCGTCGGTCTCACCGGACACGGCCATGCGGTTGTCCTGGAGTCCCGGCGCCGCAAGGAGGCCTGGCTCAACCATGCGCTCGCAGAGCTGACCGCCGACGAACGGCGCATCCTTCGCGATGCCGCCCCCATTCTCGAAAGACTGTCGCAGGCTTGAGCCCCACCTTCGCGGCCCTGTCCATCCGCAACTACCGTCTGTTCGCGGGCGGTTCGCTGGTGTCCAACGTCGGCACGTGGATGCAGCGCGTCGCCCAGGACTGGCTGGTGCTCCAGCTGACCGGGTCCGGGGTCGCGCTCGGCATCACGACAGGTCTCCAGTTCCTGCCCTTTCTCCTGGTCACGCCGTTCGCGGGCGTCATCGCCGACCGCTACTCCAAGCGGCGGGTCCTGCAAGTGACGCAGGCGTCGCTCGCCGTCACCGCCGGGCTTCTCGGGATGCTGGCGATCACCGGACTCGTACGGCCTTGGCATGTCTACCTGCTCGCGTTCGCGTTCGGTGTCGGTACGTCGTTCGACACCCCGACGCGGCAGTCCTTCGTCGTCGAGATGGTGGGCGCCGACCACCTCACGAACGCGATCGGGATCAACTCGGCGTCGTTCAACCTAGGCCGGGTCATCGGCCCCGCCTTTGCGGGGTTCCTGATCGCTGCGCTCGGCTCCGGCGCAAACGCGACCGGCTGGGTGATCGGGCTCAACGCCCTCAGCTACCTCGCGGTCATCGCATCGCTGCGACGGATGCGCGAGCTCGAGTTGCACCTGCCCGACCCGATCCCGCGCGAGCGCGGTGCGATTCGCGCGGGGGTGGCGTACGTCCGCGAGCGCCCGCTGCTCATGTTCGTGTTCACGATCGCGTTCTTCGCCGGCACGTTCGGAATGAACTTCCAGATCACGTCGGCCTTGATGGCGACCAGGGAGTTCCACAAGGGTCCGGGTGAGTACGGCATCCTCGGCTCCGCGATGGCGCTCGGTTCGTTGGCCGGCGCGTTGCTCGCCGCCCGACGAGGGCGGCCGCGGACCCTGCTGCTCGCGTTGTCTGCGACGGCCTTCGGTCTCGCCGAGGTGGCAGCGGGCCTGATGCCCAGCTACCTCACCTTTGCGCTGTGGCTGCCGGTCGTCGGGATCGCGGCGCTGACGATGCTGAACTCGCTTCAGGCGACCGTCCAGCTGGCGGTCGAGCCCGGCGTCCGCGGCCGCGTGATGGCGCTCTACATGATGATCTTGATGGGCGGCACGCCCGCCGGCGCGCCGGTGATCGGGTGGGTCGGTCAGACGTTCGGCGCCCGCTGGACGCTCCTCGGTGGCGGCGCGGTGACCGTACTCGCCGTCGTGCTGGCAACCACCTGGCTGGTGAGGCACGAGGACATCGACGTCCGCGAGGTCTCGTTGCGGCAGCACCCGGCGAGTGTCGGGTCGTCCTGAGAGACCGGGTGGTCCGTGGTTGGACGACGTTGGTCCGAATAGGCTCGGGTCCATGAATCCCCGTTACCGGCGCTGGATCATCCCTTCGGCGCTCGCGGTGCTGCTCCTGATCGTGGTGGTCGCGGCCGTTCGTTGACGGTGCGCGCCGTGGCCGCGAGGGTCATGTATCCCCCAGCAGTACGCCGCCTGGCAGCACATCCACGGACCTCGGCGACGAGCAGGACGTGGAGACGGCACTGGAGCAGCTGCGGGAGGTTCGCAAGTGCCGCCTGGGCGGGCGGCAGACGCGGACCAGTACTGGACATCTTTGCCGGGATGCCCACTGTGCTTACGCACGATCAGGTTGCGGTAGATGCCGTGCCGGCCGGACCGGCTGCCGAAGCGGTACACGATCGTCTCCCGGACATGGACGATGCCGTCGGTCGTGATCCGGTAGTCGATCTTCATCGATTCGACCGTGTCGTCGGTGCCGCGACCACGCCACCAGACGATGGCGACGATCACGACGACGATCACCAGCCCGATGACCCCGCGCACCCGAGGGTCCCCTCGTACGCTTGCTGGACGGCATCCCGGGACTGTAGTTGGAGATCGGGTCGACCGGATCGTCGGTTCGACCATGCGTCAGGTCTCTGGTGTCTCCCGCACGACACTAAACTCGAGAGCCCATGAGCACACCTTCTCCGGACCTGGCACTCGTGCGCGCGCTGCTCGACCACGAGTCCCTTGTCCGAGCCGTCGTGTCGGGCCGGCAGCGTAACTCGAAGCCTCTGTGGCGGCGGATCACGTTGCGGTACGTCGACACCTCCGACGGAACCGGCCTGCAGGTCACGTCGTACGACGACCAGCAGGCCCACATCCGCAACGTGCCGCTGGACGAGGCGTCCCAGGTGCTCGACGAGACGGTCGCGGCCCCGTTCGCGAACTGGTTCGTCGAGACCCGGACCGAGCAGGTCCAGGTTCGCGTCTCCAAGCGGGGGAAGGTGTTCGTCCATCGCACCCCGGTCGTGCGGAGGCCGGACCGCACCCATGACCGGACGAAGCCGCGGCTGATCGACGCGTCGGACCCGATCTTCACCGCGCTCGGGGTGTCCGACGCCGACGGTGTGCTCAAACCGACCCGGACCGACAAGTTCCGGCAGGTCCAGGAGTTCCTCGGAGCCCTCCACCCGGTCGTCGATGGCCTCGCCGATCCCGTCACGGTCGTGGATCTCGGTTGCGGGAACGCGTACCTGACGTTCGCGGCACACAGATACCTCAGCGACGTGCTCGGACATCACGTCCGCAGCATCGGAGTCGACGCCAAGGAGCGGGCTCGCGAGCACAATCGCAAGCTCGCGCGACAGCTGGGATGGGATGAACAGGTGTCCTTCGTGTCGAGCACCATCGCCGCCGCCTCGGTCGCCGCCGGTGACGTCCCGGACGTCGTGATGGCGCTGCATGCGTGCGACACCGCAACCGACGAGGCGATCGCGCGCGGCGTGCGGTGGCGTGCGCCGCGGCTGCTCGCGGCTCCGTGCTGCCACCACGACGTCGCGAGCCAGCTCAAGCGTGATCCGCCGGACGGCGCCCTCGGCCTGATCGTGCGCAACGGGATCCTCCGCGAGCGGCAGGCAGACGTGCTCACCGACGCACTGCGGGCAGCGATCCTGCGCATCCTCGGCTACCGCGTCGACGTCATCGAGTTCGTCGGCAGCCGGCACACGCCCCGCAACACGTTGATCCGCGCGGTCCGTACCGGAGTTCCTGCGTCACCCGACGTCGTCGACGGCTACCAGAGGCTGTGCGCGGACTGGCAGGTGACGCCGGCGCTCGCGACCATGCTCGGGACGGAGCTCGCCGACGCTGGGGTCGGCGCGTGACGAAGCGTCGGCTGCTCCTGCTGCCCGTTGTCGTGTTCCTCGTCCTGGTCAACGCAGCTCCGGCACCTGGGTACGGCTGGCACATTGTCTTTAGGATCAGGTCTGGCGACATCACGGAGTCGAGCTCGCTGGTGCTGAGCACCCTGCACCGCGGGCTCGTCTACACCGCCAACGACTCCGGCGACGACGCGCGGGTGTTCGTCCTCGACCGTCGCGACGGCGCGGTGGTCGGAGTCACGAAGCTGGCGAACGTGACCGCGGTCGACGTGGAGGCGATGACGCAAGGCGGAGCCGGGTCGCTCGTCGTTGCCGACATCGGCGACAACCGAGCGACCAGGACGTCGGTCGCAGCCTACGAGATCCCCCAACCGTCCAGGGGTCGTCACGAGGTGACGCCGAAGGTGGTGACGCTGCGGTATCCGGACGGCCCGCACGACGCCGAGTCCGCAATCTTTGACGCGCGCACCGGGCAGCTGTACGTCATGACCAAGGAGCTCGGTGGCGCGCACGTGTATGCGACGCCGCGCCACCTGTTCGCGCGTGCTCATGCAGTCCTACGCAAGGTCGCGCCGATCACGGCCGTGGCGACCGACGCGACCTGGATCGCGGGGACGCACCGGGTCATCGTCCGGACGTACTTCGACGCGGTGATCTACACGTTTCCAGGGTTCAGGCGCGTCGACGGGTTCGTGCTGCCCAACCAGCCGCAGGGCGAGTCGATCGCGGAGCTCCCCGACCGCCGGCAGGTGTGGGTCGGCACGGAGGGCCTCGACCAGCCGGTGTACGCGGTCGCGTTGCCGCAGCGCGACCAGCCGACGGCACCGACGACGTCGTCGACCGGCTCGGTGCCGTCGGACTCGACGCCGGGCCCGCCGGGCACCGCGGAGCATCGAGTGGACGCGACGCGGGAACGGGCTGCGAAGGTCGCGGTTCTCGTCGCCGGTGGCGCACTCGGCGTGGCGTTGGTGTTTCTCGGCGTTGCCTGGGTGCGGCACCGTCGTACAGGCTGACCACATACCGCTGTCACCGGTTGGGTCCGAGCCAGATCACGCGGAGCCGCTTGCGCACGCCACGCCCTGGTAGCTCGAAACGCGCCTACCCAGGCAGCCCGCTGGGCGTCCGTGCCGACGTCTAGCGTGTGAGCATGCGGTTGGTACGAGCCGGGCTCGCCTTTGATGGCTGACGCAGACGACGTACGCCGCCTCGCGTTGGCTTTGCCTCACGTGTCAGAGATCGAGAGCGACGGATTCGATTTCCGGGTGGCCGACAAGGGGTTCGTTTGGTCCTACCCCGAGCGCAGGCCGGGCCGGCCGCGGCGTCTCCGGGCTGACGTGGCGGTGCTGTTCGTCGGGGACGAGGCTGAGAAGCAGGCTCTCCTGCTCGGCGAACCTGACGTCTTCTTTACTACACCCGGCTATGACGGCTTGCCGCTGGTGATGCTGCGGTTGGTGGAGGTGGATGTCGAGCGGCTGGAAGAGCTCGTGACCGACGCGTGGCGGATGCGTGCGCCCGCAGCGCTCGTGGGCCACCTCGATCGGTCCGACGACCCTTCGGGCGCAGGATCTGCAGGCGGTCGTGCGACGCTGATGGTTGTCACCGGGGTCCCGGGCGCTGGGAAGACGACCCTGGGACTAGAGCTAGCGAAGGCACTAGGAGTGCCGTTCGTCTCGCTCGACTCGATCAAGGAGAGCCTGTACTCCACTGACGCTTGGAGTCGAGACCGGCATGAGCTGCGGCTTGCTGCTGAAGTCGAACTCGTTGTCCAGCTGGATGCTGTGGTCGGAAGTGTGGTGGTCGACATTTGGATCGCTCCAGAGCGCGACACTGACCGCATCACCACGCTACTGCGGAAACAGCGTCGGGACATCGTCGAACTGGTGTGCCGGGTTCCCGCCGACGTCGCTGTCGAACGGTACGCAGGTCGCCAGAGGTCCGGTCCGCACCGACCAGCCGATGCGTCCACCCTGCACCGCATCCAAGAAGCAGTCGAGCACTTCGAGCCGATGGGAATCGGCCGGTGCATCGAGATTGATACCTCCCGGCCGGTCGACATCGACGGTGTCGTCGCTCGTCTGCACCCGTAAGGCGGCATCTCAACGGAGGTGGTTCTGCTAGGTGGCCGGCATGGAGTGGCGACCGCGGAGGTGTTCGACGGTCCAGTCGATGCAGTGGGTGAGGGCCTCGACATCGGCAGGCTCGATCGCTGGGAACATCGCGATCCGCAGCTGGTTGCGTCCGAGCTTGCGGTACGGCTCGGTGTCGACGATGCCGTTGGCGCGCAACGTCTGCGCGATCGCGGAGGCATCCACTCCCTCGAAGTCGATCGTGCCGACGACCAGGGACCGGTCGTCGGGGTCGGCGACGAACGGCCTCGCGTAGTCCGACTTGTCCGCCCAGCCGTACAGGGTCTCGGCCGACGCGGACGTCCGTTCGACCGCACCCTTGAGACCTCCGAGCCCGTTGATCCAGTCGACCTGCGCCGCGAGCAGGAACAGCGTGGCGAGCGCCGGCGTGTTGTAGGTCTGGTTGAGCCGGGACTGTTCGACCGCGATCGAGAGGTCGAGGAACGCCGGCGCCCAACGTCCGCTCGCGGCAATCGTGTCCACACGGTGGAGGGCGGCCGGTGACATCAACGCGATGTAGAGGCCGCCGTCGGCCGCGAACGACTTCTGCGGTGCGAAGTAGTACACGTCCACCTCGTTGAGGTCCACCGGCAGGCCGCCGGCACCCGACGTGGCGTCGACGAGGACGAGGGCGTCGGCATTGGCGCCATCGACCCGCTTGACGGACATCTGCACGCCGGTGCTGGTCTCGTTGTGTGGCCAGGCGTAGACGTCGACCTCGGCTTCGGCGACGGGGTCGGGCCGCGTGCCAGGCGCTGCCTGGATCACCGTCGGGGCAGCCAGGTGGGGTGCCTTCTCGGCGACGGTCGCGAACTTCGAGCCGAACTCGCCGAACGCGAGGTGTTGGCTCTTGCTCTCGATCAGTCCGAACGACGCGGCATCCCAGAACGCGGTCGTACCGCCGTTGCCGAGCACGACCTCGTACCCGTCCGGAAGGTCGAACAGGTCCGCGAGCCCTTCGCGTACGCGCCCGACCAAGTTGCGCACCGGCGCCTGCCGGTGCGATGTCCCGAGCAGTGATTTCCCGGTCGCCGCGAGCGCATCGACGGCCTCGACTCGAACCTTGCTCGGGCCCGACCCGAACCGACCGTCACCGGGTAGGAGGTCTGAGGGGATGTTCGAGAGGGTGCCGTCGGGCATTGGGCTCCTCGCGTCGGATGTTCGATGGCGCACTGACATCCAGGTGGACGTCGCGGGTTGACATCGACGACGTTGTCAGCGTTTGCCCATTCTGCCAGCGTCGGTCCTGCCTACCGGCACAGAGTCCGTCCCACCGGCACAGTGTCCGTCGACGACGGCAATCGAGTTGCGCGAGCCCGGCAAAGATCTCAAGGGCACGGACGGACCGAAAGAGGCTCAGACCGGCCAGTCGGGGTTCCAGCCCGCGACTCGTTCGGCCGGCCGGCTCGGAGGTCCGCTGTAGACCGCCGACGGACGGATCAGCCGTCCGGTCCGCTTCTGCTCCATGATGTGGGCGCTCCATCCTGCCGTACGCGCGCAGGTGAACATCGACGTGAACATGTGAGGTGGCACGTCGGCATAGTCGAGAACGATGGCCGCCCAGAACTCCACGTTCGTCTCGAGCACCCGGTCGGGCCGGCGCGCCCGCAGCTCATTGAGCGCGGCCTTCTCCAGCTGCTCCGCCACCTCGTACCGCGGCGCGCCGAGCTCCCGGGCGGTTCGCCGCAGCACCCGCGCCCGCGGATCCTCGGCACGGTAGATCCGGTGCCCGAACCCCATCAGCCGGTCGCCTCTGTCGAGCAGCTCCTTGACATACTTGTCCGCCTCGCCGCGTCGCTCCACCTCCTCGATCATGTGCAGAACCCGAGACGGCGCCCCGCCGTGCAGCGGGCCCGACATCGCGCCGACCGCCGCCGATAGGCTTGCGGCGGCATCCGCGCCGGTCGACGCCACGACCCGCGCCGTGAACGTCGACGCGTTCATGCCGTGCTCGGCCGCCGACGTCCAGTACGCGTCGACCGCGTGGATGTGATTCGGGTCCGGCTCACCACGCCACCGGATCATGAACCGCTCGGCGATCGTTTCCGCCTTGTCGACCTCGCTCTGCGGGACCATCGGCTGGCCGACCCCGCGCGCCGCCTGCGCGACGTACGACAGCACCATCACCGCGCAACGGGCCAGGTCGGCACGCGCCGGCTCGGCGTCAGTGTCGTACAGCGGCTTCATGCCCCACGCCGGCGCCAACATCGCAATCGCGCTCTGGACGTCGACCCGGATGTCGCCGGAGTGGACGGGTAGCGGGTACGGTTCGGCGGGCGGCAACCCCGGCTCGTACGCGTCGTCGACGAGGAGTCCCCAGACCTTCTCGAACGGAACCCTTCCGACGAGCTCCTCGATGTCCACGCCGCGATAGCGCAGCGCCGATCCCTCCCTGTCCGGCTCGGCGATCTGCGTCTCGAACGCGACGACGCCCTCGAGCCCGTGCGCTATCTCAACCATCGGACTCCCTCGTTCTGCTCCCTCGAGGCATATCTTGCTCCGTACCCGTCGACGGCCTCGACCGGGTGGTCACGGCGCGAGCCGGTCGACGTGCCAGCCCTGGTCGCCGTCGACGGCCTCGACCGGGTGGTCACGGCGCGAGCCGGTCGACGTGCCAGCCCTGGTCGCCGTCGCCGGCCTGCTCGCCGGCACGCCGGAACCGCACACGGTCATGCATCCGCCCGTACCGTCCCTGCCAGAACTCGATGACGTCCGGTACGACCCGGTAGCCGCCCCAGTGCGGAGGACGCGGAACCTCGCCGCCCGAGAATCGAGTGACCACCTCCTCGTACGCGCGTTCGAGCTCATCGCGGTCATCGACCACTGACGACTGCGGCGACGCCCATGCCCCGATCTGACTGTCGCGTGGACGGGTCGCGAAGTACGCGTTCGACTCTGCGGAGCTGATCCGCTCGGCTCGGCCCTCGACACGGACCTGGCGCTGCAACGCATGCCAACCGAACACCAGCGCACATCGAGGGTTGGCATCCAGCGCGGCGGCTTTGCGGGACCGGTAGTTGGTGAAGAACGTGAACCCGTTGGCGTCGACCGACTTCAGCAACACCATCCGGGACGACGGCCGACCGTCGGCATCGACCGTCGAGACAACCATCGCATTGGGTTCGTACAATCCGGCCGCACGGGATGCGTCGAGCCAATCGACCACGGCGCCCACGGGGTTTGGCGGAAGGTCGGAGACGTCGAGTCCACGTTCGGCGTACTCCTCGCGCCAGCTGGCGAGGTCTCGGTCAGCCATCACGCGACTCTATGCGCTGCGAACGGCCTTGACGGTTCGGCGGGAAAAGAGGTCGACCCGCGGGCTACGAGGTGGATCTGCTCGGAGAGCAGGCACCACGTCGGCCGGACAAGATCCGACAGCCCGCGGGTCGGGTAGTTACTGGGTATTCGCTGAGCGGGTCCGCTCGACACGAATGCTCAGCGGGTAACCACCTCACGTGTCCGTAAAGAACTCATATCTTCGGACCACCTCCTCTCCGTGTGCCTTCACGGTACGTCCTGAGCCCCCGCTCACTCAAGGACATTCTCGGTCGTCGTAGATCGGCCCCGTTGGCGACCGGATTTCCGACTTGTCGGCGCCTCATGGGGCTATGACCCCACCTCGCGCCGACAAGTTGGCCGCTTGGTCTTGGCTCGCGGCAAGAGCCTTGGCTCGACACCGGCAGTACGGTCCAGGGGTGCCAATCATCGACGACGTCACGCTGGTTACCGACGAGCTGCCCGAGGTGACCCAAGAAGAACGTCATGGCAACCGCGCATGGGCCGTCCACGGTAAGGCGTTCGCGTGGGAACGGCCGTTCAGCAAGGCGGACCTCAAGCGGTTCGGCGACGCAGCACCACCGGACGGGCCAATTCTGGCCGTTCGGGTCGAGGATCTCTGCGAGAAGGAGGCGGTACTCGCCGCACATCCGAAGGCCTTCTTCACCATTCCCCATTTCGACGGCTACGCCGCTGTCCTGATCCAATTGAGGAAGGTCTCAAAGAAGGCTCTTCGAGAGGCGATCGTCGACGGTTGGTTGGCGTGTGCGCCACCCGACCTCATGGACCGATACCGCCGAGACTGAGCGGTCTTGGCTCGCCGAGGGACGGGCGGCCGCGTCTTCGGCGGCGTCTCGCCGCTGTGTGCGGGACACCGGTCGCCGCCGCCAGAGTCGTCACTGAGCGCACGTGCGTTTGACCTGTCGGCGGCATATCCGGGCAGCGGCCTGCCCGCGAGGGGCGAGGGGACAACCGTCTATATGGATGTGGATCGGTTGATCGCCCTTTGACGTCGATGTCTTGGCAGTTCGGGACCTCTACTCCGCGGCACGCCTGTCGGTGCGTTCAGAAGTCGATGCGCATGACGACGCGCCGGGGGGTGGGATGGCTTACCTCGGCGAAGCCGGCGTAGGCGAACACATCACGGCTGCCAACGTGGAGCTCGCCCCAGGTGATCTCCTTGCCGGGCTGGGTGATCATTGTGTAGGCCTCGAGCGCGCGAGCCCCGCGGTCGCGGGCGAAGTCGACGCTGGCACGGGCGAGTGCGTAGGTGATGCCGCGCCTACGGAAGCCCTTGCGGACGGCGAGGCACGTGACCGCCCAGACGCTGTCGTCGGCCTTGTCCTCGTCGCGCCCGCGCCACGGGGTGGGGGACTTGAGCAGGCGCGGGTATGCCGTCCGCGGCTCGATCGCGGCCCAGCCGACCGGCTCGCGGTCGAGGTAGGCGACCAGGCCGCTCGTCGCACGAGCCTGCGGATTGCCGCAGGCGGTCTGCTCCCGCAGTCGAGCAGCGCGTACGTCGTCTCCGACGGACTTCCACTCCATGTCACGGATCTTGTAGCGCTGGCAGAAGCACCTGTCCCCGGTGGCGCCGAGTCCAAGGAGCTCCTCCAGGTCGTCCCATAACGCCTCGTTCGCGGGGACGACGCTCAGCTGCTCCGGCGTGATCGGCTCGCTCATGCATGCCATCCGGACGGAGGGTCCTCACCGACCAGACCGTCCACAGCCTCGCGGAGCAGGTCGGCCTGCCCGGTGTGCCGGCCGTACTCCTCGATCAGGTCGCAGAGGAGCCGGCGCAGGCTTGCATGGCGACCGTCCGGCCCGGAGACGTGGACGAGCTGGTCGAGTCCGCCGTCGTCCAAGGCCGCGTCGAGCCTTGCGCGGGACCGTTCGACGGCGCCGTCCCAGAGTGCGTAGAGCTGTTCGGCAGTGTCGTCGGCGGCGGAGGTGAACTCCCAGTCGTTGTCGCCGTCCCAGTCGCTGGCGTCCCACGGCGCCCCGATCGGCTCCCCGCGCAGCTTGGTCGTGAAGATGTAGTCCTCCACGGCAGCGAGATGCTTGAGCAGGCCGCCGAGGGTCAGCGAAGAGGCGCCGATGCGGGTCTGCAGCTCGGCCGCGTCGAGGTGGCCGGTCTTCCAGCGGAAGGTCGTGCGCAGGCGGTCGAGCGCACCGACGAGGTGCTCGGCCTCGGTGCCGGCGAGGGGCGGTTCCCATGGCGGAGGTTTCCACAGGTTGTCGCTGTTGGTCATGACGCCACCGTAGAGGCTGTTCCGGACGGTCGACATCCGGAATATCGGGTCACCCTGGTCATTGTGTGGAGGAGAGTCACATCAGCGGCGCGGCTCCCGTAGGACGCGGCGAATCCAGTGTCTGGCGCCGACATCTCTGGCCGTCAGTCCTCGCGTACGAACCCGAGTTCGTTGCCGTCCGGGTCCTTGATGGTGAACTTGCGAGTGCCGTACGGCGTATCGAAGCGGCTCGACCACGTCGGCGCGATCGCGGAGCTTGGCCCACCACTGGTCGACATCGGTGACGCTGAAGTTGTACCGACCTGCGGCCGGCACGGGATCGGCGACAGACAGGGCGAACTGTGTCGGGCCGGTCTGGAAGTGCGCATACTTTGGCGCGTTAGGCGGCCAGTGACCCTTCGCGCGTAACTCCAGGATGGACTCGTACCAGGCGACGGCACGGTCGAAGTCGCTGACGTTGACCCGTACGTGCTCCAGGCGCGGCACATCCACGGGCACACCTAGCCAGGCGAGCCAGGCAATCGCACACGGGCGCCCGTCCTCCCGGACACTGGTGGTGACTCGATCTGGACAGTGGCGTTGGAAGGACCCGGCGTGGCCCGACCGGCCGGGCACGGGCGTCGTCCTAGAGTCTGTCGGACCCACCGCAAGAACGATCAAGGACCTCCGGTTGGAAGACGACAAGGTAGGGGCCATGCGCGCGCAACCCGACACGTTCGTCAGGTTCGTGGACTCGCTGGCATCGAATCTCGACGACCACGATGCTCGGGGCCCCGACCTGGCGGCGCGGGCATACCTGTCTCGGTTCCACTTCGACCGAGTAGTCCGCGCGGCTGCCGGCGAGACACCGGCGCGGTTTCGTCGCCGGGTGCTCCTCGAACGGTCGGCATACCGGTTGGCGACGAGTCGTCTCGGCGTCCTCGACATCGCCGTCGAGGCCGGATACTCCTCCAACGAGGCCTTCACCAGGGCGTTTCAGCGGGCCTACGGTCTGGCGCCATCGATCTGGAGGTCGCGACCTCGGCGGATCCAGCTCACGACACCGAACGGTGTGCATTTTCACCCACCCGGAGGCTTACGGCTTCCCGTACAGACGGAGATGACCTCGATGGATCTGCTGGTCAAGATGGTCGAACACCACATCTGGCTGATCGGCGAGATGGTCGACCGCGCGGCGGGTCTGGGCGACGATCGGCTCGACGCCCCGATCGAGATCTCCGTCGAAGGTGTCGACGACAACCCGACCGTGCGCTCGCTGCTGTCACGCCTGATCGGCCAGATGGGGATGTGGAACGCGACGGTGGAGATGCGGGCGTACGACTGGGACGTCGAGAAGGACGAGCCGGTCGAGTCGATGCGCCCCCGCCTCGCGACCGAGGGCGCCTCGTTTCTCGCCAAGGTGCGCGAGGTCGTTCGCGACGGACACCTCGAGGACACGTTCGTCGACGCCGAGTGCGAGCCCGTGCAGACCTTCACGTACGGCGGGATGATCGCGCACGTGCTCACGTTCGCGGCGCACCGTCGGACGCTGGTGGTGGGAGCGCTCTATTCCGCAGGCATGACCGACCTGAACGCCGGTGACCCTCTCCGCTGGGTCGCAACGGCCTAGCCGGGGAACCGCGGGCGGCTGAGCCCGGTCACCTCGACTTGTCGGCGCCTCACGGGGCTATCACCTCGCCTCGCGCCGACAACTCGGGGGTTTGCGGTTCCGGGGGAGACCGGCGGAGCCAGGCGGCGGTGTCGGGCGGGAGCACACCCGCGGCGACCTGAGCCTGGGTCGAGGCGTCACCCGAGGTGAGGATCACGTCGGCGTACCCCTTGATCCGGCGCGCCCGTGCACCACAGTTGAGCAGACAGCTGAAAGCCTCGCCCCGGTCGAGCCTCAGCAACCCGCCCGATGCCGTCACGTCGACGTGTTGGTCCAGCGAGACCAGGTGTGCTCGCCGCTCGCGCAACGCCGCTCGGTAGAAGTTCAGGGTCGAGCTCGGGTCACGGTCTTGGCGGTCGACGGTCAGTGACCGCCAGCTGTGCGGTTGAGGCAGCCACGGGGGCGCCGAGCCGGCGGGGCTGAAGCCGTACGGCGACGTTGTGCCCGACCACGGCAGCGGCACCCGGCAACCGTCGCGACCGACGCCGTCGCGCCGTGACCGAGTCGGGTCCTGGCGCGCAGTTGGCGGCACGTCGACCTGGGGTAGCCCGAGCTCCTCACCCTGGTACAGGTACGCCGAGCCCGGAAGCGACAACATCGCCAGCGTCGCCGCTCTGGCCCGCGCCAGGCCCGACAAGCCGCCGCCGAAGCGCGTGACGTGGCGCTCGATGTCGTGGTTGGACAACATCCACGTCGGGGCCGCACCGATCGGGCGGAGCACGTCGAGCGTCTCGCGGGTGAAGCGCGCGAAGGACGCCGCGGACCAGGTTGCGTCGAGCCAGCGGAAGTTGAACACCTGTTGCAGTTCGTCGTGACGCAGATACAGCGTCATCTGCTCGGCAGTGTCCACCCAGGCTTCGCCGATCGCCATCCGCTCTCCGGGATATTCGGCGAGCACGCGGTGCCAACGTCGGTAGACCTGATGGACCTCGGGCTGGTTGAAGTACGGACCTGAGTTCCTGGGCCGTACCGCGTCTGGGAGTCCGTGTTGTTTGAACAACCCGTGTGCGACGTCGATGCGAAACCCGTCGACGCCGCGGTCGAGCCAGAACCGCAGGATCGACTCGAACTCGTCACCCACCTCGGGGTTGCGCCAGTTGAGGTCGGGCTGCGATGCGTCGAACAGGTGCAGGTACCACTGGCCGTCGCTCACCCGCGTCCAGGCCGAGCCTCCGAACATCGACTTCCAGTTGTTCGGTGGTCGCGAGCCGTCCCTGCCCAAGCCATCGAGGAACACGTAACGGCGACGCTCCGGGCTGTTCGGCCCTCCCGCCAGCGCCGCCTTGAACCATCGGTGCTCGGTCGACGTGTGATTGGGTACGACATCGACGATCAGCTTGAACCCACGCCGATGCGCACTTGCGAGCAGGCGGTCGAACGACCGCAGGTTTCCGAACAGCGGGTCGACGCGGCGGTAGTCCCCGACGTCGTACCCTCCGTCACGTTGGGGTGATACGTAGAACGGTGTCAGCCACAACGCGTCGACGCCGAGCTCCTCGAGGTAGGGAAGTCGCGAGGTGATGCCGGTGAGGTCGCCAACCCCGTTTCCGTCGGCGTCGGCGAAGCTACGCACGTAGACCTCGTAGCAGACGGCGTCGCGCCACCACGGGACGGGGGAAAGGGCGTTGGTACGTCCGTCGGTGCTCATCTCCATTGGTCAGCCCCCGAACGTAGCCG
Organism: Propionibacteriales bacterium; assembly: GCA_038253325.1. GTDB lineage: Bacteria > Actinomycetota > Actinomycetes > Propionibacteriales > Nocardioidaceae > JBBSHE01. The sequence goes on from JBBSHE010000001.1 coordinate 45,966, forward strand.
GGTCGACGGTGACCCAGATCTGCTCCGCGCGAGCGAGCAGGAGTCCGGCCTGGTCGTACAAGGCCGTTGCGGTGTAGGTCTTTCGGCCGTCGACGCCGATGAGACCGCCGACGACGACGTAAGTCTCACAGACGCGGGGGCGTGATCCGACCTCGGCGGTGATGGACCCGAGCACCATCGGCCGCGACTCGAGGTCGGACGTCCAGCCGCCCGGACAGTCGAGAGCGGCCCAGACGAACTCGGACCCGACGACGGTCGCGGCGCCAGGCTCGCCCGCGGCAACCATCGTCGTAGCCGTCGGATCGGTGAGGGAGGCGTCCGGCGTCCATGTGCACGCCGTACGGCTGTTGTCGACAGGCCCGGCGAACAGCCGGAGCCCGTCGCCAGGAGCGCGGTCGGGGCCGCAGACGAAGCACCGTGGGAACGGGTGTCGCGTGCGACCCCGATACCCACGCTCGGCTGCGCGTGCGGCGTCGATGTCGACCGCTTCGACTGGATGGTGGCGAAGAGACGCCGGCCGGGCCTCGGCGACGAGCACGCCATCGGCCGTCAGGGTCGCTGCGGATTGTGTGGCCTCGACATCGAGCGGGACCTGGAGAGGCGGAGGCCGACGCAAGGTCACCGCGACCACCGGGTCATCCTGGAAGGCGGCGAGCCGGCCTGCGGCGTAGCCTCCGTTCGCCGAGCCCGGCGGACCGGCGAACCGGGAGGCGATCACGACGGGAGATGACATCGAGATGACGGTACGGCACGGCAATATCTGGTTGCGCGCGGCCGGGCGGACCAGGTTGACTCGGTCCACCGGCCGAGACCGCCGGCATCTTGGCTTGGCAGAGGAGTGATTGACTCATGACCCGGACCCTCCCGTGCGTTCGTCTCGTACGCGCGGCAACCGAATTGGTCGAGGAGCACGCCCCGGGTTGTTAAGACCCCAGTGGCAGCTCCGGCGATCGGTCGGCGACTTCTCGAGTCGTCCGACCTGGTTCGTGCGTGAGGTGAACGCTGCAATCCAGCGTCCCTGCACCCCTGCTGCCCCGGAGCACCACATGTCCCGACGCAACGCGTCTTCCCGTACGCGTGAGCGACCATCAGCATTTCGTTGCCAGAACTGTCACATCGAGGTCGGTGTGCGCGCACCTGGAACGTCGCACCGCAACCACTGTCCGAACTGTCTCTACAGCCTGCATCTCGACGACCGTCGTCCGGGCGATCGAGCGGCCGAATGCGGCGCGCGGATGGAGCCGATCTCGATCGCGGTACGCGGCGCCGGCGAGTGGGTGCTCATCCATCGCTGTCTCGGGTGCGATGAGCTCAGCTCGAACCGCACTGCGGCCGACGACAACCCGCTGCTGCTCGTACGGCTCGCGGCTCGGCCGCTGGCTCTTCCGCCGTTCCCCCTCGAACACCTCGGTCGTCTCTGAGGCGGCGACTTGGGGAGGATGGAGCGTCAACGGTCGGTCTGCCGACGGCGGGCGTCAGCGACGCCGAAGCACGGTTGCGGGGCGGGTATCCTGATCGCGCGGGCCGTCCAGCACCGTACGACGACACGGTGGCGGCACCGCGTTCTTCGATCAAAGGCGGTCTGGTGAGCGAACTCATCGACACGACAGAGATGTATCTTCGGACGATCTGGGAGCTCGAGGAGGAGGGCATCGTCGCGTTGCGTGCCCGGATCGCCGAGCGCCTGCATCAGTCCGGTCCGACGGTCAGCCAAACCGTCGCCCGAATGGAGCGGGATGGACTCCTCACACTCCAGGGTGACCGGCACCTCGAGCTCACCGACTCCGGCCGGCGGATCGCAACCCGCGTCATGCGCAAGCATCGGCTCGCCGAGCGTCTCCTCACCGACGTCATCGGACTCGACTGGGAGCTCGTCCATGTGGAGGCCTGCCGGTGGGAGCACGTGATGTCGGAGGCCGTCGAACGCCGGCTCGTCGAGGTGCTCGACCATCCGACCGAGTCGCCGTACGGCAACCCGATTCCCGGCCTCGAGGAGCTCGGCGGCAGGCCGTCCGGAAACCAGTTCATGGACGGCGTCACGTCGCTCACCACGGTGATCTCCGACATCGAACGGTCGGTCGACGTCGTACGCCTGGCCGAACCCATCCAGACCGACGAGTACGTGATGGGTATCCTGCGCCGGGTCGGCGCCCGGCCCGGCGGCTCCGTACAGGTGTGCACGAACGGCCAGAACGTCCGGATCGCCGGCAACGACGACGTGATCGAGCTGCCGGCCGAGACGGCGAGCCACCTGTTCGTCCGCTCGACCTGAGCCGATACCCGGCGTGAGTCCGACCGCCTCCGCTCTCGGCCGCCCGCTACCTGTCGATTTTTGGTTCTTGGGGGGCCGCCTGGCGCCGCGGATGGCCCGCAAGTACGCAAAACCGAGGGGAGTGGGTCAGTGGAAGTCGCGGGAGCTGTGGCGGAGGGCGATCGGCATCTGCTCGATGTGGTCGGCCAGCAGGTTGGTCGCGCCGTCGTTGCGCTCGAGACGTCCACGGATGATCAGAGCCGGTGACTGCCGCGCGACCCGCCGGAACCGGTTCCAGACCCACACTGTGCAGATCACGTTGACCATGCCGGTCTCGTCTTCGAGGTTGAGGAACGTCACCCCCCGCGCCGTTCCTGGTCGTTGCCGGTGGGTCACCACCCCCCCGACCCGGATCCGTGTTCCCGACTCCACCTCGGCCAGTCGTCTGGCTGGAACCACCCCGCGAGCATCCAGCTCCGAGCGGAAGTGGGCGATCGGGTAGTCGTCCGGCGAGATCCCGGTCGCCCACAGGTCGGCCATCGTCGCCTCCGGCCCGGACAAACCCGGCAGCATCGGCGGCGACTCCAAGGTCGTCGTCCCGGGCAGCCGGTCGGGTCCCTCGGTCGCGGCCTGGCCGGCGTTCCACAGCGCCTGCCGCCGCGACAGATCGAAGCACGCGAACGCCCCGGCCGTCGCCAGCGCCTCGACCTGCGGGGTGGTGAGCCCGACCCGGCGAACCAGGTCGGCCATGTCGGCGTACGGCCCGTCCGCCTCACGGCACTCGACGATCCGGTCGGCCAGGTCGCCTCCGATCGAGGTGACACCCGCGAGGCCCAGGCGTACGGCGAAGCTGCCGTCACGCCGATGCGTTCCGAAGTGGTACGACCGGGAAGGGTCGAACTCGCCCACCGGCGGCTGGTCGGGTTCGAGACAGCAGTCGGACCCCGTCGGCACCGGTCGCCCAGCATCGGCCGGCACAACATCAGCCGGTCGAGTGCTCTGCCCACCATCAGGCCGCGCAGTATCAGCGGGCACACTGTCGGACAACGCAGAGTCGAGCGGCTCCAGCCCGGCCTCGGCGCCGGACAACAAGATGTCGGGTCGGCGTACCTCGACGCCGTGCCGTCGGGCGTCGGCGACGAGTGACTGCGGCGAGTAGAAGCCCATCGGCTGCGCGCGCAGCAGCGCCGCCAGGAACGCCGCGGGATAGTGCAGTCGCAGCCACGAGCTCACGTAGACGATCAGCGCGAAGCTGATCGAGTGGCTCTCGGCGAAACCGAAGTTCGCGAACGCCTCGATCTTGGTGTAGATCTGGTCGGCCACGTCACCGGTGATGGCGTTCGCCGCCATGCCGGCGTACAGCTTCTCGCGCAGCGAGCCGATCTTCTCGACGCCGCGTTTCGATCCCATCGCGCGCCGCAGCAGGTCGGCGTCGTCGCCGGTGCACCCGCCGACCGCCATCGCGATCTGCATCAGCTGTTCCTGGAACAGCGGAACGCCGAGCGTGCGCTCGAGGACGGGCTCGAGCCTTGGATGCAGGTACGTCACGGGCTCGCGGCCGAGCTTGCGGCGGATGTACGGATGCACCGCGCCGCCCTGGATCGGGCCGGGACGGATCAGCGCGATCTCGATCACCAGGTCGTAGAACCGGCGGGGGCGCAACCGTGGCAACGTCCCCATCTGGGCCCGGCTCTCGACCTGGAACACCCCGACGGTGTCCGCGAGGCACAGCTGGTCGTAGACGCCGGCCTCCTCCTTCGGGATCGTCGCCATCGTCCAGCACTCGCCGAGCTCGGCAGCGGCCAGGTCGAACGTGTACTGCACGGCCGCCAGCATCCCGAGCCCCAGCAGGTCGAACTTGACCAGGCCCATCCAGGCGCAGTCGTCCTTGTCCCACTGCAAGACGGTGCGGTTTTCCATCCGGGCATGCTCGATCGGGCACACCTCGCCGACCGGGCGGTCGGTGAGCACCATCCCGCCAGAGTGGATGCCGAGGTGGCGAGGAAACCTCAACAGCTCCTGGGCGAGCCCGACCACCGGGCGTGGGATGTCGTGGTCGGAGCCGATCGTGACCCCGCCCCAGCCGTCGACCTGTTTCGACCAGGCGTCCTGCTGGCCGGTGCTGTGGCCGAGCGCCTTGGCCATGTCGCGGACGGCCAGCTTCGGTCGGTACGTGATGACGTTGGCGACCTGTGCGGCGTTGTGTCGGCCGTACTTCTCATAGACGTGCTGGATGACCTCCTCCCGCCGGTCGGAGTCGAAGTCGACGTCGATGTCGGGCTCCTCGTCGCGGCTGATCGACAAGAACCGCTCGAACGGCAGGTCGAACTTGACCGGGTCGACGGCCGTGATCCCGATCAGGTAGCACACGACCGAGTTCGCTGCAGATCCCCTGCCCTGACAGAGGATTCCGCGGCTCTTGGCGTACTGCACGATCTCGTACACGATCAGGAAGTAGCCGGGGAAGTCCTTGACCTCGATGACGTCGAGCTCGCGCCGGATCCGTTCGGCGACGGCAGGGTCGTCGGCGTTTGCACCGTAGTGTTCGGCGGCACCGCGGCGGGTCAGCTCGCATAGCCACGTCATCGGCGTGTGGCCGCGGGGTACGTGCTGGCGGGGCAACCGTGGTCTGGCGGCCTTGAGCGAGAACGCCAGCTCGTCGGCCAGGGGTACGGTCCGGGCGACGGCACCCGGGTACCGCGCGAACCGGGCCGCCATCTCAGCACCCGAACGCAGGTGCGCCGCGCCGGACGCCGGCAGCCAGCCGTCCATGTCGTCGAGGCTGCGCCTGGCGCGGACGGCCGACATGGCCGCCGCGAGCCGATGTCGGCCGGGGGTGGCGAAGTGCACGTTGTTGGTCGCGACGACGGGGAGCCCGGCAGCGGCGGCGAGCTCGGCCATCGCGTCGTTGTAGGTGGTGTCGAGCGGGTGGCCGTGGTCGAACAGCTCGACCACGACCTGGTCGCGGCCGAAGATCGCGGTGAGCCGGTCGAGCTCCTGGGCGGCGGCATCCCTGCCGTCGGTCGCGAGCGCCTGCCGGACGGCCCCCTTGCGGCACCCGGTGAGGATCAGCCAGTGCCCGGCGGCGTGGCCAGCGAGCTCATCGAGGTCGTAGAGCGGACGACCCTTCTCCTCGCCCCGCAGCTGTGCATCGGTGATGGCTCGGGCCAGCCGGTGGTAGCCCTCCTCGCGACGGGCGAGCACCAGCAGGTGGCTGCCTTCGGGGTCGGGCCGAGGTGGTCGAGACTTGGCGTTCTGAGGTGGGGTCAGGCCGAGGGTGAGCTCGGCGCCGAAGACGGTCGTGAGGTCGTACGCCTCGGCGGCCTCGGCCATCCGGACGACGCCGTAGAACCCGTCGTGGTCGGTCAGCGCGAGCGCATGCAGGCCGAGCCGGATCGCCTCCTCGACGAGCTCCTCGGGATGGCTGGCGCCGTCGAGGAAGCTGAAGTTGGAGTGACAGTGCAGCTCGGCGTACGAGATGACGTCGTGCTCGGGTCGGCGGGGACGGTCGGGTGGTGCGTACGCCTCACGCTTGCGGGACCAGGCGGGGCTGTCGCCACCGTCGAAACCGTTCGGCGGCCCGCCGGGTCGGCGATCGGACAGCTTGCGCTCGAGCTCCGCCCACGGCATCGGCGGGTTGTTCCAGCCCATCAACAATCCCGATCTCGAGCAGTGTCTGCCGAGGAACCAGCGATGGTCTGGCAAGGCAGAGGAGGAGTCGATAGCAGGGCTCTATCGGCGACGACGACAACGCCGCCAGGGCGCGCTGGGGTCCGGCAGACGCTAGTCATAGCGGGCCTCGGTCCACCACTGACCGTCTTCGACCATCAGCAGCCAGGCGCTGCCGTCAGCGCCGACGACCTGAAACCTGGCCAGCCGCCGAGCCGACGTGTCGTCCCACCAGCGTTCGCTGACCGGCCACGGCCCGGCCCACGCCTCGACCGGCTGGAGGTCGCCGCCGGACCTGGGTCGCCCGGTCGGGCAGAAGCGGGCTGGTTCACCGCTCAGCACGCCGCGGCCGTCGATGCCGACCGGCTGCCGGTCGGCGGTGAGGACGAGCGCCGGCTGGGGAACGGGGAAGACGGTCGTCGGCGCGGGCGCCGGAAGCTTTCCCGTCCACGGCGCGTCCGTGCGCCAGCGAGGGTCCGGTCGGTCGCCCCAGGCCACCAAGGTCTGCCGGTCGGCCGGACCGCGGCCGCCGCCCACGACCGGAGACACGACCGCGCCATGGCCCAGCATGCTCTGCACCCGGGACAGGGCCCGGTGCACCGACTCGTCCGGGCCGCCACCCCACAGACCACTGGCATGGGCACCGATCGGGTCGACCTCGTCCGGGATCAGGCCGACCCGGACGACCGGGGAGGTGAGTCCGCCGGAGAGAGTGTCGGTCGCGGTGCCGTTGCCCTGTAGCTGCCACCGCACCCGGTCGACGACGTCGGCGGCGTCGAACCAGCGCGGATGCAGCCAGCAGCGCTCCAGGCCGGGGCCGTCCTCGGTCATGACCGCGATGCGGACCGTCGTACACACGAGCCCCTCGGTCGCGAGGCCGGAGACGAACGTGTCCGCGGCTCGACGAGCGCCGAACGCGACCTGGTCGACCCGATCGGCAGGTGAGTCGAAGTCGACCCAGCAGGTCAGTTCGGGCGGCGGTCGGCGAGCGGTGACCGGCCGGGTGTCCCCGCCGCCGGCCAGCCGGTGTGCGTGCGCCCCGATCGGCCCGAACCGGTTGAGGACGTCGGTGCCGGACAAGGCGGCGAACGCGCCGAGGGTACGCAGCCCGAGCCGGTGCAACAAGCAGCTGAGCTCGGGTTGTCCGAGCAGGTCGACCGACAGGTCCCGTAAGAACGCCGCCGACTCGCCGGCCGCGACGATCCTGAAAGGCGCGTCCTGGGTAGTGGCCCGAGCCGCCTGCTCGGCAGCGAACGGCCCGTCGGCGATGCCCACTCGGGGACTGGCAATGCGGCAGTCGGGCAGGGTACGAAGCCGGGTGGCGATCGCCTGGGCGGCACGTTCCTCGCCGCCGAAGTAACGACCCGGCCCACGGGCCCGGATCGCGCAGGTACCGGGACGGATCACCTGGACCCCCGGTGTGAGCGCCTCGACCGCGGTGACGACCGGCTCGAACCGGCGGGCGTCGAGCCCCGGGTCGTACGGCAGGACGACGAGACCAGGGCAGCGCGACTGGGCGTCTCTCGTCCGCAGTCCCCGGCGTACGCCCTCTGCTCGTGCGCTCGCCGAGCAGGCGAACACCCGACCGCGGTCGAAGAGGGCGACCGGCTTGTCGCCGGAATCGCTGTCGGGTGCGGCGGCCACCACCGGCCAGTCGGGGGACCACACGACGATCGTCCGGGTCAACGACATCGTTACCCCACCGCCTCGAAGACAACGGCTGAAGGGTCGTGCGCAACAACGCTCAGTTCTTCAGCCGATGAGGTGGCTGTCGGGTCGGCGAGGCGGATCTGACCGCAGGCGTCGGGCAGCCACAGCGGAGTACGCCGGGGCCGCATGGACGTACCCCGTCCGCTGACGGTGACCTCTACCTGCCGAGCCCGGAGGTGGCCGTGGCCGGAGCCCAGCCCGATCCAGCTGCTCTGGCTCACTGTCAGGCGTGCCTCGCAACGAGGCCAGGGTCCGCAGGAGACGAGGACGGCCTCACGTCGGCGCAGCCGCGCGCCGAGCCGTGCCGCTTCGGCGTCGGAGACGTGACCCGGCGGGCGGATGACGATGACGGTGAGCGCGTCGACGAGTGCAGCAACCACGTTGATCCAGCCGCGACCGGGCTCAGGGACCATCACCACGTGGTCGAGGTCGACGCCCAACCCGGCGGCGCCTTCGGCGGCGAACTCCGGCATTCCCACCACGCCGCACCACGAACCGGTCGCTGTCGCCCGCGCGATCAGGACCGCTGTCAGTGCCGTAGAGCCTTCGACGGCGTACGCCGATCCCAGCTTGAGCCCTCCGTCGGGGAGGAGGCTCGCCAGCGCCGGGAGGATGTCGAGGAGGCGTTCGCTGATCCGCTCGCCCTGCAAACGGCGGGCGCGCTCGGCGGAGCGGCGGGCCTGGTCCAGCCTCTCGGCGGTGGCGTGGCGGCGCGGATCCGTGGAGCCGTAAGATGCCTGACGGAGTTGGGTGACGAGTGGGGAAACCGTCATTCGTACATGTTCGAACACATGTTCGAACATGTCAATGCGTTGTCCCCGTCGACTTGTCGGCGGCTCACGGGGTTATAGCCTCGCGACGTACCGACAAGTCGCCGTGTAAGACGGTACGCATCCCGCGTGAAGGTGGAGACATGACGGACTACGAGTCGTTGCCCGCCGAATCGTTGCCCGCCGACCTGCCGGGACCGGTCGACGACGGCGCGGCCGATCACCTCACCGGGCTCCGGATGCCGTCGATCAGCCTACCCGCCACGGCTGGTCCCGACGTCGCCCTCGACGGACTCGGTCCGGACCGCACCGTGCTCTACCTCTACCCTCGTACCGGCGAACCCGGCAGCGAGTCGCCGGCCGGGTGGGACAGCATTCCCGGTGCTCGTGGATGCACGCCGGAGAGCTGTGGCTTCCGTGACCACCATGCCGAACTGGCCGATGTCGGCGCAGAGGTGCTCGGCTTGTCGAGCCAGACCACCGAGTACCAGTCCGCGGCCGCACATCGTCTCCAGCTCCCGTTCGCGCTGCTCAGCGACGTTGACTGCCGGCTTGCCGACGCGATGAACCTCCCGACGTTCACGGTCGACGGTATGCGCCTGTACAAGCGGCTCACGATCGTCGTACACGACGGGGTGGTCGAGCACGTCTTCTATCCGGTATTCCCGCCGGACACCCACGCCTACGAGGTCCTCGACTGGCTGCGTACACAGCTGCCGGCTGTGGGCTAGGTACGGAAACGCCGGCGAGGGTCTTTGGTGTGGCTGAGCAGCCGAACCGAACATGCGACGCAAACGTCAGGGACAGCCCTGACCGGGAGTCCAGGGCAGCCTCCGACGCGCGACGGGGTCCGCAAAGACCATAATCACCTCGACGGGCGAAACAGCCGCCCAAAACAGCAGGAGATCATGATGAACACGCCACGTCCCGTCGCGGTCGTGACCCGCACTCGGTCCGCCCCTCACGCCGACACGCCCGTCGCCGCCCGACGATGACCGGCACCCTGAACGCACCAGACATCGCGAGCCCGTCGACCACGCGAAGACGCCGGCGTAGCTCCAGAATTGGCGCCGGCGCCCTGATCGCCATGTGCCTGCTCACGGTGGCCTGCAGTTCGTCCGACAAGGGCAAGGAAACGAACTCGCCGGTCACCTCCGCGTCGGGGAGCAGGGCCTCGAGCTCCTCGACCGAGACCCCGAGTTCGGCCACCCCAAGCACGCCCGCAACGTCGCGGGCCTCCAATGACCAGATAACCGGCACCTGGAACGGTACCTATGCCAGCAAGAAGTACCCCTCGACGTCCGGCACCTTCACCGTCGTGTTCACCCAGCAGGGTGACACCATCGCCGGCACGATCAGCGTCGACGGTGGCCCCGTCAGCAACATCAGCGGCAAGCTATCCGGCCATACGATCAAGTTCGGCGCCATCCAGTCGTCGACTACCACCTTCGACGGAAGCTTCGCCGGCAACGCCATGAGCGGGTCCTACAAGTCCGGCACCGATTCCGGCAACGACAACGGCACGTGGCAGGCCACTCGCTGACCGAACCTCAGCGCCGACGATCTCGTCCGCCGAGCCGACGCTCAGGCAGCGGCACGAACCGCGATGAAACCGGTTCGCCGCCGACGAGGTCGTCGACCGGCTGCGTATCCGCATGGCCCGTACGTGACGACCGGGCGCCAGCGCGCGGGGCCGCTACTTCGGCGCAAGTGATCAAGCGTAGTTGATGCCATGGTTCACCCAGCGCCGGAGTTCCTCGTCTGTCTCGACCGCCTGGGCGTCGACGCGGAGCCAGCCGTCCATCTCCCGGCCTCGCATCTCGAAACGTCGCACGTGTGGCTCACTCATCAAAGGCTCGGCCTGAGCCGGATCGATGCGCAGCAGCATGGGCCACGGCCATCGAGGTGACCTGCTGGCTGGTGTTGCGGACGTGGAGGTAGGTCGCGTCGAGGTAGACGTAGGGGAACTCCACTGGTCCAGGGTCCGGGTGCGGAACGCCGCCTGTTTGGCCAGAGCGATCACGAACTCTGTGGCTCTGTCGACAACGTCGCAATCGTCGGCTCACTCTGCTGCGGATCCCGGGACGGGGCTGGATCACCGCGCACGGGGGGTGGCCCACGACAGGGCTACGTTGAGCCGATGAGATACGCCACCACGCCTACCGGGGCCGGCACTGCGGCACGAGGGCGCAGCGATGGCTGAACCGACCACGCCTCGTGGCCGCGGCAGCAAGGCGCGGATCATCTCGACGGCCGCTGACTTGATGTACGAGCGAGGCATGGCGGCGAGCGTTGACGACATCCTTGCCGCAGCCGGCGCGGGAAAGAGCCAGTTCTACTACTACTTCCCGGGCAAGTCCGCACTCGTCGTAGAGGTGCTGGAGTACCAGTTGGACCGCATCCTTGACGAGCAGAGCCGCCTGAACCTCGACTCCTACAACGGGATCGCAACGTGGTTCGCAAGGCTGGTCGAGATCCACGAGGCTGGCGGACTGGGCGGCTGCCCCCTCGGCTCTCTCGCCGGTGAGGCAACCGGCCACGGGGGTCAGCTGCGCACAACCGCCGCAGCCGTGTTCGGCCGATGGGAGTCGTCCGTCGCAGCTGCGCTGGAGGCGATGCGTCAACGCGGTGAGGTGGCTGACGATGCCGACCCGGCTGAACTGGCCGAAGCCGTGATCGCCATCATCCAGGGCGGCTATCTGGTCTCGTCCATCAAGGGCGACGTCCGATCGATGCGGGCCGCACTTGGGGTGGCACTGCGCTACCTGGAGTCGTTCGCGTCGACCGGCGGCCAGGAGTAGCCCGTGGACTTCGCTGTACCGGAGAGTACAGTCACGTGGGTGTGGGCGCCGATGCTGAGATGACGAGCTCTCAGGAATGGTGATGGATGACGGCATGGCGATCGCCGACCATGCATTCTTGTCTGACTGCAGCTCCGCCGCACTGGTCGACGGCCGCGGGTCGATCAACTGGTGGTGCGTGCCGCGCTTCGATTCTCCCTCGGTCCTGGGCCGGCTGCTCGATCCGGGGGCCGGGTATTGGAAGGTTCACCCGGCTACGGGGTTCACGTCGGAACGCCATTACGTCGGCGACAGTCTCGTGCTGCGCACGACCTTCCGCACGTCGAGCGGAACCGTTGCTGTGACCGACGCCCTGGCTCTCGCGGCCGGTGCGCGAGGACACGACATCGGCATCAGCAGCCCCCATGTGCTGCTGCGACGGATCGAGGGTGTCTCCGGCTTCGTAGCGATGCTCAGCGAGCTCGCACCGCGGATGGAGTACGGCCGCACCGAGCCGCACCTGACCCGGACCGAAGATGGCGTGCGTGCCGCGGGAGGGCCAACTTGCCTGACCTGCACCGGCCCCATCGACATGGTCTGCGTAGACGGCAGCGCCCGGGCCGCGTTCTCCGTCGCCGAGGGCGAGACGGTCGAGCTGAGGCTTGCCTACGAGCGGACCTACGGTGCGCGACGAACGGCTGTTGGCGAGGAGGCGAGCATCGACGACACGCTGGCTGCGTGGGAATCTTGGTCTGCGTTGCACACCTCCTACCGGGGCCCCTTCGAGGATCAGGTGCACCGCAGCTCGCTGGTGCTGCAGGGGCTGACGTACGGACCCTCCGGCGCCGTCGTGGCCGCTGCCACCACGTCGCTGCCCGAACAGCTGGGTGGCCAGCTCAACTTTGACTACCGCTTCGCCTGGCTGCGTGACCTTAGCCTCACCGTTCGGGCGTTGTGGGTCGCAGCGTGCCCCGACGAACCGGCTCGGTTGTTCGACTGGCTCTCGGCTAGCGCCGGCTACGTCCGCGACGAGCTGATCCAGATCATGTACGGCGTGGAGGGAGAGCGTGACCTGAGCGAGCATGTGCTCGAGCACATGTCGGGGTACCGCGGCAGCACGCCCGTACGGGTCGGGAACGCGGCGTGGGACCAGAAGCAGCTCGACGTCCTGGGTGAAGTGCTCGACGCCGCGCACCTGCTTCGCGATCAGCTCGGCGAGCTGGCCGCTCCCAGCCGGCAGCTCCTCGTGGCTCTCGCGAACCGGGCGGTGATCAGCTGGCGGGAGCCTGACGCGGGCATGTGGGAGGCACGCGACGCGGAACGGCACTACGTGAGCTCGAAGGTGATGTGCTGGCTCGCGCTCGACCGCGCCACGAAGCTCGCCCCGATGCTCGGCGACGAAGCCGATACCGACAGGTGGACGACGACGCGCGACGAGATCCGTGCCGCCGTCCTGGAGCGGGCGTGGAGTGATCGGGCAGGGGCATTCACGGGTGCCTTCGATTCTGACGAGCTGGACGCGTCCGTGCTGCTGCTCCCGCTCGTGGGCTTCTTACCGGCGGCCGACGAGCGGATGCGCGCCACGATCGACGCGGTGGAAGACCACCTCGGCAACGGCAGAGTCGTGCGCCGGTGGGCCGAGGATGTCAGCGGCTTCCTGATCTGCACCTACTGGCTCGTCGAGTGCCTGGCTCTCGCGGGCGAGCAGGAGCGCGCCGAGAAGTGGTTCATCGTGGCGACCGGCCACAGCAACGACCTCGGCCTGTTGTCTGAGGAAGTCGACCCCGATACCGGCGAGCTGCTCGGCAACTACCCGCAGGCGTTCTCCCACGTAGGACTCATCAACGCCGCCTGGCGACTCGGTCAGACGGCTCCGCACCTCAACACGGTGAAGGAGTAGTGGCGCATGGCAACAGGACGACTTGAGGGAAAGGCGGCCCTCATCACGGGGTCCGATTCCGGGATAGGTCAGGCGACCGCCATCGAGTTCGCCAGGGAAGGCGCGGACGTCGTCGTGCACTATCTCCACGACTCCAAGGGCGCGGAGAAGACCCGCGCGGCTGTCACTGCGGCGGGTCGACGAGCCCTGGTCGTCCAGGCTGACGTGAGTGAGGAGGACCAGGTGGCGGCGATGTTCGACCAGGCGGTCGACGCCTTCGCAGCGGTCGACATCCTGGTGAACAACGCCGGTGTCGACGCCTCGGGCAAGCCGGTGGCGGAACTGTCAACCGAGGTCTGGGACCGCGCGATCCGTACCAACGTCTACGGCTACTTCTTCTGCTGCCGGCGATTCACGCAGCTACGGCTGGCCGCCGGCGGCCCAGGCAAGATCATCAACGTCTCGTCGGTGCACGCAGACAACCCCAACCCCGGCGGTTCGGACTACGACTGCTCCAAGGGCGCCATCCGGATGCTGACTCGCACCCTCGCGCTCGAGCTTGCCGAACACAAGATCAACGTCAACAGCTTGGCGCCCGGGATGGTGCTCACCCCGTTCAACCAGCCCGCGATCGATGACCCGCAACTGCTCGAGGAACAAGTGCAGAGCATCCCGATGAAGCGGGCCGCGCAGCCCGAGGAGATCGCGAAGCTCGCTGTCTTCCTCGCCTCCGCCGACGCCGACTACGTCACCGGATCGTCGTACGTGATGGACGGCGGGCTGATGATCAACCTGGGCCAGGGCGCGTGACCACGGCGATCGCCTCGTCCTCGCGTCGCACATTCCTTGCGGACGTTGACGCCCCTGACCAGCCGCTACCTCCTGCTAGGGCTCGCGCAGACCACCACCAAGCAGCTCAATTCCGGAGGTAGAGATTCATGCAGTCGACCAGCCAAAGCGGCCTGACGGCGAACATCGGACGAGGCATACTCGCCGGTGTCGCCGGCACCGTCGTCATGACCGTCTTCCAGAAGTTCATCGAGATGCCGATCACCGGCCGCGGTGACAGCTACGCCCCGCGGACTTCGCCGAACGCGTCCTGCCCATGTCCCCGTCGACACCGCTGGGGCGAACTCAACTGAACTACGTCACCCACTTCTCCCTCGGCGGGATGTGGGGCACCGCCTACGGCATCGCTGCCAACGCCGGGCTAAGCGGGCAGAAGGCGGTCAACATGGTGTTCGCCACCGTCTACACCAGTGACGTGATCCTCAACACCGCGCTCGGGTTGTACCGACCGACCGAGTGGTCCACCGAAGACTGGATCGTCGACCTCGTCGACAAATATGTACAGGCTCAGGCCACCGGCTTCATCTTCGACCGTTTCCTCAACCCGGCCCCGCAGTCCTGAGCCCTGCTTATCGTTGAGGACGTCGCATGCCAAGAGGGTCCGCGGTGGGGCAGGCCGTGAGCTGCAAAGCGAGTCAAGAGATCACCCTCATCGCCGGCGCCTCGCGCGGCACCGGATACCACGCAACAGCTTCGGCGAATGAACGCGTCGTCGATACCGACAAGTGTCTATGGCCCTAACATTGCTGGCCTGCCGCCACTTCACTCTCGTTGGATGTTGACGGCTGTTCACGGCGGTTTCTGAAATTCTTGCGGACTGTTTGCGGACCGCTGAAGATCAACTCCGCTGTTCGATTACGCCAGCTCGGCGTGGCTCGCGCACTCATGGCCGGTGGAGATCAACGTCACGTCCCGCCGAATACATGACGGTTCCTCCGCGCGACGATACGTGGGCCCGTGTGCGTCTCCGGAACTAAGGTGCAGGCCATGGTCTCGATGTTGATTGCCAAGTTCGACGGCGACGTACAAGAACTCACCGCGGCGTACGACAGAGCGCACACTTTGATCATGAGTCGCGGTGGGGCAGTGCCAAGTGGCGAGCTGCGGCATCACTGCGCAACCGACGATGACTCCCTGTACATCATTGGCGTTTTGAATCGGAAGCGCACATACGCCGAAGGTGGTCCAGCGACGAGTTCAAGGACACCCTGCGCAGCGTCGGATTCCCATCGCCAGAGCAAGCTCAGATGACAATCCTGCACCTGCATGCCATTGAGCCGCCCTTGTAACCGGGACAACTCCACGGCGCTGTCGGCCACGCGCGTCGCTGGGACGCGCACGTTGTCGCCGCGGTCGGTAAAGATCAAACGACCTCCGCTCGCAGGGTCCTCCAGCGAGCCGTGCTGACCCCAGCCGCGGCGTCGATCGGCGTCGGCCACTACTGGGCGTAGGCCCGAGGTGGTGCTGAGCGTCTACGCCGGCGTCACCCATTCGGCCGCGACACCGCCAACGCCCTGATCGACGCCGCCCTGGTTACCTCACCGTGACCGGCCTGGTCGAGGCCCCCCACCATTAGCCGACCAACCCTCCGAAACAGGCCACCCCGGTTGCGAAAACGCCCCACCCTCTCAGCACGGCGCAACAGTGTCAGCCGCAGGCAGCACAGGCCGCCTCCTGCTGAGGCAAAGAGTGCTGAACCGGTTCCTCGCCATAGGGTGTAGCGGTCAACTGGAGCGCCTCGTACGGCCGCGTTGCCTTCGCAGTTCCCTCAGACGTACTCGCAGCAGTATTTGCGCAGCGTACTGGCTGCAGCGCTCGAACTTTCCACTCGGACGAACCGCCCAGGTCGGGTGCCGAGGCATACCGGGGTACGAGACGATGACCACGTGGGCGCAATCACGACGGACATGCGGCGCGACCGCTCATACCGGTGAGAAACCCGTTCGGGGGGCTGCCTCGCGAGGTGGCGGTTCTCGCGGCAGTGGCTCTCGCGGTCGCCGTCGGCTTCGGCGTCGTGGCACCGGCGATTCCCGAATTCGCGCGGTCGTTCGGCGTTGGTAAGACCGCGGCTGGGGCGGTAATCTCTGCGTTCGCGCTGATGCGGTTTGTGTCCGCGCTCGGTGGGGGACGACTCGTCGACCTGTTCGGTGAGCGGCTCATCCTCGCCGCCGGGATTTTCATCGTGGCAGTCTCAACGGGGCTGGCAGGCCTGTCACAGTCCTACGAACAGCTCCTCGTGCTGCGTGGTCTCGGTGGGATCGGGTCGGCCATGTTCACGGTGTCCGCGACTGCGTTGCTCTTTCGGGTGGTCGACCAGAGCAACCGTGGCCGCGCCGCCGGTCTGTACCAGTCCGGGTTCCTTGTCGGCGGGATGCTCGGTCCGTTGTTCGGCGGGTTCCTGACCGAGCAGTCGCTGCGGCTGCCGTTCTACACGTACGCGATCTCGCTGCTGGTCGCCGGCAGCATCGGCGCCGTCTTCTTGCAGCATGCCCGCCTTCGACCCCTCGACGGGTCCGACACCGGCACAGTGGCCGATCGGGTGGTGGCCACGACGGCGCGGCCGGCGGCAGCTGCGGAATCGGCGGCCGCGCCCGTGCCCGAGACCGCCCGCGACATGACGTTGCGTAGTGCGTTCGGTCACCGCTCCTACCAGGCAGCTCTCACAGTCAACTTTGCCACCGGTTTTGCGATCTTCGGGGTACGCGCGAGTCTCATCCCGTTGTTCGTCACCGAGGCCCTCGGTCGTTCGCCGACATGGACGGGTGCCGGGTTCCTCTGCTCGTCGTTCGCCCAGGCGGTCACGTTGGCTTTCTCGGGCCGGGTGGTCGACACGGTGGGCCGACGGCCAGCGATGCTGGTGGGAGCCGCATTGTCGGCGATCGCGCTCTTCGGGCTTGCCTCCGTCGAGATGCTGCCCGTCTTCTTGGTGTCGATGCTGGTTCTCGGCGTGGCGGCGGCGTTCCTCGCGACCGGGCCGGTCGCCGTCGTCGGTGACCTGATCTCCGGGCGCGGCGGGAAGATCGTCGCCGCGTTCTCGATGTCTTCGGACCTCGGCGCGATCACCGGGCCGATCGTCGCCGGCTTCCTCGCCGACCAGCTCTCCTACCGCGCCGCGTTCCTCGCGTGCGCGATGGTCTCGGTCCTCGCGGTCGCGATGGCGGCTCGGATGACCGAGACACTCATCGCCACCCGCGCGCCAGGACGCTGACGGCGACCCGCACGCCAGGACGTTGACGGCGACCCGCGCGCCAGGACGCTGACGGCGACCCGCACGCCAGGACGTTGACGGCGACCCGCACGCCAGGACGTTGACGGCGACCCGCACGCCAGGACCCAGCAAGGTCCAGTCCCGGTTCGTGGGGTCTGGCAGACTTCGCCAATGGCGGGGAACGGTCGGCGCGGCTTCTTCCCGAGCTCCAAGAAGTTGTGGATCGGCATCGTCGGCTGGCTGCTGGTCGCAGTCGGGCTCGCCGCTCTGGTGCTGCCCGGTCCGGGATTGCTGCTGCTGCTGTCCGGACTGATCGTGCTGTCGCAGGAGTACGACTGGGCCGAGCGCCGGGTCGAGCCGGTCAAGGAGAAGGCGTTCGACGTGGCCGCCCTCGGCGTGGCCAGCTGGCCGCGCATCCTGATGAGCGCGCTCGGGGCGCTCGCGCTCCTGGGTGCCGGGATCGTCTGGGGACTCGACCCCGACATCCCCGAGGTCTGGTTCGTCGGGCCGAAGCTGCCGTTCGGTGGTTGGGCGGTGGCGAGCAGCCTGATCCTGTCGAGCCTGATCGCGCTCGGTCTGCTGGTCTACAGCTTCCGCCGGTTCCGCGGGTCGGAGCCGGCGGCCGACACCGGTGGGCTAGGCGGCCGTTGACCACGACGTGAGCAGCGCCTCACCCGCTGCGTTTCGCCGTTCCGGCTCGGCCTGCAAGGCTTGACCGGTGAATGTCACCAAACCTGTCGAGTCGTGGCTCACCGACATGGACGGGGTTCTCATCCACGAGGACCACGCGATCTCTGGTGCATCGGACTTCATCGACAACCTTCATCAGGCGGGTCAACGGTTTCTTGTGCTGACGAACAACTCGATCTTCACTCCGCGCGACCTCGCCGCGCGGCTCGCGACGTCGGGCATAGCGCTTCCCGAGGGTGCGATCTGGACGTCGGCGCTCGCAACCGCGCAGTTCCTCGACAGTCAGCGTCCTGGCGCAAGCGCGTACGTCATCGGCGAGGCCGGACTCACGACGGCACTCCACGAAGTCGGCTGTACGCTCACGGATCGCGATCCTGACTACGTCGTGCTCGGGGAGACCCGAACGTACTCGTTCGAAGCCATCACCACCGCGATCCGCCTGATCGACAACGGCGCCCGGTTCATCGCCACCAACCCTGACCCGACCGGGCCGTCGCGGCATGGCCCGCTGCCGGCCACGGGATCGGTCGCGGCGCTCATCACTCGGGCCATCGGCGTCGAGCCGTATTTCGTCGGCAAGCCGAACCCGCTGATGATGCGCAGTGCGCTCAACCAGATCGAGGCGCACTCCGAGTCGACGGTCATGGTGGGCGACCGGATGGACACCGACGTGGTCGCCGGGATCGAGGCGGGGCTACGCACCGTGCTCGTGCTGACCGGATCGACCCCCGCTGAGCGGGTCGATCGGTTCCCGTACCGGCCGACGGCTGTCGTCGACTCGATCGCAGACCTCGTGCCGATTGTCGGCACCCGCTCAGAGCTGCCGGGTCGGTGAGAGCGCACCGCGATGCTCCCTTGCCGTCGCGGCGGCACCCGTTCATCCAGTCCGCTCGAAGACCAGGCAGTAGTCACCGGTGTAGTCCGACGGCGGGTGGTCCCAGCACAAGAACACCTCCTGTCGAAACGTCAAGAAGCGCCGCAGCACCGCGGCGAGATCCCACGCCAGCGGCGTGACCACGCCGCCGTTCGTGATGTTGGCGACATTGACCACCAGGTTGCCGCCGGGGCGCAGCAGGCTCCGCACCTGCTCGAAGATGCGCCCGAGCTGGTCGAGGTAGGTCGGGTAGTCACCGTCGAGGGTCTCGTATCCGGTCAGCGGGTTCTCCGGATGCTCGTTCACCGTCATGTACGGCGGCGAAGTGAGCACCAGGTCAACCGGAGCAGCGACGAGGCTCGTCAGGTCCCGGGCATCGCCGTGCAGGATCTGCGATCCACCGGTCAACCGCCCGCGGACCAGAGCCACCCGCTCGGCCAACAGCTCGACGCCCAACGCGCGACGGCCCAGGCGCTCGGCTACCACGAGGGTCGTACCGAAACCGGCGAACGGGTCGAGCACGAGGTCGCCGGGTTCGGAGTACTCCTCGATCATCGCCGCCGCGAGCTCCTCGGTGAAGTGCACGTCCTCCCCCGCGCCGGGTGGCCGCTGGTCGACGAGATCGGAGGTCCGGATCAGCAGGTATGGCCTCACCCGCATCATTCTGGCGCTGGTTCCACGTCCTTCCTGCATCACCGACGGGCTCAGCGGAGCTCTTTACGAAATAACCAGGGTGCAGTTTGGGACAGCAGGTTAACGTGGACGCCATGTACGGGGCAAACGGGGGATCCAGACATCGGCGCCGAAGGGTCCGCGGCCGTCGACACACCACGACAATCCTCGCTGCCGCCGTGCTGTTGCCGGTCGGCCTGGTCCTGGTCGGCGGTGAGCCCGACTCGGCCGTCGCCCACCAGCGACCACCCACCGTGGCGCACCGAGTGTGGAACCTCGTGCCCGTCGGATCGACTTCCTTGCCCATCGTCGACCGGAAGCCGGCTCCGGACAAACAGCACCGGGTCGTCATCACCCGATCCACTCGGCAGCGTGTCCGCACGCTCAGCCGGACGACGCGCTTCGACGTACCCGCGGCCGCCGTGCAGGCGTACCGCAACGCCGCACGCGTGCTGAAGGCGAGCCAGCCGTCCTGCCACCTGACCTGGGGTGTGCTCGCGGCGATCGGCCAGGTCGAGTCCAACCATGGAAGGTACGGCGGCAGCACGATCGGCGTCGACGGCGTGACGTCGGAACGGATCGTCGGCCCGGCGCTCGACGGGCACCATGGCGTCGCCACGATCCACGACACCGACCACGGAGCGCTCGACGGCGACAAGGCCTGGGACCGAGCCGTCGGCCCCATGCAGTTCCTCCCCACCACATGGGCGAGCGTCGGCGTGGACGGCGACAACAACGGCGTCAAGAACCCCAACGACATCGACGATGCGGCACTCGCGGCGGGCGTCTACCTCTGCACGTCCGGCGAGGACTTCCAACACCCGGCGCAGGCGCGGGCGGCGATCCTGACGTACAACCACTCGGCTCCCTACGCGGCACTGGTGCTGCGGCTCGCCAAGGCGTACGACAATGGCACCGTTCCCGTCATCGGCATCCCGGACCTGACACCGATCCACATCACCGGCGCCGAGCTGCGTAACCCGTCCTCCGTCGACCACTCGACCGCGCGGCATCCATCGCACCCGCGGCAGGTGGCGGACCGCCGGCCGCTGCACCGTCGACACCGAGTGGCGGGAACGAAGCGGCACGCGACGTTGCCGGCGGTACGCCCGACCGATCCGCCCGGTTCCGGGTCGACCGGCTCGGACGACCCCTCCGACCCGTCGACCGGGACCGGCAACCCGCCCGGTCCTGGGACCACCCCCGCTCCGAGTTGTCCGCCGGAGACAGCCGATCTCGGCGCCTCGCCGAGTACCGGTGCCACGGACTCTGCTGCCCCGGATGCCGGCTCTGTGCCCGGCTCCGCTGCTGTTCCGGACCCGAGCTCGACTCAGCTGACCGGGACCCTGGCCACCACTGCCGACGGCGGCTGGTGCCTTGGCGGCAAGCCGCTGGGCCTCGGTGCCGGCACGGACCTGACGATCGCGCAGGGCGACTACGACGGAGACGGAACGGCCGGGCCGGTCGCCGACGAGCTCACGGCACTTCTGAACAGCCGGGTCACCGTCACGCTCGACGTCGACGGGCTCGTCACCCAGATCAACGACATCTCGTACGTCGGGGTGTCGATCGGACAGCCCGGCGACGGATCGCCGTCGGAGTCTCCCACCGGCTCCGCCCCGACGACCGACACGGCTCCTTCGACCCTAGACCCCCAACCGACGCAACCGCCGGCGACGGCCAGCGCGCCGACAAGCCCCACCGCGACCTCGCCGACCCGGTAGCCGACGACCCAACATCTCTAAGAGAGTCCTTGCCGCTTCCACAGGTTGTTCTGGGACTTCTCGGCTTTGCTGGTTGTAGGTGAGCCCCACGCGGGACTCGGAAGAAGAGAGCCGAGATGAACGGGTACGAGGACCAACCGGCGACGCAGCCGAACATCGTGACGGCGGCGCCGAAACCGAAGCGCCGGCGCTGCACGGTCGCGCTGATCACCACGCTCGTGACTCTCGGCGCTCTCGGGGCAGGCGGGGTTGCGTACGGTCTCAGCCATCGCTCGACGGCGTATGTCCTCGGCAGGGCCTCCGTCCTCGACCAGCCTCGCAGCGGCCCGACCGGCGGTGCTCCGCAGCCGAACGGCTCGAACGGATGGCCCTTCGCCGGGCCAGGCGGCTCCGGAACACATCGCCACGCCGCACCTGGCACGAACAGTCCGCAGTCGGGGACGACCGGCAAGGCGACAACACGTCAGCAGGTCGGCGTGGTGGATATCAACACGGTGCTCCGGTACGAGGGCGCCAGGGCGGCTGGCACCGGCATGATCTTGACCTCGGATGGTGAGATCCTCACCAACAACCACGTCGTCGAGGGCGCCACCAGCATCAAGGTCACGGTTGTCTCGACGGGCCAGACCTATCGGGCGACGGTTGTCGGAACCGACAAGCTGGACGACGTCGCGGTGCTCCAGCTGTCGGGCGTCTCGGGCCTGAGCACGGTCACGCCGGACATCACGTCGGCCGTCCAGGTCGGTGATGCCATCACCGCCGTCGGGAACGCCGGGGGAGCAGGCGGGATCCCGAGCGCCGTCTCCGGGACGGTGACCGACCGCCGTACGGCCATCACCACCAACAGCGAGCTCAACGTTGACGGTGAGCGGCTCCGTGGGCTGATCGAGGTCGATGCCGACATCAGGTCGGGCGACTCCGGCGGGCCGTTGTACGACGCCCAGGGCGAGGTGATCGGGATGACCGCCGCCGCGTCGACGGGGCGCGCGAACATCAGCGGTTACGCGATTCCCATCACCAAGGTTCTGAGGATCGCCTCCAGTATCGAGAGCGGGGTCGAGACGAGCCGGATCACGATCGGCTATCCGGCGTTCCTCGGCGTCCAGCTCCAACGGAACACCGGAACGCTCGGCACCAGCGGTGGCGCACCGGTCGCTGGTGTCCTCGCGGGCACACCGGCGGCGCGGATCGGTATGTCGTCCGGTGACGCGATCATCAAGCTCGACGGCAAGCCGGTTGCCTCGGCCGAAGCGCTGACGAGACTCGTGCAGAGCTACCAGCCGGGTGCTTCCGTCACGGTGACCTGGGTGGACGGCATCGGTTCGTCCCACACCGCCACCGTTGTACTGATCGAAGGCCCGCCCGTCTGACACCCGCCGCGACGCGGTGGACGCATCCTGATCGCCAGCTCGTTGCGAGCCGAGGGCGAAATTGGCCAAACGGTTGACAGGTCAGGACCGAGTGGATACAAAGACGATGTTCCACGACGTCACCGCAACGGTCACCGCGTCCAACCGGTGCGACGGGATGTCGCGCTGACACCGTCCTTGGTGCTCGTGTTGGAGGTGAGTGGTGAATCGATTCAAGACTCTGTGCGCTGCTGGTTCGGCAGTAGCTTTCGTCGTGGTTTTCTCGAGCCAGGGTGTCGTGGCGGATGCGTCGCAGACGTCTCGGAGGACGGTCGAGCAGCCGCGCGCGTCGTCCCTGTCACGGCCTGCCCACATCAACTGTGCGACGGGTCGCTTCGGATGCACGGAGGTACACGACTCGGACCTGGTGTTCGGCGAGGGCAACTACGTTGGCCATGACGAACCGTCGCTGCTGTTCTACTCGGACAAGCCCGGCTCGGGCAACCGGATGCGATACCAGTACCAGCTGCCGAACGATCCCCCGGCGACCCCGATCAACGGCCGGTCGTACAACTTCCAGCTCCAGATCGCATCCTGGTTCGGCATGGCGATGTGCGACACCCAGTCGTTCCCCGAGCGGGTGCACACCTGCAAGCCGGACAGCGACACCAACATCAAGTCGCCGTCGAACCCGAACCACGCCGGCACGGCATTCATGGAGATGCAGTTCTACCCGCCCGGCTGGGTCCCGTTCCAGTACGCCACGTCCTGCAGCGCGAGGCAGTGGTGCGCGGCCCTCACCATCGACAGCCTGTCGCTGGACCCCGTGACCGGGAAGGCCAACAACCCCGACTGTCTCAACACCGTCGGGATCGAGCCCGTCAACTTCGCGTTCATCACCCACAACGGCAAGCCGCAGGCTGCGCCGAACCCGGTGAACGCGACGCTGGCCACCTACACGCCGAACCCGAAGAGGGACCTCTTCATGGCGTCGGGCGACAAGATCGCGGTCACGATGCATGACAGCTCGCACGGCCTTCGCGTCGTGCTCCGGGATCGGACCAGTGGGCAGAGTGGCTTCATGACCGCGAGCGCCGCCAACGGTTTCGGCCAGGTCAAGTTCGCTCCGAACGCGGCGAAGTGCCAGAACATCCCCTACGACTTCCACCCGATGTACAGCACGTCGTCCGAGAAGACCCGTGTTCCGTGGGCCGCGCACTCTTACAACGTCGCGTACGACGACGAGATCGGGCACTTCGACTACTGCACACAGATAGACCAGGAGGGTGGCTCGTGCATCGGCCAGGAGGGAGTCGCGGGGGACCGCGAGGATGCAGACGCTGACGATGCGGGCTGCTTCAGCCCCGCCTTGTCCTTCCTGGTGAAGGTGACCGGCTGTCTTGCCACCAACCAGGGCTTCGACGGCGTGAGCTATCTTCCGCGGTGGCCCAACGGCAACAGCTGGCTACACCCGAGTCCCCAATACTTCAGCAGCCCGCTCACCGGCAAGGAGTACGGCGCGAACTACCAGCGGGTCGCCTTCGAGTCCGACGTGCCGAGGATCACGGCGACGGACCTCGGTGGCACCTGTGACCGCGACACGGGGGTCGGCTGCGTACGCACGCCGATCACTGACGATGGGCAAAAGGCCAAGTTCTACCCGTACTTCAGCTCAGGGAAGCGGGGCGCGGCGTGTCGATGGACGATCGGCACCCATGTTCCCGGTTTCTCGACCAACGACTACGGGCGAGTTGCTCAGTACGGACCGCTCCTGCGCCTGACGTACATCAACGGGCACGGCACGATCAAGCGGTACAACGACTTCCGAAAGGTGTTGTCGACCAACCCCTGCAAGAGCTGAAACCACCGATTCTCGGGATGACCTACGCACTGCGCGGCCAAAGGAATGATTGCCATGCGGAAGAAGACCCTTGTAGGGCTCCTGCTCTTGGTGATCGTCGGGACCTTGTCGGGTGCGGGGTACACCGGCGCGGCCGCGCAGTTGCGAACGGCCGATGAGCGGCGCCTCGAGGGCTCTCGCATCTATTGGTCGCAATTCGTCGATCTCAATTTCAGTGCGTCGCGGATCGTCGTGGCCAACATCCATGGCCGCCAGCTGCATGGGTTGACCCATCCCGCGGCCGGTGTGCATGACATCGACCCGAAGGTCTCCCCGGATGGCAGCCGGGTGTTGTTCGAGCGTTGACCTTCCCGACACGTCAAAGATCGGGGTCGTCGGCGCCGGTGGTCGTGGCGAACGGATCCTCAACCTCCACTGCACTGACCCATGTGTCGGCGTGGGAACTCCGACGTGGACGCCGGACGGACAACACATCGTGTACACGAGAGGAATCGGGCCGTTCGACCAGGTCAATGGTTCACTCAGGTCGGCGGTCTTGTGGCGGTCCGATCTCTCGGGTAGGCACCAGTCCCGCCTGTCGCAGCCGGGCATTGACGGGGTGTTCGAAGACTACAATGCGACGTTCGCTCCGGACGGCTACATCGTGTTCATACGGGTAAGGAACGCCGACATCAAGTCGGCAGCGTTCCGCATGGACGCGGACGGGTCACACATTCGTCGGCTCACCCCGTGGTCACTGGACGCAGACGAGCTCTCCGTCTCGCCGGCTCGGACGGGGCCGAGCAAGAACCTTGTCGTCTTCGAAACCTATGGGCATGGCCAACCCGCCGGCACAGCACAGGCCATTGCGACCGTGTCAGCCAATTCCAGATGCCGGGAAGGTTGTGCCGAACATGTCCGTTATCTCACCTCCCCTGGGTCATTGCCTGTTCAACACTTCAACCCCGCATGGTCCCCAGACGGAAGGCAGATCGCCTACGTCAGATTCTCCTACGTGAAGACGGCGAACCCCCCGGTTCGCGGTGACATCTGGAGGATGAGGTGGAACGGCGCCCACAAGGAACGGGTGTCACATTCACTCCTCTTCGAGTTCCGACCAGCCTGGGGTACGCACCCGGTCGACGCAGGCTGAAAAACAACACCGCGACTCGAGCGTGCGCAGAGTCACTCCCCGAACCGTGACCAGAAGGCGACCTCGATGCCATGTTCCTTGCAGAATTCAGGAAAACGTCCAACCTCAGCCCCGGAGAACGTCGCCTTCACCAACGCAGGCAGGTCAGCGTCGCCAGTTCCACCCAAGGCTTGCAAGAGCGCCGGAACCTGGTCGGCTGAGACCGTATGGGCCTAGTCGTAATCACGAAGGCTGTCTGACTGTGACAGGTCGCCAAGACGATCGCCAGGTACGGTCGCGTCGACCTCCTGATGATCGACGAGCTCGGCTACATGGAACTCGACCGGCGCGGCGCCGAGCTCCACTTCCAGGTCCTGACCGAGCTGGAGGAGAAGGACTCCATCGCGATCGCCTCGAACCTGAGGATCGCTCAGCGGGACATGTGCTGTTGGCTCCCAGCCGAAGCATCACCGCCAGCTGCCGCGGATCCTCGACCTTCCCCTGGCTAACGGGTCACCGTTCCTGCGCCGGAGGCAGCGTTCTGCATACGCACGCCTTGTTGCGGTCCTGGTCGGCGATCACGGTGTACGACGGCGCCTGGCTGTCATCGACGACCATCCCACCCGCGGTGACGGCGGCGGCGAGTCCGTTGCTCGGCCACCTCGGGCGACACCCAGACGTCGACGTGGAACCGCTGACGCGGGGTCTCGTGCTCGTCGGTGTCCTGGAACCACAGGACCGGTACCCGTCCCGTGGCGTCCCGGACGTCGTCGCCGATGGTCCCGCGGCCCCGGTCCTCGGTGCTCCCGGTGAGCACGGCCGCCCACACCGGCGCGATCGTCGCGGCGTGCGCCGTGTCGAGGGCGAGCTCGATCGTGGTGATCGATGCCGGGTCGGCGTCGACCGCCTGCTCGGCGGCGATCTCGGTGACCCGTCGCGCGAGATCGACGTCCTGCTGGGTTACCCATTCGACGACGTGCTCGGTGCCGTCGTCGTCACGGTAGACGGCGTCGTCGCTGAGTAGCTTGAGGTCGACGTACCCGTCGCCCATCGTCACGCGCGGGTGGTGGCCGAGCTCGTCGCCGGTCGTCGCATTGGGGTGCAGGCACTGTCGGTCGATTCTGGCTGCTAAGGCGCTCAATGGACTCCGCCGCCGCCCAGACTTCGTCCCGTTTATACCCGTCCGGTGAGATTCCCGTGATCGGGCCGCAACCGGCCACTGCCCATGACCACCACGAGGCAGTGCCGTCCCTGGGTGGGTCCATTTCATGCCGGGCGGATTCCATCCAACGTCGCAACACCTGAGGTGTTGTGAGGTGTCGGCATCGTAAAGATGACGATGATCGACGAACGACCCGCCGAGGTCGAGGACCGGTTGCAGCCAGCCAGGGCACTGGGAATCTCAATGGTGTTGCCAAGCGGCCTGAGCCCTCGCAGGCAGCGGCGGTCCAGGTGCGGTTGTCGCGGAGCAGGGCCCACAGGACGTCGATGCGGCGGCGGGCCAGTGCGATGACGGCCTGGCTATGGGTTCGACCTTGGTCGCGCTTCTTGAGGTAGTAGTCCCGGTTCGGGCCGGCGCGCATCATCGAGGTCTGGACGGAGAGATAGAGCGCGTGGCGTAGTGGTCGGCTGTAGCGCCGCGGCTTGTGCAGGTTTCCTGCACGGCGGCCGGAGTCGTTCGGGACGGGGACCAACCCCGCGGCCGCAGCGAGGTGCCCGGGGATGGGGAACGCGGCCAGGTCGCCGGCTGCGACCAGGAGCGAGGCGCCGAGGATGGGTCCGAAGCCAGGGATTGACTCGATCACCTCCGCCTGAGGGTGGCGCGCGAAGGTGTCCTGGATCTGCTGGTCCAGCAGCCGGAGGCGCTCGTGCTGGGTAAGGATGGTGGTGGCGAGCTCGGCGACGATGCTCGCTGCCACGTCCTGCCCGGCGAGGACCGTGTGCTGGGTTTGAGCGGCGGCGACTGCCCGGGCGGCGACATCGGCGTAGCCGCGGACCCGGCGTTGTCGCAGCCATCGCGACAACCTCGCTTCGCCCATCCGGCGGATCGTCTCAGGGTGGGGTAGACGCTTCAAGTATCACGTCGCTGAACTGCCCACGGGATAGACCGTCAGGAAATCGACCGGACATGCCGATGTGCGGTCGCGTCGAAAGCGGTGGAATGATCTCGGCCTGATCGCGACAATGGCCCAGGTGCTTGTCGGCCGAAAAGGCAGGTTGCCCAAGATCCGGCAAGGAGGGTGCGCCTCATGAGCGAGCAGTTCTACTCGGATGCGAGGTTGTATGACCGGTTGTTCCCCGGAGGCGAACAGGCCGTCGATTTCTATAGGGCCGAGGCCGATCGGCAAGGCGGGTGTGTCCTGGAACTCGGGTGTGGCACCGGACACAAGCTGATCCCGATCGCGTCCGACGGGCATCCGTGCATGGGCCTGGAGCTCTCGCCGGACATGCTTGCCGAGGCTCAGCGCAAGGCGGACGAGCGCGGCGTGGACGTGGAGTGGGTGCAGGGCGACATGCGCGAGTTCGACCTGAGCCGAACGTTCGACCTCGTGTTCATCGCCGCCAATTCATTGCTCCATCTGCATGAGGCTGAGGACTTGGTGGACTGCTTCCGGTCGGTGCGAAGGCACCTGGCGCCCGGAGCGCGGCTCATCTTCGACGTGTTCAACCCGAGCGTGCGCATGCTTGCCCAGGCCGACGGCGTTCGACGCAGCCGCGACGCGCTGTCGTTCGTGGATCCCGATCGTGGCGTAGTGCATGTCGATGTCGCGGAGACCTACGACGCGGCCGCGCAGGTGACTCGCGGGAGGTGGTACTTCTCGACCGATTCCGAGGCCGACTTCGTTGTCGCGCCGCTTGAGATCAGGAGCGTCTTCCCCCAGGAGTTGCCGCTGCTGCTCTCGCTCGGCGGTCTCCGGGTTGTTGAACGCTTCGGCGACTGGTCCCGTGCGCCACTCACCGCAGATGCGGCGCTCCAACTCTACGTCTGCGAACCGGACTGAACCGAGGGCCAGCAGGACTGTCGGTTCAGGTCATTCTCCAAGATCGTCCGCGTCAGTAGCGAGCCGGCGCTTGGGTGGGGCCCCACCTCAGGAACAATGGGCCGCTCCGACTCGTCGGTTTGGCGGTCGTCAAAGGTTTCCGGCCGCCGGCCTGGGCGAGGAGCTCGACGACGCACCCCTCCTACTTTTCCGGGCCTCGGAGCGCCGGACGGCCTCGGCGATGGCGTGGACGCCACGGACGAGCTGGTGCTCGGAGAGGTTGCCGAAGGCGAGGAGCAGTGCTGGTTGGGCCGGCGTGTGCGCGAGCCGGTAGCGACGCAGGCCAGTAACGCGGACCCCCAGGGATCGTGCCGCCTCCACGACAGCGTCCTCGTCGACCTCGAGGGGGAGAAGGAGCACAGTGTGGCAACCGGCGGCCAGTCCCTGGAGGCGGTCCGGACCGAAGACGGTAGTCACCTCCTCGGCCAGGGCGTCGCGGCGGGCGCGGTAGAGGTCGCGCATCCTCCGCAGGTGCCGGTCGAACCGCCCCGACTCGACCAGCAGGGCCAGCGCCTCCTGGTCGAGCCCGGGTGCGCCCCGGCTGCTCAGCTGCTTCTCCTCGGTGAGAACCTCGACGAAGCGGGGCGGCGTGAGGACCCAGCCGATCCGGATCGCCGGCGCGATCGTCTTGCTCACGGAGCCGAGGGCGAACACCCGCTCAGGGTCCAGCCCCTGAAGGGAGCCGACGGCCTGCCGGTCGTAGCGAAACTCGGCGTCGTAGTCGTCCTCGAGGATCACGCCGTCGACCTCGTGGGCCCACGCAAGGAGCTCGCGGCGGCGGGACGGGCTGAGAGCCACGCCGGTGGGGCACTGGTGTGCCGGCGTGACCAGGACGGCACGTGCCTGACTCGCACGGAGCGCGGCCACGTCCAGTCCCTCGGCATCCACCGGAACCGGTACGACGGTGAGTCCCGCGCGCCCGGCGATGACGTCGTGCTCACGGGGGCCGGGATCCTCCAGGGCGAGGACCTCGATGCCGGATCGCGCGAGGGTCGCGAGGGTGAAGGCCAGACCTTGGCGGAAGCCGCCGACCACGACGGCGTCGTCCGCGGTCGCGCACCCGGCCCGCACGCGGCGGTGGTAGGCGGTCACCACCTGGCGCAGGTGACGGGAGCCGGCTGGTTCCTCGTCCCCCAGCCCGGCGGTCGGCAGCGTTCGCGTCGCCTCACCCACGGCCCAGACCCAGTCGCGCAGCGGAACCGAGCCGAGGTCGGGGATGCCGTACTCGAAGTCGATCTCGAACTTCGGCCGTGCCGCCGCCGCAGGCGGGGCCTCGGTGCGGTCGCGGCGCTCCACGCCAGGGATCCGAGCGACCCGGGTGCCCGAGCCGACCGCGGAGTCGACGTACCCCTCCGCCACCAGCTGCTCATAGACCTCCACCACGGTGCCGCGCGAGACCCCCAGGTGGTCGGCCAACCGCCTGGTGGACGGCAGCCTCTCCCCGACGAGCAGACGGCCCTCACGGATCGCGACGCGCAACTGCTCCTGGATCTGCAGGGCGAGGGGGATGCCGGTGCGGTCCAAGACAATCATCAGGTCCAGCGCGTCGCGGCTCCAGTCGGCGGGCATGAGACCAAGTCAACCAAATGGTCCAGTGCGTCAGTCTCGGAGTGGACCTTCAAAGCGGACCGCCTGGCGACGAGCATCGAGCCATGGGCATCGGACTGGTCTTGGCGCTCACAGCGGCGATCGCCTACGGCGCCTCTGACTTCGTCGGAGGAACCGGCTCGCGCCAGCACTCCCCGTGGGGGGTGGTGCTGATCGGCCAGGCGTGCGGCGCCGCCCTGATGGTCGCGTGCGGCGTGCTCGCACCCGCGGACCCGCGGGCCGCCGACTTCGCCTGGGCGCTGCTCGCCGGCGCCGGGTCGGCGACGGGAAGCATCTTCTTGTACAGGGGGCTCTCCCGCGGTCGGATGGGACTGGTCGCCCCCGTGTCCGCGGTCGGCGCCGCCGTGCTCCCGGTGCTGGTGGGCGTCGCCCTCGGCGAACGCCCCACCTGGCTCGCCTGGCTCGGCGTCCTCGTTGCCCTGCCCGGCATCTGGCTCGTCTCTCACGGGTCCATGGCGTCGGCCGCAGGCACACAAGGCGCGCTCGTCGACGGCGCCGCGGCCGGCGCCGGCTTCGGTGTGCTGTTCATCGCGCTGGGGCAGGTCTCCAGCGACGCGGGGTTCATGCCGCTGGCCGCCAACCAGCTCTTCGGAGCGGCAGTGACGGTCGTCGTGGCCGCGGCGCTCGGGCAGGAGTGGCGCCCGCGTCTGGGCGTGCTGCCGTGGGGCGGCGCGTCCGGCGCCCTCGGCGCGGCCGGCACTTTGACCTTCCTACTGTCCACCCACGCCACCGACCTAGGCGTGGCCGCCGTGCTGACCTCTCTCTACCCGGTCGTGACGGTCCTGCTCGCTTCCATCGCGCTGGGCGAGCGCCTTGGCGGCGGTCAGCGGCTCGGCATCGGCATCTGCACCCTGGCCGTCGCGACGCTCGCGATCGGCTGAACCGCGCCACCACCACGAAGGGAAAGACTCATGCGCAAGCTCACCGTCCTCATGCAGACCACGCTCGACGGCCGGATCAGCAACGCGGACGGACTGTTTTGGCAGCCCTTCGCGTGGGGCGAGGAGGAGACGGCCTACGTCAACGAGGCGTTCGCGCGAGCAGACACCTGGGCCATGTCCCGCAAGCTGTACGAGGTCGTGGTGCCGTACTGGGAGGAGGTCGCGGCCGGCACCTCCCCAGACAGCGACGTCCAGGACAGCCCCGCAAGCCTCGAGTTCGCCCGGCTCCTAGGCGCCATGCGGAAAGTGGTGCTCTCGCACACGCTCGCCGACGATCCCCTCACACGTCGCGAGATCACGTCGGGAGACGCCGTCGAGCACCTGCAGCAGCTGAAGGAGCAAGACGGCGCCGACATCGTCGCCTCCTTTGGTCCCAGGACCCTCGGTCCGCTGGCCGACTCACCCGGCCTGATCGACGAGTACCTCCTCGTCATCCACCCGGCCGTCCTCGCGTCGGGGCCCCGGCTGTTCGACCACCTCACCCGCGACCTGGCCCTGACGCTGGCCTCGGCCCGCGTCTTCGATAGCGGTGCTGCCGTCATGCGCTACCGCACGCTCGAGACCACCGCCGCAACCACCGCGCCACCCTCCGCCTCGGACATTCCCAAGGAGACCGGATGAGCAGCAACAGCACAGCCGGCGCGTTCTCCGGACACCGCTTCGGGAGACCTTCGACCGCATCGCGCCCGGCCCACCCGGCCTGGGCGCTCATGCGCGGCTCCATGGACCTCACAAGTCTCGGCTCCCGGAGCTCGAAGGGTCTCGGCGCATCCCTATCGAGGCGACAAAGTCGCCGCGGGGTACGCCTGCTCACGACCCCTCCTCCCGACCCTGAGGCGAGACGAGCACATTCACCGGCCGCGATCCGGGCGTCGTCTGATGCCGAGGGTCGGTCGAGACGGGTGGAGGCCTCCGAAACGCAACCTGCTTGCCGGGGTGGGTAGTCACGAGGGCCGGCCGACGAAAGTCAATACGCGGAAGCCAGGTGATTGCGGACGCCTTTCGTCCGGAAGCGTCTCTATCGTGGCGTCATGACGAGCACCTTCGGCTTCACGCCCGGGCAGCCTCCAGAGTGGGACCGCGAGCGCTTCATGCACGGTGATGAGGTCGACACGGCCGTCATCACCTTGGAACGCAACCGGCTCACGTTCGCATGGAAGTGTGCCGATGTGGACACTCAGGGGCTATGTCTGCGACTCGGTGCGTCGTCGGTGACGCTGGGCGGCCTGCTCAAGCATCTGGCCTGGGTCGAGGAGGTCTACTTCCAGAACCATCTGGCCGGTCGCCAGTCCATGGCGCCGTTCGACCAGCTTGACCTCGAGAGCGACTGGAACGACTGGGCCTGGAATACGACGGCCGAGGACACGCCCGGCGCTCTGCGTGTGCTCTGGGCGGATACCGTGCACCGCTCCCGCGACGCCCTGGCTGAGGCGTTGTCCCACGGCGGGCTGGAGCAGGCAACCCACGACGGGATGAGCCTGCGCCGGCTCCTGGCCGACATGATCGAGGAGTACGCACGCCACACTGGACACGCCGACCTACTCCGCGAGCAGGTGGACGGGGTGACTGGAGAAGGCGTTCCGAAGGACTTCCCGGTTCCTTGAGCCTCGGCCGCTCGCAATCGACGGCCCCGCCTATCCGTCCTGCCCCTGCTCGCCCTTCGCCGCAGAATCCAGAGGGGCCCGCAGCGTCCTGTCATGCCGCTGTCAAGGTCGCTCATGCCGACGTGCGTGAACGAGCCGCACCAAGTGAGAGGGTGACGGCATGAGCGTGACCACGCGTATGGCGAGCACCTCGGACCTTCCTTTTCTTGGCGAGGCAGACAGGCACGTCTCTGCCGACGACCTTGCCGACCTCGTCTCCGCAGGGCGGGTAATGCTCGTCGAGGTTGACGGGGTGGTCGTGGGGTTCTTGCGATGGGGGCTGCTCTGGGACCAGGTCCCCTTCATGAACCTGCTCTGGGTCCTCCCCGACTGGCGTGGCCAAGGAGTTGGCACGACCTTGGTTGCCGCATGGGAGAGGTCCCTGCTTGCCGCTGGTCACAGCCTGGTGCTCACCTCGACCGTGTCGGCCGAGAGGGCGCAGCATCTCTACCGCAGGCTCGGGTACGTCGACTGCGGCGTCCTGCTCCTGCCCGACGAACCGGCAGAACTCATCTTTCGCAAACCCCTGGCGTAGTGAACCCTCATGCCGCGATCCGGGCGCCGACATGCGCGTCTTACCGCCGCCTGCCGCAGTACTCGCGGCGGGGTTAGCGTCGGGTGTTCGAGTGCCTCGTCGTGTTCGCGGCGAAGCGCGACCTGGCCTCACCGCAGGTCGTCGCGCGAGGTCCGCTATGTCCAACCCGTCCAAGCTCTTGCCGTTCAAACCGATGTCGATGACCACTGCCCAACTGGCTGCGGTCTCGTTTCTGCCCGGTACGCCGGGCATACTCATGAGCTCTACTCCTACCAACTGCACCGCTGGTTTGAGTGGTGTGTGAAGGCAACGGCCTGGATCCACTCATCGGGATCCAGCGCCCATGTCGAGCTCTACATCCGCGGCCTGGGCGAGGCCGCCTGATGGCGTCCTCGACCAACACGATGATGCACGGCGTCCGTGGGTTCTTCCGCTTCGCCCACATCGACGGCCTGATTCCCGCCGACCCCGCGGTCTACGCCCGGCTGCCAAAGGTGCACAGTGACGAGTCCCGGACTCAGGGCCTGGACCGACTGGAGTTGATCCGCTTCCTTCAAGTGGCCCAGACCATCACCGTTCACCACGGCGCCCTGGCTTATCTGCTGGGCATCAATGCCCTCAGGGCCTCGGAGGCAGCAGCGGTCCGCATCGAGGACTACGCCGAGAACCCTGCGGGGCCATCGTGTCCTGCACCTGGTCGGCAAGGGCGACAAGCCCGCGACGATGCCCCTGACCGTCCCGGTCCTGCGTGTCTTGGAGGCGTGCCGTGGCGAGCGCACCGCCGGCCCGCTGGTTCTACGACCGGTGTCAGGCAGGCCGATCGACCGTCGTGACGTCTACCGGATGGTGCTGCGGGTCGCGAAGAGACCGGGCATTCCCCGACACATCAGCCCGCACTCGTTGCGTCACGCGGCGATCACGAACGCCCTCGACGCCGGAGTCCCACTCCGCGACGCCCAAATCCTCGCCCGCCATGTCGACCCCCGCACCACCGGGCACTACGACTGCGCTCGAGGCAATCTCGACCGCCACGGAGTCCACTTCCTCACCGCCTACGTCGCTGGCGTCTGACCGGCAGACATCCGGATTTGCCGATGAGCGGGCCACGCATGCATGGCGCAGTTCATCAGGCATTCTCGTTCTACACCACGCTCACACACCCGATCCGGCTCGGTGGTTCAGAGCTGATTCTTCCGGCTTGACGCATGCCGATATCGGCATATGATTGCGCCATGGCACGAGCAGCGACGACGTCGGACGTCTTCAACGCGATTGCCGAGCCGCAGCGCCGGGAGATCTTGGTGCTGCTGCGGGCGGGTGAGCGGCCGGTGACCGAGCTGGCCCAGGAGCTGGGGATGACCCAGCCGGGGGCGTCCAAACACCTGCGGGTGCTCCGGGAGGTCGGGCTGGTGCGGGACCACAAGGCAGGCAAGCAGCGCCTGTACGGTCTTGACGCCCGCGGGCTGCGGCCGGTCCACGAGTGGACCGGCCGGTTCGAGCGGTTCTGGAACGAGAGTTTCGACCGACTGGACGCATACGTGCAGGACCTAAGCAGGCAAGGCAGAAGGAGTAGCTGAATGAGTTCGACAGGACAAGGAACGCCGGCGGAGTCCGCGACCGCCGACCGCGAGATCGTCATCTCCCGGATCATCGACGCCCCACGGGAGCTGCTGTTCGAGGCGTTCACCGAGGTCCGGCACCTGTCGCGGTGGTGGGGACCGGAGGGGTTCACCACTACCACGCAGTCGTTCGAGTTCCGCGTCGGCGGGGAGTGGGACTTCGTGATGCGCGGACCAGACGGGACGGACTACACCGAGTGGATCACCTGGACCGAGATCGCCCCGCCGGAGCGAATCGCGATGCTCCACGGTGAGTCCCGCGACGACCCCAACGCCTTCGAGTCAGTCCTGACATTCGAGCCCGACGGTGCGGCGACCCGGATCGAGATGCGCACAGTGTTCCCCACCGAGGAACTGCGCGACGAGGCGGTCGAGAAGTACCACGCGATCGAGGGCGGCCAGCAGACCCTGAGCAACCTGGCTACCTACGTCACCGAGATCGTTCAGAAGGGAGCGGAGGGCTGATGGCCGGGAAGGTGTTCTTCAGCGTGTCGATGTCGCTCGACGGGTTCATCGCGCCCGAGTCCCTAGAGGACTTGATGGGGCAGCAGTGGATGGAACTGCAGCAGAGGACGCCGCTCACGAGATCTACCACGACGACGCTGTGCTCGAGTTCCCCCAGTCCGGCGAACGGTTCGAAGGCGTGGCGAACTTCCGCGAATGGCGGCGCCAGTACCCCGCGAGGCTCAAGTTCCACACGCGACGAATCACTCACCACGCCGATGCCAAGCCGCTTGAGCTCCTGAAGGTGGTCCCGCATGTCCTGGAGCACCTCGGGGGAATGTGGCGCCCAGTCCAAGACTTCGCCGACTACTCGCAGGGGCTCCCAAGTGCGGTACGACCTCGTCGGGTTGCCCGGGAACCTCTTGTCCGTCAGGTTGGGGTCATCCTCAAAGGGGCCCGTGGGTTCCACGCGGTAGATCCTGCCGGGTCCCTCGCCGACCGCCAGTTCTGCACCCCAAGTGGCTGCATCCAGGTTTGCGGTCAGGTAGATGTAGTTCGCCCTCATTCGCTCACCGAAATTGGACCCACAGCCAGGTTCCAGCAGGTCCCCCGGCTGCAGGTCAGCCTTCGTGCCGTGAAAGAAGGGCCCGAATTCCTGGGCATCGGACGGCATCGGTTCGTTCTCTGCTGCTGATGCTTCGTTCACCCGAACATGATCGCTCAAGCCGCAATCGGACGTCTCCGGAAATGCGTCAGACCGCCGCCTGCCGCCGTGTAGGCAGGCGCCCGCATCTGCCGACGAGCGGACCCGCCTCAGCCGCTCCGAAGGACCTGGTAGATGGTTTCGGATAGAGGAGCCGGGCGGGGTACGTCATTCCAGCCAATCTCGAGCGCCTTGTCAGCGATCGCGGCCTTGACCTGGGCGACGTCCACGTCATCTTCGAAGAACGAGATGGAAACTCCGTTCCCGGTCGCCGGGTCAACCAGGTGATAGGCGCCCAGGACTCCGGGAACGGTCTTCGCGGCGTCGATCACCCACTGCCGCTCGTCGTCAGGCATGGGCTCCCACACGGCGATTCGAGCGAACACGCTACCTCCGATTTGACGAAATGGTCAGCCGAAGATGGCCCCGGGCCCCTCAATGCTAGGACGAACTGTCAGCCGCGATCGGCCCGCTCGAGGACGCGAGTCATTCCGCCGCCAATGGTGCGGCCAAACGGACAACAGCCGTGGTGACCGCACGATGTCAGGCAGCGCTGCGCTCGTTGAGGGGCCGTCGGCGCAGGCTGGATCGCCAGGGCCCTGTCCATCCAGTCAATCAGGTGCACGTCGCCGTCCACTTGAAGGGCGAAGTTGGCACTGCCATCGGGCTTGGCCAAGCTGCGCGGCACCGGAACTAGTACGAGCTCGCCTATCAAGCAGAGCCGCCAGAGACCGGCGCGCCATAGCTCACCAATACCGTCCGGATCAGCTACCCGACTGAGCGGACCGGGCTGCGTCTTCGATCCGAGTACAGCGGCGCTGCCAGTATTCATCGCCCTGGGCTGGGGCGGTCGCGTCGTCACCGACGGCACCGTCAAGCTGTTCTCGCAGGACGTCCGCGTGACCGGCGTGCCGATTGGTCTCGGTGAGCATGTGGACCATGACGTTGAACAACATCACGTTGGGCCTGGGCCACCATGGCACGTGGCCTGGTGCGTCAATCGGAAGGGCATCGATGGTCGCGTCCGAGTGCAGCCATACCTGCTTGTACCGGTCGACGGTCTCGCCGAGTGTCTCCTCCTTGTGACCCACAGGTTGGCGTCATGTGCGTCGAAGTCGTTCCAGGGGCCATCGGTTCGGGGAAAGGTCGACCGAACACCTCCCCGAAGTATCGGGATTTCCACGACGCCAGGTGCCTGACCAGTCCCAGCAGGTTGGCCCCGCTGGCACAGGACCGGGCGGCCGAGCAGATCATCGCGTGGGTCGCCGAGCACGCCACCACCCGTGTCGGGCCGCGGGGACGGCAAGAACAGGTCCCGGTCGAGCTGATCGGGGCCGTCACGGTCCGGCATGTCACCTCCCGGGCCGGTGACCCGCACCGGCATCTGCATCTGCAGTTCAACGCGCGGGTCTTCGCTGACGGCAGGTGGCGAGGACTGCACACCGTCGGGTTCCGAGACAGCATCGAGGCACTCAACGGCATCGGACACGCCGCCGCCGTGATGACCGACCCTGACTTCCGCGCCGCGCTGACGGCAGCCGCGTTCACCCTCGACCCGTCGACGTGCGAGGTGGCTGAGCTGGCGCCGTACGTGGGCCGGTTCAGTGAGCGGGCGGCGCAGATCGGCAGGAACATCGACCGGTACGAGGCCGAGTGGCGTGCCGCCAACCCTGCCCAGGAGCCGGGGCCGGTGGTGCGCCAGTCACGCTCTCCTTGTCCGGGTCCTTGGCTACTGCGGTCTCAGGTGGGATGAGGGGACGGCCCTGACCGTGGCGAAGTGTGACCTGCTGAGATCTCGCCTGATCGTGGACTGTGCTGTCAGCGACGTGAACGGCAAGGTGTTCGTCGGGACCACTAAGAGCGGCAAGCGTCGCGAGGGGCCAATCTCTCGTTTCATTCGTGACGAGTTGGCAAGCCACGTCGCGGGCCGCAAGCCCGACGACCTCGTGTTCCCAGCGCCGCGCGGCGGGTACCTCCGCAATGCCAACGTCCGCCGCGACTGCTTCGACCGCGCAGCCAGAGACGCCAGCCTGACGGGTCTAGTGCCACACTCCCTGCGGCACCGCGGCGTCCCTCGCGATCGCTTGTGGGGCAAACATCAAGGTCGTGCAGTCCATGCTGGGGCACGCCTCGGCGACCGTGACATGGGATCTGTACGGCCACTTGTACGATGACGACCTGGATCGGGTAGCTAAGCGGATGCACGATGTCCGCGAGGAGTTCCTGCGGACCTCTTGCGGACTATCGGCGGACCGAACCGCCGAAATCCGCAGCATTCAGTGAAGGCATAGGCCTCTGACCTGGGGTTTATGCGCAAGGCCCTCGTAGCTCAGGGGATAGAGCAACGGTTTCCTAAACCGTGTGTCGCGTGTTCGAATCACGCCGGGGGCACCGCTAGTCTTTCGCGATTCGTGGCTCGGGCCAGTGGACATGTGACCTGGGGAGGGAGGTGAAACCACTGTCGATGGAACCATTGCACAGCGAGACAAGTACCGATGGCACCAGCAGAGCGGTGTGGCTCACGCGGTCAGCGGAGGGGGATATCTCGATTCGGGACAAGACATCGGTGACCTGTCTCTGCTGAAGGCCCTGGTGGGCATCGGAGATGACCAACCGGGTTCCGATGGGGCCACGGGCCTTGGGCGAGCGCAGGAACACCCGTCCAGAACGCACCGTCCTCGGAATCACCGACGTCGAAGCCCAGGACTTCGCGGCGGCCGTCGGCGCACATCCTCCGGCCGTACCTGCTCAGGACCCTTGGACACACCACCGTGAAGAACACCTTCAGGTCATAGGCCGTCGCCAACACCGTGTTCGGTCGACAACGCCCAGACATGAACTCCAGATACTCATCCAGGACCGGCACCCCCAGACGAACCAACGGCTCCCCGGCCGTACCCGAAGAACGGATCAGACACGGATCCACAGCAGACATGCGACGCCTCCCTCTCCTCGCAGAACACCGAGAACATCCTCGGCGAAATGTCCAAGAAGATCACCCGCATATCAAGCATGAGCGTGCGTTGCCCGTCGATGCGGTGTAGTGACAAACGAGTGTCAACGACGGGGATCCGCAGGTCCCCTTGGGTTCATTCGGGAGCCGTTGGCTGTCGCAGCCCCGGAGCCGCGACTAGTCCCCTGCGGCTTCTAGTCGTTGATCAGTTGCTTGAACGCGGGTTCGTTGCGGATCGGATCCAGGTCGGAGTCTTGCCTTGCCGAATGGCGAAACTCCTCCGACATCTCGATGGCGTGCCGGAGTCGATCGAGTGCCTCGCTCGTCCGGCCGCATTGACTCTCGCAGCAGGCGAGGTTGAAGAACAGCATGGGGTACTGCGGATTGGCTGCCACCAGGGCGCCCAGACGGTCGGCGACCTCCGCATACTCGCCAGCCTCATAGAGCGGGGCGAGCGGAGCCCACAGTTCCCAGCCGCGAGCCTCATACGCATGTCCCGGCGTCCCTTCCACCGCGATGATGGTCGTCCGGTCCTCCGTGGCGGAAGCCGTTCGCTTCGTGCGGGGAGGGGCGAAAACGAGAGTCCCGGCCGGCGCGTCGACCCTGACACCATCAAGCTCGAACACAGCGTGGCCGCGCAGGACGAGAAAGAGCTCCTGGTCAGCGGTGGGGTCGTCCTCGTCGTGCTCGTTGATGATGCGTTCGCCCGCCGCGCGAGCCGTCCAAGCAGTCACTCCGAACGCCGTGATGCCCAAGTGGTGTCGAATCGGCAAATAATGACAGCCTGCGTCGCTGAAATCCCTGATCTCGTCCAAGTGCGCAACCGCGTAACCAACCATGGCTCGTCCGTTCCCTCTCCCTGAGTACTGAAAACTTTGAACCTGCGTCACGCTATACGCGCCCACCGACACGTGCGCGTCGGTGCCTATGGGCGTGCCACCTCCCACCCCCGGTCACGACCCGACGACGCGGCCGCACATCGGCTATGTACGGGCACATCGTCGGGGGTATCCGACAGGCGGCGGCGTGACGCACCCAGCGGAGGGCGG
The DNA here is from genome assembly GCA_038253325.1 of Propionibacteriales bacterium. Taxonomy (GTDB): domain Bacteria; phylum Actinomycetota; class Actinomycetes; order Propionibacteriales; family Nocardioidaceae; genus JBBSHE01. The sequence goes on from JBBSHE010000001.1 coordinate 85,899, forward strand.
CATGTGCGGGGCGCTTCGCCGCGCCGATCGCTGTTGGCGGCGACTATGAGGGGAACAGTCTCTAGTGCCCCTCGGAGACGACTTCGACGGTGCCGTCGGTCACCTTGATGGCCGTCTGGTCGTCGATGGCGTACGCCGGACCCCGATGTCGGCGGCCCATCTCTCCGCCTCGGTCATGGTGTTCTCCGGCATGAGCTCGTGACCCAGGTGCGGGAAGATCGAGAAGCCGACGACCCCTAGGGTGCCGTCGCCCCCGGTGGGCGGCCTCCAGTTGACGAAGTCGTCACACCGATTTGGGGGGTCATCACCATGCTTCCGGCGCTCACCCCCACCCAGACCGTCTCGCTCAGCGACGGCAGGAGGTCCGCCAGCCCGGACTGCCGCATCCAGTGGCACAGGTACGTGGCATCGCCGCCGTCCACCAGCAGGACGTCAGCCTCCCGGACCCAGGGGATCCAGCGCTCCTCGCCGATGCTGGGCAGTGCGGTGAGCTCGAGGACGCCCACTGACTTCCAGCCCAGGTCACACATGGGTGCCGGGGTCTGGCCGGCGATGAAGCGCCAGGCCGAGGCTGGTGTGCACATGGGGTGGCCGTATTCCGCCGTAGGGATGCAGAGGGCACTGGATTCGGCTGCGGGCATGCCGACGCACTCGCGGTATGACGCACCTCCCTCGAAGTGCTCTGCGACGGCAGGCGAGAGGGATTCCTGGTCAATGCATGAGGTTCACCCGACCGGCCGCGGCAAGCACACGCAGCGCATTGAGGGTCACCATCAGGTTGGGCTCGCCGGCGCTCCCCCAGTCGACTACCTCGGGGGTGGTGTTGCTGTCGGCCGCGCGCCACCACTGTGCCTGGGCGTTCCATCTGCCGTCGGGTCGGCGCTTCGTCTCGAGCAGGTGCAAGGCATCGGAGGCCCGGGAGTCGGTGCACCCGTCTCCGCCGGCGATGACGAGTAATGCCGAGAGCACGTCGTAGTGCCAGTACGAGGGGTAGGGCGTCGACAGCCAACGGGCATTGATGGGCTCGCCAGTGCCCGCGCGGCGGAACACCCGATGCTGGAGGAACAGCTCGACGGCCCGCTCGGCGGCTTCGCGGGCACCGGCATGACCGGTAGCCGCGGCGTACTGTTGCAGGCCCCATGCGGTGCGTAGCGACTCGTGGAACGACGACCGATGCCCGTCGGCGCGGTTGTCGCAGTTCCAGCCGCCGTCGGGCCATTGCCAGGAGATGATCGCCTCGGCCAGCCGTTGCGTGCGCTCGTCTCCGGCGAGTCCGAGCTGCGTACACGCGCCGAGCGCGTTGCCGTGGATGCTGGCGTGGGAACGCGGCAGCCTGTCGACCACCCGTGGCGGATACTTCAGGCTGTTCACGATCCAGGCCAAGACATGCTCAGCGGCTGCGGCGACGCGCGGATCGCTGGCAGGTACGGCAAGTTCTGCCAAGGCGACCAACCGCCAATGCGCGCCGGTCCACTTGCGGTATGGGTCGCCTCCAAACCCGCCGTCCTCCTGTTGCCCAGCGAGCAACGCCGACACCCACGGCCCCGCCGTGATGGCTGCCCGGTCCGAGGCCGAGTCTTCGTCAAGCAGGTCGCGACGTGTCATGTGTCGCACCGCCGGTTCCTTCGCCGCGAGCAGCCAGGCCATTGCGCCCGCCGTGCTCTCGTCCACCTACGGCAGGATCGCAGATCTCTGGACCGCCCGGTTCACCCGTTCACGGGCACGCGCGAAAATTTCCCAAAGTGATCCTCATGCCGGAACGCGGCGCAGTGACGCAGTGCCCGCGGCTGTTGCAGGTAGTTTGACCGTCAACAGCGCTGAGTTTCGCGGTGGTCCCAGGTCTACCCGTCAAACCGCTCCATCGCACTCGACTCGGGAGGCATCTTGAAGCTTCTTCTCACGTCCGCGGGCGTCAAGAACACGAGCATCCACAACGCGCTGGTCGATCTCCTGGGCAAACCGATCGCCGACTCCAGCGCCCTCTGCATCCCCACCGCGCAGTATGGGCACCCCCAGGTCGGTCCAGGAGAGGGGCCATGGCGTTTCATCAGTGGACGATCCGACCTTCCCATGTGCGACCTGGGATGGAAGTCCCTGGGAGTGCTGGAGCTCACCGCGCTACCCAGCATCGACGAAGAACGCTGGGTCCCCCTGGTCCGAGAGACCGACGTCCTGCTGGTGGCGGGCGGCGATGCCCTGTACCTGTGCCACTGGATGCGGGAGTCCGGACTGGCCGATCTCTTGCCGTCGCTGAGCGAGATGGTCTGGGTGGGGCTGAGCGCCGGGAGCATGGTGATGACCCCCCGCATCGGGGACGACTTCGTTGGTTGGAAGCCACCCACCGATGGCGACGAGACGCTGGGGGTCGTCGACTTCTCGATCTGTCCGCACGTGAACCCCGAGGGCATGCCGGGCAATTCCATGGCCGAAGCGGAGAGTTGGGCTGCCGGTATCCCGGGTCCGGCCTACGCGATCGACGACGAGACCGCCATCAAGGTGAGCGACGGCAACGTCGAGGTCGTCTCCGAGGGGCACTGGAGGTTCTTTCCCTCCTAGCCGCCAGCGCCAACCACGAGCGAGCGAGGCGCCCATACATAGCCGCGAGGCGGGCGGGTGCCCCCAGCGCCGCGTCCTAGACGCAGCGATATGACGCGACTCTGCGAAGGGGCCAGCATCGCGCGTGTGGGCGCGGCGCCGTCGGCAGAACTATCCCGGGTGAGAGTAGTCGCTGCGGGCCTCGCTTCCGCCGGAGGAATGGTTATCGTGAGCGGGATGAAGACGCTGCACACGGCCTACCGCGTCACCGACCTTGCCGCCTCACGCGCCTTCTACTCCGCACTCGGGTACGACGAGGTCGGCCGCATCGATCTCGGCCGCGGGACCAGCCTGACCGTGTTCAAGTTTCCCGGAGAGGACGTAGGCACGCTCGAGCTTGTCCACCGACCAGCGGACGGAGCCGTCGACATCGGCACGGGCTTCAGCCACTTGGTCGTCCAGGTCGACGACCTTGCCTCGACCATCGAGACGCTGTCGCAGTCGGGATTGAAGCCGGACGCCCCGCAGCGACCGGGTGGTCCCACCGGTCCTCGTACGTCATGGCTCGCTGACCCCGACGGCTACCGCATCGAGCTGGTGGAGTGGCCGAGCGGGCATCCCGACGGACTCACCGCGGAAGATTTCGCCTGACTGCATCGAGCGGTCGATCCGGCAAGGACAGGCGGATGCTCGCCGGGCTCGACAACTCACGTCCCCAGGCCCGGTGGGTGCGGGGCTCTCCACATAGCGCCGACAACTGGAACCGAGCGGCCCGATCTGCAGCAGCATGGTGGTCAGACGCCGGGAGCTTCGCCGTACGCGGCACTCGCGGTGCTCAAAGCCGCCGGATCGAGCTCGGGTGTACCTGGCCGCGGCGTACTCAAGTAACTCGTGACCGTAGGGATCGCCCTGTTGGATGGTGGTACGCCGCGGCCAGCCATTCGCTCGGCTACCTGCGCCCTTCCTTACCTGCGGGGCTGTTGCTCGGGGATCTCAACGATCCTGCCCAGACCCAAGCAGCCCGAGCCGACGCGTGGCCCAAGGTGCTGGGTTTCATTCGGGCGGTTGCGGCTGAGTGACACAGCCGCTGTCGCGGCGGTATGACGAGTTCCAGATCTTTGGTGCTGGACGCTGTCCGACTCGACGTCGACCCTCGCTCTCACCAACACGTTCGGCGGTGCTTTCATCAGCGAGCCCCGGCAGGTGGGCGACACCCCGCGGGCCCGAAGTGCGATCGGACCGCCGGATGGGCGGACGAGGGCTTCCACGCGGGTGGATAATCCATCCACGCCCGCCAGGATTGGTAACCTCGAGGGGCGAACCCGGGACCCGGCGAGCGGCGGCGGGTTTGGCCTCACGGAGCGGACAGTGCGATGAGTGATGAACAGGTGGCACCGGAGATGAGAGGTGTCGTGGTGGAGCTACTTGCCACGGTTGATCTCGGCTCCGAGATCGAGGGCATGGAAGGGCGGGAGCTTCGGATGCGAATGGTGACCATCGAGCCTGGGGGCGTCTTCGGCCCGGTTCACGACCACAAGGGCAGACCTGGGACCGTCTACGTGCTGCAAGGAACGATCACCGACCATCGAGGTGGGATCGCCACGGACTTCGGGCCGGGTGTGGGCTGGCCCGAGGACCGAAACACCGTCCACTGGCTCGAGAACAGGGGGACGGTTCCGGCGGTGGAGATCTCGGTCGATGTCGTCGGGCACGAGTAGGTCGGCGGCGGCCCGAACCGCTCGGCGGACAGCTGGGGGCACAGGCTAGCTGAGCCGCAGGTCAGGGGATGTTTTCCAGCGAGAGTCAACGACATCCATCAGCTACCGTAGCCCCGCGAGAAAGTTTAGGAAACCGTTGCTCTATCCCCTGAGCTACGGGGGCGGACCCGATGCTCGATGCAGCGTACCGGCCGAGCTGACGATTCCGAGGTCGACCTCCGGCAGCCGGCTACCTTGAACCGGGCAGCGCAGATGGTGGCCGATCGCCGATCCGTTCTTCCGGTCGGCGCCGACTCTCGCCCACGGTGGGTGCGATCGCCCAGACCATGACATTCACCCGCGTTCTCGACAGTCGGTTGTCGGCTGACCTGGACGCGAGGATTATCGGCAGCGTCGAAAGGAGACGCCATGTCTCTCGCAGGTTGTGTGCCCACCACAATGCTCCCCATCACCGACGCCGACCGCGCCAAGGCGTTCTACGCGGATGCCCTCGGTCTCTCCTTCGAGGGCCTGAACGTCGAGGGCAGTCTCATGTTCCGACTTGCGGGCGAGGCGTCGCTCGGCCTGATGACGCGACCGGCAGGTACGCAGTCCCAACACACAGCGATCAGCTTCGAGGTCTCCGACATTGCGGGCGTGATCAAGGAGCTCGAGGCAGCCGGTGTCGCCTTCCAGGACTACGACACGCCGGAGCTCAAGACGGAGAACCACGTCTGCGTCCTAGGGCCCGAGAAGGCGGCATGGTTCCTCGACCCCGATGGCAACGTCCTTTGCCTGCACGAAGACTCGGGGTCGTAGCCGGAGATCGTGTCGCTCGTCACCTGCAGGAAGTCGTTGATCGAGTCCAGAGCGAAGCGTGGTGGTCACTTCGCGACGAAGCGCCGAAGGGTGCCGAGCGACCGCCGTACGGCCATCGAGAGCGCGGGCGCTGCAAGCCAGAAGACCGCGTACCCGGCACGGCCGCCAGGGATCTCGAGTTCTTCGCGCCAGTCGAAGCGGGACCGATTTTCGCCGAGCGCCACGACCTCGAAGATTCCTGATCCGCGGATGACCCGTCCCGTGTGAACGACGTCGCACCGCGACGGCGGTTCCCAGGCGGTGATCTGCATCGTGTCGTGAAACCCCACCTTGCCGACACCCGTCCAGGCATCGATGCTCGAGCCGACGGATTCGCCGTCGCCGTCGATGACGCGCACGATCGTCCGCGGGATCCAGGTGCTCTGGCGAGGCCAGTCCATGACGTACGCCCAGACCCGTTCGGCCGGCGCGTCGAGCTCGATGCTCTCCTCGAGTCCTGCCCTCATCGGGCAGCGGCGTGCGGGCCGGGGACCACGGTTACGTCATCCAGCCGCGCGCTCACCGAACCTGCGCTCGCTGCGTGCCCGCGCCTTCGCCGCCTCCTCCTCGCGGCTCTTCGGGGCGGCCGTCGTGACCAGAGCAGCAAGCAGGTGCTGGGTCGCGTGCGTGATCTCGTCGACGGCCTCGTCGAACGCGGCCTGGTTGGCGGCCGACGGCTTCGACGAACCGCTGACCTTGCGGACGTACTGAAGGGCGGCGGCCTGCACCTCGTCGCTCGTCGCAGGCGGATCGAAGTTGTGCAGGGTTCGAATGTTGCGGCACATGTGACCAGCCTGCCACGTCGTACGCCCGGCGGCTCGGCGGGTCGCCGGACTCTGAACCGAGCGCACCACCCCAACGTCCGACGATCCGCAGACAACCAGACTCCCCGTCCGACGGCGTGTGCGGTATTGCGCTCGGTTCGTCGGACGCACAGGTGACGGTTCGCGTTGACGGACGTCCGAGGGGGTGTGCGGTATTGCGCTCGGTTCGTCGGACGCAAGGGTGAGAGGGTCTCGCGCGTTGACCGGACGTCCGAGGGGCTGTGCGGTATTGCGCTCGGTTGGTCGGACACAGGGACACTTCGCTCGGTTCGTCGGACGCACAGGTGACGGTTCGCGTTGACGGACGTCCGAGGGGGTGTGCGGTATTGCGCTCGGTTGGTCGGACACAGGGATACCTCGCTCGGTTCGTCGGACGCAAGGGGGTACAGCGCTCGGGTCGCCGAACTCTGGAACGCTGCTTGGCCGGGCTGCTGGACGCAGGCGGACGACCTTGAGGGCTAGCAACGACCGGTGCGAGGAAGGCTGCGTTCGCGAACGACCCACAGCACCGTGCCGACGATCGCGAACGCCGGCAGCGTGAGCGCGACACTGTGGGACGGCCCGAGCTCGTGTACGCCCCGGGCCAGCAACCAGACGGAGGCCGTGAGGACGGCAAGCACCACATACCGACGCAACCAGCGGCGCGTCGTTGCGGCACAGCGCAACGCATCCGGTGCGGCGATCGTCGCGAACGCGACGGCGGTGTGCAGCGACAGCAGGCTCAGTGCCGCGACGAGTGTCCACGGTGTCAGGTCGTCGCTGACCAGAGCCAGCCAGATGAGCACCAGGAGAGCCATCAGCGTGACCGCGAAGTGCGAGTCGGGCCGGAACGCCGTTCCGGCCGACAGCGAAGGCACCAGGGCAACCACCAGGATTGCGCTCGATCCGGGTTGCTGGCCGTGCGCGAGGTACGCGCTCAGCACGACCAGGACCGGTGCGGTGAAGATCACCAGCCGGGCAATCCCCGTGCCGTAGTCGCGCGGTGGAGCGGCGGTGGGGAGCTGCGCCTCGGAGATCGTCATCGGCGGGCCATCCTCGGCGCCGTACTCCGATGTGATACGTCTCGAAGGATCTCGTCGAGCGAGCCCGGTCCGCTCCACCGGACGATCGGGACACCCGACTGACGGGCCCGGTGCACCTCCCTCGACCGTTCCAGAAGCCGGATCCGCCACGCGTGCTCGGCGAAGGGGTTCTCCGGATCGACCTGGCGTACGCCGGCCGGAAGGGTGTCGACAACGATCACCGTGAAACCGTGCTGGGCAAGAGAGACGCCCTGCTGGAGCGCCCGTGGCGACACCAGCGGCGAGAGCATGACGACGAGCGCTCCGGGGGACAGGTGGGCCTGGGTGACCTGGGGGTCGAAACCGAACGAGCTGCCGGCCTTGACGGCCGCCAGCCGGTCCAACACCCGACGCAGGTGATGCCTCCCGGCGGCGCCGGGCAACCGGGTGAGACCGGACGCGTCGACGATCCGTAGCTCGACCCGGTCGCCGCCGTGCAGGTAATGCTCGGCCACCGCCCCCGCAGCTCGTACGGCCACGTCGAGGCTGCTCGCCGTGCCGTCCACCCCACCGCTGGTGCCGATGTCGTTCGACGCGTCGACGAGCAGGACAACGAGGGTGTCCTGGTCGGCCCAGGTCGACGTGACATGCAACTCCCCGGTCCGCAGCGACACCGGCCAGTGGATCCGGCGCAGCCGGTCGCCGAGCTGGAACGGGCGGATGCTCGAGAACTCGCTGCCTTCGCCCCTGCGCGCGGACCGGTGCAGGCCGACGAGCCCGTTGGGATGCGGCGTCGGCGCGGTCGAATCGAACGCGGCTGGGTACGGGAGGGTGACCGTCGGGTGCGCCCGGAGCTCCCCGGAGCTCCACCGAAAGGCACCCCACGCGCTGGTCGCAGCCACCGCCACCGGACCGAGATCGCGGCGACCCCAGCGGATCGAGCGGATCACGACATCGAGCCGCACCGGTGCGTCGGGCGAGGATGGGTCGACGCTGCCCGTGATCGCGCCGCTCGATGGCCAGGTCCGAGTGAAGCCGGGCGTGATCACCCAGGCGACGATGTCCTCGGCACCCGGCGTGGGCTCGACCACGAACCGCCACCGAGTCGCCTCACCCTCACGGAGGGTCCGGTGCGCCAGCCGCTCGGTGTACGCCGGTGGGTCGGTCGGCCTGGTCACCACCGACCACAGGCAGACCACCAGCAACGGCGTGGCCATCACCAGCAGATCGGGTCGCCCGAACGTGATCGAGAGGATCGCCAGCCCCCCGCCGGCCAGACCGGCCCGCAGGTGCGACGTGGTCGGCAACCAGGACCGGCTGGGACTCGCCATGGCTCAGCGCTGCACCGCGGGCTCGTAGGCCGCCGGGACCGCAACCGAACGGAGCACCTGCTCCACGATCGAGGAACCGGTGACGTTGCTCATCCAGAGCTCGGGCCGGGCCGTGACCCGGTGGGCCAGAACCGATGGCGCCACCTTCTTGACGTCCTCGGGCGTCACGTAGTCACGTCCTGAGATCACCGCGTACGCACGCGAGCAGAGCAGCAGCCCGAGCGCTCCCCGAGGAGAGGCGCCGAGCAGGCTGTGCTGGTGCTGGCGGGTCGCATCGACGAGTGAGACGCAGTAACGCCCGACGCTGTCGTCGACGACGACGGTCTCGACCGCGGACTGCATGGCCAGCAGCCCGGTGGCGTCGCTGACGGCCTCGAGGGTCTGCTCCTCGCGTTGCCGTTCCATCCGGCGTTGGAGCACCTCCCACTCCTGGTCCGCGCTCGGGTATCCGAACCCGATCCGCATCAGGAAGCGGTCGAGCTGGGCCTCCGGGAGGGGATACGTGCCTTCGTACTCGACCGGGTTCGCGGTTGCGAGCACGTGGAACGGCGGGTCGAGAAGAAACGTCGTCCCCTCCACGGTGATCTGGCGTTCCTGCATCGCCTCCAGCAGCGCGGCCTGGGTCTTCGGTGGAGTTCGGTTGATCTCGTCGGCCAGGAGCAGGCCCGTGAACAGGGGACCTCGGCGGAACGTGAACTCACCGGCACCCTGGTCGTAGATGAACGACCCCGTGAGGTCGGCCGGCAGCAGGTCCGGCGTGAACTGCGCGCGTTTGAACGAGAGACCCAGCACCTGCGCGAATGAACGCGCCGCGAGTGTCTTGCCGAGACCCGGAAAGTCCTCGAGCAAGACGTGCCCGCCGGCGAGGATCCCGCTGAGGACGAGGGTCAGCGCATGGCGCTTGCCCACGACGGCCGTCTCCATCTCGTCGAGGATCGCGCTCGCCTGCCGGGAGACGGACGACAGGTCGACCGGCCGGTGGGCCGGAGACGGGGCGGGCGGTTGGGCCGGGGGGTGGGACGGCGTCACAGGGCCTCGATTCGAGTCAACACGTCGGAAAGGAAGCGGGGGTTCTCGAGCCGCCGCGCGTTGTGTGCGTCGGAGGTGAAGTCGAAGAGAACGTCGCCCATCAGCTCGCGGGCCTGGTCCGGATTGCGGCGGCGGTCGACGCCGTGGTGGTCGTACAACCGGTGGTCGGAGAGCCCGACCAGCAACCGCCAGATCGCCTCCGGGTCGGAGTCTGCCTCACCGAGCTCCGCAAGCCGGCTGCTGAGCAGGTTCGCTCGTTGGTCCGCGCCGCGGGTAGCCTCCGAGCGGAAGCCTCGGAACAGGCCCCACTGCGCGGGCTGTACCAGCACACCGATGTCGGACGCGAACCACACCACGAGGGCACCCGCTCCGACCGCACCAAGGAAGCCGATCGGGTTGCCGGTCCTGCCGGATGCCAGCGCGAACAGGTACACGACGACGAATACCACGGCAGCGCCGGCGATCCGATGCCTCCACGAGACGGTCACGGCGCCTCGACCTCCTCGTCGACGTCGATGCGTTGGCTGCGCAGATCGGCGTGCAGGGTACGCAGTGCGGCGAACGCCTCATCACGCTTCGACTCGGTGATCTCGTGAGTGGAGAACCGGGCCTCCCGGTACAGCCGTGCGAGATCGAGCAGTGCCGTCTGGTGCAGCAGGTAGCGCGACAGGATCCGGACGGTGAGCTCGGTCGACGTCTCGTCTTGGCGCAGCGCCAGTCCGGCCGATCCGATCGTGTCCTCGAGCCGGGCCCAGCAGGCGACGATCGCATTGCGGGGGGAGCCGTCGCGCAACACCGCGAGCTGGGCTTCGACGTCATCGGCGATCGCACCGGCGATGTCCGGGAGCAGCAGGAACTTCTCGTCCGGGGGCAGTTCGATTCGTCCCACGCGCGGACGCCGCCGCCACCCGCGAAAGATGATCGCGAGCAGGGCGATCAGGAACCCAATCGCCAGCACTTGGAGCACGACCTGGATGACGGTGCCGACGACACCGAGGCCGAGGCCGTGCGAGTTCGCGCCCTCGCAGGTGTACCCGCCTTGTGGTCGTGCCCGTTGGGCAGTTCCGTCCGGACACGTACCCAGGCCGCGCCTTCCCAGGCCTGTCGGCGTCCGTCCGCTACCAGGGTTCGGGCGCCAGTTGACCGCAGGTCCGGCGGTCACGACCCAGGCGACCACGGCGACGGCACATCCACCGAGAGCGACGACGGCTATCCGGGGGTCCGTGATGCGCCGACGCATGTCGTCCGCCTCTCGTGGCCGTCGGGTCCGCAGTCGGGCGGCGGACATGGGCAGATTACGCCAACTCCGTCCGTCAACCGTTGCCGCCGTACAGCACGCGATGAGCACGAGATGATGTCGAATCGGTACTGACCCTCCCCGCCGACTTGTCGGCAGCAGGTGGGGTCATAGCCTCGTGAGCCACCGACAACTCAGGATTCGCCGGCGAAGTGCTCGGCGAGCCGCTCCAAGGTCTGCGGCATGTCGGTGCAGACACGACGGGGGAAACCGAGCGCAGACAACAAGGGGTACGCCCACCGGACGTAGGTCGGGTCCCACTCCTCGCGAACCAGGGTCCCGCCGGCGACGGGGTCAAGCAGATAGCGCCAGCGGTGGCCGGCGACGTGCCGCCACGCGATCCGTCGCGGTTCGTCGAACTCGACGACGGTGTTGGTGACCTTGTACGGTGCCTTGGTCCGCATGTTCATCCCGAACCGGGCGCCCTTGCTCAGCCGGGCGGGGTTGCCCGGCGCGGCCTGGCGTACTGTTCCGGAGCCGTCGATCGCGGAGTGCATGGCCGGGTCGGCGAGCAGGTCGAAGATCGCCTGCGGGTCGGCTTGGACCACGCGTTGCGCGGACTCGATCCGAGGCGTGGGCAGCAAGTTCATCGGCGTCTGCTCCTCATGGGCCGGACGGCGGTCCCGACGGAGGTCCCGCGCTCTTCTTCGGCGGCAGCGGGAAGAATCCGCTGGTGCGCCGCACGTACTCCTGGTAGCCCGGCTTGGACTTTGACAAACCCTTCTCCATCAGTGCCTTGCCCGTCTTGGCGGTGAGGAAATACGTCATCAGCAGCGGGGAAACCACCGTCACCACGCCGAGCCAGGATGCGGCGGCGACGAGCCAGATGCCCCACCAGACACAGGAGTCGCCGAAGTAGTTCGGATGCCGGGTGTAGCGCCACAGACCGTGGTCCATCAGCGCGCCCTTGTTCGCGGGGTCGGCCTTGAACGTCGCCAGCTGGCGGTCACCGACGCCTTCGAAGTAGACTCCGACCGCCCAAACCGCGACCCCCAGCCACGCCCACCATTGCAGCGGTCCGTCCGTTGCGGCGGCGACGGGAATCGGGAGTGACACCACAAACATCACGGCGCCTTGTGGAAGGTAGACCTTGCGGAGTGCGACCGATGCCGCGCTGCCCTTCCCGTCCTCGATCAGCGCCTCGTACCGTGGATCCTCTGGCTGACCCGCGTTGCGGCGGGCGATGTGGACCGCCAGCCGCAACCCCCAGATGACCGGCATCAGCAAGATCAGCGACCGTCGCGTGCCGTCACCGGCTCCGATCGTCGCGAGGACGGATGCGACCGCAACGATGCCGAACCCCAGCCCCCACACCACGTCGACGATGCGCTGCTTGCCGATTCGCAGTGCCACGGCCATGGTCAGCCCCATCACGAGCACGATGGCCGCCGCACCGGCTGCCACCGCGACGCGGAGGGTGCCGGCGTCGACACCCCTCACGGTGCGCCGCCGGGGGGGCTCAGCCACTCCACCGGACTAGCGGGCATCTGCGCGTCGCCGCAGCCCGTCGGCTTCACGAGCAGGATCTGGTCCACGCCCATCCGGTTCTGCTCGAACGCCAGGGCGCCTCCGGCAAGGTACAGCCGCCACACCCTGGCCTGTTCCTCGCCGATCAGCGCGACCGCCTGATCCCACTGGTCCTCGAGGGCGCGGGCCCACGCGGCGACCGTCCGCGGGTAGTGCTCACGCATCACCTGCACGTCGCGGATCTCGAGCCCGGCACCGGCGAGGAGCCCGAGGGTCTGCGGGAGCGGCTTCATGTGCATGTCGGGAGCGACGTACGTCTCGATGAACGGGCCGCCACCTGGTCGTACGTTGGCGCGGGACATCTGCTGGATCAAGGCACGACCACCCGGCCGCAGCCAGTGCTCGATCGACGCCGCGAACTCCACGTACTCGGCATCGCCGACGTGTTCGCCCATCTCGACAGATGCCATCGCGTGCACGTCGGTCGCTTCGAGGTCGGCGTAGTGCTGGAGGCGTACATCGACCAGGTGCTCGACTCCGAGCTCCTTCGCCCGCTGCTCCACATAGTGCTGCTGCTCGGTCGACAGCGTGACGCCGGTGACGGTCACGCCGTAGTGCTGCGCGGCGTGCAAGGTGAGCGAACCCCATCCGCAACCGACGTCGAGCAGCCGGTGACCCGGTTGCAGACCCAGCTTTCGGCAGATCAAGTCCAGCTTGTCGCGCTGGGCGTCCTCGAGGGTGTACCCGGGGTCGGTTCGGGTCCAGAACGCACAGGAATAGGCCATCTGCGGATCCAGGATCAGCTGATAGAACGCGTTCGAGAGGTCGTAGTGGTGCGCGATCGCGGCCCGGTCGCGACGGTGGCTGTGGAGGCGTCCGTCCAGCCTCGACTCCGAGGCCGGGCGTCGAGGACGCGGCCCGATGGCGCCGAGCCGAGCGACGGTCGCGGCAGCACCCAGCAGATCGCGCGGCGAGCGAGACGGGTGGATGCCTGCTGCCCGTACGGTGCGTACGGTGTTCCAGATCCTGCGGAGTCCGTCGGCGAGGTCCCCGTCGACGTCGATGTCGCCGGCGACGTACGCCCGCGCCAGCCCGAGCTCACCCGGGCGCCACAACAGCTGTCGAAGCGCGCGACGGGAGACGACCGCGATCGGTACCCCCGGCCCCGACGCCCCGGACACACTGCCGTCCCAGGCTCGCAGGCCGATCGGGAGCGGGCAGCCGAGGAAACCCTCGACCAGGGCAACCAGCCGACCGGCGGCCCCGCCGCTGCGTCTGATCCGAGGAACCGCGACCATGCTGGGTGAACCTATCTGAGATCGCCGAGGGTGCTGTCTGCTGACGATGGTTCGCAGCCGCCGGGCGGTCCGGATTGGTCGTCCCCACCTATCGGGGCGTCCCGGGTCGCAGGGTGGCGCGGATCACGTCGGACATGGCCTAAATCGGCTTTGACCCCTTACCGCAGCCCGTTAGTATGTAAGGGACACACCACGTTGCTGTGCCTTACGTCACAGCAACATCAACAGCCAAGGAGAAGCCATGTTCACCGCCCCTGACCTCGTTGCGCGCGCGGTGCGCGTGTCCCGGCGGGCGGAGGCGGAAGGGTCCAGTCGGGCCCACGCAATTCGCCTCCTGCACCGGGAACGCCGCCTCGCACGCCGCCTCGAGCGCATCCGCTCCGAGCTGGACCACCTCACCCGCTGAGGCCTCAGCAGCCGTAGCAACGCCGTCGCTCCTCGCCTCCGCCGCACGTGTAGATTGCGGAGGCGATGAGCGACGTTGCCTATTCCATCGAGACACTGGAGCTCGACAACGGCCTGCGCGTCGCTGTCAGCCCGGACCCGGGTCTCGGCGTCGTCGCCGTCAACCTCTGGTACGACGTCGGGTCCCGTCACGAACGCCCTACCCGTCAGGGATTCGCCCACCTATTCGAGCATCTGATGTTCCAGGGCAGCCGCAATGTTGCGTCCGGACAGCACATGGAGCTGCTGCATTCCAACGGCGCGTCTTTGAACGCGACGACGTCCTTCGACCGAACGAATTACTTCGAGAGCTTTCCGTCCGGTGCGCTCGACCTCGCACTGTGGCTGGAGGCCGATCGGCTCGCCTACCTGAGCGACGCGCTCGACCAGGCGAATCTCGACAACCAACGCGACGTGGTCTACGAGGAACGCCGGCAGCGAATGGACAATGTTCCGTACGGTACGTCGCTCGAGCGGTTGGTTCCGTTGATGTTTCCGGCCGATCACCCGTACGGCCATCTGCCGATCGGCAACATGCAGCAGCTGGCCGAGTCGAGCCTCGAGGAGGTGCGGGACTTTCACTCGACGTTCTACCTGCCGAGCAACGCGGTCCTCACCATCGCCGGTGACGTCACTGCGGACGAGGGGTTTGCGAAGGCTCACCACTACTTCGGGCCGATCGCATCCGGCCCGCGCCCGACCAGGTCGCTCGCCGACCCGCTCGGGCCGGTCGTCGACACCGGCGTCGACAAGATCAGCGCAGATGTCCCCGTCCCGGCGGCATACCTCGGCTGCCGGCTCCCCAAGGACGAACCGCAGGCGCGCGAGCTCGCCGCCGCCGAGCTCGTCCTCGGCGTCCTTGGGTTCGGCGAGACCAGTCGACTGCATCGTCGGCTGGTGCGCCGGGACCAGGTGGCGAGCAGCGTGTCGGCGTACGTCAGCCGGATGATCAGCGGAAACTCGTTCGGCATGCTCACCGTCCGCATCGACCCCCGGACCGATCTCGACGAGGTCGTCGATGCGGTCGACGAGGAGGTGCGCGCGCTCAGCGTTGACGGCCCGACGGAGGACGAGGTGCAGATCGCGATCGCGTCCAGCGAGCGCGAATGGTTCGACGACATGGCCACGGCGGCCGGTCGAGCCGACGCCATCTCCCAGGCCAGGTTGCTGTTCGGAGACGCCCGCCTCGTCAACGACTACCTGCCGATGTTGCACTCCCTCACCGCCGACGAGCTGGGGAAGGCGGCGGCGGACTGGTTGACTGCACTGACCCGTGCACAGGTCCGGTACGAGCCGACGGGCGACCCCGGATGAGCCCGTCGACAAGCCCGCCCGCGGTCGTCAGCAACGTCGGGTGGAGGTTCCCGCCCGTCCGCGAGACCGTGCTTCCCAACGCGATCCGGCTGCTCGCGTACGACTGCCCCGGCCAGTTCGTGATCGCCGCCACGCTGGTCTTCGAGGTCCCCCTCGCCGTCGAGCCGCGCGCGTTGGAGGGAGTCGCTGGACTCGCTGGGCGGTTGCTGACGCAGGGCAGCGGTGCGTTGTCCGCAGAACGGTTCGCCGACGCACTCGCGCTGTGCGGTGCCGATCTCGAGGTCGTGGCGTCGGTCGACGCGTTCGTCGTACGGCTCGAGGCGCCTGTCACGAAGCTTCGCGAGGCGCTCGCCCTGATGGCACAGTGCGTCTCCGACCCGATGGTGGCCGCCGAGGAGTTCGCGAACGAGCAGCGGCTCCGACTGGACGAGATCGAGCAGGAGAAGGCATACCCGAACGCCTTGGCCAGCAAGGCACTTAACCGTGCGCTGTACCCCGAAAGCTCGCGTCGATCGCGTCCGGCGGGAGGTACCGCCGAAACAGTCGGCGCGATCCGACGCGACGACGTGGTGGACTACGTCCGCGACCGCCTCTACCCGAGCGGCACGACCCTGATCATGACCGGCGACTTCCGCAATACGGACCCTCGCGCTCTGGCCGCGGAGGCGTTCGGGTCCTGGGCGGGCGGCGGTGAGGCGTCGTCGGGTCTCGGCGACTTTCCCGTGGTCTCCTGGGCTCCGCGGATCGTACTCGTGGACCAGCCGGCCGCGCCCCAGTCGACGTTGCGGGTCGCCGGTCCGGCCATTACCCGCGCAGATCCGCGGTGGGCGGCGTTGTTTGTCGCGAACTACTGTGTCGGGGGGTCGTTCGGGTCGCGGATCAACACGGTGCTCCGGGAGCAGAAGGGTTTCACGTACGGCGCCGATTCCTCCGTGCAGACGACGCGGGATGTCGGGGTGTTCGTGGTGGCGACGTCGGTGCGAAGCGACGCGACCACGGAGGCGTTGTCCGACATCGTGACGATCACGAGGGACGTGCGCGGCGGCTTCTCGGACGAGGAGGTCGGCCGTGCGGTCACCGCCGCCAGCGAGTCGATGGCCCTCGGCTTCGAGCGCGCGTCCGCGGTGGCGGCCCGGGTCGAACTGCTCGTCAGCTCCGGGCTTCCGCTCGACCACATCGACACCAACCTGGCGGCGTTGCGTGCCGTGACACCCGCGGCGGCGGCCGAGGCGTATCGAGACGTCATCGACCCGGCCACGTTCACGATCGTCGTCGTCGGCGACCGGGCCACCCATGCCGACGCTCTCGCCTCCCTCGGTCACGGACCTCTCGCCGACGGCTGACCCGTCCGCCCACCTTCGCCGAGGTACGCCTTCGCAACGCCGGAGCCGCGAATCAGCGTGCGGAAGGCGTACCTCGGCGAAGGTCAGCACGCGGGCGATCGGGCGGGCGGACGTCGGCGAGCGGAGGGCGGCGAGCGGAGGGCGGCGAGCGGCAGTCGGCACGCGGGCGATCGGGCGGGCGGACGTCGGCGATCGTGCGGGGCGGGCGGGCGATCGGGCGGGCGGACGTCGGCGAGCGGACGGCGGCTGGCGAGCGGACGGCGGCGAGCGGAGGGCGGGCGGACGTCGGCGGACGGCGGGCGAGCGGAGGACGGCGAGCCCCGATGGCTACCCGAGCGCGGCAGAGACGACGTCCCTAGCCTCCGACTGGAGCATCGCCAGGTGCTCGGGGCCGCGGAACGACTCGGCGTAGATCTTGTAGACGTCCTCCGTACCGGACGGCCGAGCAGCGAACCAGCCGGAGGCCGTGGTCACCTTGAGCCCCCCGATCGGCGCGCCATTGCCCGGTGCTGCGGTGAGCTTGGCGGTGATCGGCTCGCCGGCAAGCGTCTGCGCGGTGACGTCGGATGGTGCGAGCCGGGCCAGCTTGGCCTTCTGCTCCCGGTTCGCCGGCGCATCGATGCGTGCGTACGCGGGATCACCGTGGACGGCGACGAGGTCGGCGTAGTGCTCGCTGGGGGTGCTTCCGGTGGTGGCGAGGATCTCGCTCGCGAGCAGGGCGAGGATGAGGCCGTCCTTGTCCGTCGTCCAGGTCGAGCCGTCGCGACGAAGGAACGAAGCGCCCGCTGACTCCTCACCGCCGAACCCGATCGAGCCGTCAAGCAGTCCGGGGACGAACCACTTGAACCCCACCGGCACCTCCCACAGCCGCCGCCCCATTCCGGCGACTACCTTGTCGATCATCGTCGAGCTGACGAGCGTCTTCCCCACAGCGGCCTCGGCCGACCAGCCCGGCCGGTGCTCGAACAGGTACGCGATCGCGACGGCGAGGAAGTGGTTCGGATTCATCAGGCCGGCGTCGGGTGTGACGATCCCGTGCCGGTCGGCGTCGGCGTCGTTGCCGGTCGAGATGGCGTAGTCGGCCCGCCGGGAAATCAGTGAGGCCATGGCATTCGGCGACGAGCAGTCCATCCGGATCTTGCCGTCGGTGTCGAGGGTCATGAACCGCCAGGTCGGGTCGACCTGTCGGTTGACGACGGTGAGGTCGATCCGGTGACGCTCGGCGATGGCAGCCCAATAGTCGACGCTCGCCCCGCCGAGCGGGTCGGCGCCGATCCGTACGCCCGCTGCTCGGATCACGTCGACGTCGACCGCATGGGGTAGGTCGTCGACGTACCGGCCGAGGAAGTCGTACCTGTTCAACTCGGGTCGTGCCGTTGCGAGGTCAACTCTTCGCACCCCGTGGAGCTTGGCCTCGATCAGGGTGTTCGCCCGCTCGGCGATGGCCGATGTCGCGTCGCTGTCGGCAGGGCCGCCGTGCGGTGGGTTGTACTTGAAGCCGCCGTCTCGGGGCGGGTTGTGCGACGGGGTGATCACGATGCCGTCGGCGCGAGGACCGGCGGAGGCGTTGATCGTCAAGATCGCATGCGAGACGGCCGGTGTCGGCGTGTAGCGGTCGTCCTGGTCGACGAGCACGGTGACGTCGTTGCCGACGAGCACCTCGACCGCCGTACGCCACGCCGGATCGGACAACGCATGGGTGTCCTTGCCGACGAACAGCGGCCCGGACGTTCCTTGGGCCGAGCGGTACTCACAGATCGCCTGCGTGATCGCGGCGATATGCGTGTCGTTGAATGCGGCGTCCAGGCTTGAGCCACGGTGTCCCGAGGTCCCGAATGTGACGCGCTGTTCGGGGACGGTCGGATCCGGGAGCAGGGCGTCGTACGCGCGCAGCAGTGCGTCGATGTCGACGAGGTCGGCATCGGTGGCCTGCTGACCGGCTCGTGGACTGGTCATGGAGACATCTTGGTCGTTCCCCCTGGGCACCGCTACGTCGAGGAGCGGCGATCATCCGGCCGGGCCGGAACGGATGCCGCAGTCGGCAGACATCGACGTTGGTCACGTATTGGTAACGCCGAATGGTTACACTCGGGACGTCTTGCGGTGCAAGGAGCGACGCGGTGAAGGTTTTCGTGACGGGGGCGACCGGAGTCATCGGTCAATCCGCCGTGCGGGCAATCCTGCTCGGCGGCCACGAGGTCAGCGCGCTGGCACGATCGCGGCAGAACCTGGATCTGATCGGCAACCTGGGCGCTACCGCCGTCCCGGGAAGCCTGTTCGACGTCGCGGCGTTGGCTGCCGCTTTCGCTGGCCATGACGTCGTCTGCAACCTGGCGACCGCCTTCCCGACCGTGCTGCGCGGCGCCCGCCGCGGCGGTTGGCGTGCCAACGACCGAGTTCGTCAGGACGGCTCCCGTGTCGTAGCGGAGGCAGCGGCTGAGGCGGGCGTCTCGCGCCTGGTCCAGGAAAGCGTGTCGTTGCTATACGCCGACGGCGGCGACCGGCTGCTCGACGAGGACAGCGCGCTGTCGGTCACGAAGGTGACGGAATCCGCAGCCGAGGCCGAGGCGCACGCGCAGGCGTTCGACGGATACGGCCGGTCGCACGTCGTCCTGCGTCTCGGACAGCTGGTCGGGGACGACAACCTCACCCGATGGCGGCTCCGTCGGGTACGCCGCGGGCGGCCGGTCGCGATGGGCCCACCGGACGCATGGGTGCACCCGATCCATGCCGAGGACGCCGGCACGGCGGTGCTCGCCGCGCTCTCGGCACCGGGCGGCCGCTACAACGCCGGTGCGGCTCCCATCCGCAACTCCGATTTCTTCGCGGCGTTTGCCGAGGCCCAGGACGTTCCGGACCCGGGTCAGGTTCCCTCGTTCGTCCAACGGTTGCTCCTCGCCGCGAACGAACAGCTGACCAGGTCGCAGCGGGTGTCGTCGGAGCGGCTGATGGCCGTTGGGTGGAAGCCCCGCTTTGACGAGTTCGGGGTCGACTGGTTCGCCGGTGCCCTGGCGGCGGCCCGGTGACACGATCAGATCCACGGCCGGCCCCCGAATCAGATGCTGACCGCTGCGAGGGTTTGCCTCGCGATAGCGATGGCGACGTCCAGCCCGGGATCGACCTCGCCGAGGGCCTTCGCGAGACGGCCGCTCGCCGACGGTACCGCGACCATGTGTTCGGCACGGTCCTGCCGGACCGCACCAACGAGGAGCAGGATCCCGAGGACGGCTCTCGATCAGCCGAGCATCGCATCGACGACGAGCTCCGCCGAAACGTACCCCCGCACCACGGTTGATCCGACCCTGACCCGTGGTGTGAGTCAACGGCGCAGGGCGATCGAAAGGGGCGACTGCGTGGCCGCTTGGGTGATCGCCGCGTCCTGGTCCGCGGTGACGGCGATGACCACGACCGCCCCGTCGGTGCGGTCGTCGACGCTCGGAAGAGCGACGACCGGAGAGTCTGCGATGATCAGTTGCGCGGACCCGGCATTGCGTCCGGTGGCGCCGAAGACGGCGATGTGGTCGCCGACTCGCAGTAGCGCGACCGCGGTCCGGTCTGCAATCCGTACGGGAGCGGCGAGCAGGCCCGGCCCGTACCGCTCGATCAGAGACCCGGCGACGATGCTGACGTCGGTGAGCGGCGTGCCGCCCCGCTGAGGTGACGCGATCGTCCGGCCGACCAGCGCCGACGGGTGGGCGTAGCTGCCGTCGGGCACCAGATCGGGCGACATCTGCTCGATGCGCAGGTCACCGGGTCGTAGCTCGGCTCCCGCGGGCAGGTCGCGCGCCGCAATGACGACGCCGGTGGTCGGTGCTGGCGGCGGAGCCAGTTCGTGCAGAGCCGCGAACACCGCTCCGGCGGTCAACGCCGACGCGATCAGCCGCCGGTGCCGACGACCGCCACGATCGATCGTCCGCAGAGTACGCCGCAGGTCCACCATGCCCGCAGACTAGGCAACTCGGGCGATCCTCGTGCCCGTCCTCCACAGCCGGCCCCGGGTGCTGGTCCCAGCCGGTGGATGACGACTTGCTGCGGTGAGCTCGTAGACCGTGAGCCCGACCTCAATGGCTGACGAATCGCGTAGACCGTGAGCCCGACCTCAATGGCTGACGAATCGAGTAGACCGTGAGCCCGACCTCAATGGCTGACGAATCGAGTAGACCGTGAGCCCGACCTCAATGGCTGACGAATCGAACCGTATAGCGCTCGGCTCGTCAGCCGTTGACATCAGCCCGACGAAGCGGCAGCCGACGGCTTGTCAGCCGTTGACATCAGCCCGACGAAGCGGCAGCCGACGGCTTGTCCGACGAGGACTTGCCGGACGACGACTTGCCGGACGACGACTTGCCGGACGACGACCTGCCGGACGAGGACTCTCCGGACGACGATTTGTCGGACGAGGACTCTCCGGACGAGGACTTGCCGGACGAGGACTCGTCCGATGAGGAGCCCGATTTCTTGTCGGAACCGTTCGACGAGTCTCTCGAGGGCGCACCGGCGGCAGCCTTGTCCGAGCTGTTCGACGACGCGACCGCTTCACGCGAGTCGTTGCGATAGAAGCCCGAGCCCTTGAAGACCACGCCGACGGCGTTGAACGACTTGCGCAGCCGGCCGCCACAGGCCAGGCACTCGGTCAACGGCTCGTCGCTGAAGTCCTGTCGTGCCTCGAGTGGCTCACCACAGTCCTTGCAGACGTAGGTGTAGATGGGCACGCCCTGCTCCCTTCGCGATGGTCCGGGCCAATTCTGCGGTACGACGGAGCACAAACCAAAGTCCCCACATCGGCTCGCTCGAACCCTTTGCGCCGGTCAGCCCGCCGAGGTACGCCTTAGCGACCTTCAGAACGCCTGCAGCGGTTGGGTTGGCGTACCTCGGCGAGGACGCACCCGGTTGCATCAGAGATCGGCGTCACGGGAAACCGCAGCACAGGACCGGGGTCACGGGAAACCGCAGCACAGGACCGGGGTCACGGGAAACCGCAGCACAGGAGCGGCGTCACCGGGCGGCAGCACAGGAGCGGCGTCACCGGGCGGCAGCACAGGGCCGGCGTCACCGGGCGGCAGCACAGGATCGGCGTCGCCGGGCGGCAGCACAGGACCGGCGTCACCGGGCGGCAGCACGGGGTCGGGGTCGCCGGGCGGCACAATGTGGACGTGCCCCGATGGACCCGCCGACTCACCTGGATGGCGGTCGTCGTGGTCCTGATGGTGCTGGTGGGTCTGGTGACGGTGCGCTGGACCATCCACCGCTCCTTCGCCCAGATGAACGGCACTATCACCTTGTCGGGCCTGGACGGACCGGTGACGGTCATCCGCGATGGCTGGGGCATTCCGCAGATCTACGCGAGCACGGCAGACGACCTGTTCTTCGCTCAAGGCTTCGTCCAGGCGCAGGACCGGTTCTTCGAGATGGACTTCCGGCGGCACGTGACCTCCGGGACATTGACCGAGATGTTCGGCCGGGATGCGCTGAAGACCGACGAATTCGTACGCACGATGGGCTGGCGACGGGTCGCGACGAAGGAGCTCGGACTCATGAAACCGCAAACCCGCACGTACCTCGAGGCGTACGCCCACGGCGTGAACGCCTACCTTGCCGGGCGGTCAGGATCGACCCTGTCGCTCGAGTACACCGTGCTCGGACTCGGCGGCCTCGACTACACACCCAAGCCGTGGACGCCCGTCGACTCCTTGTCGTGGCTCAAGGCGATGGCGTGGAGCCTTCAGTCCAACACCAGCGACGAGATCGAGCGCGCGATCGACTCCCAGACGTTGACGACGAGACAGATCGGTCAGCTGTTCCCGGCGTACCCGTACGCCCAGCATCCCGTGATCGTCCGGCAAGGTGGTGTCGTCGACGGCGTGTACGAGCAGAACGCGACAGGCAACGGCACCCGGCTCCCCAACCGGGTGCGCTACCCCGAGCCCGTGATCGCACAGCTGAAATCGATTCAGCAGATCCAGCGGCGGATCCCGGGCCTGCTCGGCACCGGAAGCGGACTCGGATCCAACGCGTGGGCCGTGTCCGGAAGGATGACGACGACCGGGAAGCCGATCCTCGCCAACGATCCGCATCTCGCGCCGAGCATGCCCGGCATCTGGTACCAGATGGGTCTCCACTGCACGACCGTCGACGCGGCCTGTCCGTTCGACGTCGCCGGCTTCACCTTCTCCGGCGTCCCGGGCGTCGTCATCGGCCACAACCGGCGGATCGCGTGGGGTTTCACGAACCTGGAGACGGACACCGCCGACCTGTACCTGGAAAAGGTCTCGAGCAACGACACGTACCTGTACGCGGGCAGGCAGCTGCCCCTCACGACTCGAACCGAGACGTTCGACATCATGGGCGCGGCCGACCCGGTTCGGATCACGGTCAGGACGACGCGCGACGGGCCGATCATGTCCGACGTCAGCCCTACCTTCGCCCACGCCGGCAGGGAGGCACCCGTGCGAAAGGACGCAACCGCGGGAATCCGGTCGCCTGCCCGTGGGAACGGGTATGCCGTCGCCGTGCGCTGGGCGGCGCTCACCCCGGGCAACACCGCCGATGCCGTCTTCGAGTTCGACCGGGCCGCTGACTGGAGCGAGTTCCGAAATGCGGCCCGGGACTTCCAGACGCCGAGTCAGAACCTCGTGTACGCCGACGTGGACGGTCATATCGGCTACCAGGCGCCCGGCATGATCCCGATCCGTCGGACGGGCGACGGCCGGTGGCCGGTCCCGGGTTGGGATCCGGCGTACGACTGGACCGGTTACATCCCGTTCGACGCGCTGCCGGACGTGCTCGACCCGAGGGAGGGCTTCGTCTCGACGGCAAACCAGCCGGTCGTCGGCACAAGCTACCCGTACTTCATCGGCAGCTCGGCCGACTACGGCTATCGCAGCACCCGGATCCGGACATTGCTTCAGTCGAGTGGCGCGCTCGACGTCGCGAAGACGACTCGGATCCAGCTCGACACGTTCAACGCGATCGGCCAGGTACTGACCCCGTACCTGCTCAGCATCAAGCTCTCCAGCCACTACGACCGGGCGATCCAGCACGTACTGCGCAGCTGGGACTTCGACCAGCCGGCCAGCTCCGCCGGCGCGCTGGCGTTCAACGTGGTTTGGCGTCAGCTGCTTGCGAAGACGTTCCACGATCAGCTGCCTCGCGTGACCTGGCCCGACGGCGGCGACCGTTGGTTCGAGGTGATGGAGCGGCTGATCCGTGAACCGAACAGCCGGTGGTGGGACGACGTCACCACGCCCGGGGTTCGCGAGACCCGCGACCAGATTCTCGAGGTGGCGTTGACAAACGCCCGGGACGAGCTGACGAGGACCGTCTCGCTCGACCCATCACGGTGGCACTGGGGAAGCGTGCACACGCTGCTGTTGCGCAACCCAACGCTCGGTGCGGACAGCTCGCCGGTCAGGTTCTTGTTCAATCGCGGGCCGTTCGGTGTGCCGGGGGGCCCTTCGATCGTGGACGCCACCTCGTGGAACGCACGCCACGGATACCAGGCGACGGCCGTGCCCTCGATGCGGATGGTGGTCTCGCTCGCCGACCTTGACAACTCGGTCTGGGTGAACCTGACCGGCGCGTCGGGACACGCGTACGACCGGCACTACGACGACCAGACCGCGTTGTGGCTGGACGGGAGGTACTTGCCGTGGGTCTTCACTCGGTCTGCGGTCGAGCGGAACGCCGCTGCGATCTTGACGCTCAGACCACGATGACGGCGGTCGGCGTGACGATCCGGTCGACCGGCTGGTCGTGCGGCTCGGCCGGGACCTCGTCGAGAACCTCGTCGTCGTAGAGCAGCACGCACGCCGGCACGCCGCCTTCTAGCCGGGCGAGCACGCGGTCGTACGACCCCCCGCCGCGCCCGAGCCGGTGGCCGGACCGGTCGGCTGCCAGGGCCGGACAGACGATGAGGTCGACCGCACAGACGGCGTCGGGGCCGAGCAGCGGACCGCGAGGTTCGCCGATGCCGAAGCGGTTCGGCTCGACCTTGCCGCGGTCGTCGACCCAGTCGAGGTCGAGGTCGTCGCGCAGGACAGGAACGATGACGGCGATCCGACGCTCCCGCAGCGCGCAGATCAGAGGCATCGTGTCGGGCTCGTCGGCGCGGGACAGGTACGCCGCAACCCGTACCGCTCCGTCCAGCTCGGGAAACGCCAGCACCTGGTCGGCCCAGGCAGGTCCGGCGAGCTCGCGCTCGGCCGCGGGACGCGTGCGCCGTGCGTCGGCCAGCCGGCGCCGCAGATCTCGCTTGGTCGCCGACATCCCGGCAGGCTATCGCGCCGACTACGATGCGAAGCCATGAGCGAAGCGGGCTTCGAAGCGGCGGTCGACAAGATGCGTGCCGACGGTGTGCCGGACCGCGCCATCGCGGTGTTCGAGCACTACTACCGCGAGCTGGAGGCAGGGAAGACCGGCACGGTCGCCGAGTCCGATGTCTCGCCGCTCTCGGCGCCGATTCGCCTCACCGACCTGCGGGTCGACGAGACGATGGCGAGAACGGCACTCGACCACACCGTCGTGATCAAGCTGAACGGCGGACTCGGCACGTCGATGGGAATGGCGAAGGCCAAGTCGCTGCTGGTCGTGCATGGCGGACTCACATTCCTGGACGTCATCGCCGGTCAGATCCAGCACGCCCGCAGGAGGTACGACGCCCGGCTGCCCGTGGTGTTCATGAACTCGTTCCGCACCCGCGACGACACGCTGGCAGTGCTCAGCCGCTACCCGGACCTGGAGGTCGACGGGCTGCCGCTCGACTTCGTGCAGAACCGCGAGCCGAAGCTGCTCGCCGACGACCTCACACCGGTGTCGTGGCCGGCCGACCCGGAGCTCGAGTGGTGCCCGCCCGGACACGGGGACCTCTACACCGCGCTCGAGACGAGTGGCCTGCTCGACCGTTTGCTTGACGCCGGTGTCCGTCGTGCGTTCGTATCCAACGTCGACAACCTCGGTGCGGTCCCCGATGCTCGGGTCGCCGGCTGGTTCGCCTCGTCCGGAGCTCCCTATGCGTCCGAGGTGGTTCGTCGGACGAGCGCCGATCGCAAGGGTGGCCACCTGGTGGTCCGCAACCGCGACCATGGGCTGATCCTGCGCGAATCGGCACAGACTCGGCCGGAGGACGAGGCCGCGTTCGGCGATGTCAGCAAGCACCGGTTCTTCCACGCCAACAACCTCTGGCTCGACCTCGGCGCGCTCCGCGACCGGCTGCGTGAGACGGCAGGGGTGCTCGGGTTGCCGCTGATCCGCAACGAGAAGACCGTCGACCCGGCCGATCCGTCGTCGCCGAAGGTGGTCCAGATCGAGACCGCGATGGGATCGGCCGTCGAGGTGTTCAGCGGCGCCCAGGCCATCGAGGTGGACCGGTCGCGGTTCCTTCCGGTCAAGACGACCAACGACCTGCTCGCGCTGCGTTCGGACGCGTACGACGTGGGGTCCGACTTCGCGGTTGCACTGGCGGCGGGGCGTCACGACGGCCCGTACGTCGATCTCGACCCCCGGTACTTCAAGCTGGTCGGCGACTTCGACAAGCGCTTCCCCGCCGGACCGCCGTCGTTGCTCGCCGCCGACGCGTTGGAGGTGGTCGGTGACTGGACATTCGAGCGCGGGGTCGTCGTACGCGGACGCGCTCGGCTGGACGACCGCGAATCCGCGAGCCGGGTGGTGCCGGCCGGCAGCGTCCTCGGTGACGACCTCGGCCCGTAGGCTTGGGGGCCCGACCCATCTGGAGACTGGCTCGCATGCGCAGCGTCGATGACCACCTGGCCCACATCCTCGATGTGGTGCGCCCTCTCCCGCCGTACGAGCAGCCGCTGCTCGAGGCACTCGGCCTTCCGGTGTGCGAGGACGTCGACGCCGGAGTCGACTTGCCGAACTTCGACAACTCGGCGATGGACGGCTATGCAGTGCGCGCCGAGGACTGCGCCGGTGCGTCGGTCGAGTCGCCGGTACGCCTGCCGGTGGTCGGTGAGTCGGCGGCTGGCCAGACGAAGGCGTACGCGCTGTCGCACGGGCAGGCCCTCAAGATCATGACCGGCGCACCCATGCCGACCGGGGCCGATGCGATCGTGCCGGTCGAGTGGACCGACGCCGGCATTGCGTCGGTGTCGATCTCTCAGGAGCCTGCCGAGGGACTCCATCTGCGGCGTCGGGGCGAGGACATCCGCGCAGGTGACCGGGTGCTCGAGGCGGGAACACCGCTCGGGCCGCGGCAGGCAGCGATCCTCGCAGCCACCGGGCGCGCCCGGGTCCGCGCCCGCCCGCGTCCCCGGGTCGTCGTCATCTCGACCGGCAGTGAGCTGCGCGAGCCGGGTACGCCGCTCGGCTTCGACTCGATCTATGACTCCAACTCGTTTGCGTTGGCGGCACAGGCTCGGGTGGCCGACGCGATCGCATATCGGGTGGGGATCGTTATCGACGACGCCCGCGAGCTGACCGGGACGTTGTCCGACCAGCTCGTCAGAGCCGACCTTGTCGTGACGAGCGGTGGTGTCAGCAAGGGGGAGTACGACATCGTGAAGGACGTGCTGAGCCGGCTCGGCACGGTCGAGTTCGTCGAGGTCGGGATGCAGCCCGGCAAGCCCCAGGGATTCGGCACGATCGGTGAGGACGACACTCCCATCTTCACGCTGCCCGGGAACCCGGTCTCGTCGTACGTGTCGTTCGAGGTGTTCGTCCTTCCGGCGATCCGGCGGATGATGGGAAAGCTGCCCTATCGGCGTCCGATGGTGCGGGCGCGGTGCGAGGAGGAGCTCAGCTCATCGCGGGGTCGTCGCCAGTACGCCCGAGGGTTCTTCGAGGTCACCGCACGCGGTGCGTCGGTGCGGCCGGTCGGCGGTCAGGCGTCGCACGTCGTCGGAGGGCTGGCGCGGTCGAACGCGTTCATCGTGGTCCCCGAGGCAGCCGACCGGGTCGAAGCCGGGTCGATGGTCGACGTCATGGTGCTGGACAGGAACTTCTAGTGGCGTGGCTCCCAAATGTGTTCGCAGTACGAGCGGCGTCCTGGGCTCGGCGGGCAAGGCGGAGGAACGAGGCATAGCGGTGACTATGGCGAGTGACGACAACGCCGCGGGCCAGGATGCAGGGCGTCGCGAGGCGGACAATCATTTGGGAGACACCCCACTGGTGGACACAGGCATCCCCGCGACCGGGCCGAGCCTGTCGCACGTCGACGAGCAGGGCGCTGCCCGGATGGTCGATGTCGGCGCCAAGGCGGTCACGGCTCGGGTGGCGACGGCGGCGGGCCGGGTGCTCGTGTCGGCGGAGGTCATCCGGCTCTTGCATAACGCAGAGATCCCCAAGGGAGACGTCCTCCCGGTCGCGAGGTTGGCCGGGATCATGGGCGCGAAGCGTACGCCGGAGCTGATCCCCCTGTGTCACCCGCTGCCGCTGGACTCCGTGTCGGTCGACCTCGTCATCGGCCCGGAGTCGGTCGACATAACCGCGACCGTTCGTACCACGGCCCGGACCGGCGTGGAGATGGAGGCGCTCACCGCCGTCAGTGTCGCCGCCCTCACGGTGGTCGACATGGTGAAGGCCGTCGACAAGCGTTCCGTGATCTCCGACATCCGGGTGCTCGCGAAGTCCGGCGGGCGCAGTGGCGACTGGTCTCGGTGACGTGATCGAGATGGGGCCAGTGTGGTGAGCCTGGGCGCGGCGGTCGTGCTGTCGGTGTCCAACCGGGCGGCGGCGGGAGTCTATGCGAACACGACGGGTCCGCGCATCGTGGCCGCCTTACAGGGCTGGGGATTCGCGCCGGTTGCGGGCCGAGTCGTCCGCGACGGTGAGCCGGTTCGTGGTGCGCTGCTCGAGGCGGTCGCTGCGGGCGCGGCTGTCGTCATCACCACCGGGGGAACCGGGATCAACCCGTCGGACGAGACGCCGGAGATGACGCGTGCCGTGATCGACAAGGAGGTCGTCGGGATCGCCGAGGCGATCCGCAGTTACGGGATCGGCAAGGGAATCGCGACGGCGGCGCTGTCTCGTGGTGTTGCGGGCGTCGCCGGGACGACGCTGATCGTCAACGTGCCCGGCTCCGTCGGAGGTGTCAAGGATGCGCTCGATGTCCTGGCCGGAGTGCTGGTCCACGCCGTGGAGCAGATCGGTGGGGGCGATCACGTTCGCATCGACGGGCCGGCGTCCGGGAGCAAGTCCTGACCCGCGGCTGGCCGGCCGAGCTGTCGCACGGCAGGGTGGGGCTCCGGCCCGTACGGATGCGCGACGCACGGCGGTGGGCGAACCTGCGTGCGCAGAACGCCGACTGGTTGCGACCGTGGGACTCGACCCGCCCCGCCTCGCTGCACCGGCCGCCGATCGGCTTCCGGCCGATGGTCCGGCAGCTGGTGCGGGAGGGCAAGGCCGGCCGTTCGCTGCCGTTCGTCGCGACGTACGACGGCGAGATGGTGGGGCAGGTCCACGTCAACGGCATCACCTGGGGGTCGGCGTGGTGGGCATCCGTGGGTTACTGGGTCGCCCGGGAATATGCGGGTCGCGGGATCATCCCGACCGGGGTGGCGCTGGCGATCGACCACTGCTTCACGACGGTTGGCCTGCATCGCATCGAGGTGGCGATCCGGCCCGAGAACACCTCGAGTCTCCGGGTGGTCGAGAAGCTCGGCATCCCGCAGATCGGTCGGGCACCGCGCTACCTGCACATCGACGGCGCGTGGCGCGATCACCTGCTCTTCGCGATCACCGCCGAGGAGGTCCCGGACGGCATCCTCTCCCGGCTGGACTGAGTCGTCCGCGCTGATCATCCGGTTCCCCGCGCCGGACGCAACCACAACAGCCACACAAGTTCTCATGCGACACACCGGTCACGGTGCGTCGCATCGGTGACATCCCGGCCTACGGTCAGGGACGTGGGCACGACCGGACTGATCTACGCCGCCATCGTCATCGCCTGGGCGGCCTATCTCGTCCCCTTGGCCTTGCGCCGCTCGCACAACCAGGCCCGACGCAACTCGATCGAACGCTTTTCGTCTGCGATGCACGTCCTGTCGCGACGCGAACAACGAACGTCAGCTCGCGCCGTTGTCGCACCGCCCAGACCAGACGGCGTCGACCGGGTCGTCCGGCCCCAGCTCGCGGTCGCGAAGCCGGCGAGTGCGAAGCTGGCGAACCGGCCCAGCAGTGCACCCGCCCGGCGGGCCGCCGCGCGCCGACGACGGGTGCTGACGGTTCTCGTGACGTTGACCGCCATCGTCGGCGTCGTCTCCGCACTCGGGTTGCTGGCCCGGTGGGCGTTCGTGCTGCCGTTGATCGGCGTCGTGGCCTTTCTCGGCGTCGCGCGACGCCAGGTGCGCCGGGCGAGCGACGCGTACTGGGAAGCCGTCGCACAGAGTCGGCCGTCGGTCTCGAACGTCGTGCGCCGCTCCGCCCAACGGATCGACGCCAACCACGGTGTCGCCAGGCAGGACACCGTTCACCACCCCGGACCCGACGAGCAGCCCACCGAGCTGATGCACCTGGACCTGGCGGACGTCGAGGTGCACGACGTGGTCCCTGTCAAGGGTTCGGACGGCTCCGCCTTGTGGGACCCGATCCCCGTCACCCTGCCCACCTACGTCGGCCAACCTGCCATCCGACGTCAGGTCCGTACGGTCGACCTGGCCGCCGGCGACATCACCTCGTCTGCTCGGCCGGCAACCACCCCGTCAGCCGTAGAGCCGGCGGATTCGCGGGCACTCGACGAACCCGAAGACGACGCTCCCCGAGCCGTGGGAGAGTAGCGACTGCCTGCTAAGGTTTCCGTTGCTTCGCCCCCGGGTGGAGAGCCGGGGCTGTGGCGCAGTCCGGTAGCGCACCTCGTTCGCATCGAGAAGGTCAGGGGTTCGAATCCCCTCAGCTCCACCAAACCCGCTGGTCAGAGGCACCGCCCGGATCCTGGATACAGGAGCAGGCAGTGGCAACTCAGCAGAAAGTCAGCGGAAAGTCGGTATGCCGGTCGCATCACTCGGGGCGTCTGGGGGCACCTCGGAGGTGCTCGGCGCAGCGGGCGCACCTGTGCGACATGGACACCTCGACGCCGCATCAACTCGTTGAATCAGTTCGTTCATCGGAACGAGAGATCTTTGTCGTCGTCACCTTGTCCGAGCTCGCCGCACAACTCGGGGTCAGCGTGCAGACCCTCTACGACCTGCGCAGCCAGGGTCGCGGCCCCCGCGGCTTCCGGGTCGGCCGGGAACTACGGTTCCGGGTCACCGAGGTCGAGGCATGGCTCGCGGGGCTCGAAGCCGACGACGCCGAGCGCCACCCGAGAGCGGCCGGCTGATGCGCACCGGCCGACCCCGGACACCGATCGGCACCCACGGCTCGATCAATACCCGTCGCATCCGCGGCCGCGTCATCGCCGAGACCCGGGTCCGCGACCTCGACGGGCGGCTCCGGCAGGTCAGGGCGACCGGACCGACCGCAGCCGCCGCACGCTCACGACTGATGGAACGGATCCGAGAGCGGCCCGCGCTGACGAGTGCGGGAGCATTGCGGCTCACCAGCTCCTTCGCCGATCTCGCTGACCTGTGGCTCTCCGACCTCGAGGTCCGCGACCTCGCCGTTAACACCAAGGAGAACTACCGAGCCTGCCTGCGGATCCACGTGCGGCCTGCGTTCGAGTACTACGCCCTCGCCGAGGTCACCACCGGGCGGGTCGAATGGTTCCTGGCCCGGCAAGCCAAGACATCGCCGTCGCAGGCCAGGCAGACCCGGACCCTGCTCAACTTGCTCTTCGCCTACGCGTTGCGTCACGACGCCGTCGCCCGCAACCCGGTCGTGGGAACCTCTCAGCTGCGCCGGAACAAGCCGACACCCAAGGCGCTGACGATGGAGCAGATCTCAGCGATCCGGCGGGCCGCTGCCGCCTGGCGGAGCGAGCCCGGTCTACCCGGTCCCAAACCGGACGGTGCCGTGCGCGACATCATCGAGGTCCTGCTGGGAACCGCCATGCGCCCTGGCGAGGTGCTGGCCTTGCGGCCCTGCGACATCGAGGACCTGCCCGTCGGGATGATCGCCAGCGTCAACGGCACGGTCGTTCAACATAAGGGCCACGGCGCAGAGCGCCAGGACCGGCCCAAGACCGCCGCGTCAGTCAGACGCATCCCCGTCCCCGAGTTCGCCGCCGACGTCGTTCGCCGACGAGTCGCCGCATTGCCAACCGGGGAGCACGGTCGGACGATCTTCGCCAACCGAAGCGGAGGGCCCCTGAGTCCCTACAACGTTCGTCGAACGTTCCGAGCGTTCCTCGACGACGCTGGCCTGGCCGACACCGGGATCAGCTTGCGGTGGTACCGACGCACCGGCGCGACGGTGATCGCCCGCGGAGCAGGCACCGACGCGGCTGCGTCCTTCCTCGGCCACACGTCCTCGGTGATCACCGAGGGCCACTACATCGAGCCTGACCGGCGGGTCGATGCCGCCCCCGCGGACCTTCTCGAGCGCACCCTCCGGCCGGACCGACCCGATGCCTCGCTCTTGGCTGGCACGGCGGCCGACGGCGAGGACGGGTTGCTCAATGCCCTGGACCGTGAGGTCGACGATGACGCCGTCGCCTAGCCGCACCAAAGGCCGAGACAGCGAACGTCTCTAGCGAGCCATTCGACGGTCCCGCCGAATCGGCGGGACCAGGGCTTACTTGCGGATTCGATGGTGCGGTCGCCAGGTGTCCGCAATCTTTGGATCAGGCTGAGCTTCACCTCGCGGGTGACTATGCCGTCCGGTAGCTGCCGACTCCACCGCTTGACTCGGGTTGGCTGTGGCCGTCCGTGGTTCCGGCCTCTACTGTCCTCGCCCAAGGCACCAATTCTCGCCCGTCCCGGGTCCGCGCGATGGGACGGGCGCGGGGACGGGCGCGGGCTCTCAGGACACGTTTGCGCAGGTCACAGGACCGCTCCTCTGCGCCCGTCCTGCAGCCGAAAATTGTTTGCGCGTCAGGGCCGTTCCAGGGCGTTCGAGGGCGTCGGTGGGCGCTGCGGTCGAAGGGAGGGACCGTGCCCATGCGCGCCGACTCATCGCCACGAGGATGTAGCCCCTCACGGCAAACGCACGCGACGCCAGGCCGGCATACAGCACCGCTGCTGTCGCACGTTCGCACCCGGCGCCACCTTGAAGTGCACTGCACGTCCATCGGTCTGGTCGCGACACGCAACTCCGCCGCGTTGAGCAACGCCCGTCCTAAACGTTTCCACCCCTCTCGATGGGCTACACGTCTTGCAGATCGAGGTGTAAAGCCCCGAATCTACGCCAGGATGACTCGATCTCTCGGTCGCCGGGGTGAGTCCCGAGACGGTTGGGAACGGCGTCGTGAAGCTGCCGAGATGTGTTCGCACATCGCGCGCCGTGGGTTGAGTCACTGGAAACGATTGAGGTTAAGCCAGACTTGGTCTCCGCCGACGCCGAAATCGTCCGCTCATAGCCGATGTGCGCGCATTGTGCGTCGGCTCCGAGCATGCTTCCGCCCTAGCAAGCAGGGGGCTCAGCGCCTACTTCGGAGTCGGACGGACTGAGAGCGCTCGGGACTCGGCTGCACCGGTAGACGTCCCGTCACCGGACGCTTCACCGGACGGGTCTTGCGGGACGCCCGGAGAGATCCACGCCCAGCGCTTTGCGTGGATTCCGTAGGGGTTCGCCCATCGGGACGTATGGCTGTATCAGATCGTCCGATGAGCGGGCGGACCGCCGAGTGGGTAAATCGTCGGGATTCGGGGCCAAGAAGGAGCGGCCCAGTCTCGAATTTCAGGCGCACTAAGTCACTGCTTCTTGGCCGGAAAATGGCCGCGACCGCCCGAGATCGTGGTCGTGCTTTCTGTCTTACTGGCCGGCCATTCGCCCTCAGGTTGAGGCAGATGCCCCATGACGTGGTGCGGCGCCGGCGCGAGTCTGAAGGTACGAACCCAACTCCTGGAGGCACTGATGACGCTCTACATGGATGTACACGAGGCGCTCCCGGCCGGCACAACGGCCGCTGACGTGGCCGGCGCACACGCACAGGACCTGTTGGTCCAGCCAAAGCACGGCGTGAATTACCGCAGCTATTGGGTCGACGAGGCCAACGGCAAGGCGTGGTGCCTGGTCGAGGCGCCCGACGCCGAGGCGGCGGCCGCCGTTCACCGAGAAGCCCACGGACTGGTCGCCGACCGGCTGTTCCCCGTGGTCGAGGGCCAGTGATGTCTGCGCGCAACGCGCCGCGGGTCGTCGCCGAGGACGCGGAAGCGGCCCCGTCGCTCCCGCCGGGTGAGGGCGAGTGGATCAGTGGCTATGGGGTGATGGGCCTGTCCTTCGCCTCCGGGGACTACTTCGTGCTGCGGAGCATGACGGCGGCGAGCTTCGGCGCCGGCTACCGCGCGTTGTGGCACCGGGGTCCCGAGGGTGACTGGACCGTCTACTCGACGGCCGACCCCGAGCACAGCTGCGAGCGCTACATCGGCGCGGCGTGCAGTCATCCGTCGGTGCGCGCCAACATCGACGTGGAGTGGCTCGACGACCAGACGATGCGCGTGCGGGTCGGCGACACCCTGGACTGGACGGTGGCGCTTCGGCACACCCTCGTCACCCAGATGATGACCGCGATGGGCCGTGCGATGCCGCTGTGGATGTGGACCAGCTCGGTCATCCTGGCTCTCATGAGCCGGATCGCGGGCCCCATGCTCGGCGTCGGCAAGGTGCGGCTCGCCGGTGACATGCCGAACGGGCAGCGTTTCACTGCGGCGCCGGTGCGTATCTGGGCAGTCGAGAACAGTCGGGCCACACTGGCCGGCCGGGACCTCGGCGCTCCGCAGCCGCAGGGGGCGCAGGCGCGCATCGGCGGTTTCTGGCTGCCGCAGCACGGCATCTTCATGCGCGGCTTCGCGCACTTCGACGCCTTCGACCCTGTGCGACACATTTCGGCGGCCGAACGCCAACGCGAATTGCTCGAAGCGGCGGCATGAGTAGCCTGAGTGGCCGCCCGGGTGCACGATGACGCTGTGTCTTGTCCCCCGGTTGAAACGCGCCGCACCGAGCTGCTCGCCGCACTGTCGATCGCGATCGACCTGGGGCTCGGCCAGCCGGCAGAGCACGTGCTGCGGGCGGCGGTCATCGCGACTCGGCTCGCCGACCGGCTGGGGCTGACCCGCGAGCAGCGGGACACCACGTTCCACGCCACGCTCGTGATGTGGATCGGCTGCCACGCCGACTCCCACGAGTACGTCGGCTGGTTCGGTGACGACATCGCGGTCAAGCGCGAGGCGTACCTCGTCGACTGGGCGGGTCTGCCGTACATGCGGTTCCTGATGGGAAACATCGCCCGCGGCGCGCCGCTCCCTCAGCGGATCAAGCTGATCGGGAAGCTGATGCGCAACCCGCGTGGCCAGATGGGTGCACTGGTGCATTCGCACTGCGCCTCGGCGTCGCTGCTGGCCGCCGAGATCGGGCTGTCCGAGCGTGTCCAGGCCGTGCTGGGGGCAACCTTCGAGCGGTACGACGGGGCGGGCGGCCCGCATGCCTTGGCGGGAGACGAGCTGCCGATCGAGATGCGGGTGGCGCAGCTGGCAGACCTCGTCGAGGTGCACGACCGCACCTACGGTCCCGGCGGCGCGGAGCACGTGGTGCGCTCGCGTCGGGGCGGCCAGTTCGACCCCGCGGTCGCCGATGAGTTCCTCTCCGATCCCCAAGCGCTCCTGGCTGCACCGGAAATGGGCAGCTACTGGGAGGCCGCCCTCGCCGAGGCCCCTGACCGCAACCGCCCCCTGACCCCGGTGGAGCTGGACCGGATGCTGGTCGCGCTCGGCGACTTCGTCGACCTCAAGTGCCCGTTCACGCTCGGCCACTCGCGAGCCGTGGCCGATCTCGCGGCACGGGCCGCCGCGCACCTCGGCTTGGACGCCGACGACGTCGCGGCGGTCCGCCGGGCTGGTCACGTCCACGACATCGGGCGGATCGGGGTCTCGAACCGGGTCTGGGAGGCCTCCGCGGACCTGTCGGCCGAACAGTGGGAGCGCGTCCGCCTGCACCCGTACCTGACCGCGCGGATCCTCGAGCGGGTCAGTGGTCTCGGCGACGTCGCGCGGATCGCGTCGAACCATCACGAACAGCCCGATGGCGGTGGCTATCCGCGGGCGCTCGCCGTCGCGTCGCTGCCGATGCCCGACCGGGTCCTCGCCGCGGCGGTGACCTACGAGTCGGCGCTGGAGCCGCGGCCCTACCGCGCGGCGCAGTCGCCCGCCCAGGCCGCGGAGTGACTGAACAGAAGGGCCGCCGCCGGTGCGCTGGACGGCGCCGCCGTCGGTGCGGTGCTCACCGCGGCGGGCCATGCTCCCGCGAAGCGCACATCGCGCGAGGACCGGCTCACGCCGCGCGAGGTCGAGATCCTCATGCACGTGGCACAAGGCGAGTCGAACCGGCACATCGCGCAGCGGTTCACGCTCTCGGAGAAAACGGTGCGCAACCACGTTGAGCGGATCTACGGCAAGCTCGGCGTGAGCAACCGCATCGGGGCCAGCTTGTACGCCCTGGAGCACGGGCTCGTGCCGGCGCGGCCCCGTGACTGATCGGGCACGGGACACAGCACCTACGAAGCAGCGAGGCCCAACGCACGCTGCACGCAGAAACGACCGGATCAGCCGTACATGCGGAGCCCGACCATGGCAGTCGGGGCGGAGCCCGACCGCGCTTCGCCGCTCATGCCACTCTGCGGAGAGCAGAGTCCGACTCCGTGTGCATGCTGGACCCGTCATGAAGAAGCGCGACAGGTTCAGCGGTGCTGATAGGTATGCAGAGCGAGTCAGGACCGCATCTTGGCCGCGAAATGGCCGCAAGGACTCGACAACAACGACCTCAACTGGCCGATCGACCGATTGGCACCTTTCAGGTCAGATCGCAAGCCACTTTCGCAAAATTTCTCAAACCGCCCAGGATCGTTTTCGTGCTTTCCGGCTTACGGGCCGCCATTCGCCTTCACGTTGAGGCAAATGCCCCATGACGTGGTGCGGCGCCGGCGCGAGTCTGAGGTCACGAACCCCCTCCTGGAGGCACTGATGACGCTCTACATGGATGTACACGAGACGCTCCCGGCCGGCACAACGGCCGCTGACGTGGCCGGCGCACCCGCGCAGGACCTGTTGGTCCAGGCAGAGCACGGCTCGAACTACCGCAGCTACTGGGTCGACCCTGCGGCGCCACCGAGAGGGGACCTCACCATGACGCGACAAAGTCGCCGGGCCGGAGCGCTGGCGGTTGTGGCCGCCCTGCTGGCTGCCGCGTGCCTGGGCGTGGCGGCACCCGCGACCGCCGACAAGCCGGTGACGTCCCAGCCGAAAGGTGGGCACAAGCCCGGGACCATCAAGTTCCAGCACTACTTCGACACGGCCAGCACAATCATCTCTCGGGACGGGAGCCGTCAGACGGGCCGGTTCTCCGGCGTGATCCACCTCGGGGGCGAGGTGATCCTCGACGCCGACGGTCAGCCCAGCGAGATCGACATCCACGCCAACGTGTCGGACGCCGTCGCGACGATCCCGGGGACAGGGGACAGCCGTCCGGTGACCGGCAGCGTCCGGTTTGACGACCACCCGCAGATCTGCGTGCCACGCGACCTGTGCGGGCCGATCCCCTGGCAGCTGACCTTCGCCCTGGCGGGTGGGCCCGACGGCTCCGCGGGGCGTGACCTCGCGGTGCTGCGGGTCGCAGCGACCTTCGACGACTCCTGGAACCTCGTCGACGTCCAGCCCGTGACAGGCGGTCTGGAGTGACGGACTGTCTCCACCGCGAGCTGACCAACCACTGACACTCACACAGGAAAGCATCATTCGCCAACCAAGTAGACACCCGTCTGACCTCGACGACCACTACTGCAAGTGAACTGCCACTACAGATCTGGCACCAGCCCGGTCTGTCACGGCGACCGACGCTGCTGTTCCGACGGACCAACCGAGGGAGAACCGACCATGACCGAGACCGTGCAACAGCCAAGCCTCAAGGCGCGGCACCGCAAGATGTGGGCGTCAGGGGACTACCCGGCCGTGGCGCGTGAACTGATACCGCGGCTCGGCGAGCGCGTGGTGGCGGCAGCCGGGGTCCGCGCCGGGGACCGTGTGCTGGACGTCGGCGCCGGCTCTGGCAACGCCGCGATCCCCGCCGCCGCGCTGGGCGCGAGTGTCGTCGCTTCCGACCTATTATGTGGAGCCGTTTGTCAAGGGGGGCAGGGTGAAGCGGCGCCCCGGACCGTCGTTCGTGGACGCCGCTTCGGTTGACCGGTCAGTGGCCTGGGTGGTGACGAGCGTGTCGTGGTCGACGCGTCGGTCACTCTATTATTCGCGGGTTGGCTACCGCATGACGGAGTTTCGGCTGGAGTGCGTGCGCTGGTCTAACGTCGAGCGTGATCGCCAAGCAGGCTTGAGGATTGCTCATAGGTCGGTCGCGGATCACTCCGGGCGCTGCCGTCACCACCAGGGTTCACTGGTCGGACATCTGTGTCCTGCCCGGGCTTACCCGAGGGGCTCGTCAAGGACGGCCAGCGACCAGCACCAGCCCGCGAGTTCCCGGGCGATCGCGGCGTTGGCAACCACCGACCGCTTCTTGCGGGCGTTGAACATCTCCCACCGGTCGTGGAGTCGGCGGTTCCCTGCATGGCCACGGGCTTGGGCCGCGGGCGTCGCGAGCTCCCAACGCCGGCGCATCGTGGCACCTGGGGTGCGATAGGGCTGGCGGTGGTGCCAGGCGGCCTCGACCAGGAGGCGTCGGACGTGGCCGTTGCCGGTCTTGGTCACCCCGCCCTGGGAACGTGAGGCACCCGAGGATGACTCGGTGGGCACCAGTCCGACGTAGGCGCCGATGCTGCGACCGGTCAACCGTTGCCAGTCGCCGATCTCGACCGCGAGCCCGAACGCAGTCAACGTCGAGATCCCGCGCAGACAGCCGAGCCGGGTCACCACCGCAGTGAACTCGGACTCCTCAGCCATCGCCGTGATCGCCGCATCGAGTCGGTCGCGGCGCTGCGCGGTCATCAACATCGACTCGAACGCGCAGTCGTAGGCCGCCTGTAGGGCCGGCTGATCGAAGTGGTGGGACCGCAACCAGGTCTCGTGCTTGGCGGTCCAGGCGTTGCCGCCGTAGTAGACGATTCCCTGCCGCAGCAGGAGCTTGCTCACCCGATGCCGCGAACTCATCAAGTCCCCACGGACATCGTCGCGGGCCCGGACCAGGTCACGGGAAGCCTCCTGGGTGACACCGGGGATCGTGACCTCCACGATCTGGCCCAGGTGCAACAACTTCGCCAGGTGCAGGGCGTCGTTCTTGTCGGTCTTGACCCGGTCACCGGCCGGACGCTGCAACTTCGAGGGCGCCGCGACCACACAGATGATCCCAGCAGTCAGCAAGAACCGGGCCAGCCCGAACCCCGTCGGGCCGGCCTCATAGACAACCCGCACCGGACCCGGCAACCCTCGGACCCAGTCCAGGGTCTCGCCGTAGTCAGGGGTCATCGTGCGCCGCGAGACCTCTCACCGGTCTCAGCGTCGATCGCAGCCGCGACCACCGCCCGTGCGTGCACATCCAAACCAACACTCGTACGCTGAATCATGAGCTGGGGCCTCCCACATCTGTGGCTCTACCGGCCAGGACCACCCTGACGGGCAACCCACGATCACATGTGAGCGAGGCCCCAGCCGCTTCTCCCCATACCGTCTAACGCCCGAGCTGTTCGATGCCGGCCGCAGCGAGGCTGCCGCCCGCGGGGTCGAGCTCACCTGGGAGGAGGGCGACGCGGAGGCGCTGCCCTACCCGGAGGGCTCGTTCGATGCGGTGATTTCATGCGTCGGCGTGATGTTCGCGCCCCACCACCAGGCTGCCGCCGACGAGATGCTGCGGGTGACGGCGCCCGGGGGCACGATCGCCATACTCGCCTGGACCCCCGAGGGCTTCATCGGCCAGATGTTCGCCACCATGAAGCCCTACGCGCCCGCGCCACCGCCGGGCGCCTCGCCGCCGCCGTTGTGGGGATCGGAAGGCCACGTTCGGGGACTGTTCGGGGATGGGGTGCGCGAGCTGAGGTTCGTCAAGGAGCACGCCCAGATCCTGGGGCTCGGCTCCGGGGCGCAGTTCCGCGACTTCTTCAAGGCCAACTACGGCCCGACGATCGCGGTGTACGGCTCGCTGGCGGACCAGCCCGACCGAGCTGCCGAACTCGACACGGCGCTCGCCGAGCTGGGTGACCGGTGCCTCGAGGGCGGCGAGATGGTTTGGGAGTACCTGCTCGTCACCGCGACCCGAACCTGAGAGACGCCGCGGCCGGTTGCCTTTGCCGGCACTCCTGCAGCGCCCCGCTCCTTGATTGACGTGCAACTTGGGGCCGCGGCTCTGCGCTCCCTTAGCCCGGATCCACGGTCTGACTGGGTGAGGTCGGTGTCGACGTGTGAACCGTTGGCCGGGATCGACTTGGGCGGTCCGGAGCGTGGCTGAATCGCCGGTCTGCCGGCTTCTCCGAGGTCCTGGTCGTTGGGTCGAGTGTTGTTGGTCAGCAGCGGAGCGGGATTGTCGCGATGCTCGCTAGGGCTTGATCGATGGCTCGAGCCCAGGCCAGTCGGCGGGTAGGCGCAGATGTCGGCGTCGTGCGGACTGCACGAGCCGTCCTGGGACGGTGAAGACCCGGCGTTGCAGGGTGGTGATGGTGGCCTTCTCGAGGTCGTCTCCGGCCAGGCGGCCGACGGCGCGGCCGAGGTTGTGGGCCATCACGGCCAGCGCGAGCCAGGCGGCGTTGGCCATGAACTTCCCTGAC
>JBBSHE010000002.1:0-120760 GCA_038253325.1 Propionibacteriales bacterium
GCTGGGAGTTCGTGAACTACTACCTCGCGAAGTCCCAGCCGTCGGGGGATCGGCGCCCCCGGCAGGATTCGAACCTGCGCACACGGCTCCGGAGGCCGATGCTCTATCCCCTGAGCTACGGGGGCCCGGGGCCGGATCAGACTAGCAGCGGCGGCACGGCTGTCCGGAATCCGCAAACACCGTCCCGCGTCCCGGTAACGTCCTCGGCGTGGAAGGTGCACGGCGGGTCCTGGTGGTCGAGGACTCGGCGGTGATCCGGCAGCTGATCGTGATCAACCTCGAGCTTGCCGGCTTCGAGGTTGCGGAGGCGACGGACGCGAAGACGTGTCTGTCGGCGGTGGCGTCCTTTCAGCCCGACCTGATCACGATGGACATCAACATGCCCGGGCTCAACGGCCTCGAGCTGGCCGCGCGGCTGCGCTCGACGCCGGGGCGACAGCACATCCCGATCGTCATCGTCACCGCGCGAACCCATCCGCTCGACCGGGCGACCGCCGAACGGCTCGGCGTACGGGCCTACCTCACCAAGCCGTTCGAGCCCGACGAGCTTGTCGGCTGTGTCGAGAGGATGGTGGACAGCGGGCCTGCCTGAACAAAACACGTCCGGGAGGTAGGGAACTGCTCGATACGATGTGGCGGTGACCCCCGAACAGCTGTCGGACACGATCGTCGACGCCCTGCTTGTGGTCCAGCGCGCCGGCGGACTACCGGCGGACACCTCATTGCCCGACCGGGTGCGCGTGGAGCGGCCGAGGATCCGGGAGCACGGTGACTACGCGACCAACATCGCCCTGCAGCTGGGCAAGGCCGTCGGGCTCGCACCGCGAACCCTCGCCGACGCGTTGGCGAAGGAGTTGTTGGGCAGCGACGGCATCGCGTCAGTCGACGTGGCCGGACCCGGATTCGTCAACATCACCGTCGAGGCCGGGAGCCAAGGCGAGGTCGCGGTGCAGGTCCTCACCGCCGGAGAACGCTACGGACGCAACGACTCGTTGGCCGGCACGGCGATCGACGTCGAGTTTGTCTCCGCGAACCCGACCGGGCCGATCACCCTCGCGTCTGCTCGGTGGGCCGTCGTCGGTGACGCGCTGAGCCGCCTGTTCGAGGCGGCTGGAGCGACCGTGACCCGCGAGTACTACTTCAACGACCACGGCGCGCAGGTCGACAGGTTCGCCCGCTCACTGGTGGCACGGTCGCGAGACCATCCGGTGCCCGACGACGGGTACGTCGGCAGCTATGTCGAGGAGATCGCCGGACGCGTGGTGGCCGCCCACCCCGAGGTGACGGAGCTGCCCGACGCCGACGCCCAAGAGCTGTTCCGCTCCGCGGGTGTCGCGCTGATGTTCGAGGAGGTCAAGCAGGGCCTGCACGACTTCGGAGTCGGTGTCGACGTCTACTTCTATGAGAACTCGCTGCACGAGAGCCAAGCGGTCAATCGCGCCATTGCTCGTCTCACCGAGCTCGGTGAGACGTACGAGCAGGACGGCGCGCTGTGGTTGCGCACGTCGAACCACGGCGACGACAAGGACCGGGTGATCGTGCGCTCGTCGGGCGAGCCGTCGTACTTCTCCGGCGACCTCGCGTACTACCTCGACAAGCGCGAACGCGGGTTCGACCGCTGCATCATCTTGCTCGGTCCCGACCATCATGGGTACGTCCGCAGGTTGATGGCGATGTGCGCGGCGTTCGGCGACGAGCCCGGCGTCAACCTCGAGGTGATCATTGGACAGCTCGTGCGGCTGCTCCGCGACGGCGAACCGGTCCGGATGGGCAAGCGGACCGGCGCCATCGTCACTCTCGACGACCTCGTCGAGGCGGTCGGAAACGATGCCGGCAGATACGCGCTGGTGCGGTACTCCATCGACGCCAACATCGACATCGACCTGTCGTTGTGGTCGAAGCGCTCGAATGACAACCCGGTGTACTACGTCCAGTACGCTCACGCACGGCTGGCGTCGATCCGGCGCAACGCGACCGAGCTCGAGATCCGCATCGACCCCGACGTAACCGAGGTCGGCCTGCTCGACCACGAGCGAGAGGGTGATCTGCTGCGAGCCCTCGCGGAGTTTCCTCGCGTGGTCGCTCAGGCGACCGAGCTGCGCGAGCCGCACCGGGTCGCGCGCTACCTGGAGAACACGGCCAGCTCGTTCCACAAGTTCTATGACGAGTGCCGCGTCCTTCCGCAAGGCGATGAGGACGTCACGGAGCTGCACCGGGCGCGGTTGCTCCTGGTCGAAGCTACCCGGGTCGTGATCGCCAACGGACTCGGCCTGCTCGGCGTCTCGGCGCCAGAGCGGATGTGATGAGAGCACACGAAGCGGGAGCCCTGCATGCGGTCGCGGGTCAGCGCGGACCGACCTGGCTCGCACCCCCCGACGACGTCAACGAGCTGGTCCGCTCGTTGTGGTCGGCGAACACCTGCAAGACCCGATCCGGCGAGCTGACGGTCGCCGCCGTCGGAGTCGAGGCGCTGGCGAACGAGTTCGGAACCCCTGCGTACATCGTCGACGAGGACGACTTCCGGGCCCGGGCGAGAGCCTTCAAGGACGCGTTCGCCCCGTCGACCGTCTACTACGCCGGAAAGGCGTTCCTGTGCCTGGCAACGGTCCGGTGGATCTCGGAGGAGGGCCTCAGTCTGGACGTATGCACCGGAGGGGAGCTGGCGGTAGCGCTCGCGGCGGGCTTCGACACCGAACGGATCGGCTTCCACGGCAACAACAAGAGTGAGTCGGAGCTGCGACGCGCTGTCGAGTGCGGAGTAGGCCGGGTCGTCGTCGACTCGTCCCTCGAGATCGAACGCCTCGGCCGGCTTGCCCACGCAGCAGGTGTACGGCAGCGCGTCCTGGTGCGGGTGACTGTCGGGGTGGAGGCGCACACGCATGAGTACATCGCAACCGCCCACGAGGACCAGAAGTTCGGGTTGTCGATGGTCACGGGGGAGGCCCGCCGCGCGATGGAGCAGGTGGTCGCCCAT
Source organism: Propionibacteriales bacterium (assembly GCA_038253325.1). Taxonomy (GTDB): domain Bacteria; phylum Actinomycetota; class Actinomycetes; order Propionibacteriales; family Nocardioidaceae; genus JBBSHE01. The sequence continues at coordinate 2,975 of JBBSHE010000002.1, forward strand.
CCGAGCCTCGAGTTGCGCGGCATCCACTCGCACATCGGCTCGCAGATCTTCGACACCTCGGGCTTCGAGGTGGCGGCTCACCGGGTGCTGGGTCTTCATGCAGAGGTCCAGCACGACCTCGACATCGAGCTCCCCGAGCTCGACCTCGGAGGAGGGTTCGGAATCGCCTACACGACCCAGGACGACCCGGCCGGCCCTGCCGAACTCGCGAGAGGTGTACGCGCAATCGTCAGCAGGGAGTGTCGCGCGCGGGGGATCGCGGAGCCGGCGCTGTCGATCGAGCCGGGCCGAGCGATTGCCGGCCCGTCCACCTTCACGTTGTACGAGGTCGGCACGGTGAAGTCGGTTCCGCTCGACGGCGGAGCTGAACGTCGCTACCTGTCGGTCGACGGCGGGATGAGCGACAACGTCAGGACGGCGCTCTACGACGCCGACTTCAGCTGCACCCTGGCCGGTCGCACGTCCGATGCCGAGCCGGTGCTGTCGCGGGTGGTCGGAAAGCACTGCGAGTCCGGTGACATCGTCGTGAAGGACGAGTTCCTCCCGTCGGACATCGCGCCGGGTGACCTGATCGCGGTTCCGGCAACGGGCGCGTACTGTCGTTCCCTCGCGACGACGTACAACCACGTCCCGCGAGCGGCCGTGGTCGCGGTCCGTGACGGCTCGGCCCGGCTGATCGTGCGACGTGAGACCGAGGAAGATCTGCTCCGACTCGACGTCGGGTGAGCTTGGCCGTTCCCGAGCTGGCCCGGGGTTGGTCAGCGGATCGGTCGTACGAAAGGAAATGCCGAGCGCCATGGAACAGTCGCCGCTACGTGTCGCCGTTCTCGGCTGTGGGTCCGTCGGCAGCGAGGTCGTCCGCCTGATGGACGTGCGCGCCGCCGACCTCGCTGCCCGCGTCGGTGCTCCGCTCCAGGTGGTGGGTGTCGCCGTACGCCGGACGGACCGCCCGCGGCCCGATCACGTTGCTCGCAATCTGCTGACGACCGACGCGGAATCGCTCGTCGCTCGCCCGGACGTCGACATCGTCGTCGAGGTGATCGGAGGGATCGAGCCGGCGCGGACGCTGATCTTGGGCGCACTGCGCAATGGGGCCTCGGTCGTCACCGCCAACAAGACCCTGCTCGCCGAGGACGGCCCAACCGTTTTCGATGCGGCTGCCGAAGCCGGCAGGGACGTGTACTTCGAGGCGGCCGTCGCGGGGGCGATCCCGATCGTACGGCCGCTGAAGGAGTCCCTGGCCGGTGACCGGGTTCGGCGGGTGATCGGGATCGTCAACGGCACGACGAACTACGTCCTTGATCAAATGGACACAACCGGGTCGACACTCCAGGAGGCGCTCGAGGAGGCGCAACGGCGCGGATACGCGGAGGCCGACCCGACCGCAGACATCGAAGGATTCGACGCGGCATCGAAGGCCGCGCTGCTTGCCTCACTGGCGTTCCACACCCCGGTACGCGGCACCGATGTCTACCGGGAGGGGATCACGGCGGTCAGCGCGACCGATGTTGCGCATGCGCGCGAGATCGACCACGTCGTCAAGCTCCTCGCGATCTGCGACCGGGTCGAGACCGATCAAGGTGACCAGATATCCATCCGCGTCCATCCGGCGATGATTCCGCGGGCACATCCACTGGCGGGTGTTCGGGAGGCGTACAACGCCGTGTTCGTCGAAAGCGACGCCGCCGGTGAGCTGATGTTCTACGGAAGAGGCGCCGGCGGCACACCGAGCGCAAGCGCTGTGCTGGGCGACATCGTCACGGTCGGACGGATCCGGTTGGGGAAATCGCAGGGTCCGGGTGAGACGGCGTACGCCAATCTCTCGCTCGCCCCCATGGGAGCGACCCGGACGAGATACCAGGTCGCCGTCGACGTGCGGGACAAGGTCGGTGTGCTCGCGACGATCGCGACGATGTTCGCAGAGCACGGCGTGTCGATCCAGACCGTTCGGCAAGAGGGGCGTGGGGCCGACGCACAGCTCGTCTTGGTGACCCACACCGCCCGCGACGACGATCTCGCGGCGACGGTCCGCGGCCTGCGGAAGCTCGAGGTGGTCCGGGACGTGTCGTCCGTCATGCGGGTCGAGGGCGAGTCCGATGAGCCGTGATCCCCGAACGAGCCCCGAACGAGCCCCGAGTGAGCCCCGAGTGAGTCCCGTCGAGCCCCGAATGAGCCTCGAATGAGCACAGGGCCAAGGCAGTGGCGCGGCGTCATCGAGGAGTACCGCGACTGGCTGCCGATCGACCCGAGGACCACGGTGGTGACCCTGTGCGAAGGCGGAACCCCCCTCGTACCGGCCGGGTGGCTCTCGGAGCGGTTGAGTTGTGACGTCTGGTTGAAGGTCGAGGGCGCCAATCCGACCGGGAGCTTCAAGGATCGTGGGATGACCGTTGCGATCTCGGTGGCGGTGTCCACCGGGGCCGAGGCGGTCGTGTGCGCGTCGACCGGGAACACCTCGGCGTCGATGGCCGCGTACGCCGCCAAGGCCGGGATCACGTCGATCGTGTGCGTACCCGAAGGCAACGTCGCGCGCGGGAAGCTGGCGCAAGCGATCGTGCACGGGGCCCGGATCGTCTCCATCGACGCCGGGTTCGACGCCTGCCTGGAGATCGCGGTCAAGCTCGCCGAGTCGTATCCCGTCGCTCTGGTCAACTCGGTCAACCGGGTTCGCCTCGAAGGACAGAAGACGGCGTCGTTCGAGGTGGTCGACGCGCTGGGCGACGCACCGGACATCCACGCCCTTCCGGTCGGCAACGCCGGGAACATCGCGGCGTACCGCCGCGGCTATCTCGACTACGCAACTGCCGGTCTCGCCTCCTCGACCCCGAAGATGTACGGGTTCCAGGCGGCCCGAGCCGCTCCCATCGTCGACAACGCCGTCGTGACGCATCCGCACACGGTCGCGACGGCCATCCGGGTCGGCAACCCCGCGTCGTGGGACCTTGCGGTCGCGGCTCGCGACGACTCGGGTGGGCTGATCGAGGCAGTGACAGACGACCAGATCCTGTCCGCTCAGGCCCTCCTCGCCGCGCGCGAAGGTGTCTTCGTCGAGCCAGCCTCCGCGGCCGGCGTTGCCGGGCTGCTCCGGTTGCAGGAGCAAGGGCGCCTCGCCGCTGGGCAGCAGATCGTCGTCACGGTCACCGGCCACGGGCTCAAGGACGTGGACACCGCACTCGAGTTCCGCTGCACCGGGTCGACCGTGAACGTCGAGGCCGATGCGGACGCGGTCGCGGCAGCGGCGGGAATCGCGTGACCTCGCTCGCCACCGAGCCGGTACGCGTCCGGGCGCCGGCGACGAGCGCAAACCTTGGACCCGGCTTCGACAGCCTTGCACTGGCTCTGAGGCTGTACGACGAGGTGACGGTGCAGATCCGTTCCGGACCGGTGGTGATCACGGTCACCGGCGAAGGAACCGGTTCGGTGCCCACCGACGAGTCCCACCTGGTCGTCCGTGCCATCCGACGGACGCTCGAGCACTGTGGGTCCGTCCAACCTGGTCTTGCGCTGCACTGCGAGAACATGATCCCGCACGAACGCGGCCTTGGGTCGTCGGCCGCCGCGATCGTCGCCGGCTTCCGACTGGCCGAGGGACTGCTCCAGGCAAGTCTGCCGACCGCAGAGCTGCTCGGGCTCGCGACCGAGATGGAGGGCCATCCAGACAACGTCGCAGCCTGCCTGCTCGGCGGGCTCACCATCGCGTGGATGGCGAACGACGTCCCTCAGGCGGCCTCGTTACGCATCGATCCCGATATCGTCACGACGGCGTTCGTACCCGAGCAGGCGGTCTCGACGGCCGTCGCCCGCGGCGTCCTGCCGGCGACCGTCCCGCATGCGACCGCGGCCGCGAACGCTGCCCGGGCCGCGCTGCTCGTTGCCGCCCTCACCGGTGAACCTGGATTGCTGTTGTCGGGAACGTGCGACTTCCTGCACCAGATCCACCGCCGGGACGCGATGCCTGCCTCGTACGCGCTGATGACCCGGTTGCGCGAGTCCGGTCATGCGGCGGTGATCTCCGGGGCGGGACCCGCCGTGCTCGTCCTGCATCGACGTCGGGACACGGAATGGCCCGACGTCGGCGACGGATGGCGGCGCCTGAGCCTCGGACTCGACCTGACCGGTGCTCGGCTGATCCCTTGAACCGTCGGCTCGGGGAATACGAGCCACGGGTGACACGTTGACCGGGATGACGACATCGCCTTCAAGAAGTGCTAGGGTCGTCGTTGACGGGTCGCCGAGCGATCCAATCCTCTTCTCGCTGGTCTACGGAGATTCACTCTTACCTCCTGTAAGGCGAACCCACGCGTGAACATTCGTTCCCGCGACGGGCCTTCGTGGTCAGCCGGTTATCTATCTGAGCCGTGTGTCGAGTCTGTGGCACACCACGACGTGGGAAGGACCTCACGTGACGGAAACAATCGAAGCCACCACCCCTGCCGCCGACAACTCGTCGAAGCCGGCCAGGAAGAAGTCCGGTGGCCTGGGGACAATGCTGCTTCCCGAGCTGAAGCAGGTTGCCTCCGACCTCGGCATCGCAACCGGGGGACTACGCAAGAGCCAACTGGTCGACGCGATCAAGGCCAAGCGCGGCGGTGGCAGCTCGAACCCAGCCGCCGACGCCTCCACGAATGTCAGCTCCGACCGTGCGATGTCTCGGACGGACGCCGGTAGCCCGGCGATCGCACCGTTCGATGCGGACCAGGCGAGCGAAGTCCGGCTGGAACACATCGACGAGTCTCGCGGTGACCGCAGCTCTCGCAGCGGCAACCGCGGTGATGATCGCAACGACGGCCGTGGAGATGGCCGCCGCAACGACAACCGGTCGAACGACCGTGGCAACGAGAACCGGTCCAACGACCGCGGCAACGACCGCGGCGACGAGAACCGGTCCAACGACCGCGGCAACAACCGCGGCGACGCGAACAGGTCGGACGACCGCGGTAACGACAACCGGTCGAACGACCGCGGCAACAACCGCGGCGACAACCGCGGCGACAACGACGGTGGGCGCAACCGTCGCCGGCGTGGTCGGGGTGACCGCAACGACCGTGGTGACCGCAACGACCGCAACGACCGGTTCCAGAACCGCAACCGCCGCGAGGAGGCAGAGCCGCAGATCAACGAGGACGACGTCCTGATCCCGGTGGCAGGCATCCTCGACCTGCTAGACAACTATGCGTTTGTCCGCACCAGCGGCTACCTCCCGGGTCCGAACGACGTGTACGTCTCGATGTCGACGGTCCGCAAGCACGGTCTGCGCAAGGGAGACGCGCTCACTGGTGCAATCAAACAACCTCGCGAAGGCGAGCAGCGACGCGAGAAGTTCAACCCCCTGGTCCGGCTTGACACCGTGAACGGTGCCGATCCGCAGGAGTCACGCAACCGGGTCGAGTTCTCGAAGCTGACACCGCTCTACGCCGCCGACCGGCTCCGGCTCGAGACCGAGCCGACGCAGCTGATCACCCGCGTCATCGACATCGTCGCGCCGATCGGCAAGGGCCAGCGTGGTCTCATCGTCTCACCGAGCCGGGCCGGCAAGACCATCGTGATGCAGGCGATCGCCAACGCGATCACGCAGAACAACCCGGAGTGCCACCTGATGGTCGTCCTCGTCGACGAGCGGCCGGAGGAGGTCACCGACATGCAGCGCGCGGTCAAAGGCGAGGTCATCGCCTCGACCTTCGACCGTCCGGCCGAGGACCACACGACGGTCGCCGAACTGGCGATCGAGCGGGCCAAGCGGCTCGTCGAGCTCGGCCACGACGTCGTCGTGCTGCTGGACTCGATCACCCGACTCGGCCGCGCGTACAACCTGGCAGCCCCGGCCAGTGGCCGGATCATGTCTGGCGGTGTCGACTCGTCGGCGCTCTACCCGCCAAAGAAGTTCTTCGGAGCGGCCCGCAACATCGAGGACGGCGGCTCGTTGACGATTCTCGCCACCGCGTTGATCGAGACCGGCTCCAAGATGGATGAGGTCATCTTCGAGGAGTTCAAGGGCACGGGCAACATGGAGCTTCGGCTGCGCCGGGAGTACGCCGACAAGCGGATCTTCCCCGCGATCGACATCGACGCGTCCGGAACGCGTCGCGAGGAACTGCTGATGGGCCGCGACGAGCTCAGCGTCGTCTGGAAGCTGCGCCGGGTGTTCTCGGCGCTCGACGGCCAGCAGGCGCTCGAGCTGCTGCTCGAGAAGTTGAAGTCGACAAACAGCAACATGGAGTTCCTGATGCAGGTCAACAAGACGACCCCGACGGTGAGCAGCCTGCGCCGAGACGACGACGACCTGTGAGCACGACCCTGGACGTCGACGACCCTGCGCCGCACCAGGCCCGCGCGCGCCGACCATTTCCCATGCTGGCATGGCAAGTGGTCGCCTAGAGCGGGCAAATTGGCTCGATAGGCGACCATCTGCCATGCCATGGTCGGCGGCGAACTCGGCTCGTGGCGACATCGCGTACTGACATCGAAATGACGACGTGACGACAATCTACGACTTCGGGGCCCGCACGATCGACGGCGTCGAGCAGGCACTCGAGGACTATCGGGGGAACGTCGTTCTCGTCGTCAACGTCGCCTCCCGGTGCGGGTTCACGTCGCAGTATGAGGGACTCGAGAACCTGTACGAGATGTACGGCGACCGCGGGTTCGTGGTTCTCGGCTTCCCGAGCAACCAGTTCGGTGACCAGGAGCCGGGAAGTGATGACGAGATCAGGGAGTTCTGCTCGCTGACGTACGACGTCAGGTTCCCGATGTTCTCCAAGGTCGACGTGAACGGCGACAACGCGCACCCGCTCTACACGTGGCTGCGCACGGAGAAGTCGGGCGTGCTCGGAGACAAGATCAGGTGGAACTTCACCAAGTTCCTCGTTGGCCGCGACGGCCAGGTGGTCAAGCGGTACGGCTCGACGACGAAGCCGGACAAGATCGCCGACGACATCGAGCAACTTCTCGGCTGACCCGACTTGTCGGCGGCTAGTGGGGCCAGAGCCTGCTGACCCGCCGACAAGTCCAGGAACAGGCGACGAGGGATTCGCGTTGTACGAGGCGTCGATGACAAACTACGTCGATGGCACCCGCAGGTGCCGGTTCCGGTTCACACTGCTCGTCCGGCGAGTGGTGACCCGGCGACCAGTGAGAGGACAGCATGAAGCCCGATATTCACCCCACGTACGTCGAGACCCAGGTCACCTGCACCTGTGGCAACACGTTCACCACCCGCAGTACGGCGACCAAGGGCACCATTCGTGCCGACGTCTGCTCGAACTGCCACCCCTTCTACACCGGCAAGCAGAAGATCCTCGACACCGGCGGCAGGGTCGCCCGGTTCGAGGCCCGCTACGCGAAGTCCAAGGCCTCCAAGTAGCCAGACCGACGGCGCCGCCCCCGTAGCCGAACGGGAGCGGCAACGTCCCTTCGTCTCCAAGCCCACGATCGGTCGTCGGTCGAGGAAGGTGCCGTTGATGTTCACGGCGATCGACTCCCTCGTCGCCGAGCATGGCCGGATCGAGGCGCGCCTGGCGGACCCGGAGGTGCTCGGCGACGCGATCGCGTCACGCCGGCTCAACCGGCGGTACGCCGTGCTGAGCTCGATCATCCGCGTGCACGACGAATGGCGCGCCGCGGTCGGCGACCTCGAAGCCGCCCGTGAGCTGACCGCGGATGACGCGTCGTTCCACGCAGAGGCGGAGCGCATCGACGGACGTCGGGGCGAGCTCGAGGAGCGCCTCCGCCAGCTGCTGGCACCGCGCGACGAGGTCGACTCAAAGGACGCGATCGTCGAGGTCAAGTCGGGCGAGGGTGGAGCGGAGTCGGCGTTGTTCGCGGGGGACCTGGTCAGGATGTACCTGCGATTCGCCGAGCGGCACGGCTGGCGCACGGAGATTCTCGACGAGGCACCCAGCGACCTGGGTGGCGTCAAGTCGATCACGATCGCCGTCAAGGCCAAGGCCCCGCCGGCGCCGGGTGAGGAGCCGTTTGCGCAGCTGAAGTTCGAGGGTGGCGTACATCGGGTACAGCGGGTGCCGGTGACCGAGTCGCAAGGCCGCATCCACACCTCGGCTGCGGGTGTGATGGTGATGCCCGAGGCCGAACCCGTCGACGTCACGATCAACGACAACGATCTGCGCATCGACGTCTTCCGCTCGTCGGGTCCCGGCGGCCAGAGCGTCAACACGACCGACTCGGCCGTCCGGATCACCCACGTCCCGACCGGGATCGTCGTCACCTGTCAGAACGAGAAGAGCCAGCTCCAGAACCGAGAACAAGCGATGCGGATCCTACGATCCCGGCTCTTGCAGGAGGCGGAGGACCAGGTCGCGTCCGATGCTTCGACGGCCCGCCGGTCTCAGGTACGCACCGTCGACCGGTCGGAACGGATCCGGACCTACAACTTCCCGGAGAACCGGATCACCGACCACCGGGTCGGCTACAAGGCATACAACCTCGACCAGGTCCTCGACGGCGACCTGCAACCGGTGATCGACGCCTGCCTGGCCGCCGATCTGGCCGACCGGCTCGCCCGGGCCGAGCAGTCGGCGTGAGGAATGAGTCGATCCTCGCCGCGGCGGCTCGGACACTTCGCCGGGCCGGTGTCCCTTCTCCACGCAACGACGCCGAGCTGTTGCTCGCCCACGTCCGGGGCGTGTCCCGAACGGAGCTCGTCGGTCTCGAGGAGGCGTGCGACGACGCCCAGGCGCAAGTGTTCGAGGTGCTGGTCACCCGGCGCTCGGCCGGCACGCCCCTTCAGCACCTCACCGGTGCCAGTTCGTTTCGCTACGTAGACATCGAGGTCGGGCCGGGCGTGTTCATCCCGCGACCCGAGACCGAACTCGTGGCCGGTGCAGCGATCGACGAGCTCCGGGCCATCCTGGCGGCCGGGGAACCCACACCTCGGGCCATCGACCTGTGTACGGGCTCGGGCGCGGTCGCATTGGCGATGTCGACCGAGGTCCCGCAGGCCGAGGTGGTCGCGGTCGAGCTCCTCGAGCCCGCGTACGCGTACGCTGCCCGCAACCTCAGGGGAACCGGTGTCGACCTCCGGCTCGGCGACATCAGGACGGCGTGCGCGGACCTGGTCGGCTCCCAACATGTCGTGGTCGCCAACCCGCCGTACATTCCGTTGGCTGCCTACGAGACCGTGCCCCCCGAGGTCCGCGACTTCGAGCCCCCCGAGGCGCTGTGGTCGGGCGACGACGGACTTGACGTGATCCGGGCCGTCGAGGACGTCGCCTCCAAGATGCTGGTCTCCGGTGGGCTGGTCGTCTGCGAGCATGCCGACGTGCAGGGCACGACCGCCACCGCGGTGTTCACCGCTCCCAACCGCTGGACGGACGTCCGCGACCACCTGGACCTCAACCGGCGCCCTCGCTTTATCACCGCTCGTCGGCGCGCTCGGTGATCATCCGTCCGCGATTGGCTGGGGGTTCGCGAGGTACTACTTCGCGGACCCCCAGCCAATCGCGGAGCGCAGACGCCGATGGGGTCGGCGGAGCGGTCCTGGCACGATAGGAACGTGACCGCCGACTCTGACGTCTACGACTGCAACGACCCCGCCCGGCGATCGGCCGGTTTCGAGGCGGCGAAGACCGCACTCTCGGACAGCGGCCTGATCGTCACCCCGACGGACACGGTGTATGGCGTGGCCGCCGATGCGTTCGACCCGGTTGGGGTACGGCGGCTGCTTCGCGCCAAGGGCCGCGGCCGGTCCACGCCCGTTCCGGTGCTGATCGGTGACGTCACGACCATGCGCGCGCTCGGCTCTGACATCTCCGATGAGGCGAAGGAGCTGGCCCAACGGTTCTGGCCAGGCGCACTGACGCTGATCTGCCGTCAGCAGCCGTCGTTGCGGTGGGACCTCGGTGACAGTCGTGGAACGGTCGCCTTGCGGGTTCCGGACCACCACGACCTCCGCGACCTCTTGCTGGACATCGGTCCGCTGGCCGTCAGCAGCGCAAACCTGACGGGAGAGCCGCCTGCGACCACGGTCGACGATGCTCGACGGATGCTGGGGAACGCCGTGGACGTCTACCTCGACGGAGGGCCGACCAAGGGTCCGGAGCCATCGACAATCGTCGACGTCGTCGGCACCGAGGTCCGGCTCGTCCGGGCGGGCGCCATCGGTGTCGAGGAGCTGCTCGGCGTCGTGCCGGATCTCGAGATCCCGGGCTGAACACGGCCCCGCAATGCGCGAATACCTGCTGATCTTCGTCGTCGCCGCGGCGACTACCTACCTGCTGTCGGTCGTCGCTCGTGAGCTCGCCATGCGTACCGGTGCCATCGCGCACATCCGAGACCGTGACGTCCACGAGATCCCGATCCCGTACTTCGGTGGCGTCGCGATCATGGCCGGTCTGGTTGCGGCGTACGCCGTGGCCCGACACCTGCCGTTTCTCGGTCACGCACCCGGGCGGGACCAGATCTTCCACGACGCTCGGGCGGTTCTCATCGGCGGTGCTCTGATCTGCATCGTCGGGGTCGTGGACGACATCATCGAGCTGGACTGGGTCACCAAGCTGGCCGGTGAGGTGCTGGCCGCCGGTGCCGTCGCCTTGCAGGGCGTCCAGATCTACTGGCTGCCGTTGCCCGGTGAGAAGTCGCTCTCGACCGTCTTCCCGCTCGGCGCACAGCAGGCGGCGCTGCTCACCGTACTGCTGATCGTGATCACCGCGAACGCGGTCAACTTCGTCGACGGGCTCGACGGGTTGGCGGCTGGCGTGGTCGCGATCGGTGCGATCGCCTTCGCGTCGTACTCTCTCGTCCTCGTCCACCAGAACCAGCAGGAACGGGCGACCACCTCCGCAATCCTGACCGCCGCTCTGGCGGGCGCGTGTGTCGGCTTCCTCCCGCACAACTTCTTTCCGGCCCGGATCTTCATGGGCGACTCCGGCGCGCTGTTGATCGGGCTGATGCTCGCGTGTTCGGCGATCAGCCTCACCGGGCAGTTCTCGCCCGGTCGCCTGGACCAGGGCATCGGCGGCGCGAGCGCGAGCGTTCTTCCGACCCTGCTTCCGCTGATCTTGCCGTTTGCCATTCTCGTCATCCCGCTGGGTGACTTCGCGCTGGCCGTCGTACGCCGGACGGCGGCGGGGAAGTCGCCGTACTCACCGGACCGCAAGCATCTCCACCACCGGCTGCTCGACATGGGTCACTCACACCGGCGGGCCGTCCTGGTGCTTTATCTGTGGGCGGCACTGATCGCGTTCGGCGTCGTCGGAGTAAGTCTGCTGGCCGGGTGGTGGTCGGCCACGGTGCTCACGGCGATGACCGTGGTCGCGATCCTCCTCACGTTCGGTCTCCCGGGGCATCGAGGTCTGATCGGCAAACAGAGTTGAGGATCGTCCGTTTGACCCCCTGAGCGACTTTGTGCTATTTTTCACAAGCACCACAGCGAACCCCGGAGCACCTCGAGGAACGGCCGCCTGATGACGACCGACACTGTCACCGTCGACAGCCATCTCGGCGTGCTCCCTCATCAGCGGGAACTTCGATCGGGACCAGCCCTGCGTGGTAGCCTCAGCGCCTTCCCGCACCCGGCGAGCCAGGTCCGGGTGACCACGCACGGCGACGAGACTGGCGCGAGCGATGAACGACGACTCCTCCCCGCCCGACATGGGTCTGCGAGATGTCGTCGGGCTGGGCAGTCTGCTGATCGCGACGGTTGTTGCCGGCACCGGTCTGGGTCTGGTGGCAGACGACGTTCTCAGCACGAACCCGGCGTTCACCCTGGTCGGGCTCGCAGTGGGGATCGCGTCGGGCGTCGTGGGCAGCTGGATGCGGGTCAGACGGTTTCTCGGTTGAATGGGTCGAGATCGCTGCCGGTTACCCGGACGACGACACGTACCGAGGAGATCGGATCATGACAACGAAGGCGCTGACGGCGGTACTCAGCAAGCAGCGCCGTCCCCTGATCGTCGCGGTCTTGTTCTCCGTCGCGGCAATTTGGATCGCGATTCCGGCCGGACGCTGGCAGGTCGGCGTCTTCTTCGGTGTTGGCGTCTTTCTCAGCCTGCTGAACCACGTCCTCACCGAGGTTTCGCTGTTCCGCGCGCTCGACAGCGGAGCAGAGCTGACCCGCAAGCAGTTCGCCCTTGGCTCCGTCGGACGGCTCACGGTCGTCACAGTGATCGCCCTGGTCCTGGTCGTCGCGTTCTGGCCCTACGGTGCGGCGGTCCTGATCGGGCTCGCGCTGATGCACCTGGTTATGCTCGTCTTCACCGGCCTGCCCCTTCTGAACGAGATCCGTAAAGCATGAGTGCGACCATCCCGATGGCGACCGATATCAAGATCGGCCAGCACGTCACCACTCAGCTGTTCGGTCTCACGTTCAACGTGGACACGATCTGGGCGACGGCAATAGCGGGGCTGGTCGTGGTCGGGCTGGGGCTGTGGGTCCGTTCCAAGGCGAGCGTGGAGAACCCGGGCAAGGTGCAGCTCGCTTGGGAGTCGATCGTCTCGGAGGTGACGTCCCAGGTGGAGGGCAACCTCGGGCGGGTCAACCCGTTCGTCGTGCCGCTGGCCATCGCCTTGTTCACGTTCATCCTGGTTGCCAACCTGCTCGAGCTGATTCCGAGTGGCGAGGACCCGAAGTACCTGCCCGCCCCGACATCGGATGTCAACCTGACGTACGCGATGGGCATCCTCGTGATCGTCGGAGTCCACATCTACAGCGTCCGGGAACGCGGCGTGAAGGGCTACTTCAAGCACTACCTGGAGCCCTACCCCGTCATGCTCCCGCTGACGCTGCTCGAGGAGCTCGTCAAGCCGTTCACGCTGGCGCTCCGGCTCTTCGGCAACATCTTCGCCGGCGGCATCATGATCGCGCTGATCGGGCTGCTGCCGGCCTTCGCGCTGTGGGCACCGAACATCATCTGGAAGTTGTTCGACATATTCATCGCGCTCCTCCAGGCTTTCATCTTCGCGTTGCTGACCGTCCTCTATTTCGGGATGGCCGGCCAGTCCCACGACGCCGACGACCACTCGCCGGCACGGGACTCCGACACTGCGGGTGCCGCTCGGCAGACCGAGGGGGCACACTGAGTTCGCGGCCTTGGGTCACCGTCGACCCGGTACCAGAGACCACCCACCGGAGATTCGCTTCGACACCGACAAACCCGGGAACCTGACAGCCAAGGAGAAACATGGCAAACCCAAGCAATATCGACTCTGCGATCAAGACCGCCGGCGCCTTCGTCGGCGGCGGGCTCGCCCTCGGCGGCGGCGCCATCGGTGCGGCCATCGGTGATGGCCTCGCCGGCAGCTCCCTGATCCAGGGCGTGGCACGGCAGCCGGAGGCACGGAACCAGCTCCAGGTTCTGTTCTTCATCACGGTCGGGCTGGTCGAGGCGATGTACTTCATCAACCTCGCGTTCATGGCGTTGTTCGTGTTCGTGCTCGGCAAGTAGCGGCCGGACCACCCCGAGGAGAGGCGGACAAGCTGATGGCAACGACGAACCGGGCGAGCAACTTCCTCGTACCGAACGCGACGTTCATCGTCGAGCTGGTCGCGTTCATCATCATCCTGGTCGTGCTCGGTAAGTACGTCGTCCCGATGCTGAACAAGGCGCTGACGGACCGCCAGGAGTCGATCCGCCGGCAGTTCGAGGAGGCACAGCAGGCGAAGGCCGAGGCCGAAGCCGCCGAGAAGGAGTACAAGTCGCAGTTTGTGGAGGCGCGGCACGAGGCAGCCCGGATCCGTGAGGAGGCTCGAGAGCAGGGCGCGGCGATCGTTGCCGAGATGCGCGAGCAGGCGCAGGCGGAGGCGGCGCGCATCCTCGCTCACGGTCAAGCGCAGCTCGAGGCCGAGCGCAAGCAAGTCGTCAGTCAGCTGCGTACGGAGGTCGGAAGCATCGCCGTCACCCTGGCCGGGACGATCGTCGGCGAGTCCCTGCAAGACGATGCCCGGCAGAGCCGAACCGTGGAGCGGTTCATCGCCGACCTGGAGTCTCGCCAGCCGTCGCGAGGATCGGGCAGGCGCTGATGCCCGCTGCATTCGCGGAGGCAGAGACCACCGTCGTCGAGGCGGTCGACGAGGCCGTCTCCTCAGGGACGGATGCCTCCGAGCTCGGTGGCGAGCTGTTCGGCGTGGTGGCGCTGCTCGACGCCGAGCCGTCCGTTCGACGGGCTATGACCGAACCGGCGGTTGATGCCGAGGCGAAGCAGAAGCTGGTCGGTGCCCTGCTGCACGACAAGGTCTCCGCGGGAGCAGAGCAGGTCATCGGAGCGGCCGTCGCCTGCCGGTGGTCCCACTCCGCACATCTCGCCGACGCGCTCGATCATGCCGGTGTCGTCGCCCACATCGTGAAGGCGGAGGAGGACGGACAGCTCGAAAACCTCGAGGACGAGCTTTTCCGATTCGGACGGGTCGTCGAGGCGACGCAGTCGCTGCGCAACGCCCTCAGCGATCGACGCGCGCCGGCGGAGGCGAAGCGCCGACTGGTACACGGCCTCGTCGAAGGCAAGGTGACGGAGCCGACGCAGCGGTTGCTGGAGCACGCCGTGTCCGGGCGCGGACGCCCGATGCTCCTCCAGATCGAGGAATTCCAGCAGCTGGCCGCCAAGCGGCGCAACCGGCTGCTGGCAACGGTGCGGGTGGCGGCGCCGATGACCGACGAACAGACCGATCGGCTCGCCGCCGGTCTCGAACATCAGTACGACCACCCCGTTCATCTCAACGTGATCGTCGACCCTTCGGTGCTGGGTGGTCTGAGCGTGACGGTCGGTGACGAGGTCATCGACTCGACAATCGCCAACCGACTTTCGGAAGCCCGCCGCATGGTGGCGGGCTGAACCATGCCCATGCGGTCACCCGCCGACACCCAGAAAGCCCAGGAGAGCCAAGACATGACGGAACTCACGATCCAGCCGGACGAGATTCGCGATGCGCTCAAGCGCTTCGTCGCCGACTACCAGCCGGACGCGGTCACCCGCGAGGAGATCGGCGTGGTCGCCGAGGCCGGGGACGGTATCGCCCGCGTCGAGGGGCTTCCGTCGGCCATGGCCAACGAGCTGCTCGAGTTCGAGGACGGGACCCAAGGGATCGCACTGAACCTGGACGTCCGCAACATCGGCGTCGCCATCATGGGTGAGTTCTCCGGTATCGAGGAAGGCCAGCAGGTCCGCCGGACCGGAGAGGTCCTGTCCGTGCCGGTTGGCGACGGCTACCTGGGTCGTGTCGTGGACCCGCTCGGCAAGCCGCTCGACGGTCTCGGCGACGTCGAGACGAGCGGTCGCCGGGTGCTCGAGCTCCAGGCTCCGAGCGTCGTGCAGCGGCAAGGCGTCAGCGAGCCGCTCCAGACCGGCATCAAGGCGATCGACTCACTGACCCCCATCGGGCGCGGTCAGCGGCAGCTGATCATCGGCGACCGCCAGACGGGCAAGTCCGCGATCGCGATCGACACGATCATCAACCAGAAGGAGTACTGGGAGACCGGTGACCCCACCAAGCAGGTGCGGTGCATCTATGTCGCAATTGGGCAGAAGGGCTCGACCATCGCCGCGGTCCGGGACTCCCTCGAGGAGGCCGGTGCCCTGGAGTACACGACGATCGTGGCCGCTCCGGCCTCCGACCCGGCGGGCTACAAGTACCTCGCGCCGTACACCGGCTCGGCCATCGGCCAGCACTGGATGTACGACGGCAAGCACGTGCTGATCGTCTTCGACGACCTGTCGAAGCAGGCGGAGGCATATCGTGCGGTCTCGCTGCTCCTGCGCCGCCCCCCCGGCCGCGAAGCGTACCCCGGTGACGTGTTCTACCTGCACAGCCGGCTGTTGGAGCGCTGCGCCAAGTTGTCCGACGACATGGGCTCGGGCTCGATGACGGGGCTGCCGATCGTCGAGACGAAGGCGAACGACATCTCGGCGTACATCCCGACCAACGTCATCTCGATCACCGACGGCCAGCTCTTCTTGCAGTCCGACCTCTTCAACGCCAACCAGCGCCCGGCGATCGACGTCGGCGTGTCGGTGTCGCGGGTAGGCGGCAAGGCCCAGCTCAAGGCGATGCGGACGGTCACCGGGTCGCTCAAGATCGACCTGGCTCAGTACCGCGCGATGGAGGCGTTCGCGATGTTCGCCTCCGATCTGGACGCAGCGTCCCGTCAGCAGCTCGAGCGCGGACAGCGCCTGATGGAGCTGCTGAAGCAGGGCCAGTACGCGCCCTTCCCGGTCGAGGAGCAGGTTGCGTCGATCTGGACGGGGACGACCGGCAAGCTCGACCCGGTGCCCACCAGTGACGTTCGCCGGTTCGAGGCCGAGTTCCTCGACTACCTCCGCCACGACCACAAGGGCATCCTCGACGGAATCCGCGAGTCGGGCACGTTCGACGACGACGCCGAGCAGGCGCTCGAGAAGGCCTATCAGTCGTTCACCGACCAGTTCGAGACGTCGGAGGGCAAGTCGATCAAGGTCGGCCGCGAGCAGTTCGACCAGCTTGCCGACGAAGACGTCGAGCAAGAGCAGATCGTCAAGCAGAAGCGGGGTTGAGCGATGGCGGCAACGCTTCGGCAGTACCGAGCGCGGATCAGGTCGACGCAGGCGACCAAGAAGATCACCCGGGCGATGGAGCTCATCGCCGCATCGCGCGTCATCCGCGCCCAGCACCGTGCCGCCGATGCGACGCCGTACGCCCGCGAGCTGACCCGGGCCGTCTCTGCCGTCGCGACGTACTCCAACGTCGACCACCCGCTGACGACGGAGCGGGAGGATCCGCAACGCGCCGCGGTTCTGGTCATCACGAGCGACCGCGGCCTTGCCGGCGCCTACTCGTCGGCCGTGCTCCGGGAGGCTGGGCGGCTGCACGAGAAGCTGAGCTCTGAAGGCAAGGAGGTGCGTTGGTACGTCGCCGGCCGCAAGGGTGAGGCCTACTTCCGGTTCCGCCGGCGCGACATGGCCGACTCCTGGAACGGTTTCTCCGAACGTCCCGAGTTTGCGAATGCCCGCGACATCGGCACAGCGCTCGTCGACGCGTTCGTCGCGGAGGATGACGGTGTGGACGAGGTCCACGTCGTCTTCACCCGGTTCAGGTCGATGCTCGTCCAGGAACCTGATGTCATCAGGATGCTCCCGCTGGAGGTGGTCGAGGCCGACGAGGCGCCGAGCAAGGAAGAACTGCTTCCGCTCTACGAGTTCGAGCCGTCTCCTGAGGAGGTGCTCGATGCGCTGCTCCCCAGGTATGTCAACAGCCGCATCTTCTTCTGCCTGCTCCAGGCAGCGGCGTCGGAGCTCGCGGCCAGGCAGAGCGCGATGAAGTCGGCGACCGACAACGCCGAGGACCTGATCCAGAAGTACACCCGAATCGCGAACCAGGCCCGCCAGGCCGGAATCACCCAAGAGATCAGCGAGATCGTCGGCGGCTCGAACGCCCTCGCCGACGCGACCTCCGGAAGCGAGTGAACAGAACATGACTGCCACCATCAACGAGAACGACGTCGATGTCGAAACCCGCGCCGTCGGACGAGTCGCCCGGGTCATCGGCCCGGTCATCGACGTCGAGTTCCCCTCCGACGGGATGCCGGACATCTACAACGCGTTGAAGGTCGACGTGAAGTTCGCTGACGTCGACCGTACGCTGACGCTCGAGGTCGCCCAGCACATCGGCGACGGCATGGTCCGCGCCATCTCGATGCAACCGACCGACGGCCTGGTCCGTGGCGCGGAGGTCCTCAACAGCGGTGAGCCGATCTCCGTCCCGGTCGGTGACGAGACGTTGGGCCATGTCTTCAACACGATCGGCGACTGCCTGAATCTGAAGGACGGTGAGCGCCTCGAGATCAAGGAACGCTGGCCGATCCACCGGTCCCCCCCGGCCTTCGACGCGCTCGAGGCAAAGACCGAGATGTTCGAGACCGGTATCAAGGTTATCGACCTGCTCACCCCCTACGTCCTCGGTGGAAAGATCGGCCTGTTCGGAGGGGCCGGGGTCGGCAAGACGGTCCTGATCCAGGAGATGATCGCCCGGGTGGCACGTGACCACGAAGGCGTGTCCGTGTTCGCCGGCGTCGGCGAGCGTACCCGTGAGGGCAACGACCTCATCACCGAGATGACCGAGACCGAGGTCATCGGACAGACCGCGCTCGTCTTCGGGCAGATGGACGAGCCGCCGGGGGCACGGCTCAGGGTCGGACTGTCCGCCCTGACGATGGCGGAATACTTCCGGGACGTCCAGAACCAGGACGTTCTGCTCTTCATCGACAACATCTTCCGTTTCACCCAGGCCGGATCCGAGGTGTCGACCCTGCTCGGCCGGATGCCCTCGGCGGTGGGATACCAGCCGACGCTGGCTGACGAGATGGGTGTCCTGCAGGAGCGGATCACGTCGACCCGTGGTCACTCGATCACCTCGATGCAGGCGATCTATGTGCCGGCCGACGACTACACCGACCCGGCTCCAGCGACCACGTTCGCTCACCTGGACGCGACCACGGAGCTGTCACGCGACATCGCGTCTCTCGGGATCTACCCGGCGGTCGACCCTCTGACGTCGACGTCCCGAATCCTCGACCCGCGTTACATCGGGCAGGACCACTACGACACCGCCAACCGGGTGAAGTCGATCCTCCAACGCAACAAGGAGCTCCAGGACATCATTGCAATCCTCGGTGTCGACGAGCTGTCCGAGGAGGACAAGATCGTGGTGGCGAGGGCGCGCCGGATCCAGCGCTTCCTGTCCCAGAACACCTATGTCGCACGGCAGTTCACCGGTATCGAAGGATCGACGGTCCCGCTGAGCGATACCGTCGAGGCGTTCGCGAAGATCTGCGACGGCGACTACGACCATGTGGCCGAGCAGGCGTTCTTCATGTGCGGTGGTCTCGACGACGTCGACCGGAAGTGGGCGCAGATCGAGAAGGAGACCTCGTGAGCGACCCCTTGCGGGTCGACGTCGTCGCCGCCGACCACACCGTCTGGTCGGGTGAGGCGACGATCGTGCTGGCGCGAACGACGGACGGCGACATCGGGATCCTCGCCAACCACGCACCGGTGCTGAGTGTGATGACCGCCGGACCGGTGGAGGTTCGCACAGCCGACGGCGACCATCTCGTGGTCGCCGTCGACGAGGGCTTCATCTCGGTCGCGAAGAACCGGGTGTCGATTCTTGCGGAGTACGCCCAGCTGGCGAGCGAGATCGACCTCGATGCCGTGAAGCAAGAGCTCGAACGAGCCCAGGCCGACGACGACGGCGCAACCGTTCAACGAAGCGAGGCGCAGATCCGCGCGGTCGAGAAGGCGCGCTAGGCGACCGACGCCATGAGGTGGTGGGAGCTCGTCGACTCGGTTGCGGCTCTCGTCGCCCTCCCGATCGCGGTGTGGGTCGTTCTATATGGTCGCCGGCGCTGGCTGGGCCGGCGCGGTGCGACGTTCGACTGCAGCCTCCGGGTGATCGCGACCACGGCCCGGCAACCGAGGCGGCCTGCGCACGGATGGATGCTGGGGCTCGGTCGCTACGCCGATGACGACCTCGAGTGGTTTCGGGTGTTCTCGTTGTCCCTGTCTCCCAAGCGGGTGCTGCCGCGATCGGTGGCGATGACGAACCGGCGCGTCCCCGAGGCAGCAGAGTCGTACACCCTGTACGTCGGGCACGTCGTCATCGGGCTGGAGACGCCGACCGGACCCGTCGAGCTCGCGATGAGCACCGAAGCGCTGACCAGCTTCCTCGCCTGGACCGAGGCCGCGCCGCCCGGTCCACGTCGCGTCGTCAGCTGACGGCCGGCTTCTGCTGCTGGTCGCCGCCCGCCTTCCACAAGACGTCTCCGACCGTGCGGTTCGCATGACGGGTGAGGATGAACAGCAGGTCACTGAGTCGGTTGAGGTAGGTGACGGCAAGCGGGTTGACGGAGTCGCCGTGGACCTCGATCGCCGTCCAGGCCGAACGTTCGGCGCGCCGGGTGGCGGTGCACGCGACATGCAGCAGCGCCGCACCCGGGGTGCCGCTCGGCAAGATGAACGACCGCAGCTTCTCGAGCGGCTCGTTGTAGTGGTCGCACCAGCCTTCGAGCCGTTCGACATACCCTGCGGCGACCCGCAAGGGCGGGAACTCCGGATCGGCGACGACCGGCGTACAGAGGTCGGCGCCGACGTCGAACAGGTCGTTCTGGACGGTCCGCAGCACGTCGGCGACATCGGGATCGACGTTGCCGAGCTCGATGACCACGCCGATGTGCGCGTTCGCCTCGTTGACGTCTCCGTAGGCCGCGACCCGGGGGTCGGTCTTCGGTGCCTTGCTCATGTCGCCCAGTCGGGTCTCGCCGCCGTCGCCGGTCCGGGTGTAGATCCTCGTCAGGTTGACCATGTCCGCAACCCTATTCCCACGCGTGGGACGCCAGTCCGACGTATCTGATCCGATCGAGTGGCCTCCTTGCCGGTGTGAGGACCTACCGAGATGAGAAGCGCGTCGTTCATTGCTCCGGTGACAGCTGGACGCGAAGCCGTATCCGT
The DNA here is from genome assembly GCA_038253325.1 of Propionibacteriales bacterium. GTDB lineage: Bacteria > Actinomycetota > Actinomycetes > Propionibacteriales > Nocardioidaceae > JBBSHE01. The sequence goes on from JBBSHE010000002.1 coordinate 23,402, forward strand.
TCGGTCACGATCTGATGACGGGGGGCAACCGGCGCCGAGCAACGGACGTTGAACTAAGGAGAGCACGAACACAGGCTTGGGAACCGCCATGGGATTGATCAGAGCCGATCCGACGACCGTCGTGTACGCCGGGGAGTACATCGACGTGCGCAACGTCGGCGTGGTCCGCGAGGCGTTGCGCGAGGCGATCGACCGGGGCGACCCGCTGGTGCTCCTCGACGCCTCGGACCTTCGGGCCATCGACGCCACCGGCCTCGGGATGCTCACCGCCGCCCACTTCCGCGCAGAGCGCAGTGGCTGCGATCTGCGGGTGCACCATCCCGGCTCGGCGGTCCGCCGGGTGCTCGCGGTGACCGGCCTGAACCGAGTGCTCCACCTGGACCGGCACCTCAGCCTCACGGGATGAGGCGCGCGCCCGCGATGTGACCGATCTGCCACACCCGACGTCGGACCGAGGGTTGCACGAGGGGCTTACGCTCGGACCATGGCCGACCGACCGTGGGTGATGCGGACGTACGCGGGGCACAGCTCCGCTACCGCGTCGAACGCGCTGTACCGGCAAAATCTCGACAAGGGCCAGACCGGGCTGTCGGTCGCATTCGACCTCCCGACGCAGACCGGGTACGACCCGGACTCCCCCCTGGCCCGCGGAGAGGTCGGAAAGGTCGGTGTTCCCGTTCCGCACGTCGGCGAGATGCGCCGGCTCTTCGAAGGCATCCCGCTGGCGGAGATGAACACCTCGATGACGATCAACGCCACTGCCCTCTGGCTGCTCGCGATGTACCAGGTCGTCGGGGAGGAGCAAGGAGTCGGACCGGCGAGTCTCCAGGGCACGACCCAGAACGACATCATCAAGGAGTACCTGGCCCGCGGGACGTACGTCTTTCCCCCCGAAGACTCGTTGCGGCTCACCAGCGACCTGATCGCGTACTCGGTCGAGCAGATGCCCAGGTGGAACCCCGTCAACATCTGCAGCTACCACCTTCAGGAGGCAGGCGCGACGCCGGTACAGGAGCTGGCGTTCGCGATCAGCACCGCGATCGCCGTGCTCGACGCGGTTCGGGACGGCGGCCAGGTGCCGACGCAGCGGTTTCCCGATGTCGTCGGTCGCATTTCGTTCTTCGTGAACGCCGGTGTCCGTTTCGTCGAGGAGGTCTGCAAGATGCGGGCGTTCGGCGAGCTCTGGAACGACCTCACGCTGAACCGGTACGGCGTGACGGATGAGAAGCGGCGTCGCTTCCGGTACGGCGTACAGGTCAACTCGCTCGGACTCACCGAGGCGCAACCGGAGAACAACGCGCAGCGGATCGTGCTCGAGATGCTCGGTGCCACGCTGTCGAAGGATGCCCGTGCGCGCGCTGTCCAGCTGCCCGCCTGGAACGAGGCGCTCGGCTTGCCGCGGCCGTGGGATCAGCAGTGGTCGCTGCGCATGCAGCAGGTCCTCGCGTACGAGTCCGACCTCCTCGAGTACGACGACATCTTCGACGGCTCGCACGTCATCGAGTCGAAGACAGCACAGCTGGTCGCCGACGCGCGTGCCGAGATCGACCGGATCCAGGCGATGGGTGGCGTGGTTGCGGCGACGGAGTCGGGTTACCTGAAGTCCCAGCTGGTCGACGCCCACGCGGCTCGCCGGGTCCGGATCGAGTCCGGAGATGTCGTCGTGGTCGGCGTCAACAGGTTCACCGCGACCGAACGCTCGCCGTTGACCGCCGACCCGAAGAGCGCAATCCAGGCGCCTAACCCCGAGGCCGAGGAGGCGGCGGTCAGGTCGCTTCGGTCTTGGCGTGCCGCCCGCGACGCCAATGCGGTGGCCGAGGCGATTGCTCGCCTCGAGGCTGACGCGAAGTCGGGGGTGAACCTGATGGCAGCGACGCTGGCCGCGGTTCGTGTGGGTGTGACGACCGGGGAGTGGGCGGGTGCCTTGCGCGGTGTGTTCGGTGAGTTTCGCGCTCCCACCGGTGTCGCGTCCGGGCCGTCCGGCGCGGCAGCTGGCGCGGAGCTCGCGAGGGTACGAGCGTCGGTCCGGCGTACAAGCGAGGAGCTCGGCCGTCGGCTTCGTTTGCTTGTGGCGAAGCCGGGCCTCGACGGACACAGCAATGGCGCCGAGCAGGTCGCGGCACGCGCGCGTGATGCCGGATTCGAGGTCGTCTACCAGGGGATCCGGCTGACGCCCGAGGAGATCGTGGCGGCGGCCGTCGCGGAGGATGTGCACTGCGTCGGCCTCTCGATTCTGTCCGGCTCGCACAACGAGCTGGTCCCCGTCGTCGTCGACGGGTTGCGGACGGCTGGGGTGGGCGACATCCCCGTGATCGTCGGTGGCATCATCCCTGGGGCCGACGGGGCGGCCTTGCGGGCGCACGGAGTGGCCGCGGTGTTCACACCGAAGGACTTCGCGCTGACCCAGATCATCGCCGAGATCGTCACCGTGATCCGCCGAGCCCACGGGCTGCGGCCCTTGGCTTCCCCGGAATGATTGCTGGGCGACGCATGACCAGTGCTGTGTCGCTCGAACCCGTCACTAGCATGAGCGGGTGAGCGACCTCCAGTGCCCGGCGACGATCATCGTCGCCCGGCACGGTGAGGCTGAGTATGAGGACTCTTTGCTCGTCGACCGCGGCGGATCGCTGACGATCCGAGGGCGACACCAGGCCAAGGCGCTGGGTGAATCGCTCACCGACCGTGCCGTGTCCGTCGTCTACTCCAGCGGGATGGCTCGAGCAGTGCAGACTGCCGAGATCGTCGCCTGCACGCTCGGTGTCACGGTACGGGTCCGGGACGCGCTCCGAGAGTTCTCGGTCGGCGACTTCGGGGGTCAGCCGTTTCGTACCGGCCCGGACGACCCGCTCGGGCTGGTCTGGAGGGACTGGGAGGTCGGCGACCTCTCGGTCGGCTGCCCCGGCGCCGAATCCGGACAAGACGTGGTCGAGCGGATGACCGGCGAGCTGGAGACCATTGCCGACCTGCATCGCGGCGAGACCGTCCTGATCGTCAGCCACGGCGGCGCGATGTGGCTCACGCTCCCGCGGCTGGCCTCGAACGTCGCGGACTCGTTCGCATCACCCGGTCACCGGATGGGTTTCTGCCAGACGGTCGAGCTCGCGGTCGACGCGGACGGCTGGGCGCTTGTCTCCTGGCCCGATCGCGACATTCCACGCCGGCTGCCCCGGTGAACGATCATCGAACTTGTCCAAGGCTCACGTGCGTACGAAGGGAGCGAACGGTCGTTGAGGCGATACATCCTCACCGGCACTCCCGGTGCCGGGAAGACGGCGATCTTGCGGTGCCTGGAACACCTTGGTTACGGCGTCGTGGAGGAGGCAGCGACCGCGGTCATCGCGCGTGGGCAGGCGAGGGGCGAAACAGAACCGTGGACGCATGCGTCGTTCATCGACGACATCGTCGATCTGCAGCACCAACGACAGGTGCAATCGTCGGGTGCGGACGTGGACGTCCAGGTGTACGACCGCTCACCGATCTGCACCCACGCACTCGCCAGCTACCTCGGACAACCGGTCTCGAGAGCGCTGTCCGCCGAGATCGAACGGGTCATCCTTGACGAGGTGTACGACCGCGAGGTGTTCTTCGTGCGCAGCCTCGGCTTCTGCGAGCCGACTCCCGCACGCACGATCAGCTTCGCGCAGTCGCTGGACTTCGAACGCGTACACGAATCGACCTACCGCGCGCACGGCTACGAACTCGTGGATGTCGCGGCCGACACGCTGGCTCATCGGGTGGCCGCGATCGCGAACGTGATCACCGCGGGCGGTACGCCGCCGCACCCCGCGGCTGACTGAAGCCAACGCCGACGTCGGCCCGACCTTCGACGTCGGGTGCCGCGGGAGGTCAGCGCTTCTTGGCTGGCGGCACGATCTCGATCTTGTTCTTCGCGTCGGCCTTCGCGTGCTTCTCGGCGCGTTTCTCCTTCAGTGACTTGCCTGCCTTCTTGGACATGTGTTGTTGAGGCGACTTGTCGGCCATGTTTGCTCCCTCGGTCAAGAGACGGGTTGCCCCCGCACGGTTCGACATTACGCCTCGGCCACGTACGCCGGCACGCTGATATGGGTCGGTAGTCCGTCACAAACCTCTCGAGCGATGCCAGGACCGGAGCCCCAGAGGCGTCAAACCCAGGGGTCAGCGAGCTCTGACGTTGCCGTTGCAGTGCGTCGGTTCATTCTCCTTCGCCGATGAAGTCCGCGGTGCCGGGGGACCTTCGTCGGCGGCACGCGGGTCAGAGCCCTGTCGCTGGCATGCGGCGCCGTCGACCGCCGGCTCCGGGTGGGACGTTCCGAGCGGGAGTTCGAGCGAATGCGCGCCTCGCTGGACCTTCGTCGCTAGATAACGCGCGTTCGCGGCGCTGAGGTGGACTCCCGTCGGCACCCGCTCGATAACTGTCACGCCCAGCCGGCCGAGCTGGGTGGCCTTGTCCGGGTTGTTGGCCAGCAGAGCGATCTGCTGGAGGCCGAGTGCCTGAATCATCTGTGCGGCGACGGTGTAGTCGCGTTCATCGGCCCGATAGCCCAGAGCGATGTTGGCGTCGTAGGTGTCCAGTCCGGTGTCCTGCACCGCGTACGCATCGAGCTTCGCATACAGTCCGATGCCGCGACCCTCTTGCCTCAGGTACAAGATGAATCCACCAGCGACGGTGATGCGCTTGACGGCCTCGGTCAGCTGCGGGCCGCAGTCGCATCGCAGGCTACCCAGCAGGTCGCCGGTCAGGCATTCGCTGTGGAGTCGGACGAGCGGCGGCGCGCCGGCGTACGGATCGCGGGTGACGGCGACGGAGCGGTCGCCGAGTCCGAGCGCGATGTGCTCGCGGCCGTCGGCCAACCCGTCGAACGTGAAGATCCGCGCGGTCGTGGCGAACCCGTCGGCGAACCGCAGCGGCAGCATGAGTTGCGCACGGATCGCAGCGGTCTGCAGGTCTCGCAGCATGATTCCCTTTCCCTTCAGTCCGGACAGGAGCGCCTGGAGAGCGCGTACCGAAGCAGGACGACGTCGTCAATCCTGCCCGCGTCGACCAGCGTTGCGCACCGGTCCGGAGTCCACGGGAACTGACCGTCGTCGACGAACCGTCGAGCCCGGGAGTCGCCCACGAAGAACGGCGCAATGACCAGGTGAAGCTCGTCTGCGAGTCCGGCGGTGAGGAACTGTGTGTGCACCGTCCCGCCACCCTCGACCAAGAGACGGCGCACGCCGCGAGAATGGAGGTCCTCGCACACCCGGCGCATCTCCACCGGATCGCCGCCGTCGATGACGGTGGCCACCGGTCCGAGCAGGTCGCGCGCCTCGGCCACGGTCTCGCTGGCGCAGTAGACCAGTTTCTCTGTGTCACCGGTGATGAAGAAGTCTGCGTACGGGTCCAGGTTGGCTCGCCGGGTGACTGTCACCTTGATCGGCGAAGGGGGGAGCCCGCGGGTCGCCCGTTCATCCGCTCGTGCGTGACTCCTTACCAGGAGCCGTGGATTGTCGTTGCGAACGGTTGTGGCGCCGACGAGGATCGCGTCACAGCTGGCCCGCACGGCGTCGACCCGGTCGAGGTCGGCGTCGTTGGAGAGAATCAGCCGCCGGTCCGACGCGTCGTCGAGGTACCCGTCGATCGACATGGCGGAGCTGAGCACGGTGTAGGGACGGTCAACCACGCGCAACGCCATCCAGGCTGTGAGCGGGGGGACGTGAACCTTCGATGTACGGGGCGTCCCGCTGCCGCCGGTCCGCGATCAGCACGGCCGCCCCGGGCAGGGTCGCGACGAGCACCATCACGCCGTACACGACGGCAGTGGTGAGCCCCTGCGCCGCGCCGAGACCGGCTGAGCTGAACGCCCAGGCCGCCGCACCCTCACGCGGACCCCACCCGGCGATGTTCGTCGGCACCGCAGACGCCGCAAGCACGATGAGCGCCAACGGCAGAGCTCGACCTGCTGGGGCAATCGTTCCCGTGGTTCGCAATGCGATCAGGAAGATCACGGCGTGGCCGACTGCGGCGACGCCGGACGCGATGACGATGCCCAGCCACGCTCGCCGCACGAGCAACACGTTGTGCAAATCGTCGGTCAATGCGCGCGCGATGCGAGCGGCCAGCCCAGTTGCCTCACGAGCCGTCCTCTTGATCACCAGCGTGACGCCCAGACCTGCCACCACGCCAACAACGGCGACGACCGGAACGGTCGAGCGAACCGGCGACGGCAGCACGAGCAGCACACCCACGATCAGGCCGATCTGCACGGCCTGCCCGAGGGCACGTTCCCACGCGACCGACCGTACGCCGCGGCCCATCTCGCCGACATCGCGGCCATGGCGCACTGCGCGGTGCACGTCGCCGAGCACGCCGGTCGGCAGCGTCACGTTGAGGAACTGGGAGCGGTAGTACGCCGCGATCGCCGTACGTAGGTGCACATCGACGCCGAGCGCCTTGGCGACCAGACTCCACCGCCAGGCGCAGCACAGCGTCGTCATCCCCGTGATACCAACGGCCGCCGCCAGCGACCACGCGCTGCTCAGGCGAAGCCCGTCCAGAAAGGGGCCATCGCCCAACCGCACAATGAGGATCGCAAGGATCGCGGCGCCGCCTCCCAGCCGCGCCCAGGCCCACACCGTACGACCGAACGTGCGGCCGTTCTTGTTGAGAGTACTGTTGGTGCGCTGTGCCCTGCGTACGAACGTGACCGGTGTGCCGCTCATCCGTGCACCGCTGCCAAGACGCGAGAGATCCGGATCGAGGTCTGCCACCAACCGGAGAGCGTCAAGCGGCGCTCCTCGGCCGCGTCCCGGAGGTGTTGCCGTCGACCGGAGTCGACGAGCCAGCAACGCAATGCCTCGGCGAAGGCCGTCGCGTTGCCTGGCGGAACCAGCAGGCCGGGTCTCGTGCCGTCGGAGGCACGACCAAGCGATTCAGGCAACCCGCCGACCCTCGTTGCGACGACGGGCACGGCGCGCGCCAACGCCTCGGTCACAACCATGCCGTACGTCTCGGCGCGCGAGGCCAGCACGAGGAGATCCGCTTGGGCGTACGCGTCGTCGAGTGCTGTGCCCGTGAGCGGACCGGTGAAGCAGACCCGGTTGGCGATACCGCTCTCCGCGGCCTCGCAACGGAGCTGGTCGACGAAGTCGGGCTCGACGTCCAGCGAGCCGACGCAGACGCAGCGCCAGGCGAGGTCGGCGACCGTGGCCAACGCCGCGAGGAGGACGTCGTGACCTTTGGCCCGAGTCACCGATCCGACGCAGAGCAGCTCACCGCCGGGTGGAGTACCTGGTGCGAGGTCGGCGAGCTCGACGCCAGGCTCCACGACATGGACGCGACCGCTGGGCAGCTCGTAACGGTCGAGCAACCAACGCCATGTCCACTGGCTGGTCGTGACGATGGCGTCAGCGGCCGAGAGTGCGGCGCGTTCCCGCGTGCGCGTCTCCAGGACGTCCCCCCGAGTCTCCTCGCCCAGCGGCATGTGCACGAGCACGACAAGGCCCAGCCGATCGGCCTCCCACGTCATCACCTCCGGGGCCGCCGAGGCGACCAGACCGTCCACCAGGACGAGCCCGCCGTCGGGGACGGCGCCGAGCACACCGGCGAGGCGAGTCAGCGCCGCCGCGTCCGCCCGGGGCCACCGGCCCGGTATGTGGTGCTCGCGCACGGACCAGCCGATGGCGGCGAGCCCACGACACGTACGGGTGTCGTAGACGTTCCCGCCGCTGGGCCGCATCAGGTCGTCGATACCGTCCGGGACGACGACGTGAACGCCGGTCATAGCGCTCGCTCGTAACTCGCCCACGCGATGTGCGACTCGTGCAGCGTCACGGCGATCTTGACCAGTTGCTGTCCGGCGTTCCCCAGTGCCCCGGCATGCACTCGTTCGGCAATCCGGTCGGCGATGACCTTGGCCATCGTCTCGGTGGTGGTGTTGCGACCGGCGAACGCAGGCTCCTCGTCGAGGTTGCGATAGCTCAGCCCCGCTAGGACGGACGTCAGCTCCTCGGCGGCCCGTCCGATGTCGACCAGGATGTCGTCGGCATCGAGCGCCTCTCCGAAGAATGCCGCGTCCACGACGTAGGTCGCGCCGTGCAGCCGCTGCGCAGGTCCGAAGACCTCGCCTCGGAGGCTGTGGGCGATCATCATGTGGCCGCGGACCGTGACGCTGAACACGGCTCTACCCGTCGCCGTAGGTGAGGGTGTGACAAAGCGCCGGCAGACTGCCGCCGGCCAGCCGGGCCATGACATCGGGCAGGTCCTCGAAGCGAGACGTACCGGTGAGCAGCGCGTTGAACGCCGGGTCGCGCAGCAGGTCTAGGGCGAGCGCCAACCGCTCGGCAGCCGAACGGCGGCCGCGCCGGGCGACGGCTACCGTGCCGACCTGGCTGGCGCGGATGCTGAGTCGACTGGAGTGGAACGACCCACCGAGCGACAGCTGGACCTGCGCACCGCCGTACCAGCTGAGATCGACGACGGTGCCCTCTGGGGCGAGCAGGTCCAGCGACTGCTGTAGCCCTTCGGACGTCGCACTGGTGTGCACCACCACGTCACGGCCGTCGGTCGCGTCGGCGGGGAGCATGAAGTCGACACCGAGCGCGACCGCGGCGGCGGCCCGAGTGACGTCGACGTCGACCAGGCTGACCTGGACTCCGGGTAGACGGGCGAGCAGACGCGCGACACAGCAGCCGACCATGCCGGCCCCTACGACCGTGATCCGGTCACCAATCAGGGGCGCCGCATCCCACAGCGCGTTGACGGCGGTCTCCACCGTCCCCGCCAGGACCGCCCGCTCAGGCGGCACATCGTCGGGGACCACGACAACAGCGTCCGCCGGTACGACGTAGACCGTCTGGTGGGGGTAGAGGCAGAACACCGTGCGGCCCTTTAGTTCCCGAGGACCGTGCTCTACGACGCCGACGTTGAGATAGCCGTACTTGACGGGGCCCGGAAAGTCGCCCTCCTGGAAGGGTGCCCGCATCGCGGTGTACTGGTCCGCCGGGACGCCACCTCGGAACACCAGTGACTCCGTGCCCCGGCTCACCCCGGAACGCAGGGTGCGTACACGTACGTCCCCTGGACCCGGATCTCGCACAAGAGTCGGCCTGATCTCTCCCCGGCCGGGTTCGCGTAGCCAGAACGCAAGCGCGTCGCCCGCCACCATCTTGATCCTCTCCACGCCCCGGCTGAACCGAAGCAGCGCCTCTTCCGTATGACTGTCGTACCCCTAGACACGGAGGCACGGTGCGTCGGGTTCAAACCGGTCCGGTGGTCGGGTTCGTCTGCATGCTAACGCTTGTCGGCGCGCTCGGCGCCACGGTGGGCCTCAGCAGCGTGGGGTGGGTCTTCGGCGTGGCCTACGCAGTGGGATCCAATGCTGCGTTGGCCCGTGGCATCGATCGCCAGCGCGGATATCCAATGGGGCCTGCGGACTGGGTGACCCTGACCCGCGCCGTCCTGACCGGTGGTGTGGCGGCTTTGGTGGCGGAGTCCTTCAGCCGGTCGGCACCCGTGGTGACGCTGGTGACCCTCTCGGTGTTCGCCCTTATCCTCGATGCCGTCGACGGGTGGGTCGCGCGTCGTACGGGAACGATGTCGGCGTTTGGGGCGCGTTTCGACATGGAGGTCGACGCGTTCTTGATCCTGATGCTCAGCCTCTCCGTCGCGCATACCACCGGTTGGTGGTGGGTGTTCGCCATCGGGGCCGCGCGTTACGTCTTCGTCGCGGCAGGTTGGGTGCTTCCCTGGCTGCACGGGTCCCTGCCTCCGCGCTACTGGTGCAAGGTCGTCGCCGCCCTCGAGGGTGTCGTCTTGACACTGGCGGTGGCAGACGTCCTTCCGGTTGGCCTGTCCAAGGCCACGCTTGTTGTTGCGCTGATCCTGCTGACGGAGTCGTTCGGCCGCGAGACTTGGGGATTGTGGCGCGCCAGGACGGGCTCGCGCCACGAACGGAACGAGTCGAGTTCGGCCGACGTGGTGGCGATGGGTCAGCCGAGCAAGGTTCAAGGCGCTGGTCGAGGGCACTTCCGGGCGGCCGCGTCCAGGGTGACGACGGTTCTCGCCTGCCTGGCCGTTTGGCTCGCCCTGGTCCTTCCGAATGAGATCAGTGGTCTGACGCCCGCGACATTCGTGCGCATCCCGCTCGAGGGACTCGTCATCGTCGCGCTGGCACTCGTATTGGGGTCCTGGGTGAGCGGAACCGTAGCGGTGCTGTTCGGTGCGGTTCTCGGGCTGCTGGTCACTTTGAAGGTCCTCGACATGGGGTTCTTCGCGGTTTTCGACCGGCCGTTCGACCCGCTGAACGACTGGTTGTACTTCCAACCGGGCGTCGGCGTTCTCGGTGACTCGATCGGCCACGTCGGCGCGATGATTACCGTGGTTGTCGCCGCGGCTCTCGCCGTCGCCATCCTCATCGTCATGCCACTGTGTGTCGTCCGGCTGACCCGGCTCATCGCACGCCACCGCCGCGGGTCGACTCAAGCTCTCACTGCGTTCGGAATCGTCTGGGCACTCTGTGCGGTGTCCGGCCTGCAGCTCGCCCCCGGCGCGCGCATCGCCTCCACGAGCGCGGCCGGCCTCGCCTATGACGAGGTGACCCAGGTGCGCGCCGACATTCAGGATCGGGAGACCTTCGCGAAGGCAATCACCGTGGATCGCTTCCGCGACACCCCCGGCGACCAATTGCTGACCGGTCTGCGCGGCAAGGACGTGATGCTCGTGTTCGTCGAGAGCTACGGCCGCATCGCGGTCCAGGACTCGACCTTCTCGCCGCAGGTCGATGCCGTGCTCGACGCCGGCACCCGCCGACTGCGCGCGGCCGGATTCTCCTCCCGAAGCGCCTTTCTGACGTCTCCGACGTTCGGTGCCGGCAGCTGGCTGGCGCATTCAACCCTGCAGTCCGGCCTTTGGGTCGACAGCCAGCAGCGCTACAACCAGCTCCTCACGAACGATCGGCTCACCCTCACCGAAGCCTTCGGACGCGCCGGATGGCGGACGGTCTCCGATGTACCGGCCGACACCCAGGACTGGCCGGAGGGAGCGTCCTTCTATCACTTCGACAAGAGCTACGACGCCAGGAACGTCGGCTATCGCGGTCCGAAGTTCAGCTACGCCACCATGCCCGACCAGTACACCCTGTCGGCCTTCCGACGTCTGGAGCTCGCGAAAGCCGCCCGCGGCCCCGTGATGGCCGAGATCGATCTGGTATCGAGCCACCACCCGTGGACACCCCTTCCCCACCTGGTGAACTGGGGCCGGGTGGGTGACGGTTCAGCCTTCGACGCCATGCCCGCACAAGGTGAGTCTCCGGATGTCGCGTTCAGCGACCCTGGTGAGGTGCGCGCCGTGTACGCACAGTCCATCGAGTACTCGCTGAACGCCCTCATCTCCTTCGTACACACATATCCCGATCCGAACCTGGTCCTCATCATGCTCGGTGACCACCAACCCCACTCGTACGTCTCCGGCGACCAACCGGGCCACGACGTGCCGATCACCATCGTCGCGCACGACCTTGCTGTGATGAACCGGATCTCGGGGTGGGGCTGGCAGGACGGAATGCGGCCGAGCCCGGATGCACCGGTCTGGCGGATGGACACCTTCCGCGACCGCTTCCTCACCGCGTACGGCCCGCAAGCGCGTCCGATTCCCTCGCCGATCGAGACACCTTCCCAACACTGAGACGCGGGGTGACGCGCCGAGGTTCGACGGTCGACCTGAACCCGAGAGCTGCCACTTACGTAGTGATGAGTGACGGCCTCGAGGTCGTCGAGCCAAACGTCCCGGAACGGAGAAGGCGATGAAGGCCCGACTACTCGCGGCGGCGGCGCTCTTGGTGTCGGCCGCCGTTCACCTCAAGCTCTGGTTTGACGGGGTACGTCACGAGTACGTCGTCGGCCCGGCGTTCATGCTGAACGCCGTCGCCGGAATCGTGATCGCGGTCCTCCTGGTCCTCTGGCGGTGCTGGGCCCCGCTCCTGCTTGCCGTCGGGTTCGGTGCGTCGACGCTCGGCGCGTTCATCATCTCCGCAACAGTAGGGCTCTTCGGCGTCCACGAGCACTGGACTGGTGGTCCAGTGTGGACAGCTGCGATGTCAGAGGTCGTGGCGATCCTCGCCGGCGTGCTGGCCGCGTGGCGGGAGGGCTACCTCTCACCCGGCCAACTTCAGCACGGGTTTGCCGTCCGCCGTTCGGATCTCCGCTGAGGCGATGTCGTCACGGCTCGTCGCCGTTGCTGAGGTGAGCCGCATCGTCTTGCCGGGCAGCGCGCGCCACGTGGCGACCTGCTGGACCTTCCCCTCACGGGTGCGGACGAACAAGGCGTACTTCTCAGCGAGCGGTACGTGGTGCTCGATCCAATCCGACTCGTAGGTGCAGGTCAGATCCAGGCGGGTACCCCAGGGCACGCTCGTCAGGGCCAGCTTGGCAGACATCGGCTCCGAGCCGACCGGCACCATTGCCCGGCCCGCCTGACTGGCGTCGATCACGCCGGGCGCATGGGCGTCATCGAGCGACGTTCTGATCGCCAGCGAACCAGCGGCGACGATCACCGTGGCGGCGGCGGCTGTTCCGGCGGTCATCCACAGGCGGCGGTGCTGAGCACGTCGCGCCTGCCGGACGAGCGCCGGAAGGAGCGTGTCGGGCACCGGCTCGTCGACCGGCGGGGACTCCAGCACGTCCGCCGAGACCCGCGCGAGCAGGCCGGGCAGACCGGCGAGCTGCTGCACCGCGTGCGCGCACTCGGCGCATCCGCTCAGGTGGCGCTGGTACTCGGAGCGTTCGGTCTGAGACAGGGCACCGAGGACGTAGGCGCCATCGTCGTGGGAAAATTCGCAGCTCATGTGTTCAACCCCATCTCTTCGAGCGCCAACCGCAAGGCGCGCAGGGCGTAGTGGGTGCGCGACTTCACCGTGCCCTCCGGAACGCCGAGACGACGCGCGGCCTCCGCCACCGAGACGCCCCGGAAGTAGCATTGCAAGACCACCACACGATGCTCCGGCGATAGTTTCGTGAGCGCTTCCGCCACGACCCATGACAGGAGCAGCTCGTCGGTGCGGTTCCCAACATCAGTCACGTCGGGAACCACGGCCACCGAGAGCTCGCTTCGGGACCGCCTCGTACGCCAGTCGTCGATCACAATGTTGCGCGCGACCGTGAACAGCCAGGCCCGCACCGATCCCTGCGACTGGTCGAGGACCTTGACCTTCCGCCAGGCTCGAAGCAGCGTCTCCTGAACGACGTCCTCGGCATGAGCCCGGTCCTGACCCGTCAGATGCATGCAAAAGCCCCAGAGCGCGGCGGCATGCTCCTCATGCAGCTGCTCCATCAGCGCAACTGGGCTCTCCGGCACAGAACCTCCTACCAATGACACGCAGAACGACACGGCAAGGTTCAGGATGCCATCGCCTTTCGCTCCGCACCGCGAATACATTCGAGGGACACACCACTGGATGGGGGCAGACTTGCGCCATGCGGGTCATCGTCGTCGGAGCCGGCGTGATCGGGCTGACCGTCGGAGTCCGGCTGCGGGAGGCTGGTTTCGAGGCCCACGTCGTCGCCCGCGATCTGCCGCTTGAGACAACGTCAGCGGTCGCCGCGGCGATCTGGTACCCGTATCTCGCCTTTCCGCGCGAGCGCGTCCTCGTCTGGTCTACCCGCACGTTGGAGGTGCTGGACAACCTCGCCGCCAGCGATCCGGCAGCTGGAGTCACGGTACGTCTTGGCACGGAGCTGGTCCGCGAGCCGGCATCAGACCCGTGGTGGGCGGACGCGGTGCCCGCGCTGCGGAGCCGCACCGACGTACCCGCGCCGTACCGCCAGGGCTGGACGTTCGCCACCCCGATCGTCGAGATGCCGGTCTACCTCGGTTGGCTCGTTCGTCGCTTCGTCCAGCTCGGTGGCACGGTCACCCGGATGACCCTGGCCGGTCTGCCCGACCGCGCCGACGTGGTCGTCAACTGCAGCGGCCTCGGTGCGCGTGGACTCGTCGGCGACACAAGCGTCGAGCCGGTACGCGGCCAAGTCCTCACCGTCGCGCCGTTCGGTCTCGACGAGTGGTTGCTCGACACGTCGGGTCCGACCTACGTCGTGCCGCGCAGCAACGACGTCGTGATCGGAGGGACGGAGCTCGCCGGCCGGTGGGACCGTCGCGTCGATGTCGCGACATCGCAGCACATCCTCGACCGGGCGACTGCATTGCTGCCGGAGCTGAAGGGAGTGGAGGTCTTGTCCTCTCGGGTCGGCCTGCGTCCGGCGCGGCCCGCCGTACGCCTCGAGAGCGAGCGCACCGGAGGGGGCTGTCAGGTGATCCACTGCTACGGCCACGGCGGCGCCGGCGTGACCTTGTCCTGGGGCTGCGCCGACGAGGTGGTCGAGCTCGTAGAGTCTGGCTCGTGACCGACCGACCCGTGCAGCACGTGGTGCTGCTTCGGTTCCCCGAGCCGCTCGCTCCGGACGACGACCGCGAGATCCGGACCCGGGTCGCCGCCTGGCCCGAGCAGATCGGGCTGTTCACCGGGCTGCGGTTCGGCAGCGACCTGACCGGCCAGCGCACCGACGGATTCCAGTACCTGCTGTTCACGGAGTTCGCCTCGGCGCGGGACCTCGACGACTACCGGGTTCATCCCCGGCACCAGGACTTCTTGGCTTGGATCCGCGAGCGTGGCGTCGAGTCGCTGGCGTTCGACTACCTGCTCGACGAGACGACTCGCCACTGCTGACGACGCATCCGGTCCGGCTGGGACGATCGACGGACGACATCGCGCTAGCGTTTGGCCCACCGTGTTGTCGCCCGTCAGTCGGGAAGCCCGATCGCCCGGACGCCGCGCCTGCGTTGCTGGATGATGACCGCGATGATGAGCAGCGCTCCCTGGGCGATGTCCTGCCAGAACGAGTTCACGTTGAGAATGGTCAAGCCGTTCTGCAAGACACCGAGCAGGAGCACGGCTAGCAGCGTCCCCGACACGCTGCCTTTTCCACCCTTGACGGCTGTACCGCCCAGAGCCGCGGCAGTGATTGCCTGAAGCTCCAGACCTTGACTGCCGGACGTCGGCTGGCCAGAGCCGGTGCGAGCAGTCAGCAAGATTCCCGCGATCGCCGCCGCGAGCCCGGCGCAGACGTACACGCCCATGATGTAACGGTTCAGGTTGATACCAGCGAGCCGGGCAGCCGTGGAGTTCCCACCGATGGCATAGATGTTGCGGCCGATGTCTGTGTAACGCAGTACGACGTGAGCGACCACTGCGATGACGATCAGTACCCAGACCAGGGTGGGAATCCCCACGATCGTGCCCCGGGCGAGGAAGATGAAGACCGAGTCAGCACCCGTGTAGCCCTGCGCGCGACCGTTCGAGATGAGGTTCGCGAGGCCGCGGAAGGCGGCGTACGTCGCAAGAGTGGCAATGACCGCGTTGACCCGCCCGTAGATGATCACGATCCCGTTGAACAGCCCCGTACACAGCCCGATACCGAGCGCGGCCAAGATGGCGATGCCGGCGCTGCCGGTGCTCGTGAACACCATCGCCGATGCCACCGAGGTCAGGCCAGCGGCCGATCCCACCGAGATGTCGAGGCCCCCCAGCAGCATGACGACGCCCTCGACAACTGCGAGGACGCCGACGATCGCGACGGTTGTACCGATGGTCACGACGTTGCTCTTCAAGAAAAAGCTGCTGTTGCGGGAGCCGATGACGGCTGAGAGCACCACCAAGGCAATGATCAGGCTGATGTTCTGGACACCGACCGCGTCCGAGAATCGGCGAACCATGCTCGTGTGAGCGGCGGGGGCTGGAGGACCGCTCTTGACGGGCGTCCTGCTCTCCATGCTCTGTGTCACGGCTGGGCTCCTGAGCCGGTGAGCTCGTCTGACATGGCCAAGGCGAGGATGGACTCTTCCGAGGCATTGTCGCGCGCCAGCTCGCCGGTCACCCGGCCGGATTGCATCACGATGATCCGGTCGGCCAGTCCGAGCACCTCGGGAAGCTCAGAGGAGATGACCAGGAGGGCAATGCCGTCGGCCGCCAGCTCGCTGATGATGCCATATATCTCCGCTTTGGCGCCCACATCGACGCCCCTGGTCGGCTCGTCGAGGACGAGCACCTTCGGCCGCCTGGCCAGCCAGCGTGCGAGCACTGCTTTCTGCTGGTTGCCGCCTGATAGTTCTCCGATCGGGTGCTCGATCGAGGGCGTGCGGATGTTGAGCTGGCGGACGAATCGCTGCGCCAGCTCGCGCTCCCTCCCACGGCGTATGAAGTGTGCCCTCGACAGCCGGTTCAACACCACCAGTGAGACGTTGTCGCGCACCGATCTCTGCAGGAGCAGTGCCTGCGCCTTACGTTCCTCGGGAGCCAGCCCCAGACCGGCGCGGATGGCGTCCCGGGGGCTACGTAGCTTCACCGGCCGGCCCGCCACCTCGACGTGGCCCGAGGTGATGGCGTCGCCGCCAGCAATCGCGCGGGCCAGCTCGGAACGGCCGGCGCCGACGAGTCCAGCGAGAGCCACCACCTCCCCCGCGTGGACGTCGAAGGAAACGTCGTGGACATGCTCGTTGCTCACACCGCGGACGCTGAGCATCACCGGCCCGCGTTCGTGCGGCTTGCGGACGAACATGTTCGAAAGGTCCCGGCCCACCATCATGTGCACGAGCTCCTGTTCACTCGTCTCCCTCACGTCGCGGCTGCCGACCACTGCGCCGTCTCGAAGGACCGTGATCCGGTCGGCCAGCTCAAACATCTCCGCCATCCGATGCGACACGTACAGCAGCGCGACGCCGTCGTCACGCAACCGTCGCAGCAGCCGGAACAGGGACTCGACCTCGTGGTCTGAGAGCGACGATGTCGGCTCGTCCAACGCGATGACCTTGGTCTCGCCGGCCAGCGCACGCATGATCTCGACGAGCTGGCGCTGCGCAGGAGAAAGCCGGGAGCCGACCATCGATGGGTCCAGTGCCGCCCCGAAACCGTATCGATCCAAGTCGTCTCGTGTTCGCTGCATCAGCCGTCGACGATCGAGGAGGCGTCCCCGGCGCGGCAGCTCGCCGACATGGATGTTCTCCGCGACCGAGACGTGGGGGATGATCTCCGGCTCCTGGGCGATCACCCGGATGCCCGACCGACGCGCATCAGCGGTGGAGCCGAACTCGACTCGTTCACCGTCGATCAGCAGATGCCCCGCGTCGGGCTTGTAATCGCCACTCAGGATCTTCAGCAGCGTCGACTTGCCCGCGCCGTTCTCACCAATGAGGGCGAGAACCTTGCCGGCGTGCACCTCGATGGTGACGTCCCGAAGCGCTTGTACCCCGACGAAGGCCTTGCTGATCCCCTCCGCGAGCAGGATCGGGTGCCCTTCGCTCACGTGCACACGACTCCCGCTTGCTTGTAGTTGCTGGCGTCCACCATCGCGGTCTGGGCGATGCTCTTCGCCGGGAGCGGCTTCCCACCGCGGATGTTGTCGACGAGTACTCGGACCGCGGTGGCGCCCACGGCGCGTCCACCGATGTAGAGCGCAGCCTTGTTACCGGTCTTCTGGCCGGCCTTCCAGTCCTTGCAGGTGAGGTACGCTCCGAGACCGACTCCGATGATGTTGTTCGGGGACACGTTCTGGTTCTGCAGGGCGGTCACTGCTCCGGTTTCGCTTTCGTCGTTGCAGCCCCAGACGACCCAGTGCTTGACGTTCTGGTTGGCCGTGATGACTGCACCGGTCTTGTTTTGGGCGTCTACGACGGAGTTGTCGGTGCCGACCTTGACGATGGGCAGGGTCATCCCTGCACTGCTCTTGAAACCGCTCTCCTCGCCTTGCTCGCGTTGCTGGCAGTCGGACAGATCCTGTTGGTAGACAGCCAGCACCTTGGTGTCGGCCGCGGTCCAGCCCGCTTGCTTGACCAGCTGGCCGGCCTTGGTGCCCACGGCGGTGCCCATCTTCACGCTGTCGAAACCGACGAACGGTGCGGCCTTGCTGTCCGCGCTGCTGATCGGATCGTCGGACGCGACCAGCGGGATGCCGGCATCCTGTGCGGCACCGATGACCTGAGGGCCGATGCGCTGGTCGGGGACCACGATGGCGATGCCATCCACCGCCTGTCCAACCTCCGTGTTCAAAGCGCTGATCGCCTTGTTGGAGTCTGTTCCCAGGTTGACGACGGAGACGGTCACGTTGCCGAGCTTGGCCGCCTCGGCCTTGGCGCCGGCGGCCTCGTCCACAAAGTACTGCTGGTCTCCTTGCTTCTGCAGGTACGCGATCGTGATGTTCCCGGACTTCGTCCCGTGCTGAGTGTTTGACGGCGGGGTCGTCTTTCCCGAGGAGCAACCCGCCAGGGCCAAGGCAACCACGACCGCCATCGTCGAGGCCCGCCTAGACCCTCCGCGCGACATCATCATCGACACCCTCTTCCCTGACTGTCGGTCCTCGGATGGCCACCCACTCGGTTGACCGCCCGGATAGCACTCCAGTGTGACGACGTCGACGACGGCCGCACCGCAATTTGTTCGTGGTAATCATCGAACGGCTCCTGTAGCCTGTCAAGGGTGTTTTCATAATTAATACTTGGATCCCGCGGGTCTACGATGTGGCAGGGCCCCGGCCATGACAGACCATCGTGGAGGGCGTGTGTGAGCGACCATCGACTGCATGATCGGGTTGCCGTGGTGACCGGTGCGGCGGGCGGTATCGGCTCGGCGTCGGCCCGCCGGCTGGCGTCGGAGGGCGCGACCGTCGTACTCGTGGATGTCCGAAACGATGAAGGAGGCGAAGTCGCCCAGGAGATTGCCCGCGCCGGGGGCAACGCCGAGTACGTGTCGTGCGATGTCGGTTCAGCTGCTGACTGGGAGCAGGTGGCGTCCAACGCTCTGACCCGATATGGCCGGATCGACATCCTGCACACCAATGCGTACGCCCTCAGGGTGCAGGCTGCTCACGCGCTTGCGCCTGCGGAGTGGGGTCGCCAGATCGATGTCTCACTCACGGGTGCGTTCCTGGGAGTGCGCGCACTCGTGTCAGCGCTCCGATCGGCTCGAGGTGCCGTCGTGTTCACCTCGTCGGTGCACGCGAGAATGGGACTCCCAGGCCATCCGGCCTACGCCGCGGCCAAGGCCGGACTCACCGGGCTGGCTCGTCAGCTGGCAGTCGAGTATGGGCCGGATGTGCGGTTCAATGCGGTCCTCCCGGGACCGATCCTCACCCGCGCATGGGACGGGATCAACGACGCCGAGCGAGCAAAGACAGTGGAACAAACCGTGGCGAGGCGGTTCGGCCGACCCGAGGAGGTAGCCGCGGCCGTTGCCTTCTTGTGCTCTGACGACGCCAGCTACATCACCGGTGCGAGTCTCGTCGTCGACGGGGGGTGGAGCATCTACAAGACTTCGTCGTGACGCGAGATGCGAACGAGTCTGGCGGCTGTCGCGTCGGCCTGGCAAGGAGGTGGAAGAGTGTCGGAGTACCCGCTGCGTGGGCTGCACGGCCAGACTGTGCAGACGTTGGGCATGCGCATCCTTGGCGGCGTTTACGCCCCAGGTGACCCCCTGCCTCCCGAACAGCTCGAACGGGAGCTCGGAGTGAGCAAGACCGTCGTGCGCGAGGCGATGCGGGTGCTCGCCGCCAAGGGGCTCGTGGAGTCACGCCAGAAGCGGGGAACTGTCATCCGCCCGCGATCCGCCTGGAGCCTGCTCGACCCCGAACTGCTGGAGTGGCAGCAGCTGGGAGATCCAGATCCCAGATTCTTGGTGGAGCTGGCCGAGGTACGTGGAATCGTCGAACCTGCCGGCGCGCGCTTGGCTGCGTTGCGCCGGACGGACGACGACCTGGCCCTGCTCGACGAAGCTCTCGACGACATGGTCGAGGCCGGCCGTGATGCGGAGCGGTTGATTGCCGCGGACATGCGATTCCACCGCTCGTTGCTGGGCGCCGCGCACAACGAGCTGCTGTTTCGAATGGAGGTGGTCATCGTGAGTGGGTTGAACATCCGCGACCGGTTGGTCCACCACCGAGGTGACAAGTGGTCGGACCCGGTGCCCGCGCACCGGGCGTTGCTGACCGCCGTCCGCGATGGCGATGTCGAGGCTTCCAGTCAGGCGATGAAGGGGCTGCTCGAACAAGCGGAGCGGGATGTATTGACAGCGGGTCGACGCAGCCAGCGAAGGAAACGTGTCGACGACACGAGAGCCACGTCACCCGGTCGCAGGTCCAAGGACTCGGAGCCAAGGCGATGAAGATCACGAGGCTGGAGACGTTCGTCGTACCACCGCGCTGGCTTTTCCTTCGGATCGAGACGGACGACGGGCTGGTCGGCTGGGGCGAGCCGGTGGTCGAAGGTCGGGCCGAAACCGTGCAGGCCGCGGTTGGTGAGCTCGAGGACTACCTGCTTGGCGAGGATCCGCTCCGTATCGAGGACCACTGGCAGGTGCTCACGAAGGGCGGCTTCTACCGGGGTGGCCCGGTGCTCTCGAGTGCCATCGCCGGAATCGACCAGGCACTCTGGGACATTGCAGGCAAGACCTACAACGTTCCTGTGCATGCGCTGCTGGGAGGACCGGTGCGGGACAGGGTGCGGGTCTATGCGTGGATCGGCGGCGACTCACCCGATCATGTGGCCGAGCTTGCGGCTGCGCAGATCGCAGCAGGTTTCACTGCCGTCAAGATGAACGGCATGGGTGAGATGGCGCCGATCGACACCCCCAAGCGGACCCTGGACGTGGTGGAACGCGTAGCCGCGGTCCGAGAGGCGATCGGCGATGAGCGCGATGTCGTCGTGGATTTCCATGGACGTGTCTCGACGCCGATGGCCCGGCGGATCCTGCCGCTGCTCGAACCTTTGATGCCGCTGTTCGTCGAGGAGCCTGTGCTGCCCGAACACTCCGCACACCTCGCCTCGGTCGTGCAGTCGTCGTCAGTGCCCATCGGCACAGGAGAGAGACTGTATTCACGGTGGGACTTCCGCGATGTGCTGGCAAGCGGAATCGCGGTCGCGCAACCCGATCTCTCGCATGCCGGCGGCATCTCAGAGGTACGCCGCATCGCGGCCGCGTCCGAGACGTACGACGTGCTGATTGCGCCCCATTGCCCGCTTGGGCCGATCGCGCTTGCGGCTAGCATGCAGATCGCCTTCTCGGTGCCGAACTTCTTGATCCAGGAGCAAAGCCGAGGCATCCACTACAACACCGGCAACGACCTGCTCGACTACCTGATGGACACCAGCCCGTTCGAGTTCGTCGACGGGTATGCGGCGTTGCCCACGAGGCCGGGGCTCGGGATCGAGATAGACGAGACCGCCGTCAGGCAAGCCGCCGCACGTGGACACCGGTGGCGAAACCCCGTCTGGCGCCATGGCGACGGGTCGTTTGCAGAGTGGTGACCGCGAACAACGTCGACGTGGTGCAACGGCTGTCGGTGCCGCTGCGCGTGACCGTCGACCTCGCCCACGGAGGCCGTTGGACATCTCTGGTCGGAGGTGGGCGGGAGTGGCTGCTCACCCTGCCTACTCCGGGTCGTGCGGCCGTCTGCCCAGATGACCCTTTCGTCGATGCGGGAGGGTTGGAGGAGTGCATCCCCACCGTGCGCGGGATCCCAGACCACGGCAGCGCCTGGTCCAGGGCATGGCGGCGCGATGACAGGCACGACGTCGTCGAAGGACCGGACTACGAGTTGAGACGCAGCATCGACACGACCGGGCCCAGCGTGGTGACGGACTACCAGCTGACCGCGGAACCCGGTCTTCGATTCGTGTGGGCAGCGCACGCGCTGCTTGATCTCTCCGAAGATGCGCGACTGGACGCACCAGCCGGGACGCCGGTGCGGGTCTACCCCGACTCTGCCCACCGACGGGACGGCTTGTCGACCAGTGAGCCTGGCTGGGTGCAGGACAGCTGGCCCCAGCCCGCCGGTCTTCCACTCCACCTGCTCGGGCCAGACGACGGCACCGCCGTCGGTGCAGTTCTGGTCGGTTGTGCCGCCGTGACAGTGCACGACGGCGCGGACTTCCTCACCCTGCGTCTGCAGGCAGACAGTGCACTGCCTTTCAGCACGGGACTCTGGCGCAACCTCGGCGGATTCCCACCCGATCGTCCGTATCGAAGCATCGGCGTCGAGCCGATGCTGGGTCAGGTGTTCGACCGGCAGGAGGCCGGACCGAACGAGGCAGCCACCGTTCCCGACTCCGGCGAAGTCAGCTGGCGACTGGAGATCACCGCCGGGAGGAGGACCGATGGACCTGGTTGAGCTGCTCGGCGAACGCAGGCTGCTGGGGATCGTACGCGGGTCCGATCCCGATGCCGCTGTCCGCGCCGTGTGCACACTGGTGGACGCTGGAGTGGAGGTGGTCGAGGTCTCACTCAGTGGCGTCGACGGGCTGGGAGTGGTCGGTCGCTGCCGAGCGGCCCTTGGTGACCAAGCGGCCTTGGGGGCAGGCACGGTGATCACCGCCCGAGATGCCGCCCGTGCGGTGGATGCCGGAGCAGCGTTCGTCGTGTCGCCGGCGGTCACGGAGGGCGCTCGGGCCGCCGCAGAGGACGGGCTACCGGTTCTGTGTGGCGCCTTGACGCCAACCGAGGTGCTCGCTGCCGCGGCGCTGGGGGCGTTCGCCGTGAAGATCTTCCCTGCCTTTCTCCACGGACCCGCCTATATCGGTGCTCTCCGCGAGCCCTTTCCCGAGCTGCGGTTCGTGCCGGTCGGAGGCGTCGACGCGGCAAGTGTCCCCGACTACATCGCCGCCGGTGCGTACGCGGTCGGCGTGGGGTCACCCCTGGTCGGGGACGCCGCGGCAGGCGGCAGCCTTGCCGGACTTCAGGCAAGGGCGGCGCAGTATCGTCGTGCCGTCGCGGTGGAAGGGTCGGCGTGACCGAGGATAGCCGTACCGTTGACGTCGTCTCCTTCGGCGAGGTGATGGGAGCCATCCGGTCGGAGGGACGTATCCGCATGGGGGGTCCGCTTACCTTGTCGATTGCCGGCGCCGAAACCAATACGGCCATCGGCCTGTCGCGGCTCGGGCACAAGGCACGCTTTACGACGAGGCTAGGCGATGACGAGTTCGCCTTGCTTGTGCTGCGCACGCTGCGTGCGGAGGGCGTCGACGTCGACAAGTGCCGAATTACGGCAGGCATGCCGACCGGGTTGATCTTCTTCGAGTCACCGACCGGAAATCTGAGGCGGGTGACGTACCGGCGCAGGGACTCCGCCGCAACAAACCTGGAGGCTGCTGACCTGGTCGAGTTGTTCAGCGGCTCACCGAGGATCCTGCATCTCACCGGGATCACTCCGGCTCTCGGTCCAGGCCCCCGTGAAGCGGTGCTGGCGGCCGTGCAGGCCGCACGATCGCAGGACGTGAAGGTCTGCCTCGACGTCAACTTCCGTTCGCAGCTGTGGTCTCGCGAGGAGGCCTCGAAGACGCTCAAAGCCCTGGTGCCACAGGTAGATGTTCTCGTCGCGTCGGCGGATGAACTGGACGTGGTTGCGCCGGACCAGGCGGGCGAGACCGCGCAGACGGCCGCCTTGCTGGATGCCGGAGCCATCGAGGTCGTGGTCAAGAAGGGTGCCGGCGGAGCGAGCCGCTTCGGTGCGGACGGCAGCGTGCATCAAGACGCCGTTCGGGTCGCTGTAACCGATCCTGTCGGTGCCGGAGATGCGTTCGTGGCCGGCTACTTGTCGGGACTACTCGAAGGAGTTGGTCCGCGGGAGCGACTCCTTCGAGCCGTCACCGTCAGTGCCTTCGCGGTTGCCAGCCAAGGGGACTGGGAGGGACTACCGACACGTGCAGAGCTCGACCTGCTCGGGCACCCTTCCGAAACCGTTGTTCGCTGATCGACTTCTCTGGAGCGCAGATGACATCCGATGTCCGAGTGCCTAGCCGGGTCACAGTCGACCGGTACGAGCTCGGCGAGGGTGGTCGATGGGTTGACGGCCGATTCGTGTTCGTTGACATTCTGGCCGGCCGACTGCACGAGCTCCGCGACGACGGGACCGTAGGGACACTGGCTGCGCTGAACGTTCCGCTCGGTGCGGTCGCGCCGATCGAAGGCCGTCCCGACCAGTGGCTGGCGGCCGCCGGGACGGGCGTGGCCCTGATCGAGTCGGGGTCCGTCACACACTGGCTTGGCCGGCCGGAGGACGCCAACCCCGTTGCAACGAGGATGAACGACGGGGTGGCTGATCCGTTCGGCCGGTTCTGGGCCGGCAGCATGCCGTACGACGGGACACCTGGAGCTGGATCGCTCTACCGAGTCGATCGCGATGGCTCCGTGCACCGCGCGCTCGACGGCTTGACGATTGCCAACGGTCCCGCCTTCACATCGGACGGTCGGACGATGTTCGTCGCCGACAGTGCTCGCGGCCTCGTGTTGCGCTCGGCGGTTCACCCAGACAGTGGGCGCGTCGAGGATCCGTCGTTGTTCGTGCAGCTCGAAGCAAACGAGAGTCCGGACGGGATGACGGTCGACGCGGCAGACCATCTGTGGATCGCGATCTGGGGTCGAGGCGAAGTACGCCGGCACGCTCCTGACGGTCGCCTGGTCGAACGGCTCCGAGTTCCGTGCATGCAACCGACCAGCGTGTGCCTCGGCGGCGCAGCGGGCGATGTGCTGTACGTGACGACGGCGTGGCATGGCCACCCGGAGTGGACCGAACCGGACGGCGCCGTGCTGGCAACCCGGGTCGACGTCGCCGGCGCGCCGACCCCGACGTACAGGCCGTCATGGACGGCAGCTCAACGCTGAGCCACTCCGGCTGGGCCCAGGCAATCAGCGCGCCCGCTCGACAGCGCCGGTTGGTTCGCGTCGGTTGCCGGCGTTTGCGAGCCCCGCATCCCTTGACACTCGCCGAGTGGCTGTCTAGCCTCATAAATCATTAATTAATGCTCTCGTGCCTTTGTGGGACCACAGCTGGAGGACAGCACATGAGGAAGATCGTCGGCATACTGGCTGCACTGCTGATCAGCGCCTCGCTGGGAGGCGTCGGGTCCACTGTTCTCACCCCCAGTCCTGCTGCTGCTCTCGACAACGGGCTTGCCAGGACGCCATACATGGGCTGGAACACCTACTACGGGCTCGGGGGGAACTTCAACGACCAGACGATCAAGAGCGAGGCCGACGCCATCGTCTCCCGTGGGCTGAAGGATGCCGGCTACCGGTACGTATGGCTCGACGGCGGCTGGTGGTCCGGCACCCGCGATGCTAACGGCAACATCACGGTGGATCCACAACAGTGGCCGAACGGCATGCGAGGGGTCGCGGACTACATCCACTCCAAGGGTCTCCTGGCAGGCATCTACACCGATGCCGGCGCCAACGGCTGCGGAGGCGCCAACCAGGGCAGCTACGGGCGCTACCAGCAAGACGTCAACCAGTTCGCCAGCTGGGGGTTCGACGCGGTCAAGGTCGACTACTGCGGCGGTACGGAGCAGCGGCTCGACCCTGCAAAGCAGTACGGACAGTTCCGCGACGCGATCCTCCACAACGCCAGCGGCCGCCCGATGTTGCTCAACATCTGCAACCCCTTCACCCCCGGCCAGTACGCACCCGGCTATCCGCCGTACGACCGGTCTGCCTACAACTCGTACAGCTTCGGTCCGACCACCGGGAACTCGTGGCGAACCGACACCGACATCGGCTTCGTGCACAACATCCAGTTCCGCGACGTGCTGCGCAATCTCGACGCGAACAACGCTCACCCCGAAGCGGCGGGACCCGGGCACTGGAATGACCCCGACTACCTCGGTCCAGAACTGGGGATGACCAGTACTGAGGCACAGACGCAGTTCAGTATGTGGACGATCTCGGCAGCACCGCTCATCATCGGCAGTGACATTCGGGCTCTGTCGCAGCAGTCGATCACGATGCTGACCAACCCCGAGGTCATCGCGATCTCGCAGGATGCACGTGGCGTACAAGGCACACCGATCTCCACCCAGGGAAACGGGCAGGTCTGGGTCAAGCCACTGGCCAACGGCGACCGAGCGGTCGCGTTGCTCAACCGCGGCACCACCGCCCAAACGATCAGCACGGACGCCTCCACGATCGGAATGCCGCACGCAAGCAGGTACACCCTGCGCGACGTGTGGAACCACAGCAGTACCGAGTCGGCAGGCCGGATCGCTGCAGCGGTGCCGCCCCACGCGGTCGTGATGTACCGGATCAGCGCCAAGAGCGGGCACTCCCTGCCCCCCGCTGTGGTGCTGTCGCCGCCCGTAACGCCGGCTGCCTACCCCGGCTCTGACCTTCGCTTGGCAGTTCCCGGCCAGGCACTCCCGGTGTCCGTCACCTTCGAAAACAATGCACGCGAGCCGCTGCGCGACGTGCGCATGAGCCTGAACGCGCCGCCAGGTTGGAGCCTCCAACCCGCTGCGGAGATCAATGTCGGGACCCTGCCCGGTCGCCACAGTCACACCGCAACGTGGAGCGTCACCCCACCACCGGGAACGCTCCCGGGCACCGACACCTTGACGGCGACCACCAGCTATACGTACGACGGCCATCAGGCGGCCCAGGTGACGAGCGACAGCTCGGTGACCGTGCCCGCTACGCCACCTGCGGACCTCACGTACCTCAGCGACCAGACCTGGCTCGACGCAACCAGCGGCTACCTCGTTCCACGACTTGACGCCGAGGTTGGCGGCCAGCCCATGCGCATGCAAGGACAGACCTACCGCAAGGGCATCGGCGTTGCTTCCCCGTCCCAGATCGACTTCTACGTCGGCGGCCGATGCAGCGGGCTGTCCAGCACGATCGGCATCGACGACATCGTCAACCAGGTTGGTCCACAGGGCGGCACAGCCACGTTCCAGGTGTACGCCGACGGCCGGAAGCTCTACGACAGCGGAGCCGTTGATCGCACGTCGACTCGACAAGTCAACGTTGACATCACCGGAGCGGACGTTCTCACCCTCGTCGTGGGCGACGCCGGTGACGGGGGGTACAACGACCGCGCAGACTGGGGAAACCTGCAGGTGAGCTGCGAGGGGCCCGCCGCTACCGTGCCGTCCGGGCCGTGGCCGCACTATGTCTCACCCTCCGCCGAGACGGCGAGCGCTACCAGTGCCAACAGCGGCTACCCGGCGAGCTACGCGGTCGACACCTCCCGGGTGACGTTCTGGCACACGCAGTTCAGTCCGGTCCATGACCCGCTGCCACAGTCGATCACGGTCGATCTCGGAGCGACTCGCAACGTCGATGGCCTCACGTACCAAACTCGACTGGACGGCGGCACCTCGGGAATCATCACCGGCTACCGGGTCGAGCTGAGCGCTGATGGCGTCAACTTCGCGCCGGTCGCCGTGGGAAGTTGGAGCGACGACACCAGCATCAAGTCCGTGACCTTCGACCGCAGCGCGGCACGATTCGTGCGCCTGACTGCGACATCCGGCGTCGCCGACTACGCGAACGCGGCCGACATTCGCATCTCGGACATGCCCTGAACGACGGCCACGATCAGCGGCGACGTCACGTGCCGCCGTCTCGCAGAGGTCATCCCGAGGGTTGAGTTCGGGTAACGACGGGCAACGTCGGGACACCGCTTAGAACAGCCGAAGGTCGGTGGACTCCATGCCGCGAAGCGCGTCGTAGTCGAGCACGACGCACCGGAAGCCACGGTTCTCAGCAAGCGTCCTGGCCTGCGGAGCAATCGTCTGGGCGGCCAGGACTCCACCGACCGGCGCCAGCAGGGGATCTCGATTCAGGAGCTCGACGTAGCGGGACAGCTGCTCCACGGCGTCAATGGTGGCCTTCCGTTTGACCTCCACCGCCCAATGCCGGGGGCGATCCAGAGCGGTCGCCTCGGGCGAGTCGGCCCCGACGACCTCGTCGTCACCCTCGACCTCGACCGCGACAGTGTCGCGGCACAGCAGGTCGATCGGCCCGATCGCGGTCGGATACTCCCGCTGGACCAGGGTGAGACCGGTCGACACCGACGAGGGATGGTCGGCGAGCAACTCCTGGAGGTGCTTCTCGACCCCGTCCTTCTGCAGTCCCGGGTCGATGCCCAGCTCGTACGCATGGTCGGCGATCACCTCGTCGATGACGATCCGCAGGGTGTCGCCGGACTTCGACTCGACGAGCCACTCCGTCCGGTCCTCCTCGTCGGTCGCCACGACGATCGTGCACGGTGGCGACATCCAGTTCAGCGGCTTGTAAGAACCGCCGTCGGAATGAACCAGTACTGAGCCGTCGGCCTTGATCATGAGGACCCGGGTGGCCATCGGCAGGTGGGCTGCCAGCTTGCCCGCATAGTCCACCTGGCAGCGGGCGATGACGACTCGCACGGCAACGGACCCTACCCGAACGAGTGGTGCGCTCCAGTGGAAGACTGCCCGGCATGGGTACGACGATCTCAACTGTTGGTGTGATCGGACTGGGCACGATGGGGGCCGGGATCGCCGAAGTGTTTGCCCGCAACGGTTACGACGTCGTCGCCGTCGAGCAGGGTGATGAGCAGCTCGATCGGGGCCGCGAGCACATCCGACACTCCACCGACCGTGCGGTCGCCCGCGGCAAGTTGACCCAGGCCGAGCAGGACGCGTTGTTCGACCGGCTGACACTCACGACCGACATCGAGGCCACCAAGGAATGCGACCTCGTGGTCGAGGCGGTCATCGAGCACATCGACGTCAAGCGCGCCGTCTTCCGACGGCTGGACGAGATCGTCCGTCCCGACGCGATCCTCGCGACCAACACGTCCTCGCTGTCGGTAACCGAGATCTCGGCAGCGACGAGCCATCCCGGTCGGGTGATCGGCCTGCACTTCTTCAACCCTGCTCCGGTCCAGGAGTTCGCCGAGGTGATCCGCACCGTCGTTACGGAGCCCGACGTCGTCACGGCGGTGCTGGACCTGGCTCGCGACCTCGGCAAGAACCCGGTGGTGGCGGGCGACAAGGCCGGTTTCATCGCGAACGCGCTGCTGTTCGGCTACCTCAACCATGCCGTCGCGATGTACGAGAGCCGGTACGCCACCAGGGAGGACATCGACGCAGCCATGCGGCTCGGCTGCGGCTATCCGATGGGTCCGCTTTCCCTGCTGGACCTGATCGGCCTGGACACCGCGTACGAGATCCTCGAGACGATGTACCGGCAAGGGCGGAACCGGTTGCATGCACCGGCACCGATCCTCAAACAGATGGTCACCGCCGGATTGCTCGGTCGCAAGACCGGACGAGGTTTCTATACGTACGAGGCACCGGACAGCCCGGTCGTCGTCGACGACCAGGAGTCTCCTGGCGTGGATGCGGCGCCGGCGTTCGTACGCCCCATCAGGCGCGTCGGCGTAGTGGGATCGGGCACGATGGCGACCGGCATCGTCGAGGTGTTCGCCAAGGGCGGGTACGACGTGACGTACGTGACGCGCAGCAAGCAGAAGGTCGACCTGGTCAGTGAGACGGTGGGGCGAAGCCTCGAGAAGGCGGTCCAGCGCGGCAAGCTCGACTCCGAAGCCCGCGACCTCGCACTCACGCACATCGTCGGCTCGACCGACATCGAGGCCCTCGCCGGCGTCGACCTCGTCATCGAGGCGGCCGCCGAGGAGCTCGCGG
This sequence comes from Propionibacteriales bacterium, assembly GCA_038253325.1. Lineage (GTDB taxonomy): Bacteria > Actinomycetota > Actinomycetes > Propionibacteriales > Nocardioidaceae > JBBSHE01. The sequence goes on from JBBSHE010000002.1 coordinate 52,857, forward strand.
TCAAGAAGGCGCTGTTCGAGAACCTGGATGAGATCTGCCGGCCAGGTGCTGTCTTGGCGACCACCACCTCGTCATTGCCGGTGATCGAGCTGGCGGCGGTGACGGCGCGTCCCGGTGACGTCGTCGGGCTGCACTTCTTCAATCCCGCCCAGGTGATGCCGCTGGTGGAGGTCGTGTCGACTGTCGCCACCAAAGCGGACGTCGCGCAGAGCGTCATCGCGCTGTGCCACGACCTGGGCAAGCATCCGGTCGCCTGCGCGGACCGGGCCGGTTTCATCGTGAACGCGCTGTTGTTCCCGTACCTCAACGACGCGGTCCGCATGCTGGAGACGCATTACGCCGACGTCGACGAGATCGACACCGCCATGAAGGAGGGTTGTCGCCTTCCGATGGGCCCGTTCGAGCTGCTCGACGTGATCGGGAACGACGTTGCCCTGGCCATCGAACGGACGTTGTTCCTGGAGTTCCGCGAACCCGGCTTCGCCCCTGCCCCCCTGCTCGAGCACCTCGTCACGGCCGGCTACCTCGGCCGCAAGACCGGACGAGGGTTCCGCGACTATTCCCATCGCTAGCCGGACTCCGATGACCGGGCAGCGGATCCGCCCGAACTCGCGGCTGCCGGCCCACCGTGAGCCGGTGACCCTGGAGACGGCGGACGGACTGCACCTCGTCGGTGAGCTCGCCGGCCCGCTCGACCGGCGCCCGGTGGCCACCATGTTGTGTCTGCACCCGTTGCCCACTCACGGCGGCATGATGGACAGCCACCTGTTCCGCAAGGCGGCCTTCCGGCTGCCTGCGCTTGCCCGGATCGCCGTCCTGCGGTTCAACACGCGCGGGACGTCGAGCATGCAGGGCACGAGCGAGGGGACGTTCTCCGGTGGCGTCGGGGAACGCCTTGACGTGCTGGCCGCGCTCGAGTACGCCGAGTTCCACGACCTGCCGGACATCTGGGTCGTGGGCTGGTCGTTCGGGACGGACCTCGCACTGATGTATGCAGCCGACCCGGCCGTGTCGGGTGCGATCTTGCTGTCACCACCGTTGCGGCTTGCGTCCGACGAGCACCTCGCGGCCTGGGCGGAGCTCGGCAAGCCGCTGGTCGCGCTCGTCCCCGAGCTCGATGACTACCTCCGACCGGATGCGGCCCGGACGCGGTTCGCGAGGGTGGTGCCCCGGGCCGAGGTGATCGGCGTGCCCGGCACAACCCATCTGTGGGTAGGCGACGCCGAGACGGCACTCGACCTCATCGTCGAACGGATCAACCCGTCGTCGGCGCCACTCCCTCGTACCTGGGACGGCGCGATGGAGGAAGGTCCCGTGATGGTCAAACCGTCTCCTGGCGGCGGAACACGACCTCCCTGAGGATCAGCAGAACCGCGGCCGCTGTCGGAATCGCGAGCATCGCGCCGACGACGCCCATCAGCGACCCGCCGAGCAGGACAGCGATCACCGTGACGACGCCGGGTACGTTCACCGACGACCGCATCACCCGCGGATAGATGACGTAGTTCTCGATCTGCTGGTAGATCACGTAGAAGATCACGCAGGCGACTCCGATCGTGAGTGACGTCGCGACGCCGACGAGCGACACGATGACCGCGCCGATCGTGGCGCCGATCAGGGGGATGAAGTCCGTGATGGCAACGACGAATGCCAGGGCGAGCGCGTACTGCCGAAGACCGACGATCGACAAGAAGATGTACGACGACACGCCGGCGCACAACGCCACCGTGACCGCTCCGCCCACGTAGCCGCCGACCTGCCGGAGCACTTCGTCACCGAGATGGGTGACGCGTTCGCGTCTCGACGCAGGGGCCAGGCTGTAGCAGGCGCGCTTGATCGATGGCAGCGCAGAAAGGAAGTACAACGTCATCACGAAGATCAGGAACGCGTTGAACAGCGCGCCGAGAACGGCTAGCCCGACGGAGAACACGCTGCCGAATGCCGTGCGCGCGAAGTCAGCGTTCTCGATCCTGGCGTTCACCTTGTCGATCACGTCGTACTTCTTGTCCAGGCTCCGGACCGTGGAGTTGTTCCTGAGCTGATCGAGCCAACCAGGGGCGTTCGCGACGAGCTGGGAGATCTGGTCGCGCAGGACGGGGACGAGCGACACGACGAATAGCGCGATGATGCCGAGCATGCCGACGGTGACGATCAGGACCGACCACGACCGTCGCAATCCCTTGGCGCTGAGCCGGCTGACCAGGGGGTCCAGTCCGACCGCGATGAAACCGGCGACGACGACGAGCACGATGACGGACCTGGCCTCGACGATCAGTCGGGCGACGGCGAGCGCCAGCAAGACGCCAAGGCCACCCACGAAGCCGATGTAGAACGGCGTGTGTTTCGACATCGGCGGCCCCGGCTCACCGAACTCCGGCTCGCGTTCGGCCTCCCGGGCTGCGCGGGCTTCGTCCTGGGCTTCGCTGGCTTCCTGGCGTGCCGCCTGGGCCTCCCGCTTTGCGTCCGCCGCCTCGTCGACTGCGTGGCCGGCCGCCGCCTCCGCATCGGCGGACCGGTCATCGGCTCTGCGGTCGGAACCCGGTCCCGGCCGGTCGTCAGCAGCCACCGTGCCTCCCTTGCTCGACACCGCAGCATATGCGCGGGGAGCGATCAGGCGCCGAGCCGCTTTGCGCGCCCGGGTGACGTCGCGATCTCCACCGAGACGGATCGCTCAGGCGCGGGACCGGGTGTCCTTGCTGGGCTCGGCTGCGGGTTCGTCGTCATCGGCCAGCTGGGATGCCGTCACGGAGCCGCTCTGCCAATTCGGTTTGTCCGTGGAGCCTGCGTCGCTCTTGGTCGGCATCACGACGGTAGGACCGGGTTCCTCGTCGGCCGCCGTCGCCGGCGCGGACGATGGCTCCGACGCTGCTCCGGGCTGGGCCGCTGGCTCTGCTGGTGGCTGGGTCTCGGCTCGGCGCCGGTCTTCCGCCACGGGTGCCGGCTCCTTGTCGGACGACTCTGCGACGGCGGTTGGCTGCACGGCACGGATGTCGGGCGAGACGGTGGCGCCCTCGTCGGGTGCCGCTTCGACGGCGGTTGGCTGCACGGCACGGATGTCGGGCGAGACGGTGGCGCCCTCGTCGGGTGCCGGCATGTCCTCGGGCGTCGTCGGCCCAGCCGGATCGCGTTCGGGTGGGTCGGTGGACGGCTCGGTGATCAGATCGTCGTCACCCGAGCCAAACGCGCTGACCAGGTTACGCAGCTGGGCGAGCTGGGCCAGGATCCCGTCGCGGCGGCGACGGAGCTGGTCGTTCTTTTGTTGCGCGGCAGCATGCTGCTCGTCGGCTTCGACGTTGGCGTTTGAAACGATCTGGGCAGCCTGGGTCTTGGCGGTTGTCACCACCTGCTCGGCCTCTCGCCGAGCCCGAGCAAGGATCTTGTCTGCATCGGCACCGGCCTGCTCGCGCTGCGTCGTGACCGTGTCGAGCGCCTCGCGGGCCCGCCGTTCGGCGGCGTTCGCGCGCGTCTCGGCGTCGGCGACGAGCCGCTGCGTCTTCTGCGTGGCCGAAGCATGGTAGCTAGTCGCTTCCTTCGCCAGCCGTTCCTTCTCGAGCGCGAGCGCTCGCCGGGACTCCTGTGCCTCCCGGTCGGCCGATGCCCGGGTCTGCTCTGCTTCTCGGGTCGCGGACATCTTGAGTGCGGCACTCTCATGATCGGCCGCGAGGCGTACCTGTTCAGCCTCCCGTTTGGCGGCGGCGACGATGTCCTCGGCTTGCTTGGTCGCAGCGGCCGTGGCTTCCTCCGCCCCAGACATCAACGACGACCGGCGGTCCTCGACCTCACGCAGCTGTACGGACCTGATGTCGTCGGCTTCGCGGTGCGCTTCGGAGAGCATGGCGGCGGCCTGTCGTTCGGCGCGCGCCTTCGTCTGATCAGCCGCTTCCTTCGCCGAACGCTCGATCTCGGCAGCTTGCTCCTCGGCGAGGCGGAGCATCCCAGCCGCGTGCTTGCCCAGTCCACCGTAGGAGGGAGTCTCGTGTTCGACGACCTGAGCCTCGAGGTCGGCGACCGTCGATTCGAGCTGGGCGACTCGCTGGTTCGCGCTGCTCTGCTCGTTGAGAACGCGCTGGTAGGCGGATCCGACCTGGGCGACGAAGGAGTCGACGGTCGGCTTGTCGTACCCGCGGCGCGCTACGGGAAACGACGGCACCGGAAGGTTGGGATCGCGCTTCCACTGCTCGTCGAAGATGGACAGCCCACCACCGTCGGTCATGCTCCCAAACCCCCTTCGACGACGCCACAGGGTGCGACCGTCATGCGCCCTTGAATCTGTTGATGGCCGCCAGATGCTGCCCACGCAGGTCGTGGTTGCGGACACCCAGGTCGGCTCGTGGTGCTAAGCAGAGTACCCCCACCTTGCCCTGATGTCGGTTGCTGTGAACCTCGTACGCTGCCTGTCCGGTGTCCTCGAGTCGGTACGTCTGGCTCAAAGTGGGATGAACCCGGGCTTTCGAGATCAGCCGGTTTGCCTCCCATGCCTCGCGGTAGTTGGCGAAGTGCGACCCGATGATCCGCTTCAGATTCATCCACAGGTATCGGTTGTCGTACTCGTGGAGGAAACCCGACGTCGAAGCGCAGGTGACGATCGTCCCGCCCTTGCGGGCGACGAAGACGGACGCGCCGAACGTCTCGCGTCCGGGGTGCTCCAAGACGATGTCCGGGTCGTCGCCGCCCGTCAGCTCCCGGATCCGCGCACCGAGCCGGCGCCACTCGTCGGGATCCTGCGTCCCGGCGTCGGTCCAGAACCGGTAGTCCTCCGCACGCCGGTCGATGACGAACTGCGCGCCCATCGCGCGGCACACATCCGCCCTCTCGGGCGAGGAGACCACGCAGACGGGGATCGCTCCGCCGTTGAGTGCGAGCTGGGTCGCGTACGATCCGAGACCGCCGGACGCACCCCAGATCAGCACGGTGTCGCCCTGCTTCATGCCGGCGCCGTTGCGCGACACCAGCTGGCGGTAAGCAGTCGAGTTGACCAGGCCCGGGCACGCCGCCTCCTCCCAGGTGAGGTGCCCGGGCTTGGGCATCAGTTGGTTTGCCTTGACGAGAGCGAGCTCCGCGAGGCCGCCGAAGTTCGTCTCGAACCCCCAGATCCGCTGCTCCGGGTCCAGCACCGTGTCGTTGTGACCATCGGGACGTTCGAGCTCCACCGACAGGCAGTGTGCGACGACCTCGTCCCCGGGTTTCCACACATGGACACCCGGTCCGCTGCGGAGAACCACGCCGGACAGATCACTGCCGACGACGTGGTACGGCAGGTCGTGGCGCCTGGCGAGCACCGACAATCGCCCGTAACGCTCAAGGAACCCAAATGTCGGCATCGGCTCGAAGATGCTCGTCCAGACGGTGTTGTAGTTGACGGCCGACGCCATCACAGCAACCAGCGCCTCACCGGGTCCCAGCTCCGGGACGGGCACACGGTCGACGTGCAGACTCCTCCGCGGGTCCTTCTGCTGAGGCTCGAGCCCGTCGAACATGGAGGTCTCGTCCTTGCGGACCACGACCGCACGGTACGACTCGGGTACGTCGAGGTCCGCGAAGTCGGCCGATGTCGCTTCCCCGCTGACGATGGCGTCGAGGATTGCCTTCATGCCGTGTCTTTCATGGTCGGCAAATCTAGCGCCGCACCTGTTGGCCCGGCGCCTGCTCGCTGTCCCAAGGGTCGGCAGTTCCCAGGTTAACGTGGGATGTCTGCGCTTTACCCAGGTAATTTCCTGGGTAAAGCGGCGTGTTCCCACGTTAACCTGGGAAAGCAGTGACAGGTGGGATCTGCTTGACGGGACGGGGACGGGGCGGGGATGGGGCGCGGTCGGGCCGGCGTCGGGGGCCCGTTCAGGCCGGCTGGACGAGCTCGACGAGGACTCCACCGGCGTCCTTGGGGTGGATGAAGTTGACGGTCGAGCCGGCTGTTCCGCGCCGGGGCCGGTCGTAGAGCAGCCGCAAACCCTGCGAGCGTACGGCTGCGCAAGCCGCCTCGATGTCCGTCACCCGGTACGCCACCTGTTGGACGCCGGGCCCCGACCGTTCCAGAAACCTCGCGATCGTCGAGCTCCCGTCGAGCGGCGCAAGCAGCTGCACGTGTGAGCCGGACGAGCCGACCTCCAGCATCGCCTCACGAACCCCCTGCTCGACATTGACTTCCGTGAGCGCAAGCCGGAACCCGAATGTCTGACGATAGAAGTCGACCCCCTCGTCCAGATCTGCGACGGCGATGCCGACGTGGTCGATCGCGGTGATGAGCCCGGCGGGAAGCATGGGCTCATCGTAGGCGCCGTCGCCCGACCCTTGACTCGTTCGGCCGCCGGACGAGCGTCCTGGTTCGGCACGTCTCGCCGGTTGAGTAGTCTCGACGTCTCAGGACTCGCCGTCGCCCGAACGCCACAAAGGAGACTCGATGGCTGGATCGGTGATCGTTGCCGGTGCCCGCACCCCCATTGGACGCCTGCTCGGCGGCCTCAAGGACCTCACCGCCGCCGACCTCGGCGCCGTGGCCATCCGTGGTGCGCTCGACAAGGCCGGGGTCGGTCCCGAGACCGTCGACTACGTCATCATGGGCCAGGTGCTCCAGGCCGGAGCGGGCCAGATCCCTGCGCGGCAGGCGGCGAGCAAGGCCGGCGTCCCGCTGAGCGTTCCCGCGCTGACGATCAACAAGGTCTGCCTGTCCGGGCTCAACGCCGTGGCCCTTGCTGACCAGCTCATCAGGGCCGGGGAGTGCGAGGTCGTGGTTGCAGGCGGCATGGAGTCGATGACGAATGCGCCGCACTTCCTGCCGAAGTCGCGGGAGGGCTTCACCTATGGCGATGTGACGATGCGCGACCACATGGCGTACGACGGGTTGTGGGACGCGTTCACCGATCAGGCGATGGGGTTGCTCACCGACCGGCACAACGCCGAGCACGAAAAGATCAGTCGCGAGGAGCAGGACGCGTTCTCGGCCCGTTCGCACCAGCTCGCCGCGCGGGCGTGGAAGGACGGTGTCTTCTCCGACGAGGTCGTCGCAGTGGAGGTGCCACAGCGACGAGGTGACCCCCACGTGGTCCTCGAGGACGAGGGCATCAGGGGTAATACGACCATCGAGTCGCTGGCCAGGCTCCGCCCGGCGTTCGCGAAGGACGGGACGATCACCGCGGGGTCGGCCTCCCAGATCTCTGACGGCGCATGTGCGGTCGTCGTGATGAGCAAGCAGAAGGCATCCGAGCTCGGCGTCGAGTGGCTCGCGGAGATCGGTGCCCACGCCCAGGTCGCCGGACCGGACTCGTCCTTGCAGTCACAGCCGGCCCGGGCAATCGCCCTTGCGTGTGAGAAGGACGGCACCAGCCCGGCTGATCTCGACCTGGTCGAGATCAATGAGGCATTCGCGGCCGTCGGCATCGCGAGCACCCGTCAGCTCGGCGTGGATGCCGACCGGGTGAACGTCGACGGCGGCGCGATCGCGCTCGGCCACCCGATCGGTATGTCCGGCGCTCGGATCGTCCTGCACCTGGCGCTCGAGCTCGAACGCCGGGGCGGGGGTGTCGGCGCGGCCGCGCTGTGTGGTGGCGGGGGTCAGGGTGATGCGCTCATCGTCCGGGTCCCGCCGGCGTGAGGTCGGCGTCCGGCGGCCACGGCGGACGCCGGGATGCCGACCCGGGGGAGCTCGTCGACCGGGCGCGATCCGGTGAGGCGCGCGCCGTTGCCAGACTGATCAGCCTGGTCGAGGACGGCTCGCCGCTGGTACGCGATGTCATCGAGCAGCTCGCGCCGTACGCCGGCCACGCGCACATCGTCGGACTCACCGGCTCTCCGGGGGTCGGCAAGTCGACGATCACCTCGGCGCTGGTAACGGTGCTCCGTGAACGAGACAAGCGTGTCGGCGTCCTCGCGGTCGATCCGTCCTCACCGTTCACCGGCGGTGCGCTGCTCGGCGACCGTGTGCGCATGCAGGGGCACGCCACCGACTCCATGGTCTACATCCGTTCGATGTCGAGCCGCGGCCACCTCGGCGGCCTCAGCTGGTCGACCCCTCAGGCGCTGCGCGTCCTCGACGGAGCGGGCTGCGACATCGTCTTGGTGGAGACCGTCGGCGTCGGGCAGTCCGAGGTCGAGATCGCCGGCCTCGCCGACACGACGGTGGTGATGCTGGCACCTGGTATGGGTGACGGGATCCAGGCCGCGAAGGCCGGGATCCTCGAGATCGGCGACCTCTACGTGGTGAACAAGGCCGACCGTGACGGCGCACACCAGGTCGTTCGCGAGCTCCGTACGATGCTGAACTTCGGCGAGGCAGACCCGGTCTGGCGGCCAAGGATCTTGTCGACGGTCGCACAGAAGGGCGAGGGGATCGCGGACCTGCTGGATGCGATCGAGGAGCATCACCGCGTCCTCGTCGAAACCGGACGGCTCGAGGAACGTCGTCGGGCGCGCGCACGTGACGAGGTGGAGGCGATCGCGCTGACCGAAGTACGGCAACGGTTCGACTCGCTGCACGGCAGCGCCGACCTCGATCGGCTGGCAGCCGACGTCGCCGGCGGCGACCTCGACCCTTACACGGCGGCCGATCGACTGCTCGCCTCCCTCGAGGCGCCCTAGTGTCACTGGCGCCGAGGACCAGACGGGCTCACGACCTCTGGCACACGAAAGCGGTCTGACCACGTCGCGACGGCGGACGACAGCAGTCGTCCAGACGAGCGAGACGACCAGGACCGAGGTCGAGGAGGCACTTCAGCTCGGCGTCCTCAAGGACGCCGAGCCCGTGCAGCTGCTGGACGCGATCCGGGTCGTGGCGGCGGGTGGGTCGCTGCTCTCTCCGTCGGTCACCAAGCGGGTGATCGAGGAGTCCGCAGGGCGTGGCGCCACGGCCATCGCGCCGCATCCCGAGTTGCACCACCTGACCGACCGGGAACGCGAGATCGTCGCCTGGGTCGCAACCGGCCGGTCGAACGACGAGATCGCCGCCGAGCTCGTCGTCAGTCCCGCCACCGTACGTACCCACGTGAGCCGTGCCATGGTGAAGCTGCACGCTCGCGACAGAGCCCAGCTGGTCGTCTTCGCCGTCCGGTCCGGAGTCACGCTGCTGCCGGCGTAGGGCGAGCCTCACCGGCCACGTCTGCCCCGTCTGATACACAAGATGCGTGCGGACGCGGCCGACCGGTCCTCCGCGTATTGTCGTGGCCGGCACAGAGCGGGAGGAGGCGGGACGTGAACATCACCGAGACAGCGAAGAAGGCTGTCCTCGCCCTGGCAATCGCGTTCGCTGCGTACTACCTCGTGACCCAGCCGGCCAACGCCGCCGACGCCGTGAAGTCAGCGCTCGCCATCATTGCCGACGCGGTCCAGGCAATCGGCGAGTTCTTCCGTCGTCTCGTCGCCTGAAGGCCCGGAGACCATCGATGGTCCGCTGGCTGCCAAAGGCGATCGCGGATCCCGAGGTCCGCAGTCACCTGCTCGTCGACGAAGGCGAGTACGTCATCGACGAGGTCCACCATCACTGGGCGGGCTACTGGCGGACCGCTGCCGAGGCCGTCGTCGCGATCGGGTTCTTTGCCGTGTTCCTGGTCAGCGGTCTCGGCGTTGCCTGGTTGCCGTTTGCGCTGAGTTTCGGCTTCGCCGCACATGCCGGCTGGCTGGCGCTCGACGCCTCGATGGACCGGTTCGTGGTCACGAACATGCGCGTGTTCCGGATCAGGGGTGTGTTCAACCGAAACATCGCGACCATGCCGATGTCGCGGATCCTCGACATCACGGTCGAGAAGCCTGCACTCGGTCGGGTGTTCGACTTCGGTCACTTCACGTTCGAGTCGGCTGCCCAGGCGCAGGGTTTGCGTGACATCCGATACGTCGGCCACCCCGACCAGCGCGACCTGACGATCCAACGTGTCGTCCAGCGGGCCGGCTTCCGCCGCCCTATGCTCTGACGCCCCAAAATGCTCTGATCGTCTCGGCGGCCTTTTTCGAGAACCGGGTCGTCTTGTTGACGGCCGCGCTGGCCGGGGCCTTGGCCGGAGTGCTTGCACAGAAGGGCATCGCGCGCACCGTCCAGCTTGCCGCACCGGACGCGACGACCCGATTGCCGCCGGCCCTGCCGAGCGTGGACGCGGGGCGGCTCTGGCTGCTCGTCGCCGCGATGGTCGTTGGTCTGCTCGCCCTGTCGGTCGTCGCCGCCGCGCAGGTCGTCCGCGGCGCTCGGGGGTCCACGCTGCGCGAAAGCGGTTGAGCGTCGAGCCGTCCCGGCCATGGTTGCCCGGCCGACGCAGGCCCTACGATTGACCATAGACAACCCATCAGGAGCTTGTGCGATGAGTGAACCCGACGACCGGCACGACCCCGTCGACGCGTACGCCGAAGGCCGCGAGCGGTGGGCACGCCGGTACGCCGAGTCACGTGTTCGAGAAGCCGACTTCACGACCCTGTCGGGGGTGCCGGTCGAGCCGGTCTACGGCCCGCCGCCCGGCACTCGGGTACCGGCGTTCGAACGGATCGGCTGGCCGGGGGAGTACCCCTACACCCGCGGTCTGTACCCGACCGGCTACCGGGGCCGGACCTGGACGATCCGTCAGTTCGCCGGTTTCGGGAACGCCGAGCAGACCAACGAGCGCTACAAGATGATCCTGGACTCCGGCGGCGGCGGACTCTCGGTGGCGTTCGACATGCCGACCCTGATGGGACGAGACAGTGACGACCCGCAGGCACTCGGGGAGGTCGGCCACTGCGGAGTCGCGATCGACACCGCCGCGGACATGGAGGCGCTCTTTGCGGACATCCCTCTCGAGGACGTCACGACGTCGATGACGATCTCGGGTCCGGCCGTCCCGATCTTCTGCATGTACCTCGTCGCCGCGGAACGGCAGGGCGCGGACCTCGGCAAGCTGAACGGGACGCTGCAGACCGACATCTTCAAGGAGTACATCGCCCAGAAGGAGTGGCTCTTCGGACCCGAGCCGCACCTGCGGCTGATCGGTGACCTGATGGAGTACTGCGCCCGCGAGATCCCGGCGTACAAGCCGCTGAGCGTCTCGGGCTACCACATTCGCGAGGCGGGCTCGACCGCGGCGCAGGAGCTGGCCTTCACCCTGGCCGACGGGTTCGGCTACGTCGAGCTCGGGATATCCCGTGGCCTCGACGTGGACGACTTCGCGCCCGGATTGTCATTCTTCTTCGACGCGCACGTCGACTTCTTCGAGGAGATCGCCAAGTTCCGCGCTGCCCGCCGGATCTGGGCGCGTTGGTTACGCGATGTGTACGGCGCAAAGACGGAACGGGCGCAGTGGTTGCGGTTCCACACCCAGACGGCCGGGGTCTCCCTGACCGCCCAACAGCCGTACAACAACGTGGTCAGGACCGCCGTCGAAGCGCTGGCGGCGGTCCTCGGCGGGACGAACTCGTTGCACACCAACGCGCTGGACGAGACGTTGGCTCTCCCGACCTCGCAGGCGGCCGAGATCGCGCTGCGTACGCAGCAGGTGCTGATGGAGGAGACCGGCGTGATCAACGTGGCCGACCCGTTGGGCGGGTCGTGGTACGTGGAGGCGCTGACCGACCAGATCGAGGCGGAGGCCGAGGCGATCTTCGCCCGAATCCGCACGTTCGGTGGCGGTGAGCAGGCAAAGCACGCGGTCGGCCCGATGACGTCCGGCATCCTCCGCGGGATCGAGGACGGCTGGTTCATGTCCGAGATCGCCGAAGCCGCGTTCCAGTACCAGACCGCCCTCGAGAAGGGTGACAAGCGTGTCGTCGGGGTCAACTGTCACACCGGCAGCGTGTCGCACGACTTGGAGATCCTGCGCGTCTCGCACGACGTCGAGGTCGAGCAGGTGCGCATTCTCCGTGAACGCCGTGGAGCTCGCGACGACGCCGTCGTCGGCGCTGCACTGGCCCGGCTGCGCGCAGCGGCGAACGGCACGGACAACATGGTCGAGCCGATGCTGGACGCCGCTCGGGCCGACGCGAGCCTCGGCGAGATCTGCGATGCGCTACGCGCGGAATGGGGCGAGTACCGCGAGCCCGCACGGTTCTGATCGGCGCGGTTACGTCCGAACATCCGCGGGTTCGGTGCGCTTGCGTCCGATCGCCCGAGCCTTATGGCGCCCGGTTGTTCGGACGTAGCGCCGCCCACGGTCCTTCGGACGTAACGCCGCGGGCTCGGCACGCTTGCGTCCGATCGCCCGAGCCCTATGGCGCCCGGTTGTTCGGACGTAGCGCCGCCGGCGCCCGGTCCTTCGGACGTAACGCCGCGGGCTCGGCACGCTTGCGTCCGATCGCCCGAGCCCTATAGCGCCCGGTTGTTCGGACGTAGCGCCGCCAGCGCGGTTGTTCGGACGGAACGCCGCCAGCCCACGGTCCTTCGGACGTAACGCCGTCCGCAGTCGAGAGGGACGCCGCGCACCGCGGACGAACTGCAGAGACGCCCATTAGGCTGCTGCCATGACGACGCCTCCGTTCTCGCGACCCGGCGCCATCGACTTGTCGGGGCTGCGTGGCCAACCCGGCGCAGCCGGTGGGTCGGCATCAGGACGATTCACGGTCGCGATCACGAGCGAGGAACAGCTCCGCTCCGAGGTTCTCGTTCGCTCGACCACGACGGTTGTACTGCTCAGCTTCTGGGCCGCCCGGGTTCCAGAGTCGGTGCAGCTCAACGACACGCTTTCTGTGCTCGCCGAGGAGTACGACGGCAGGTTCTTGTTCGCGACCCTCGACGTCGCCGCTCATGCGGAGCTCGCCGAGGCTCTCGGCGTCCCCGGGGTGCCGTTGGTGTTGGTGGCGCTGCAGGGGCAGCTGGCGCCGCTCTTGCAGCAAGCCATTCCCGCTAGCGATCTCCGCACGGTGGTCGACCAGGTGCTCCAGGCTGCGGTCGCGAACGGCGTCACCGGCCGGGCCGCACCGGTATCCGACGAACCCGAGCCGGCCGCGGCGGAGGAACCGGTGTCCCGGCACCCGGAGGCCGAAGCCGCGCTCGAGGCCGGCGACTTCGCCGCGGCGATCGCCGGGTACGAACGGGCACTGAACGACAACCCGGCAGACGACGACGCAATGCAGGGACTCGTGCGAACTCGGCTGGTCCAGGGGACGCTCCAGACCGACGCTGCGGCAGCCCGGAAGCGGGCCGCTGACGACCCCGACGACATCGAGACGCAGCTCACGGTCGCCGATCTCGATCTGCTCGGCGGCAACGTGGAGGATGCGTTCGGCCGTCTGCTCGACCTTGTCCGCCGCCTCGCCGGCGACGAACGCGATGTCGTCCGCCAGCACCTTCTCGACCTGTTCACTGTGGTCGGCGGCGACGACTCGAGGGTCGCCAAGGCGCGTCAGCGACTGGCTGCGGCGCTGTTCTAGTGGCGTGTCGCTCAAGCGTGTTCGAACTCCGAGCGGCGTCCTGGTTCGGCTGGCAAGGCGGACCAACGAGGCGTGGCGGTGTCCATGGCGATTGACGACAACACCGCCGGGCGGGATGCACGGGGTCGCGAGGCGGAAAGTCATTCGGAAGAGGCACCCCTGAGTGGCGTGATCGAGAGGTGCTGATGCGTCGTCTGCTCGGCTACCTGATCGCGCTCGTGGGTGGGCTCGCGGTGTTGGCGGGGATCGCGCTGTCGATCCTGTTCGGACCCGACAACGAGTTCGTGAGCGGCCCGCACGAGATCCAGTCCAGGGGGCAGGCCATCGTCACGGCGCCGCAGGCGATCCGGTACGCCGACCCCGACGTACGGATCGAGGTCCGGGCCGCCGACCCGCGCCAAAGGCTCTTCATCGGTGTCGCCAATGATGTCGATGTCGAGAACTACGCACGTGGCGACGCTGTCACCCGCGTCGGCGCGGTCCACCTGCCGTGGAAGATCGCCACAACCGAGACGACCGGCTCTCGCAAGATCGCGGTACCTCCGGGCAGACTCGACTGGTGGATCGTCAGCCAGGAAGGTCGTGGCGCATCCAGCGTGACACTGCCGCTTCCCGACGCACCGGTCGACGTCGTGGTGATGAACGCGGATGCGACCAGCCGAGTACGGGTTGCGGTGAGCGTTGTCGTGATCGGCTCTGGCGCGTTCATCGGCGGCTTGGCGATCAGCCTCGCCGGGCTCGGGATCGCGATCGCCGGATGGGTCTATGCGACCAACCAGATCGTCGAGGACACCGACCTCAGCTCGGGACCCGTGGCGACCGCCGTACCCCGAGATGACCGGGACACGCCATGAGACGGCTCGGCGTCCTGTGTGGACTCATCGCGCTCGTCTGCTGCGGTTGCAGCCTCCCGCACCACAAGGACGTCGGCGTCATCGACAAGCTCGCGGCGACCCGTGCGGACGCGACGACCGTGCTCATCCACTACAACCGGGTCCGGACGCAGGCGGACACCGATCGAGACGTCGCGACTCTCCGTGCTGTTGAGACCGGCGCGTTGCTCCAGATCGACGCCGGCCTGTACCACGTCTCGCGGGTGCTCGATCCCGGCGGATCAGGAGCGCGGTCTGCATGGACGCAGCCGACGGAGTACGTCGTGCCGCGGCTGCGGAGATACCCGCTCTGGTTCGTTCTCGTGGTCGAGAATCCGGACCAGAAGACTCAAGTCGCGGTTCTCTTCAACCGGGCGTCGAGCACCTCGTCGTGGAAGGCGACGTACGCGCCACAGCTTGCGGCCACGACCCGTCTCCCGGCATTGGCGGATCAACAGGGTGGCGCTGTCTCGATCGATCCGGAGCAGGCCAACGGCCTGCCCTACACTCCCGTCGACCTGCTAGCACGCTACTGCCGGGCGCTGAGCGACCCGAACTCGAACGACGCCCGCGACTTCCCCGACGACGCATTCATCGCGCAGATGCGTCAGGTCCGCTCACGGACCGACCGCGGCAACGTCCGCGTGACACAGACGTGGACTCCGATGCGGGGCTCGAACGCGCTGCGTACAGCCGACGGAGGGGCGCTCGTCTTCGGCAGCGTGCAACGAAAGGACACGTTCCACATCGTCGGCGGCAAGCCGATCCGGTGGAAGAAGAGCAACCCCGCGGCCGCATTCGATCCCAACCGGATCCGCTCCGCCGCGACGGTGACGTACGTACACCAGTTGTTGTTCTACGTTCCTCCGAGAAGCCTCGGCAACCCCCGGGTGATCGGCCAGGTCGGCGGCGTGGTCAACGCTTCCAGTCGCTGAACGTGCGGCGGAACCCTCACTGCTGGGCTGGACGAAGCCAAAGTGTGCCGAGGGGCGGTAACCGCAGTACGGCCGAGGCCGGCCGGGCATGGTGACTGAACTGCTCCGCCTCGACACTGCCGAGGTTGCCCACACCCGAACCGAGGTACGCACCGGCGTCGGTGTTGAGCACCTCTGTCCAGCGGCCCGCGCGCGGAAGACCCAGCCGGTACGCCTCGTGCGGGACTGCCGCGAAGTTGGACACGGACACGAGCTCCGAACCGTCGTCGCCGATCCGGATGAAGCTGAAGACGTTGTTGGCCAGGTCGTTGGCGTCGATCCACTCGAATCCGCTCGGGTCGTGGTCCTGCGACCACAACGCGGGCGACTGCTCATAGATTCGGTTGAGGTCGACCACCAGGTCCAGGATGCCGCGGTGATCCGGGTGGTCGAGGAGCCACCAGTCGAGCTCACGGCTTTCGTTCCACTCCGACTCCTGGCCGAGCTCGATACCCATGAAGATCAGCTGCTTGCCCGGATGGGCCCACATGAACGCGAGGTAGGCCCGGATGTTGGCCAGCTGCTGCCAGCGGTCACCTGGCATCTTTCGCATCAGGGACCCCTTGCCGTGCACGACCTCGTCGTGGCTGAGCGGCAGCAAGTAGTTCTCCGAGTACGCGTACATCATTGCGAACGTCAGCTGCTGGTGGTGGTACTGCCGGTACACCGAGTCGTGCCTGAGGTAGCCGAGCGAGTCGTGCATCCAACCCATGTTCCACTTGAAGCCGAATCCGAGACCTCCCACGTGGGTTGGCCGGGTCACGCCGGGCCAGTCGGTCGACTCCTCCGCGATCATCGCGACGCCAGGTGCCCGCTTGTAGACCGTGGCGTTCACCTCCTGGATGAACGACACCGCCTCGAGGTTCTCGCGACCCCCACGTACGTTGGGCGTCCAGGTGCCCGGGGCGCGTGAGTAGTCCAGGTACAGCATCGACGCGACCGCGTCGACGCGCAGCCCGTCGACGTGGAACTCCTCGATCCAGTACAACGCGCTCGCGACCAGGAAGTTGCGCACCTCAGAGCGCCCGAAGTCGAAGATCAAGGTGCCCCACTCGGGGTGCTCGCCCCGGGCCGGGTCGGCATGCTCGTACAGGGCGGTGCCGTCGAAGCCGGCCAACGCCCACTCGTCCCTCGGGAAATGCGCCGGGACCCAGTCCAGGATCACTCCGATCCCGGCCTGGTGCAGCCGGTCGACGAGGTGACGGAAGTCGTCGGGGTCGCCGAACCGAGCTGTCGGAGCAAAATAGGACGTGACCTGATAGCCCCACGAACCGCCGAACGGGTGCTCCATCACCGGAAGCAGCTCGACGTGGGTGAATCCCAGCCGACGCACGTACGCGACCAGCTCCTCGCCGAGATCGCGGTATGACTTGCCTCGCCGCCATGAGCCGAGATGGACCTCGTAGATGCTCATCGGACTCGCCGCGGGTGTCCGTCCGGCTCGGCGTGCCATCCACTCTCCATCGGACCAGACGTACTGGGACTCGAACACGGCCGACGCGCGTGCCGGCGGCACCTCAGTGTGGGTTGCCAGCGGGTCTGCCTTCTCGCGCCACCGGCCATCAGCGCCGCGCACGTCGAAGCGGTAGTACGTTCCCGAGCCGATCTCGGGGACGAAGAGCTCCCATACCCCCGATTCCGCGAGCGCCCGCATCGGATGCGCCTGGCTGTTCCACGCATTGAAGTCCCCAGCGACCCGGACCCCTTGTGCGTTGGGCGCCCACACCGCGAACGACGTCCCGGACACGCGGGTGCCGAGCTGGTCGTAGTGGCGTACATGCGCGCCGAGCACCCTCCACAGCTGTTCGTGGCGCCCCTCGTTGACCAGGTGCTGGTCGATGGGCCCGAGCGTCGGCAGGAACCGGTACGGGTCGTCACGGACGTGCTCGGCCCCGTCGTCGTAAACCGTGACCACGCGGTAGTCGACCACGTCGACGTGGGGGAGCACCGTCACCCAGACGCCGGCGTGCTCGTGGGCCATCTCCTGGTCGTCGCCGTCCACCACCCGGACGGCGACCCGAGTCGCCAACGGCCGCAGGACCCTGATCGTGAGCGCGGCTGTGCCCGGGTGAGGGCCGAGGATGTCGTGCGGGCTGCGGTGGACCCCGGAGGCGAGCGCCGCGAGGTCACTGGTCGTGACGGGGACCGGTGTGAGGGGTGCCACGGTGTCAACCCGACGTCGCGAGCTGTTCGACCGCGTGCAGCGGGATGGAGGTCCACGTCGGCCGGTTTCCGGCCTCGTAGCCCACTTCGTAGACGGCCTTGTCCGCCTCGAACGCGCGGAGCAGCGGGGCCGCCGTGACGAGGTCCAGCGTCGAGCCGTCGGCGTAGCCCCGCAGGAAGGCGCGCCGGTTGCGCTCCGTCCACGCATTCGCGAGCTCGGTTAGGCGGGCATCGTCACCCGGCCCGAAGCTCAGCCGGGCGCTCTGGGCCGCGTAGTCGAAGGACCGTGTCATCCCGGCCACGTCACGCAACGGCGAGTCGTTGGCCCGCCGCTCGGCGAGCGGGCGGGCCGGCTGCCCCTCGAAGTCGATCAGCTTCCATCCCTTGACCGTCCGAAGCGTCTGGCCGAGGTGGAGGTCACCATGGATCCGATGGACGTCGACGGGAAGAGGCGTCGCTCGAGCGCCCTCGAACACCGCGCGGACGCCCTCCGCGTGAGGTGCCACAGCGGGGACCACTGTTGCGACCCGATCCAGCCTGGCAAGCATCGTGTCGACGATGCGATCCAGATCCCGGCGCTCCCAGCGGGACGTGCCGAATGCCTCGGCGAGCTGCCGGTGGACCTCTGCGGTCGCCTCACCGAGGCGCTCAGCCTCGGCGGAGAAGTCCCCGCCTGCCTGCGACGGGCGGTCGGGCTCCTCGACGAGCAGGTCGCGGACACTGGCGAGCGCGATGTCCCAGCCGTCGGTCGCCGTACGCAGGTACGCCTGAAACATCCCGAGGTGCGTCTCGTTCTGGTGGCCGTGGACGTCTCGCCACCGGCCCTCGTACCAGCCGAGCAGCGGGGCGACCCGGGTGCTGCCCATCACGGTGAGCCGATGGTGGATCTCGACGTCGGGGTTGCGGCCATCGGAGACCTGCCGGAACACCTTGAGCAATGCACTGTCGCCGAAGGCGATCGACGTGTTGGACTGCTCGGCGGTCATCATTGTTCCCTGGTCGGCCGCGTCGGGAAGTGCCGTCCCCTCGACCGTGACGAAGCTCAGGTGCTCGTCGGTGCGGTTCTCGAGAAGCGCGGTGAGCAAGGTGTGCGTTCCGGCCTTGACGTGCACGGCGTCGTACGCGAACCGCTCGCCATCGCCGTCGTCGACCGTTCCCATCAGCGCATGCTGGTACTGCGGGTCGAGGGCATCCAGGTAGACGGTCGGAACCTGGTAGACGACCTCTTCGCCATCGACGTATCGGACGGTCACGAACTCCACGCGTACCAACGGCGCTGTGGTGAGAGACGGCAGCGCTGCCACGTCGACGACCTCGAAGTCGCGGTCTTTGCCGGCGAACCAGCGTTGCCGGCCGAGGTAGCCGTGCAGGTCGTTGTGGTAGGAGCTCACGCGGTCCTGGCCTCTTCCGGGTCGGCTACGACGAACCAGTAGAACCCATGACCGCCGAGCGTGAGCAGGTACGGCAGCTCACCGATCGCCGGGAACTGGACATGGCCGAGCATCTCGACGAGGTACCTGCCTTGCCACTGCCGCAGGTCCAGCTCGACCGGTTGGGCGAAGCGGGAGAGGTTGTTGACGCACAGCACGACGTCGCCTTCGTACTCCCTGGCGAACGTGAACACGCTCGGGTTGCTTCCTCCCAGGTCGATGAAGTCACCCAGACCGAACGCGGGGTGCTGCTTGCGGTTCGTGATCATCCGCCGGGTCCAGTGCAGGAGCGACGACGTGTCCGCGAGCTCCGCCTCGACGTTGACGGCCTGGTAACCGAAGACGGGGTCCTGTACGGGTGGCAGCACGAGGCGTCCTGGGGTCGCGGTCGAGAATCCCGCATTGCGGTCGGGTGTCCACTGCATGGGCGTACGCACGCCGTCGCGGTCTCCGAGCCAGATGTTGTCGCCCATCCCGATCTCGTCGCCGTAGTAGAGAACCGGTGACCCCGGCAACGACAACAACAGCGCCGTGAACAGCTCCATCTGGTTCAGGTCGTTGTCGAGCAGGGGAGCGAGCCGCCGGCGGATGCCGATGTTCGCCTTCATCCGCGGATCCTTGGCGTACTCGGCCCACATGTAGTCGCGGTCCTCGTCGGTGACCATCTCCAGCGTGAGCTCGTCATGGTTACGCAGGAAGATGCCCCACTGGCATCCGGTGGGGATCTTCGGCGTGCTCTCCAGGATCTCGGAGATCGGGTACCGCGACTCGCGCCGAACGGCCATGAACAGCCGCGGCATGACCGGGACATGGAAGCACATGTGGCACTCGTCGCCACCCACGGCGAAGTCACCGAAGTAGTCGACGACGTCCGACGGCCACTGGTTCGCCTCGGCGAGCAGGACGCGGTTGGGGTATTCGTCGTCGATCGTCTTTCGGATCCGCTTCAGGAAGTCGTGGGTCTCGGGGAGGTTCTCGCCATTCGTTCCCTCCCGCTCGTACAGGTACGGGACAGCGTCGAGGCGGAACCCGTCGATGCCCAGGTCGAGCCAGAAGCGCAGTGCATCGAGCATTGCCTCGTGGACGGCCGGGTTGTCGAAGTTGAGATCGGGTTGGTGGCTGTAGAACCGATGCCAGTAGTACTGGCCGCGCACCGCGTCCCACGTCCAGTTCGACGACTCCGTGTCGACGAAGATGACCCGTGCGTCCGCGTACCTGTCGTTGTGGTCCGACCACACGTAGAAGTCGCCGAACGGGCCGTCGGGGTAGTTCCTGGACGCCTGGAACCACGCGTGCTGGTCGGATGTGTGGTTGAGCACGAAGTCGACGATCACCTTGAGCCCATGTGCGTGGGCCTCGGTCAGCAGGCCGTGGAAGTCGTCGATGGTTCCGACGTCGTCGGCGACCGCCCGGTAGTCCGCAACGTCGTAGCCGCCGTCACGCAGGGGGGACGGGTAGACCGGTGGCAGCCAGAGGCAGTCGACACCGAGCCACTGAAGGTAGTCCAGCTTCTCGGTGAGCCCCCGGAAGTCGCCCGTGCCGTCGCTGTTGGAGTCCAAAAAGCAGCGGACGAGGACCTCGTAGAAGACGGCCCGTTGGTACCACCCCTGCTCGTCGGTCATGCGACCTCTCTCCGCACACCGAGGATGTGGGCGGGCTCCTGAGCCGGGTCGAGGCGGACGTAGTTGGTGGCACCCCACCGCCAGCTCTGCCCGCTGAGCTCGTCGTCGACGATGAACGTGTCCGAGCCTCGAAACCCGAGCGCGGGTAGGTCGAGATGGATCAGCGTCTCACGTGCGCTGTGCGGGTCGAGGTTGACCACGACGATCACGACGTCGTCAGGGTCCGCAGCGTCCCCACGCCTGCTGTAGCAGAGGATCTGCTCGTCGTCGCTCGCGTGGACGACCAGGTTCCTCAGCCGCCGGAGCGCGAGGTGTTGTCGGCGGATCTCATTGAGTCGCCGAAGGTACGGCGCGATCGACGCCCCCTGGGCAACGGCAGCATCCCAGTCCCGCGGACGGTACTGGAACTTCTCGGAGTCCAGGTACTCCTCCGAGCCGGGTCGTACGGCGACGTGCTCGCACAGCTCGAAACCCGCGTACACACCCCAGCTCGGGGCGGCGGTCGCGGCGATCGCTGCCCGGATCCGAAATGCGGCGGGACCGCCGTATTGGAGGTACTCGGTGAGGATGTCGGGCGTGTTGACGAAGAAATTGGGGCGGATCAGCGTGTTGCTGTGGTTTGCGACCTCGTCGAGGTACCGCGCGAGCTCCCATTTGGTGTTCTGCCAGGTGAAGTACGTGTACGACTGATGGAACCCGACCATCCCGAGTGTGTGCATCATCGCCCGCCGGGTGAACGCCTCGGACAAGAACACGACGTCCGGGTCCGACCCGCGCAGCTCGCCGAGCAGCCACTCCCAGAACATCACCGGCTTGGTGTGCGGGTTGTCGACACGGAACGTCCGCACGCCGTGGCCGATCCAGTAGCGCACGATCCGCAGGACCTCCGCCGACAAGCCCGCGAAGTCGTCGTCGAAGTTGAGCGGGTAGATGTCCTGGTACTTCTTGGGTGGGTTCTCCGCGTACGCGATGGTGCCGTCGGCGCGTTTCTTGAACCACTCCGGATGCTCCCCGACCCACGGGTGGTCCGGTGCACACTGGAGCGCGAGGTCGATCGCGACCTCGAGGCCGAGCTCGCCGGCGCGTCCGACGAACGCGTCGAAGTCGTCGATCGTCCCGAGGTCGCTGTGGACGGCGTCGTGGCCCCCGTCGCGCGAGCCGATCGCCCACGGCGAGCCAGGGTCGTCAGGGCCAGCGTCGAGACTGTTGTTTGGCCCCTTGCGGTTGACCTCCCCGATCGGGTGGATGGGCGGGAGGTAGACGACGTCGAAGCCCATCTCCGCGACGCCTTCGAGGCGTTTGGCCGCCGTCCGCAACGTACCGGACCGCCAGGACTTGGTCTGCTCGTCGTACGACGCGCCCTCGGACCGAGGAAAGAACTCGTACCAGGAGCCGACCAGCGCACGTTCGTGGTCGACGTAGAACGGAAACGCAGCCGTCCTCGACACCATGTCTCGGATGGGCAGCGCGCGCAGGGCGTCCAGCACCGGATCGCCGACCAGTGCGGCGAATCGTGCCCCGGCTGGCATCCGTTGGTCGTTCGCAGCCGCGACCGCGTCGGCGAGCAGCGCGCGGTCGGCCTTGCCTCGGCGCGGCATCTTGGCGGCACGAGCGAGGAGGCGTGCGCCCTCCAGGATCATCAGGTCGACGTCGATGCCCGCGGGCACCTTGATCGCCGCGGCGTGGTACCAGCTGGTGTACGGATCAGCCCAGGACTCGATGCGGTACGTCCAGGCGCCCGGCTCGTCGGGCGTCACCACCGCTTCGTAGCGGTCCTGCTCGTCGCCGGGGAGCATCAAGATCGACGGCCGGGCCGTCCCGCCCGGGCCGACGAGCACCACGTTGGCGCCGAGGGCGTCGTGGCCCTCTCGGACGACCGTCGCCGACACGGTGAACGACTCACCGACGGTCGCCTTCGACGGGTAACGCCCGCGTTCGACAATGGGTGCCGGGTTGATGACGGGAATGCGCTGAATCATCGACTCAGAACCTACCGGTCCATGGCGCGGGCATGCATCAGCGGATTCACGCACCGGGCGGGAGCCGAGAAGCCTGCGTCAGGCGGACAGACCGGTGAGGCCGCGCTTCGCGCGAATCCGCTTCGTGAAGTACGTGAACACGCCGTCGACAACCATGCCCACGACCAGGATGACGACCATGATCGACATCACCCGGGCAGCACCGTTCGGCGCCGTCTGGGCGAGCACCATGTCACGACCGAGCGACTGCCCGAGCGCGCCGATGATCAGCTCTCCGGCCAGCAGGCTTCGCCAGGAGAACGCCCAGCCCTGCTTCATCCCCATCAGGTACGCGGGCATTGCCGCCGGCAGCACGATGTAGCGGTATCGGTTGACGCCTTTCGCGCCGAGCATCTTGCCCTGCCGCAGCAACGGCGGCGGCACCTCGTCGACCCCGGCGATCACGCCTGCCGCGATGGACGGCGCGGCACCGAGCACGACGACGAAGAACACCGCGGACTCGGTGAGTCCGAAGAACAGGATGGCCAGCGGGAACCACGCGACGGATGGCATGGTCTGGAGTCCGGCGACGAGCGAGGCGACGCCCATCCGCATCGCGCGCCACTGGACGACCGCCACGCCGATGATCGTCCCGATCAGGATCGCGAACACGTACCCGGTGACCCCGCGCCGCATGGTGACCCGGACCTCGGCCCAGGTGTTGCCGTTTGTGGTGTTGTCGATCAGGGTTTGCCACACGGTCAACGGGCTGGGCAGGACGTAGTCCGGTTTCCAGTGCGCCATGAACGCGCCCTGCCACACGGCGATCACGATGGCGAACGCGATGAATTTCGGCCAGGCCCATGCCCAGGCGTTGCCCAGTGGACGGAGCTCCGGCTCGCCCGAGCTCGCCGTGGTCAGCATCATGGCCGGTGCCGACGTGTCATCGGCGGTCGTGGCCTCAACGGACATGCTTGGCCACCTCGGTCTTCAGCTCGTCGGTCAGCTCACCGGCCAGCGCGGCGATCCGAGGGTGGTCACCCCGCCGGGGCCGCGGCAGCTGGTCGAACTTGAACTCCTTGTGCACCCGCCCGGGGGAGCTCGACATCAAGAGGGTTCGGGTCGAGAGCCGGACGGCCTCGCGGACGTTGTGGGTCACGAAGACGACGGTCAGGGCGAGATCGAGGTAGATCCTCTCGAGCTCGTCGTGCATCGCGTCGCGGGTCATCGCGTCCAGCGCCGCGAAAGGCTCGTCCATCAAGACGACGTCCGCTTCCTGGGCGAGGACCCGGGCCAGTGACGTGCGCTGGCGCATGCCGCCGGATAGCTCGTGAGGCCGTTTGGCGGCGCGCCCTCCGAGGTGCACCAGATCCATCAGCTCCCGCACCCGCGTTTCGCGCTGTGAGCGGGGGATGCCCCGGAGTTTGAGCGCAAGCTCGATGTTCTCCCCGGCGGTCAGCCACGGCAGCAGCGTCGCGTCCTGGAACATGAACGCGACGCGCCGGCCATGGACGTCGACCGTTCCCGAGGTCGGTCGGTCGAGGTCTGCGATCAGGTTCAGCAACGTGCTCTTGCCGCAGCCGCTGGCACCGACCAGGCAGACGAACTCTCCCTCGTCGATCGTCAGCGTGATCCCGTCGAGGGCCGACATCTGGTGGTGTCCATGCCCGAAGCTCTTGTTGACATCGGTGATCGTCACCGCCGGCCCGGAGCCCAATGCCCCACTACGCAGCGCCCCATCACGCAGTGCCCCGTTACGCAGCGCCCCGCGATGCAGTGCGCCGGTACGCGGTGCCCTCGACGTCCCACTCTCTCTGGTACGAACGGTCATGACGTCGACGGTTCCTGAACGGGCTTTTCTCCCGCTGCGTTCAGTGCGCTGTTGAGCGGGCCCAGGTCGAAGATCTGGTACAGGGTGGAAAGGTCGAGCTGCTGTGGACCGGTGCCCGCCTCGACGGCGCCCACGTCGACCGAGTGCTTCGCTCCGGCGAGGAACGAGCTCGCCACGGGGTCGTCGGTGAATGTCAGGTTTCTCCATGCGGAGTCGAGCACGGTGGGAGCGATCGGCGAGCCGGTGGTCTTGGCCAGCCAGGCACCCACGAGCTGCTTCGCGGCGGCGTTGTGCTTGGCGATGTAGTCGTTCGCCTCGACCTGGCCTTTGACCAGGTCGGCCGCAAGCGTCGGATGCTTCTTGATGAAGTCCACCCGCGCGAGGACCATGGTCGTGACGAATTTTCCGCCCGGCCACAGCGACTTCTCGTTGACGAGCACCTTGGCGCCCTTGGAGACGAGCTCGGACGCGTACGGTTCGGGCAGCCAGGCACCGTCGATGTCACCGCTGCCGTAGGCAGTGATTGCGTCGGAGTTGCTCTGCAGGTTGACGACGGTGAGGTCGCCCTTGCCCTCGAAGTCGACGTTGACGCCGTTTCGCTTCAAGTAGTACTTGAGCGCGACGTCTTGGGTGTTCCCGGCGCTCGGCGTGGCGATCTTCTTGCCCTTGAGATCGCCGACGGTCCTGATCGACGGCCTGACGACCAATTCGGCGCCGCCGTAGGTCGCGCCGCTGATGATCCGCACGCTCTGGTTCTGTTGGACCCACGCCTGAAGCGCCGGCGAGGGGCCGATGTACGTCGCGTCGAGGTCGCCGCTCGCCAGCGCGGTGAGGGTGTCGCTCCCGCTGTTGAACTGATATGTCTTCAGGCTGGCGTCGTCCTTGGCGAGGGCATCTGAGAAGAAGCCCTTCTGGTCCCCGACGATCGCGCTGCCGTGGGTCAAGTTGGGGAAGTACCCCAGTTTGACCTCGGTCTTGCCGCCGCTGCTGCCGCCGCAGCCGGCCAGAGCGGCCGCCAGCAACCCGGCCGCCAGGAGGCCGCCGAACTGGCGCCGCCCGATGCGTGATTCTCTCACCAAGAACTCCTTGTCAGATAAATCAAACTGAATAACGCGACTTACGATACATGACGAATCTGCGTGAGCGAACACATCGTGAAACAACCCGGGCACCATCGCGCAACAACCCGGGCACCGTCGCGAAACAACCCGGGCACCCGGACTGCGCAGGCGGTGCACCCGCCGCTAACGTTTCCGGGTGCGAGCGATCAGACGGTTCACGGTTCGGCCGGTCCTGCCCGACCCTCTCCAGCCGCTGGAGGAGCTGGCGATCAATCTCCGGTGGGCATGGCATCGGGAGACGCGCGACCTCTTCGAGTCGATGTCGACCGAGGACTGGGAGGCGAGCAACCGCGACCCCGTCCGCTTTCTCGGAACGGTCTCGGGCGCACGGGTTGCGGAACTCGCCGCGGACAAGCGGTTCATCCGGCGGGTGCAGATGGCCCGCGCCGACCTGGACGAGTACCTGACCGGTGACCGGTGGTATCAGT
The DNA here is from genome assembly GCA_038253325.1 of Propionibacteriales bacterium. Lineage (GTDB taxonomy): Bacteria > Actinomycetota > Actinomycetes > Propionibacteriales > Nocardioidaceae > JBBSHE01. Next base: position 78,564 of record JBBSHE010000002.1, read on the forward strand.
CCTACGAGGAACCACGGCCGGCCCAGATCGCGTACTTCTCGCCCGAGTTCGGCATCGCCGCCGCACTGCCGCAGTACTCCGGCGGTCTGGGCATCCTGGCCGGCGATCATCTGAAGTCCGCCAGCGACCTCGGTGTCCCGATTCTCGGGGTCGGACTGCTGTACCGACACGGATACTTTCGTCAGTCGCTGTCCCGCGAGGGCTGGCAGCAGGAGCGTTATCCGATCGTCGACCCAGACGAGCTTCCCCTGACGATCTTGCGCGATCCCGACGGAACGGTGGCTCGGGTCCACGTCGGTCTCCCTGCTGGCGAGCGGCTGAGTGCCCGGATCTGGGTCGCTCAGGTGGGTCGGGTACCCCTGCTGCTGCTCGACTCGGACGTGGAGGAGAACCCGGAGTTCGTCCGCGAGGTCACCGACCGGCTCTACGGCGGCGGTTCCGACCACCGGCTGTTGCAGGAGATGTTGCTCGGCATCGGCGGGATGCGCGCGATCCGCGAGTTCTGCCGGATCACCGGAGCGGCCGCACCCGAGGTGTTCCACACGAACGAGGGACACGCCGGATTCCTAGGCCTCGAGCGGATCCGCGAGTTCATCGAGGCGGACGGCATCGACTTTGACGCGGCCGTCGAGATGACGAGAGCCGGGACCGTCTTCACGACACACACTCCGGTTGCGGCCGGCATCGACCGTTTCCCGCGTGAGCTGGTCGTGACCCACTTCGGCGGTGACAACGCCGTCGACTCGCTGCCGGTGGAGAAGATCCTCGCTCTCGGCGCAGAGGACTACGACGGCGGTGACCCGAACGTCTTCAACATGGCCGTGATGGGCTTCCGGCTGGCTGGGCGAGCCAACGGTGTCAGCAGGCTGCACGGGCGTGTATCACGAGAGATGTTCAGCGGCTTGTGGCCGGACTTCGACGAGTCCGACATTCCCATCAGCTCGATCACCAACGGTGTGCACGCGCCAACGTGGGTGGCCCGTGAGGTGTTCGAGCTCGCCGAGCGCGAGGCCGGCACGGTGCTGTCGGAAGAAGGCGTTGACTGGGACAGCGTGGACAAGATCTCGGCGTCCTCCCTCTGGGAGGTCAAACGCCTGCTGCGCTCCCGGCTCGCCGCCGACGTTCGGGAGCGGGTTCGGGCGTCGTGGCTCAAACGGGGGGCGAGCGAGGCGGAGCTCCGTTGGGTCGATGCGGTGCTCGACCCCGGCGTGCTGACCGTCGGGTTCGCGCGACGGGTTCCCACCTACAAGCGACTCACCTTGATGCTGCGGGATCCGGAGCGGCTGAAGGCACTGCTCCTGCACCCGACCCGGCCGATCCAGCTGGTCATCGCCGGCAAGGCGCACCCAGCCGACGAGACCGGCAAGAAGTTGATCCAGGAGATCGTCCGGTTCTCCGACGACCCCGAGGTGCGCCACCGGATCGTCTTCCTGCCGAACTACGACATCGCGATGGCACAACACCTGTACCCGGGTTGCGACGTCTGGCTCAACAACCCGCTTCGCCCGTACGAGGCGTGCGGGACGTCCGGCATGAAGGCGGCCCTCAACGGCGGTCTCAACCTCTCGATCCTCGATGGTTGGTGGGACGAGTGGTACGACGGCGACAACGGGTGGGCGATCCCGTCCGCGGACGGTGTCGACGATCCCGAACGTCGCGACGAGATCGAGGCGGAGGCAATGTACGACCTGATCGAGAACGAGGTCGCCCCACGCTTCTACGACCTCGACACCGCAGGGTTGCCGATCCGCTGGATCGAGATGGTCCGGCACACGCTCAGGTCGCTCGGGCCGAAGGTGCTCGCCTCTCGGATGGTCAGCGACTATGTCCGGCTCCTCTATGTGCCCGCCGCCCGATCGGTTGCCCAGCGCGCGAGCGACCCCGCCTCGGCGGCGGGGCTGGCGCGGTGGAAGGCGGCGGTGAGGCAGGCTTGGCCGCACGTCCGGATCGACCACGTCGAGTCGGACGGCACCGGCACCCCGCCAGCACTCGGTGCGCGGGTCACCGTCCGAGTCTTCGCCGCTCTCGGGACGCTCACGCCACGAGACGTCGACGTCCAGGTCGTGTACGGACGCGCCGCCAGCGACGACCAGCTGCGCGACGTCACCGTCCGGTCGCTGCACCACGACGAGACCTACGACGGCGGTCGCCACCGCTACGAAGGCACCATCGACCTGGAGTCGACCGGACCGTTCGGGTACACGGTGCGGATCCTGCCGTCGAACCCGCTGCTGATCTCGGCGGCCGAGGTCGGGGTGATCTCGTGGCCGGCCGAGACCGGGGTGCCCGCCGTCCAGCCGGCCGAGATGGCGTCCCGAGGCGTCGGATGACCTGATTTGTTGCGATGATGGTCGCGGATCCGAACAAGGGAGTCACCGTGTCACCGATGCCGCTGGTAGGGACCGAGGTCCGGCGGCTCGGTGCGGCTCTGGACGAAGTCTCCACCCAGCTGTCGGTGGCGATCAAGGCGCTGACCGAGTTTCCCCTCGCGTCCATCGCGACCCCCAGAGCGGACGCGGCGGTGGGCGCGGCTCTGTCCGACCTCGCCGAGGCGTGTGGCGTCCTGCGGACGCTCTCCGACGACAGCGCGGCCGTCACCACGCGCCACACGATGGCTGGGGCAGTCGATGCGAGCTGAGGTGATCCTCGGGTTCGACCCCGTACCCGGTGAGGCGAGCGGTGTCCTCGCCGTCTCGGAGACCCTGCACAAGACGATTCGTGCCCTCGCCGAGGCGCGGATGGGTCTCGACTCGGTCATCCGGTCGGGCTCGGTCTTCGAAGGCCGGAGCGGTGAGCCCATCGTCTCGATCATGTTGAGGATCAGTCGGCGGCTGCTCAACCTGGAAGATGCCGTCGTCGAAACGCGAACAGCGCTCGAGCTCTGGCGCACGGGTCTCGACCAGCGCCAATCGGAGGTCGCGGAAATCGTCCGGGCCGTTGCCGAATCGGCTGGTCAACCGGATGCCGAGGAGCGCCGCAACCGGCTGCTCGGACAGGCCTCGGACCTCGGCGACCAGCACCAGCGAGCCGCAGCCGATCTTGCGGCGGCGTTCGAGACCCTGTCGGCACGGGCCGCCGAGACGACCCGTGCCGACAACGCACTGGTCGGTGACCTCGACCGAGCGCTCACGGCGCTCGAACTTGCCGTCGAGGGATGGATCGAGACCGAGGGTCCGGAGCTGATCAAGACCGCGATCGCGCTCGGTGAGGTCGCTGGGCTCACGACGGTGATCTCGGAGCTCGTCGGTATCGCCGCCCTCGGGCGGGTTCCGGGCGAGGCGGACGGCGTCTCGGAGACCATCGCCCGCAGTCCGGGCTCGCACCGGCTGATCCGGGCACTTCGGCAGCAGTGGCTGGAGCTCGCGCCCGAGACGCTGCCGGAGGCGACGTTCGCAACGTCGCAGAGCGCGGTCGCGAGCATCGTCGCCGGTGTGCAACCCACCGGCTCTGACGCCGGCGGCGAAGAGCAGGACACGATCGGGAGCGGTGGGTGAGGTTCGCTTTGTTGGTTGGGCGACGCACGCAGCCGGCTCCGGTCATCGTCTTGGACGTGCCGCCGGACTTTCACGAGGTGCCGCTCGAGAGCGACGTCCGATCACGGACCTCTGCGCAGATCGACCTGCTCGACCAGATGCGGCTCGAGGACCGTGCGCAACGGGAAGCCCTGTCGCTCTACCTCGAGGCGCTCGCGGTGCGGCTGGCCAGCGGCTCGGTCGTGGGTACGGCGTTCTGCGCGGTCCAGCTCGACGGCCATCCGTCGACGGCGACGCTCACCGTCGCTCTCCAGCCGACGGGCACGGCGGACCGCGGCCTCGCCGCGCTCGGCGCCGCCGAAGCGATGCGACGCGAAGGCCGCTACCAGTCGGTCGAGCTCCGCGAGCTGGGCACTCAGCTCACCGTCATGGCCGTCGCCGAACGACCCGCCGTACCGGGTGACGACCCGTCGGTGCCGGCCGGGGCGACCTTGCGGGAGCTGTCGGCGTTCGTGCCCGTGTCCGGGTTCGAGTGTGCGGCGATGGTGACGTTGTCGACGCCGTGCCTGGAGGACTGGGGCACGTACATCGACGTCGTCTCGGACATCTGCCGAACCATGCAGATCCAGTCGACCCACCCTGACTTCATCCGCTGACACCGCGGGTTGATTCTGTCCGCACCTCCTCGGCCGGTTGGTCGACGGCCTCGAAGACCGCCAAGGAGTGCGGGGCGAGGGTGACCGTCGATCCGGGCTTGAGCTGTTTGGCCGCGCCCTCGCCGTCGTCCGACCGCTCTGCCAGGGTGCTCGACGGCAGATCCGTTCGCAGCACGGTCCGGTAGTGGTCGGCCCACTCGAGTGGCAGCGTGAGGTCGACCGGATCGCTGTCGGCATGCAGCCAGATGACGTACGACGTGTCGCGGATCGGATGTCCGTACCGGTCGAGCGTCCGCAGAGCATCACCGGCGACGTACATGCCGAGGGTCCGGTTCGCCGGATCGGTCCAGGTGACCCGGTCCATCTCCTCGCCGTTCGGCTGAAGCCAGACAACGTCCTTGCGGCCGTTGTCTTCAAGGGCAGCTCCCTCGAAAAAGCGGTGCCGGTGCAGGACCGGGTGCTCCGCGCGCAACGCCAGCAGCCGGCGGGTGAGATCGTGCAGCGGGCTCCAGGCCGGTTCGGGCTCCCAGTTGACCCAGGAGACGTCGTTGTCGTGGCAGTACGCGTTGTTGTTGCCGCGCTGGGTACGTCCGCGCTCGTCGCCTGCGACCAGCATGGGTACGCCGCTCGACAGCAACAGGGTCGCCAGCAGGTTCGATGCCTGCCGGAAACGTAGCGCGTTGACCGCCACGTCATCGGTCTCGCCCTCGACTCCGCAGTTCCATGACCGGTTGTCGCCCACGCCGTCGAGGTTGTTCTCACCGTTGGACTCGTTGTGCTTCTGGTCGTACGTCACCAGGTCGCGCAACGTGAATCCGTCGTGCGAGGTAACGAAGTTGACCGACGCGAGCGGCAACCGCCCGTCGTCGGCGTACAGGTCGGCCGATCCCGACAACCGGGTGGCCAGCTCAGAGACCGTCAACGGTGCCTGTCGCCAGAAGTCGCGGACCGTATCGCGGTACTTGTCGTTCCACTCGCCCCAGCGCGGCGGGAAACGGCCCAGCAGGTAGCCCTCGCTGGTGGTGTCCCACGGTTCGGCGATCAGCTTCACCTCGCGCAGCACCGGGTCCTGCTGGACCGCCGCCAGGAACGGCGCGCGCAGGTCGACTCCCGGTCCGTTGCGGGTGAGCGCCGACGCGAGGTCGAACCGGAATCCGTCGACGTGCATGTCGGTCACCCAGTAGCGCAAGGAGTCCATGATGAGCTGCAAGACCTGGGGGTGCGACGCGTTGACGGTGTTGCCGCATCCGGTGACGTCGGCATAGGAGCCGCCGAGCTGCCGGTAGTACGCGCCGTCGTCGAGTCCGCGAAGGCTCAGGCATGGCCCGGAGCGAGCTCCCTCGGCGGTGTGGTTGTAGACGACGTCCAGGATCAGCTCGATCCCGGCCGCGTGCAGACTGCGTACCATCTGCTTGAACTCGTCGACCTGCTCGCCTCCGGTACCGGACCCCGCGTAGCCGGCGTGCGGCGCAAAGTAGCCGATCGTGTTGTAGCCCCAGAAGTTCACGAATCCGGCGTCGGTGAGCATGGGCTCGGTGACGAAGTGCTGGGCCGGCAGCAGCTCGACGGCCGTGACACCGAGGTCTCGCAGGTATCCGACGACACTGCCGTGACCGAGCCCGGCGAACGTCCCGCGTTGATGATCGGGCACGTCGGGGTGGAGCTTGGTGAACCCCTTCACGTGAGCCTCGTAGATCACGGTCTGGTGCCACGGGGTTCCGGGTCGGACATCGTCAGACCAGTCGAACGCGTCGCCGGTGACGACGCCGCGCGCGACGTACGGTGCGGAGTCCTCGCGCTGGCGCCTGCCCTTCGCATCCATGGCCGCCAGGGCAGGGTGCGGGGTGACCGTGCCGTCGATCGCCCGCGCATACGGGTCGAGCAGCAACTTGGCTGGGTTGAAGACCCGTCCGGCGGACGGGTCCCACGGGCCATCGGCCCGGAAGCCGTAGCGCTGACCTGGTCCGACCGCCGGGAGGTAACCGTGCCAGACCCCGTCGGTGTGCTCCGGCAGTGCGATCCTCGTCTCGTTCCCGGCCTCGTCGAACAGGCAGACCGACACCGTCGTCGCATCGGGTGCCCACACCGCGACGTTGACACCGTTGCCGTCGAACGTCGCGCCGAGCGGCGCCTGGTGACCCGGCCACACCGGGGCTGCGATGTGCATCCGCCCATCCTTGCGGCAACGGCCCCCGATCCAGCGTGGGGGTTCGGCTACGCTGCCCGGCTATGGCTGAACTCGTGCGTCTCGAGGTCGCCGACGACGGCGTGGCGACCCTTCGGCTGGACCGACCTCCGATGAACGCGTTGAACGTGCAGGCTCAGGAGGAGATCCGTGCCGCGGCGAACGACGCCGCGACCCGCGACGACATCCGCTGCGTCGTTGTCTACGGCGGTCGGCAGGTGTTCGCCGCGGGCGCCGACATCAAGGAGATGGCTCGGCTGAGCTACACGGACATGGTGCACCGGTCGACGGCGCTCCAGTCGGCGTTCTCGTCGGTCGCGGCGATTCCGAAGCCGGTCGTCGCGGCGGTCACCGGCTACGCGCTCGGAGGCGGCTGCGAACTGGCCCTGTGCGCCGACATCCGGATTGCCGCGGAGGACGCAAAGCTCGGGCAGCCCGAGATCCTGCTCGGCATCATTCCGGGCGCCGGAGGGACCCAGCGACTGGCTCGGCTGGTCGGTCCGGCGCGGGCGAAGGACATCATCTTCACCGGCCGCGTCGTGGGAGCGGCGGAGGCGCTCTCGATCGGCCTCGTCGACAAGGTGGTTCCGGCCGACCAGACGTACGACGCTGCCGTCGCGTGGGCGCGGCAGTTCGCAGCAGGACCGGCGTACGCGCTGCGGGCGGCCAAGGAGTCGATCGACCGCGGGCTGGAGGTCGACCTGATGACCGGACTGGAGATCGAGCGGCAGCACTTTGCAGCGCTGTTCGCCACCGAGGACCGCACGACGGGCATGACGTCGTTCATCGAGAACGGTCCGGGCAAGGCTCGGTTCCAGGGCAGGTGACTGTGCGTTTGCCGACGGCTCCCGATCTCGCCGGGTACGCGAGCGCCGAGGAGGTGCAGGCGGCCTGGTCCGACCCGAAGCTGGCCCAGGTGCTCTACCACGACTGGGAGGCTACGACGTATGACGCGAAGTGGTCGATCTCATTCGACCAGCGGTGCATCGACTATGCCCGCCAACGGTTCGAGCACGTCGCAGGCCGGGGTGGGTGGCCGTACCGCCGCAGTCTGGAGGTCGGCTGCGGGACCGGCTTCTTCACGCTCAACCTCAGGCTGGCGGGCGTTCTGGACGAGTGCCACGTCACGGACCTCTCCCCGCGGATGGTCGAGACCGCCGGGCGGAACGCCGCCGGCCTGGGATTCACCATCGAGGGCCGAGTGGCCGACGTCGAGCGGCTCCCGTACGACGACGACAGCTTCGACGTCGTGGTCGGGCATGCCGTCATCCATCACGTACCCGATGTCGAGCAGGCGTTCCGCGAGATTCTTCGTGTGCTGCGCCCAGGTGGCCGCGTCGTGATCTGCGGTGAACCCACGAGGTACGGCGATCTGGTGGCCCGCCGACTGTCGCGGACGACGTGGTGGGCCGCCACCCGGGTGGCGGGTCTGCCGTTCCTGCGCGACCGGTGGTCGCGGCCTGGTGCCGAGCTCGACGCGTCGTCGCGGGCGGCGGCCCTGGAGGCGGTGGTGGATCTGCACACGTTCGACCCCCCGGCACTGGCGGCCACGGTCGTCCGTGCGGGCGGGTCCGACGTTCGTACCGTCACCGAGGAACTCACCGCGGCCTGGTGGGGGTGGCCGGTCCGGACGTTCGAGGCCGCGGTGCCCGCCGACCGTCTCGGTTTCGGCTGGCGCAACTTCGCGTACAGGTCATGGCGTGCGTTGAGTCGTTTCGACGAGCTGGTTCGCCCCATCGTGCCCGCGTCCTTCTACTACAACGTGTCGGTGACGGCACGCAAGCCGTGACGCGCGGGCCGTGGTCGTGGATGTGGCGCCATCGTGCGTTCACTCCCTACTACCTGGTGCGATACGTGCGGTTCGTGGTTTTCCGGATCAGGCACCGAGGGGTCGTCACGCAGGGCATGGTCTTCCTCGGCCGCAATGTCGAGGTGAAGGTGCGTCGCGGCCACGGGCGGATCGTGCTCGGCCCGTGGGTGCACCTCGGTGACGGCACCCGGTTGCGGTGCCACGAGGGAACACTTCGGGTCGGCGCCAAGTGCGTCTTCGGCGCTCAGTCCACCGTGAACTGTCATCTCGACGTCGAGATCGGGTCGGCCACGATGGTCGCCGACTCGGTCTACATCGGCGACTTCGACCACATCACGAGCGACCCCAACCGGCCGATCAAGGATCAGGGCATCGTCAAGTCACCTGTCCGGGTTGGCCCTGGAAGTTGGATCGGTACGAAGGCCGTCTTGCTGCGCGGTACGGAGCTCGGGCCCGGTTGCGTCGTCGGCGCAGGTGCCGTCGTCCGGGGCGTGTTCCCCGGTCACTGTGTCGTGGCCGGTACTCCCGCTGTCAGGGTCAGATCGCTGCTGCTCCAGCCGTCGACCCAGCCGTCGACCCAGCCGTCGACGCAGCCGTCGACGCATCCCGATCAGGCTCTGAGCCCGCGGGCTGGGTCCGCCAGGCACCGAGAGCGCCCGGCGGGCACGGGAGGCAGCGGTCGGGCATACTGACCGTCGTCAGGGGAAGGGAGGCGTAGTGGCCGACGTCCCCGAGCCCACGACCCAGTGGTCCGAGTCCGACATCGTCAGGAGCCGGATCGCATCCGTGGTCTGGCTCGTCGCAGTGCTCGCCGCCATCGTGCTGAGCGTCGGCGCGTTGCTCATCGCCCTCGATGCGAACCGCGACAACGCCGCGGTGAGTCTGGTACTCGACGTTGCCCGCTGGATCGACGGACCGTTCTGGAAACTCCTGGCGTTCAGCCACCGTGAGCACGGCAAGGTCGTTCCCGACGACGCGAAGGAGCACCTCGTCAACTGGGGCTTGGCCGCGATCGCATACCTGTTCGCCGGGCGCATCGTCGACCGGATCATTCGCCCCTGATCATCTGCAACGGTCGGCGTCGATAGGGTGAATGACTCACGACACCCCGCACCAACGCTCGTCGAGGGCGAGCCATGTCGGTGTCGAACCGGCTCGGACCAGGAGGGCCAGCAGGCCATGAAGATTGTCGTCTGCGTCAAGTACGTGCCCGACGCGGCCGGCGACCGGAGGTTCAACGCCGACGCGACCGTCGACCGCGACAGCGTCGACGGCTTGTTGTCCGAGCTCGACGAGTACGCGGTCGAGGAAGCGCTGAAGATCCGGGAGTCCGACGAGGGCGGGGTGACGGTGCTCACGGTCGGACCGGCCGCTGCCGGCAACGCCATCCGCAGGTCCCTGCAGATGGGTGCCGACGCCGGGATCCACGTCGTCGACGAGGCGATCCACGGGTCGGACGCGGTCGCGACCTCCTTGGTCCTGGCGAGGGCGATCGAGCGGCAGGACTTCGACATCGTCCTGTGCGGGATGGCATCGACCGACGGCAGCATGAGCGTCGTACCCGCGATGCTCGCCGAGCGGCTCGGCGTCGCCCAGCTGACGTTCGCATCGGAGGTGACGGTCGAGGAAACCATGGTCCGCATCAGACGCGACGGCGATGCGGCGACCGAGACGATCGAGGCTTCGATGCCCGTCGTCGTCAGCGTCACGGACCAGATCAACGAGCCGCGGTACCCGTCGTTCAAGGGGATCATGGCGGCGAAGAAGAAACCCGTCGAGACGCTCGCCGTCGACGACCTTGGCGTGAGCCCCGCCGAGATCGGCCTGTCGAACGCGTGGACCCACGTCGATGCGGTCGAGCCTCGCCCACCGCGGGCGGCCGGGAAGGTCGTCACAGACGACGGCTCCGGTGCCGACGAGCTGGTCGCGTACCTCGCCGAGCAGAAGTTCATCTGAGGAGCGTCGATCCATGGCCGAGATCCTGGTCCTCGTCGACCACTCCGACGGCAAGGTTTCCAAGACGACGGCGGAACTGCTGACAATCGCCGCGCGGCTCGGGGAGCCGTCGGCGGTCTTCATCGGGTCAGACATCACCGACGCCAGCGACTTCCTCGAGCGCTACGGTGCGCAGAAGATCTACGTCCTCGATGACCCCGAGCTGACCGCGTACCTCGTCGTCCCCAAGGCGGAGGCGCTTGCGCAGCTGGTCGAGGCAACGTCGCCGGCGGCGGTGCTCGTCTCGTCGAGCTTCGAGGGCAAGGAGATCGCGGGGCGGCTTGCGGTCAAGATCGCGGCCGGGCTCGTCACCGACGCCATCGACGTCCAGGGCGGCCCCGACGGGCCGGTGACGACCCAGTCGGTGTTCGCTGGCGGCTACCTGGTCAAGGCCAAGGTCACGAACGGCACGCCGATCATCACGGTGAAGCCGAACTCGGTGACGCCGCAAGCTGTCGACGGCGACGCCTCCGAGGAGACGTTTACCGCAAACGTCACCGATGCCGCCAAGACAGCGAGGATCGTCGACCGCCAGCCGCGGAAGGCCACCGGGAGGCCCGAGCTGACGGAGGCGGCCATCGTGGTATCGGGGGGAAGGGGGACCGGGGGAGACTTCGAGCCGGTCGAGCAGTTCGCCGACGCACTCGGTGCCGCCGTCGGGGCATCCCGCGCGGCTGTCGACTCAGGCTGGTACCCGCACGCGTACCAGGTCGGCCAGACCGGCAAGACCGTCTCGCCTCAGCTGTACGTCGCGGTCGGGATCTCCGGTGCGATCCAGCACCGGGCCGGGATGCAGACGTCGAAGACGATCGTCGCGGTCAACAAGGACGCCGAGGCGCCGATCTTCGAGCTCGTCGACTTCGGCGTCGTCGGCGACCTGCACTCGGTGCTGCCGGCCGCCACCGAACAGGTCAATGCGCGCAAGGGCTGAACGGTCAACGGCGACCATTGCCCCTGGTTCGGCTGCGTTCGCTGTCGAGTGAGTGTTGCGGACCCTTCCAGTGACGGCGCAGCCAGCGGTCGTGGCTGGTCGCGATCACGGTTCCCGCTGTACGCCGGAGGGCATCCTCCAGCTCGTCGGCGAGCGCGAGAGACAGGTGGTTCGTCGGCTCGTCGAGCAGCAACAGGTCAGGCTTCGACGCAACCGTGATCGCCAGCCCTAGTCGTCGTTGCTGCCCGACGCTGAGTGAACCGACGGGCTTGGCGAGCTCCCGAGGATGCAGCAGGCCGAGTTCGCCGAGCGCGGGCGGTCCGTCGAGTCGCGCACGACCTTCCAGCGCCGCCGCGTACACCTGGCAGGCGTTGCGTTCCGGGTGATCGAAGACAATGTCTTGTTCGAGGATGGCCACCCGGCGCGCACGCACATCGACTCCTCCCTCGGCCTGCAACCGACCAGCGATGACGGCAAGCAGGGTCGACTTCCCCGATCCGTTCGAACCCGTCACGAGCAGGTGCTCGCCGGGCTCGACGACGAGCCGGTCGAGCCGAAGCCGGCCCGGAACGAGCAGCTCGCAGATCACCACGACGGGCCCGGCAACCTCACCAGAGCGAGCCAGCAGCTGGTCGAAGCGCAACGGCGGGGGAGGCTTCGGTATCGGGTCGCGGTCGAGGACGGCCAGGCGCTGCTCGACGTTGCGTACCCGCCGGGCGATCGTGCGTGCGACGTTCGCGCCCTTGAACGCATAAATGTACTTGTCTCCGTCACGCGGTGGCCGGTTGTGCGGCGCGACCGCACGAGCCGACGTCCGCGCTGCCGCCCGCAGCTCGTTGATCTCCTGCCATTGGTCCAGAAACGCCATCTGCCAGCGTGACCGCGAGGCCCGCTTGCTGGCAAGATACGCGGTGTAGTTGCCGTTGAAGCGGCTTCCGCCCGACCCGTCGACACCGAAGTACGAGCGGTCGAGGTCCACGATCACCGAACAAGCCTGGTCGAGGAACACCCGGTCATGACTCGCGACGAGCACAACGCCGGGCAGACCACGGCAGAAGTCCTCGACGAGTCCGATCGCCTCGTCGTCGAGGTGGTTCGTGGGTTCGTCGAGAAGCACACAGCCAGGACGACGGGTGATGATCGCCGCCAGCGCAAGCCTGCTTCGCTCGCCTCCCGAGAGCTCCGACACGAGGCGGTCGCGGGACAGATCGTCGAGGCCGAGGTGCTGGGACGCGAGGATGGCGCGGCGGTCGGCGTCCCAGGCGTCGTGGTGCTCCGCCCACGCCAGCACGTCGGAGTACTCGTCCTGCGCCTCGGTGTCGCCGAGCCGTGTCGACAGCTCCTCGAGTCGGCGGACCGCGTCATGCAGCGGCGCGAGCGCGTCGTCGAGGACCTGGCCCAACGTCATGTGTGAGACGAACTCCGGATCTTGCGGTAGGTAACCGAGATCGCGAGGACGGATCACGGTGCCGGCGTCCGGGGGCTCGACGCTGGCGAGCAGTCGGAGCAGGGTCGACTTTCCGGCCCCGTTCTCGCCGACGACGCCCAACGGCTGGCCGGGATTGGCGACCACGTCGACGCCGTCGAGTACGACGCGGCCGGCGTACGCCTTGGTGACGTCGCGGGCGACGAGAGAGGGCAGAGCAGACATTCAGTGCCACCAGATCGGGATGGCTGGGCGCTCGCCGGGCAGCAGGATCCGCGGACGCGAGCAGGACTGATGTCAGGAGTACATGGTGCAGGCAACGTTAGCGGCATGTTCAATCGGCCGCCAAGCCGTTTCACATGGTCGGTATCTTCGACTCCATCGAGCAGCGCGTTACCGGGTCTGCCCGGCGTCGGTTCGACGTGACCAAATTGTTATCCTCAGATCAGCCGAATCGCTGTGAAACAAGGGGATTCCGGCCAGAAACTGTCGGTGGGCTCGCATACGGTCTTGTCATGTCCATTGAAAGCGGCTCGACCGAAAGTCGCTCGCCCGACCCGGTGGCCCTTGCGGTTGAGTCGGCCGAGTCCGCTCTCCAGGGCCTTGCGACGGTCGACGCTGCATCGGTGGACCCGTTGGACCTCGGTGACCTGTTGGTTCGGGCCGAGGCGATGATCGACGCTCTCACCGGCACGGTCGCCGATTGGACCCGCCTGTTCACGGATCAGGACGGGCCGCGACAGGCCGGCTCGCCTGGGTTGGCCGCGTGGAGCCGACAGCATCTGCGGTTGACCCCGGCGGATGCAGCCCAGCGTCTGAAGACCGGACGGGCGCTCGCTGTGTTGCCGAAGACTCGTCGGGCGTTGCGGGAGGGACGGATCAACTACCGGCATGCGACGGCTGTCGCCACCGCCGTGAAGCTGCTGGGATCCGACGTGGTCGGCGAGTTCGAGGACGTTCTGCTCGACGTCGCCTACCGGTGTGATGCGACCGCCGTCCGGGAAGCGGTTGTCAAGCTGCGTGACCTGCTGGGCCCGGATGCAGCGGACGCCGAGTACGTGAAGAATCTCGACCGGCGCGATGTCACGGTGGCGCAGACCATTGGTGGGTTCGAGATTCGGGGGTTCGTCGATCCGGAGACCGGCACCATGGTGAAACAGGTCCTGTACGCCGGTGCGAAACCGGTCGCGACCGGCGATGGCGAACCCGACGACGTGCGGACCTCCGGCCAGCGTCGGGTCGACGCGCTGCGGGACATCTTCCGGGCGCAGCTCGATCACGGGTTGCCGACCGACCGGGGGATCCGGCCACACCTGTTCGTGACGGTCACACTGGACCAGCTGCACGCGATCACCCAAACGGCTGCGAATGCAGGGTTGCCGGCGAAGGCGATCAAGGGTGTGGTCGACCCGGCGACGTTGGACGGCTACGGCCCCATTACCTCGACCCTGGCCGCCCGGTTGGCGTGTGACTGTCAGATCACACCGGTGATCGTGGACCGCCCGGGCGCGTACCCGAATGTTCTCGACGTCGGACGCACCCGACGGCTGGCGACGTTGAAGCAGCGTGCCGCGATCCGGATCCGCCAGGGCGGGCAGTGCGCGAACCCCGGTTGTCACAACACGCACCTCGAGATCCACCACTACGTTCCCTGGTCGGCCGGTGGGACCACCGACCTGGCGGTTCTGGGTGGCTACTGCACCCGCTGTCACCACCTGATCCACGCCGGCCTCCTTGTCGTCAAGCGGAGCCGTGACGGGACCTGGAGCCATCGTGACGTCCGCGGACGCAAGCTCGCCGACCATCGCCGCACCGTCGAAGAGGCCAACCACGATTACCTCGCTGGACTCTCCGACAGCTGGCCGGCATCACGCCGCGGCACCGTTCGCGACGACGGGGGCATCGACCCGAACCCCGCGACGGGCGGCGGCGATGGCATCGGCGGCGATGGCATCAGCGATCACCAACCCGCCGCCGGGATACCGATGAGCACCCGAAGCTGCCGCGAGGCGCTGTTCACCGCATGCATGGACAGATTCGGCCCTGAGCCGTCGCCGTCGAAGCGATGGCACCGGACCGCCGACCTGCACACCAGGACCGCCCTGCGCGGACGCACGCGAGACGGCCGGCAGACGTGCATCCCCGCGACCATCACGTACCACCCAAGAGCCGGACCCGACCCGCCCTGATCCGTGGCGGCCCGCTCCTGCGGTCCCGCAGGGAGACCGCAGGCCCGGGTAGCGTGCACGACGATGACGACGTATCCCGTGCAGCAGCCGTCCGATCCGGAGGAGGTCGCGTTCCGACGGACGTACGGCGCCTGGGCTGTCATTCGCCCGACCGACGTCCGTAACGTCCTGGCGGGGTTCGACGAGCCCTGGTGGGTCGCCGGTGGTTGGGCGATCGACGCGTTCACCGACTCCGCCCGCGACCACGACGACATCGACGTGTCCATCTTCCGCCGCGACCTGCCAGCGCTACGAACGGCTCTCGATGGCCGGCTGCACATCTGGTCGGCGGGCGACGGCGCCCTGCGCCCGGTCGTCGACAAGTGGCCCGAGCCTCACCCGGACGCCGACCAGGTCTGGCTGCGCGAGGACGCAAGTTCGCCGTGGTTGGTCGACGTGCTGCTCAACCCCGACCAGAACGGTGCCTGGGTCAACCGCCGAGACCAGACGATGGTGAGGCCGCTCGACGAGGTCAGCTGGATCGCCGACGACGGTGTCCGCTACCTCAACCCGGAGATCGTGCTGATCTTCAAGGCGAAGCTCACCCGCCCGAAGGACCGGATCGATCTCGACCGGACGCTCCCCTTGCTGGCCGAGGCTCAACGCCGACTGCTCGAGGTATACCTCGAGCAGGAGCATCCAGGGCACGAATGGCTCACGTTGTTGCGGTGAACAGGCGCACTACCCTGGTGGATGCGATGACGACTCACTCGACCGAGCCGCGGCAGATCGTCTACCTCGATCACGCGGCAACCACGCCCATGGTCCCCGAGGCGATCGCCGCGATGACCGCGCAGCTGAGCCATCTCGGGAACGCGTCATCGCTGCACGGGTCGGGTCGAGCGGCCCGCCGGGTCGTGGAAGAGTCCCGCGAGACGATCGCCCAGGCGTTGGGAGCGCGGCCCTCCGAGGTGATCGTCACCTCCGGCGGCACCGAGGCCGACAACCTGGCGCTCAAGGGGCTGTACTGGCAGCGGCGCGCGGAGGATGCGCTGCGCACGGTCGTCGTGTCGACGGCGATCGAGCACCACGCCGTACTCGATCCGCTGCAGTGGCTGGCGGCCGAGGAGGGCGCGGACGTACGGCTGCTTCCGGTCGACCGGGACGGACGGCTCGGCGTCGATGCGCTGGAGGCGCTCATCGACGCCGAACACGAACGGATCGCGCTGGTGTCGGTGATGTGGGCGAACAACGAGGTCGGCACGATCCAGCCGATCGACGATGTCGTACGAATGGCGGCCGCACATGGCATCCCGGTTCACACCGACGCTGTCCAGGCGGTCGGCCAGCTGCCCGTCGACTTCGCGGCATCCGGGGTGGATGCTCTCACCCTGACCGGGCACAAGATCGGCGGCCCGTACGGCGTCGGCGCCCTGCTCCTGGGCCGCGACGTGGAAGCGATGCCATTGCTGCACGGCGGTGGTCAGGAGCGTGACGTCCGCTCGGGCACGCTGGACGTTCCCGCGATCGCCGGGTTCGCCGCAGCCACCGAGCTGGCCGCCAAGCGACAGGCCGACCATGGCGTCGCGCTGACCGCCCTGCGCGACGAGCTGGTCGCCCGGGTGCAGCAGGTCGTGCCGGACGCGCAGCTCAACGGGCCTGCCGATGGCGGCCGGCTGCCAGGCAATGTCCACCTTTCGTTCCCCGGATGCGAGGGGGACTCGCTGCTGATGCTGCTCGACGCCCAGGGCATCGAGTGCTCGACCGGTTCCGCGTGCAACGCGGGCGTACCTCAAGCAAGCCATGTCCTGCTCGCGATGGGACGCGACGATGCGACCGCGCGAGGTTCGCTGCGATTCTCCCTCGGGCACACGTCGAGCCGGTCGGACATCGACCGGCTCGGTGTGGCGATCGGCCCAGCGGTCCAACGGGCCCGCGCCGCCATGCCCACGGGCACACCCGGTGACTCTCGATGAAGGTGCTGGCCGCAATGTCGGGCGGGGTCGACTCCGCGGTGGCAGCCGCCCGGGCCGTCGACGCGGGACACGACGTCACCGGAATCCATCTGGCGTTGTCGCGCAACCCGAAGTCGTACCGGTCGGGTGCGCGCGGCTGCTGCACGATCGAGGATGCGAACGACGCTCGGCGCGCGGCCGACGTGATCGGGATCCCGTTCTACGTCTGGGACATGAGTGACCGGTTCCACGCCGACGTGGTCGAGGACTTCCTTGCCGAGTACGACGCCGGTCGCACTCCGAATCCTTGCCTACGCTGCAACGAGAAGATCAAGTTCGCCGCCGTGCTCGACCGCGGCATTGCGCTCGGCTTCGACGCCGTCGCGACGGGCCACTACGCCCGTCTCGAGCGAGGGCCGAGCGGCCTGGTCGAGATACACCGTGCCGTCGACCACGCCAAGGACCAGTCGTACGTCCTCGGTGTGCTGACCCAGGACCAGCTTGCACACTCGATGTTCCCGCTCGGCGACACGACGAAGCCGGCAATCCGCGCCGAAGCCGAGCGGCGCGGAATCGCGGTGGCGGCCAAGCCGGACAGCCACGACATCTGCTTCATCTCCGACGGCGACACCGGCGGTTGGTTGGCCGAGAAGCTCGGTACGGATGCGGGAACCATCGTCGACCAAGCCGGTCAGGTCATCGGCGACCACGACGGCACGTACCGCTTCACCATCGGGCAACGTCGCGGCCTGCGACTCGGGGTTCCGGCCGAGGACGGTAGGCCACGGTACGTGCTCGACATCGAGCCGGCGACGCAGACGGTCACCGTGGGACCGCGGTCGGCCCTCGCGGTCGACGCGATCACGGGCGTCCACCCGCGCTGGTGCGGCGCCGCGCCCGCCGGTGAGCTGAGGTGCACGGTCCAGCTGCGGGCGCACGGTGAGGAGCACCCCGCCGTCGTACGTGTCGAGGCAGCTTCGCTACGGATCGAGCTTCTGGAGCCGGCCTACGGCATCGCACCCGGCCAGTCGGCCGTGATCTACGACCGAACGCGGGTGGTCGGCTCGTCGACGATCGCCCAGACGTACGCCACGGCGCACATCTGATGACGCGGCGGTGAGGGCAACCGGCATCGGCTCGATGCCCGGCACGGACGCCCGAGAGTCACAGACCGTCGTGATGGGAGAGCTGCCCGAGTTCCCGTTCCTGGTCGAGCTGCCGGAGCTCGGGCCGGCCGCCTCCATGGTCGGGCGCACGACTGGGGTCATCAGTGGTCTCGGCTTCGACCTTCAGCCGGCCGGCTGGCGCCTGACGGACGCGGCCGGATTGGACCAGCGGCGAGCCAGGTCGTTGCTCGTTGAGCAGCTCGACATCCTCGAGGAGCTCGCCGAGGGTTACCGAGGTCGGCTCAAGGTGCAGGTCGCCGGGCCTTGGACGCTCGCCGCGACGATGGAGCGGCCGCGCGGTGATCGGTTGATCGGCGACCACGGAGCATGTCGCGAGCTCGCCCAGGCCCTTGCTGACGGCGTCCGTTCCCATGTCGAGGACGTACGCCGGCGGGTGCCGGGAGCACAGCTCGTCGTCCAGGTGGACGAACCCGCCCTGCCGGGAGTGCTCGCCGCGCAGATCCCGACCGCCTCGGGTCTCGGTCGCCATCGGTCCGTCGACGCGCCGGTTGCCTCAGCCGCGCTCGGCTGGGTCTTCGACGCGGTGCGCACGCCGGCAGCGACACCGGTCCTGCACTGCTGCGCGGTCGACGTCCCCGTGCGGCTCGTCGTCGACGCCGGTGCGGCCGGGGTCTCCATAGACGTCGAACGGCTCGGGCAGCCGTCGTACGACGCGATCGGCGAGACGTTGTCCGCCGGCGGTGAGCTCTGGCTCGGCGTCCTGCCGACCGCCGCCGACCCGGAAAGGCCGCCCTCCGAGCAGGAGCTGGTCACCCGGGTGCTCCGCCTGGTCGACCAGCTCGGCTTCGACCTGGGTCAGGTCGCTGACCAGCTCGTCATCACGCCCACGTGCGGGCTGGCCCGCGCCAGTCCGACCTCGGCACGTGGTGCACTCGCGGCGTGCAGAACGGTCGCTGCCGCCGTCGCGGGAGACGACTCGCCTTGACGCTGCACGGTGGGCACACTGACCTGACGTGGGCCGCCCCCGACGTCGTACGCCGTGACGAACCCTTCACCGGGCCCGAGCGGGCCATGCTCGACGGCTTCCTCGACTTCCGGCGCGCGACGTTCCTGCTCAAGTGCGCCGGGCTGACCGGTGAGCAGCTGGCGACCAGGTCCGTGCCGCCTTCCTCGGATCGATGGCGTCGTCGGGACGTGAGTCACCGCGGGCACATCGGCGCAACTGCGGCATCCTTTCGGACCAGGTCGCGGTACGACGTCATCGACATCCACCCGTGGTCCTGGACGAACCACTGGCCGACGTGCGCAGCCGAGTCAGCCGTCAGTGAGTCGGTGCTGAGGTACGTCGATCGTTGTTCCGCGTCGCTACGAACCCGGATCCGGAGAGTGTCTGCGATACGCCAGTCGGTGTTCACCGGTCGGGACTCACGGAAGCCGCGCGGCGCTTTGCCGACGGTGAGGTAGCTGAGCGGCGCGGCTCGGCGGCCTGGGGTCAGGATCCAGGTCTCGAGGGGATCGCCTTGCCGGTCGTTGAACTGCACGTCGACTCCCGTGACGCGGGCGCAGACGGCGCCCATCCAGAGCACCAGCCGACCGTCACCGGTGACGCGGGCACCGCCTTCGTACTGGGTGAGCGGCTTGCTCTGCGGGTCACAGCCGACCAGCGCGACGCCCATCAGCAGAGTGCCGGCCAGCAGAGTGCCGGCCAGCAGGACGCCGGCAGGCAGAACACCGGCCAGCAGGACGCCGGCCCGCAGAACACCGGCCCGCAGAGCACCGGCCCGCAGAACACCGGCCCGCGCCCCGGCGCTCAGCAGGAGTAGCCGCCGTCGTCGAGGCCGGCTTCCTGCTCGTACTCGTTGTCGCACGGGTCGCGCTCCTCCGGAAGCCACATCTTGAACGGACCCCATCCTCGCCATGTCCAGTTTGTCGACGCATCGAGGTACCGGGCGATGAAGTCGGTGTACCCGTATCGCGCCCACTGGTCGGAGTGGATGCTCTCGTGGTGGAGGAGCCGATCCAGGGTGTGCGCCGTGTCGTCTGCATTCGCGTTGGGGTTGTGACCCGACTCGATGATGTTGATCAGCGCCTGCTTCGGGTCGTCGGGGTTGCCGTTCAGCATGAAGATGTCACCCCAGGTCGTACCGCCGTTCTGGCTGAACATGTCGACGATGGGGTTGCCTCCCATCCCCATCATGGTGCCCATCGGGGTGGCGATAAGGGCGCCGCCGGTGTGGAGCACGAGCTGGACGTCGCCGTCGTAGCTGAAACCGTTCTTGCCGTGGTTTTCGGCCTTCGACGGTTCACCACCGTTGACGAGCTGGGTCAGCTCCACGATCTGACGCGCGTCGCCGGCCGACGTGATGACGAAGAACATCTTGCCGTTCGGTTCCTTGACCATCTGCAGCCCGTCGAGCGTGTCGAACGTGTGGAGGTCCACGCCCTCCTGGCGTGCCCGGTCGACGATCTGCGCGGGCGTGAGACCGGTCGCAAGCGTCGCCTTGATCCACGCCTCGTAGATGGCCCCCGGCACGTCCTTCTGGCCGAGCAGTCCGGCGTTCCTGAGACTCTGCACGCTCTGCGCGACCCGCAGCTCTTGCAGGAGTCTCGGCGGCAGTCCGTCGATCAGACCGGTGAACGCGAAGGGCGGGTTGACCAGCAGCTCGGGATGGGATTTCAGATAGTCGACCAGCTCGCGCTGCAACGAAGCCGGCATGGTGATCCCGCTGAAGTCGGCGTTGGGATAGAGCACGACCGCGTACGGGGGCAGTGCCCCGGCCGCCCAGAGAGTCCGGAGGTTCGCCTCGGTCGGGCCCTTTTGGAGCATCGTGCCGACGGTCCCCGCTGCCTTGTCCAGGTGAGCGTCGAGCTGCGCATGCTCCCTGGTGAGCTGGTTGATCAACGCCACCCGTCCCGCGTCGTAGGCCTTGAGGTAGTCGGCCTGCGCTTTGGCGGACTCCTTGCTCGTCGGGTGCGGGCCGGGATCCCGTTCGGTCGCGCCGAAGCTCGACGACACACCAGCGGCGTACGCCGCATTGAGCTTGCTGATCGATCGGGGTTGTGAGCTGTTGAAGTCGTAGGTGTCGACGGCGGTGCCGAAGTACTCCACGCAGCTCGCCGCGTACTCGGCCTTCTGGACCACGCTGGCTGCTCGGGTGACGGTTGCCGTAGGCGCGTCGGCGACCGGGCCTTGCAGGACCCCGGCCACTGACGCCAGGGCCCTTCGGTGGTCGGCGTCCAGGTGGGAGACCACGGTCTTGACCTTGGCGGTGCGCTGACGGGTCGCGTCGGCCGCGCTCTTGAGCTCGCTGGTCACGGGGTAGTACTCGAAGAGCGAGTACTCGTGCATCGTGGCCCTCCGGTCGTGGTCTGGGCTGCTGACTCTACGGTCCGCCGGGGTCATCGACCGTAGCGATGTGGCACTGCACCGTCGGCGTCGGCGTCGGTGAGGGCGGGCAAGATAGATGCGTGACCGAGTCCGACAAGGCGACCCAACCGCCCTCTCCGAAGGCGCGCGACGAGCACCGCACGATCGCCGAGGAGGTCGACGAGCACCGCACGATCGCCGAGGAGGTCGACGAGCACCGCTTCCGTTATCACACCCAGGACGCGCCGACGATCTCCGACGGTGAGTACGACGGCCTGATCCGTCGCTTGAACGAGCTCGAGGACGCGTGCCCCGAGCTGCGCACACCCGACTCCCCGACGCAGCAGGTCGGCGCGGCGGTCTCCACGCTGTTCACGCCTGTCGCGCACCGCGAGCGGCTGATGAGCCTCGACAACGCGTTCAGCGCCGAGGAGCTGACCTCGTGGGCGGCCCGCGTCGAACGCGACATCGGAGGCGCGGCCCGAGACTCGGCAGCGCAATACCTGTGCGAGCTCAAGGTCGACGGGCTCGCGATCAACCTGACGTACGAGGCGGGTCGGCTGACGACGGGGGCCACCCGTGGTGACGGCCGGACGGGCGAGGACGTCACGCCCAACGTGCGGACCATCAGCAACATCCCGGTCAGGCTGACCGGCTCGGAGGACCACCCCGTCCCCAACCTGGTCGAGGTCCGCGGCGAGGTGTTCTTCCCGGTCGAGGCGTTCGAGCAGCTGAACGCCTCGCTCGTCGAGCTGGGTAAGGCGCCGTTCTCCAACCCCCGCAACGCCGCCGCGGGCTCGTTGCGGCAGAAGGACCCGGGGGTGACCGCCAGGCGGCCGCTTCGGATGGTGTGCCACGGAATCGGGGCTCGTGATGGGTTCGAGCCCAAGCGCCAGTCGGAGGCGTACGCCGCCCTGGGTGCCTGGGGCCTGCCGGTGAGCGACCGGGTGCGTGTGGTCGACGACGTCGCGGGTGTCACCGCGTTCATCGCGTACTACGGCGAGCACCGGCACGACGTGGAGCACGAGATCGACGGCGTGGTCGTCAAGGTCGACCAGGTGGCGTTGCAGCGCCGGCTCGGATCGACGAGCCGGGCACCACGGTGGGCGATCGCGTTCAAGTACCCGCCCGAGGAGGTCAACACGAAGCTGTTCGACATCCGGGTCAACGTCGGCCGCACCGGTCGGGTGACGCCGTACGGCGTGATGGACCCGATCCGCGTCTCCGGTTCGACCGTCGAGTACGCCACGTTGCACAACGCCCAGGAGGTCGAGCGCAAGGGTGTCCTCGTCGGGGACACCGTCGTGCTGCGCAAGGCCGGTGACGTGATCCCGGAGATCGTCGGGCCGGTCGTCAACCTGCGGGACGGCTCCGAACGCCCGTTCGTGATGCCGACGGTGTGCCCCGAGTGCGCGAGTCCGCTGGCGCCTGCGAAGGAGGGTGACGCCGACATCCGCTGCCCGAACGCGCGGTCGTGCCCGGCCCAGCTGAGAGAGCGGGTGTTTCACCTCGCGGGACGTGGTGCGTTCGACATCGAGGTGCTCGGGTACGAGGCGGCGGTGGCACTGCTGGACGCGCACGCGATCGCCGACGAGGGTGACCTGTTCAGTCTCGACGCGGCTGCGCTGACGTCCGTACCGCTGTTCAGGAAAAAGGACGGCGAGCTTTCCGCGAACGGCCAGCGGCTGCTCGAAAACCTCGAGCGCGTCAAGCAGCAGCCGTTGTGGCGGGTGATCGTCGGCCTGTCGATCCGGCATGTCGGCCCGACGGCCGCGCAGGCGCTGGCCAGAGAGTTCCGGTCGCTGGACGCAATCGCGTCGGCGTCGGTCGACGAGCTCGCCGCCGCCGAGGGGGTCGGTCCGACGATCGCGTCGGCCGTCGTCGACTGGTTCGCGGTCGACTGGCACCGCGCGATCGTCGACAAGTGGGCTGCCTCGGGTGTGCGGATGGTCGACGAGGTCGACGCGACGGTCCCTCGTACCCTCGAGGGGCTCAGCATCGTCGTCACCGGCTCACTCCTGAACTTCTCCAGGGACGAGGCGAAGGAAGCGATCACGTCTCGTGGCGGCAAGGCGACGTCGTCGGTGTCGAAGAGCACCGATTTCGTGGTTGTCGGTGAGTCCGCGGGCACCAAGTACGACAAGGCGGTCTCCCTGGCTCGGCCGATCCTCGACGAGGAAGGCTTCGAGGTGCTCCTCGCCTCCGGGCCGGACGCAGCCCGGACGGTCGCCACCATCGGCCAAAGCAGTTGAGGTGACGTCTATCAGCACGGAACAACCGAACGGCTTGGCGCGGACCGGACGGCGCCGGAGTCCACGAGGACCCAGGCAGGCGTGACGATAGCGTTGCGGTGTGACCGAGGTATCCCGGAGCACTCAGCACACGCTGCTGATGAGCGGTGTCTCGTTTCGGTATGGCAAGGTCAAGGCTCTTGACGAGATTACTGCCCGATTCCACAGCAACGCTGTTGCGGTGCTGGGTCCGAACGGTGCAGGCAAGTCGACTCTGCTCCGACTGCTCATGTCCGCGGCCAGGCCGGACGCAGGCAGCTTCGCGGTCGCCGGTTGGCACAGCGACGACAGGGCCGGCGTCTCGGTGTTCCGCCAGCGGCTGGGCGTGATGCCGCAAGGGATGCGGTTGTTCGGTGGCTACACGTGTCGAGAGTTCCTTCGCTACGTCGCGTGGCTTCGTGAAGTTCCATCGGCTCAGGTCGAACACGCCGCTACTCGCGCGTTGGAAGTAGTCGACCTTGTCGACCGGGCGGATGAACGGGTCAAACGGCTCTCCGGTGGAATGCGCCAACGCCTGGGACTAGCCCAGGCCATCGTGAACAATCCGAGGTTGCTGGTCCTGGACGAGCCGACGGTCGGGCTCGACCCCGGTCAACGCGCGGACTTCCGACGGTATCTCGCGCGTGTCAAGGACGAGTGCCTTGTCGTGTTGGCGACACACCTCGTCGACGACGCGGCCGCCGTGTCCGATGAGGTCCTGGTGTTGGACGAGGGCTCAACCCGCTTTGTCGGGTCCATGAGAGACTTTGTCGGACATCCTGCGGGTGAGGCCGGCTTCTCCAGCGCTGATGTCGAGACCGCCTACCTCACCTTGGTGCGACCTTCCCAATGACGGTCGCGGGCCAGCAGATGAGCCGGTCGTCGTGGTGGTTTCGGCTCGGGATCACGGACGCGACATCGGGGACGCCGCTGGCGACCGGAATCGTGTCGTTTCTCGCAGCTTTGACGATCGGATCTTTGGCGGGGACGAACATCATGCTGCCGGGGTGGGCTGATCCGTTCAATCTGGGGTTGACGGCCGTCCTCTTTCAGGCGCCACTCGCGATAGGGTCGGGCGCAACTGCGGCTGGCTGGCTGCTCAGGCACGACGTGCTCACGTTTGCTGACACCACTCCCCGGGGCCGTCGAGCAGCACTGACGATCACCACCGCATCAGTGCTGCTGTGGCAGGCCGCTGCGGTCGCCGGGCTACTTGCCGTCGTGCTGCTTCGCTCTGACCTGGCCGGACCGCTGACACCCGCCATGCTTCTGCTACCCGCGCTCGACGTGGCTCTGGTCGTCGCAATGGTCTTGGTCGGCTCGGCGGTCGGGTCTCACGTCAAGACCGTGTTTGGGGCACCTGTGCTCGCTGTTGGGGTGTTCGTCTGGCTGTACGCCTCCGCATATGCCCCGGGGCGTTGGAAGCTCTTGTCTCCGACATATTCGGAGATCTTCTATCAGAACTATTTCGAACCCAACCACGCCTTGGTGGGTGGACAGGCTTTGATCGCGACTGCGGTCGCGATCAGCGCGGCGGCCGTTCTGTTTCGCAGGACGGCGTATCGATGGGTCGCGGTCGGCGTCGCGTTCGGTCTCACCGTCGCCGGCGGAGCGTCCTTGTCGGTAGCTTCGATCGATCCGGTGCAGTACCGGAGCCCTCCGGCTCAAGCAGCGTGCGCGACCCGCGACCGGATCACTCTCTGCGTGTGGCCGGACTCCAGCGACGTCCTTCAACCGAGTCTCGACGCGCTGGTGTCTGTCGCGCGCTCGGCTCGTCCGTACATCGCCATCAGCGGCTCCTTCTTTCAACCTGGTCTTCAGAGCCTCATGCCCCGCGGTACGGTCTACAACGTGCCGGCCACCCGTCAGGAAGGGGGATTCGACTTCGTCGCACTGAGGGCGGCCGTGGATTCGGTTGTCTGCGGAAAGGGTCGGAGTCGCGCGGCATCCGAGTTCGCCGGTTGGCTCAGCGCAAGGTCATCCGCGTCCTACTATTCGGCCAGTTCAGGTCGCGTTTCCCATCTTCCCAGAGCCAAACAGCAATATCGGGTCAATCAGTGGAAGAGCCAGTTCGGTCGATGCTGAACGGGTCCCGCGCTCGGGTTCACGTCGCTGCGTCACTCCTGCACGGATGGCGCATCGGCTGGAGCGTTGGCGGACTCATCCTCCTCTCGATCACTCTCGCTGCATCGCCGAAACTCATCGTGCTGCCCCAAGTACTGGCCGACTCTGAGGTGACCGCTCCAGCCGCCGTCGTCGCCACATTGGTCGGGTCTCTTCTGCTGCTTCCTCTCTGCGTCGAACCCGCGAGCCACCTGATCGCCACGGCACCCCGCGGTCGACAGATCGCGGTCGTCATCAGGCTCGCTGTCATGACCGTGGTCGCCTACCTCGCGATCGTCTTGCCCGCTCACGCCGGCGGTTGGGCACCGATTTCAGCCCTAGCAACCTTCACGGGTGAGGGCCTCATCCTTGCCGGGACCGTCGGCGTCACGACAGCATGGACGCTACCCACCGTCCATTGCCTCGCCGCGATGACATTCGGTGCCGATGTACACGCCAAGGTCGCCAGCTGGGCATGGGTTGTCTCAGGAAGCCCCTCAGCGAGCTTCGTTACGGTGTCATTGGCGATTTACGCCATCGGCCTCGCTGTCATGGATCGTTCAGCCGGACGCGGACGCAACGCGTACGACTGAACTGAGGTGACCTGGACGGTGTCTCGCTTGCTACCGGATCGATCTTTCTCGCAGTCTCTGAAATGACCAAAGCGCAATGAGCCGATTGGCCCCGATTGGTGGCATTGCGTCAACCGTTGTCAAGCATGGCTGGCGTTGCTTACGTTGCGGAGTCGGCCGAGCTTCAGGCGCAAACCGAGGGGATCGGCTCGTGTGACGGCAAGCTGACCCTACCCATGCATCGAGTTGGCGGTATCGATGAGCGTGGATACGGGGATGCTCTTCGCTCCCGAGACCGAGATTTCCTACTGCGGCCCGGTCTACGACGATGGCGGCAACCGCTGCTCCGCCGGAGTCCTGTTCACCTCGATGCGCACCATCGTCAACGGAATCTCGGGCGGCAGCCTGGTCACCGGTTAGTTAGCCCCTCTCTGCGCAAGTCCTGTTGATGAAACGTCCACCGGTGCGTCTATAAAGAGTGAGGGCGTTCCACGCGCCGCTATCGGTCGGTCGGAGGGTTCATGGTCAAGTCCACGGAACTTCCCGAGGCTAGACCGGATAACGGAGAACTCGCAGCCCTATACCGCGAGCACTACCTGGGCCTGGTCAAGTTCGCGGTCCAGCTCGTGGATGACCAAGCCAGCGCCGAGGACGTTGTTCAGGATGTCTTCGCGCGCCTGCACGGGCGGCGACTGGCCGATATCGCGGACCCACGCCGTTACCTCGCCACGGCGGTCGTCAACCAGGCCCGCTCAAGTCTGCGGCGGCGCAGGTTCAGGCGAACCGTCGTCTTCGACGAGTCACCGGCTGACGGACGGGCAGCGGAGCCAGCCGATGCCCGCGTCGTTCGCAACGCCGCGTCAGGCGCGATCTGGCGGGCGATTACGAAGCTGCCAAGGAGGCAGCACGAGGTCGTCGTGCTGCGGTTCTACGCCGACTGGTCGATTCCCGAAATCGCCGAGGCGCTTGGCATCTCGCGAGGCGCCGCCTCCTCGTCGCTCGACCGAGCCCTCAAATCACTCACCGCGCCGATAGGAGCCATCGATGCCCGCAACTCCGAGTGACCTCATCCGGCAGGCGCTCAAGGAACGCGCGGCCACGATCACGCCAGACAACCTGATCTACCGCGACATGCGTTCCCCGGAACACGCCGCCGCGTCCACTGTCCGGTCGAACGGCCGCCGCGGCGTCACGCTGCTAGCGGTAGCGGCGGCCGCTGTGGCCGTCCTCGCCATCGTCCTCGGCTCATATGCGTTCACCCGCGGACTCGGCAACCAGACGCCCGCCGCAGGCAGCGGTGACCAACTCACCGGCATTCGCTGGCGGCTCACCGAAGTGCGTTCCGGGAATCAGACCGTCGCCATCCCTGCTAACTACCGCGCCGAACTCAGCTTCTACGACAACGGACGCGTGAGCGGGCTCAACGGCCTAAACGCGTTCGACGGCACCTATCACACCTCTGGGCAGACGATCACGATCAGCGTTACGACGGAAGGTGGGGCCGGCCAAGCCGGCATCAGCGACGTAATCGAGGCCGTGGACAGCCTCTACGTGCCAGACAACTCCGCGCCGCAGGACAATGCGGTTGACTCCAGATACACGGTCTCCGCGGACACGTTGACGATTAGGACCCCGACCTGGACGCTCACATTCAGTAACAACGGTGCAGAGTCGACGAACCCCCCGGCCTCGCCAACGCCATCCGCGACGAGCTCGTCGCCGCAGGCGCCGGCCGCGAGTACCGGACCGTGATCCCCTTGCGGCCTCCTCGGCCGCCGCCAGCGCCTGGCGCACCGTGTCGGCGCGCCAGCTCCCGGATCGACGGCTCGCCGACCCGGGCGTCCCGGCGAATCGCAGCGAACAGCTCGACAGGTGATCCCATCCCAACGCAACCCGACCTCGAGAGCCACCGGATGGAGCCAGGCTCAGGTGGGGCCAGATCAAACCGGGCAGATTGATCTTCGCCGCTGGACGCACCGTCATGGACCGTGCAGCCGCACGCGGCCGCAACGCGTACGACTGAGCCACCGTCAAAGTCCGATACGGCCCCGTCAAGCTCGAGCCTCGGGCAGACTTGCCTCGTGAGTGACGACGGCACCTTGAATCCGGATCTGCCGGAGGGCATCGAGCCGACCGGTGTGCCGGGGCCGGACGCGGACCACAACTCGTTCGTGCTGGCACTCGCGGCCCTGGTCGCTGTCCTCGCCCTGTGCTTCACCGTCGGCTGGATCGCCTACCACCAACTGACCAGCGAGAACGCGCCGCCCCCACAGCCTGGGGGCGGCCCGACGGCCCTGGTCATGTTGTAACACTGGCGCAATCGTCGGGTCGGCAGGGGCCGCCACTACGCTGGTGCGCATGCCTGAGCCCGCGATCACCCGCGACGAGGTCGAACATCTCGCTCACCTCGCGCGGATCGCCCTGACCGACGCGGAGCTCGACCATCTTGCTCCGCAACTCGCGCAGATCCTCGAGTCGGTCGCGGTGGTCAGCGCGGCTGTCGGCGACGTCGAGCTGACCGCGAACCCGGTGCCGTTGTCGAACGTGTTCCGCGATGACAAGACAAAGCCGGGGCTCACGGCCGAGGAGGCGCTGGCCGGTGCACCTGCGGTCGAGCAGCAGCGGTTCAGCGTGCCCCGGATCCTCGGTGAGGAGCCGTGAGCGAGCTGATCTCGATGAGTGCATCCGCATTGGCGGACGCACTCGCCGACGGTGACACCACGTCCGTCGAGGTGACGCGTGCCTGTCTGGACCGGATCGCGTCGGTCGACGTGGACATCCATGCCTTCTTGCACGTCGACACCGATGGCGTGCTCGCGCAGGCAGCTGACGCCGACCGTCGACGGGCAGCCGGTGACCGGAGTGGCCCGCTGCTGGGGGTGCCGATCGCGGTCAAGGACGTGCTCACCACGCGCGGCCTTCCGACGACGTGTGGATCCAAGATCCTCGCCGGCTGGATTCCGCCGTACGACGCGACCGTCGTGGCGCGGCTGAAGGATGCGGGACTGCCGATCCTCGGCAAGACGAACATGGATGAGTTCGCAATGGGGTCATCGACCGAACATTCGGCCTGGGGACCGAGCTGCAACCCGTGGGACGTGGCGCGGACCCCGGGCGGGTCGGGAGGCGGTTCGGCGGCGGCCGTCACGGCGTTCGAGACACCATTGGCGGTCGGCACGGACACCGGAGGGTCGATCCGGCAGCCCGCCGCGGTCACCGGCACGGTCGGTGTCAAGCCGACCTATGGAGGTGTCTCGAGGTACGGGCTGGTGGCGCTCGCGAGCAGCCTCGACCAGGCCGGTCCGGTCGCCCGTTCCGTCGCCGACGCCGCGCTGCTGCACGACGTCATCGCCGGCCACGACCCGATGGACTCAACGAGCCTCGACCGGGTCTGGCCTTCGATGGCCGAAGCCGTCAAGGACGCCGACATCGCCGGTCTGCGCGTCGGCGTGGTCACGGAGCTGGGAGGCGACGGTTACCAGGCCGGCGTGCTGGCTCGGTTCGAGGAGGCGGTGGAGCTGCTCACGGAGGCGGGCGCCGAGGTCGTCGAGGTGTCGTGCCCGAACTTTTCGTACGGCCTCGCGGCGTACTACCTGATCCTGCCGAGCGAGGCGAGCAGCAACCTGGCCAAGTTCGACGCGATGCGGTACGGCCTGCGGACCGAGCCGGACGGCTCGGTCGCGCCGAGCGCTGAGCAGGTGATGGCCGCGACCCGCGAGGCCGGGTTCGGCGACGAGGTCAAGCGACGCATCATCCTCGGCACGTACGCGCTGTCCAGCGGCTACTACGAGGCGTACTACGGGCAGGCGCAAAAGGTGCGCACCCTGATCATCGAGGACTTCCGCTCAGCGTTCGAGAAGGTCGACGTGCTCGTCTCACCGACGGCACCGACCACGGCGTTCAAGCTGGGGGAGAAGCTCGACGATCCGCTCGCGATGTACCTCAACGACATCGCCACGATCCCTGCGAACCTGGCCGGCGTTCCCGCGCTTTCGATGCCGAGTGGTCTCGCCGACGAGGACCGGCTGCCCACCGGGGTGCAGATCATCGCGCCTGTCTTCGAAGACGTCCGCCTGTATCGGGTGGGTGCCACGTTGGAGGCGTTGCTCGAGGACCGGTGGGGCGGCCACCTGCTCCGGTCGATGCCCGAGTCGCTGGCCGTTGACGGGGCATCCGCATGACCGCCGTGTTGCTGACGCCGTTCGACGAGGCGGTCGCCACCTTCGATCCCGTCCTCGGCCTCGAGGTCCACGTCGAGCTCAACACGGCGTCGAAGATGTTCTGTGGATGCTCCACCGTCTTCGGTGCCGAACCGAACAGCCAGGTGTGCCCGGTCTGCCTCGGGCTGCCCGGCGCCCTGCCGGTCCTCAACAAGGCCGCCGTGGAGTCCGCGATGAAGATCGGGCTCGCACTCAACTGCGAGATCGCACCGTGGTGCCGGTTCGCGCGCAAGAACTACTTCTACCCGGACATGCCGAAGAACTTCCAGACGTCGCAGTACGACGAGCCGATCGCGTTCGGCGGACACCTCGACGTCGACGTGGACGGCGCGTCGTACCGGATCGCCATCGAACGTGCGCACATGGAGGAGGACACCGGCAAGTCGCTGCACGTGGGCGGCGCCACCGGCCGGATCCACGGTGCGGACCACTCCCTCGTCGACTACAACCGGGCGGGGATCCCGCTGATCGAGATCGTCACCAAACCGATCGAGGGCACCGGCGCGAACGCGCCGGAGGTGGCGCGCGCCTGTGTCGCCCAGCTCCGCGGCTATCTTCTCGCGTTGGGCGTGAGCGACGTACGGATGGATCAAGGCTCGCTGCGCTGCGACGTGAACGTGTCGCTGCGGCCGAGCCCGGATGCGGCGTACGGGACCCGGACCGAGACCAAGAACGTGAACTCGTTGCGCTCGGTCGGACGCGCCGTACGGTACGAGATCTCGCGGCAGGCGGCGGTGCTGTCCGACTCAGGTCGGATCACTCAGGAGACTCGGCACTGGCACGAGGACACCGGCGTCACGACGAGCGGGCGGAGCAAGGAGCAGGCGGAGGACTACCGGTACTTCCCCGAACCCGACCTGGTGCCGATCGCCCCCTCGCGGAGGTGGGTGGATGAGCTGCGGGCGGCTCTCCCGGAACCGCCAGCGACTCGGCGGACCAGGCTTCAGCTCGACTGGGGTTTCAGCGACCTGGAGATGCGCGACGTGGTCGGTGCCGGTGCGGTGGACCTGATCGAGGAGACGATCGCGGCGGGGGCCAGCCCGGCTGCGGCAAGGAAGTGGTGGCTGTCCGAGCTGGCCCGTCGGGCCAACGACCGGGGCGTCGGGCTCGACCGCCTGCCGATCACCCCGACGCAGGTCGCGGGCGTGCAGGCCCTGGTCGACGCCGGCACGATCAACGACACCCTGGCTCGCCAGGTGTTGGACGGCGTGCTCGCCGGCGAAGGTGACCCGGCCCACGTGGTCGCCGCCCGCGGCCTCCAGCTGGTCTCGGACGACGGCGCGCTCTCGGATGCGGTCGATGCCGCGATCACCGCCAACCCCGACGTTGCGGACAAGGTGCGCGACGGCAAGCTGGCGGCGGCCGGAGCACTCATCGGTGCGGTGATGATGCAGATGGGCGGCAAGGCGGACGCCGCACGCGTTCGCGAGTTGATCGTCGCCAAGCTCAGGGCGTGAAGCGGAAGATGGAGTCGTCGCCGGGGTTGGCGATCGCACGGCCGTCGGTGTTGCTGGTCGTCACCCACAACGTGCCGTCCGGTGCGGTGACGACGGTTCTGGTACGGGCGGCGGCGAGCCTGACGGCGACCGGCGTCCCGAGCTGACCCGATCGCATGACGGGGACCTTCCACATCGTCTCGCCCTGGAGCGCGCCGAGCCACAACGCGTGGTCCGCAAAGGCCATCCCCGACGGTGAGGCAACATCGGTGGCGAACACCGCGGACGGGTTCGTCATCCCCGGCAGGTCCGAAGTCCCCTCTGCCGCGGGCCAGCCGTAGTCGTGACCTGGAGTGATCCGGTTGATCTCATCCCAGGTCTGGTCGCCGAACTCGCTGGCCCACAACCTTCCCTGGTCGTCCCACGCCAGGCCCTCGACGTTTCGGTGGCCGTACGACCAGATCGGCGAACCCGGGAACGGATCGTCCTTCGGGATGGAACCGTCGGGGTTGATCCGCAGGATCTTGCCGCCGAGGGATCGCGTCGACTGGGCGAGCTCGGAAACCCCGGTCTCACCGGTGGTCACATAGAGCCGGCCATCCGGCCCGAACGCGATCCGGCCACCGTCGTGGCGATCGCCGAAGGGGATTCCGGTGAGGATCGCTTTCGTCGTGCCGTCGGCGAAGTCGGCCAGTGTCCCGGCAACCACCCGGTTGTCGGTAGCGGTGGTCAGGTACGCGAACACGAGGTGGTCGGTCGGGTAGGTCGGCGAGACGGCGACGCCCAGCAGCCCTCCCTCGGATGTGGGGACCACCCCGGCAACCGTGGAGAGCACGGTGACCTGGCCGCCGGGGGTCACCCGAAGCAGCCGCCCGAGATCTCGTTCCGACACCAGTGCGTCACCGTCGGGGAAGAACGCGATGCCCCAGGGCACGTCGAGGCCGGATACCAGCCGCGGCGACGGGGTGATCGTGATCGAGCCCGGGATCACCGTCGTCGTCACGGTTGCCGGACGTGCCGGCACGATTGCGCTCGAGGGGTTCGCCGGCGTCGCCGGCGACCCGGTGGCCCCGGTGGAGCCCGTGGTCGGCACCGGTGTCGTGGGCTCAGCCCCGCCCCCCGTACATGCCGTCGCGACGACCAAGACTCCGGCGAGGAGTGCGGCGCGAAGGGTCGTCACCCCGACCAGTCTGCCCAATGCCGAAGGTCGGCGCCGGCCGCCCTTCTCGACTTGTCGGTCGCTGGTGGGGCCATAGCCCCACCTGGCGCCGACAAGTCGAGAAGTAGGGTCGAGCCCGTGCTCGCGTACCTGCCGTTCAGCGCCGACCACCTGCCCGGCGGGCTGCCTACCGAGGTCGAGTTCGAGGTCTTCGACGCGACCGGGCCGGTCCCCGAGACGGCCGACCGGGTCACGTTCTACGTCCCCGACTATCGGTTCTCGCGCCGGGTCGCAAGCGTGATCGAGGAGCTCCCCAACCTCGAGGTCGTCCAGAGCATGACCGCTGGCGTCGAGCATCTGCTGCCGTACGTGCGCGACGGCGTCACGTTGTGCAACGCCCGCGGCGTCCACGACGCAAGCACTG
This sequence comes from Propionibacteriales bacterium, assembly GCA_038253325.1. Taxonomy (GTDB): domain Bacteria; phylum Actinomycetota; class Actinomycetes; order Propionibacteriales; family Nocardioidaceae; genus JBBSHE01. The sequence goes on from JBBSHE010000002.1 coordinate 111,841, forward strand.
CTGAGCTCGCCGTCGGCATGATGATCGGAGCGCAACGTCGACTTCCCGACCTCGTCCGTGCGCAGGACCGGCAGCAGTGGGACTCTTGCGAGTCGGCCGCGTTGACAGACAGTCGGGTCGTCATCGTCGGTGCCGGCAGCATCGCGCACGCCCTCGCCGCCCGGCTGGGGCCGTTCGAGGTCGACGTCACACTAGTGGGTCGCACCGCGCGTGCCGGCGTCGTGGCGGTCGCCGACCTCCCCGCGCTGCTACCGACCGCTGACATCGTCTGCCTCGTCGTGCCGTTGACCGACCAGACCAGGAGGCTCGTCGACGAGAGGTTCCTCGCCACGATGAAGGACGGCGCGCTGCTCGTGAACGTCGCGCGAGGTGGCGTGGTCGACACCGACGCGCTCGTCGCGGAGCTGCGATCCGGGCGGTTGCGCGCGGCATTGGACGTCACCGACCCCGAGCCGCTGCCGCCGGATCACCCGTTGTGGTCTGCGCCCGGCACAATCATCACGCCGCACGTCGGCGGGGCATCGGCGGCCATGTGGCCCCGCGCTCACCGGTTGGTGGCCGAACAGCTCTCCCGGTTCGCTGCCGGAGAGCCGCTGCTCAACGTCGTCCATTGAGGTCTGGCCTGGCCGCGGGGCATCAACGACCGAGCCGGCGGACCCGGTCGATGAGTTGCAGCGTTATCGACTCCTCGGCGTCGTAGTACGCCCGACCCCAGTCGGCGACGAGTGCCGGAAACCGGAACTCCTCGGCGTCGCCGAGCATGTCGCGTACGACCTGGAGTTCGGCTCGACGCACCCGAAGTGCGTCCACGTACGTCCGGAGCAGGTCGTCGACCGCGTCCGGGTCCATCAAGGCACCCATCAGCAGGCGCAGGGCGACCGGATGCTTGAGGGTCGGGAACTCGTCCGTGGCGGTATGAAGCCACCGGGTCAGGGCTCGGGAACCGGCGGTGGTGATCCGGTACCGGCGGGTCGTGCGCCCAGCCGTGACCTCGTCGGTCGCCACGACCATCCCGCTCCGCTCGAGCCGGGCGAGCTCGGTGTAGATCTGGCTCATCGCGGGCGAGACCCAGTAGAAACGCAGCGTGTTGTCCGAGCGCTGCTTCAGCTCGTAGCCCGTCAAGCCCTCACTCTCGGTGCCGCTGTCGAAGACGAGCAGGCCCAGCAGCGCGTACGACGTCGTCGTGAGTGGCGCGGCCATGCCCGTCAGGCTACTATTCCTAACTGGAACAACCGATCATCGACACCAAAGGGGCTTTCGATGGCTGACACGCTGCTCATGCTCGGTACCCGAAAGGGCCTCTGGATGGCGCGCTCGGACGACAACCGACGCGAGTGGTCCGTCGAGGGCCCGCACTTCTTGATGAACGACGTCTACGGGACGGCGATCGACCGTCGGGACGGACGGACCCGCCTGCTCGTCGGCACGATGAGTTCCCACTTCGGCCCGCAGGTCTTCCGGTCCGACGACCTCGGCGAGACCTGGGACGAGACCCCGAACGGTGCGATCCGGTTCCCGGAGGACACCGGCGCGTCCCTCGCGAGGATCTGGCAGCTGGCTCCGGCGCCCGAGAGCCAGCCGGGTGTCGTGTACGCCGGCACCGAACCGTCCGCGCTTTTCAAGAGCACGGACGGCGGCGAGTCGTTCACGATGATGCGCTCGCTGTGGGACCACCCGCACCGCGAGCAGTGGGGGGCGGGTTTCGGCGGCCAGGCGATCCACACGATTCTGCCCCACCCCGTCGATCCGCAGCAGATTACGGTCGCGATGTCGACCGGTGGCGTCTACCGGACCAGCGACGGCGGGCAGACCTGGGATCCGGCCAACGTCGGCGTCAAGGCGTACTTCTTCCCTGACCCGTGGCCGGAGTTCGGCCAATGCGTGCACAAGGTCGCCATGCATCCGAGCCGGCCGGACCGGATGTACCTGCAGAACCACCACGGCGTCTACCGCACCGACGACGGCGCGACGTCATGGCAGTCGATCGCGGACGGCCTGCCGAGCGACTTCGGTTTTCCGATGGTCGTCGACCCGGCCGACCCTGACACGATCTTCGTCTTCCCTCTGGTCGCCGACGGGCAGCGAATTCCGCCGGACGGCAAGGCGCGGGTATGGCGGTCGCGCGACGGCGGCGACTCCTGGGACGAGCTGACCAAGGGCCTCCCCACCAACGGGTTCTACGCCGCCGTGATGCGCGACGCGATGTGCACCGACGGAGCAGACCCGACCGGCGTCTACTTCGGGACCAGGGACGGCTGCGTCTTCGCGAGCACTGACGGCGGGGACAGCTGGAACGAGATCATCGCCCACCTGCCGGACGTGATGTGCGTACGTGCCAGTCTGGTTCCGTGAGGAACGACTGCATCTTCTGCGGGATTCTCGACGCGGACCTTCCGTCGTACGAGGTCGGGTCCGACGAGCGGGCGTACGCCTTCCTCGACATCAACCCGGTGGTCAAGGGGCACACGCTGGTGGTTCCGCGCGACCACGTGGTCGACCTTCCGTCGGCCAACGACCACGCGATGGCCGACGTGGGGCCGCTCGTCACCAGGACCGCGCGCCTGCTGGTGGAGCGGCTCGAGGCCGACGGCATCAACCTGTTCCAGAGCAACGGCGCTCCGGCCGGTCAAGAAGTGTTCCACCTCCACTTCCATCTCGTACCCCGCTGGCACGGCGACGGGCTGCTGTCCGGGTTCCGCCGGCCGCCGCCTCCCGATGTCGACCTCGCCGACCTGCACGGGACGCTCACCGTGTCCTGACCCGATCGTTCCTGCGTAGGCTCGTCGCCATGCCCGACACGAAGCCATCCGACATCCTGCCACCCGACCTGTCGCCCCCGGACATCAAGCCTCGCAGTCGAGACGTCACCGACGGGCTCGAGGCCACCGCCTCGCGCGGGATGCTGCGGGCGGTCGGCATGGGCGACGAGGACTTCGCCAAGCCGCAGATCGGGGTCGCCTCGAGCTGGAACGAGATAACGCCGTGCAACCTGTCACTGGCCCGGCTTGCCGAGGCGGTGAAGCAGGGCGTCCACGCGGCCGGCGGCTACCCGTTGGAGTTCGGGACGATCTCGGTTTCGGACGGGATCGCAATGGGCCACGAGGGGATGCACTTCTCCCTGGTCTCGCGCGAGGTCATCGCGGACTCGGTGGAGACGGTGATGATGGCCGACCGGCTCGACGGGTCGGTCCTGCTCGCCGGCTGTGACAAGAGCCTTCCGGGCATGCTGATGGCGGCCGCACGGCTCGACCTGGCGGCGGTGATGTTGTACGCCGGGACGACCCTGCCGGGTCGCGTCGGCGACCAGGTTGTCACGGTCGTGGATGCGTTTGAGGCGGTCGGTGCGTGCCTGCGCGGTCTGATCAGCCGAGATGACGTCGAGCGGATGGAGCGCGCCATCTGCCCCGGTGAAGGGGCGTGCGGCGGGATGTTCACCGCGAACACGATGGCAAGTGTGGCCGAAGCGCTGGGGATGTCGCTGCCCGGATCGGCCTCGCCGCCCGCGGTCGACCGCCGGCGCGACGGGTTCGCCCACAAGTCTGGCGCTGCGGTGGTCGACCTGCTGCGGCAGGGCATCACGGCTCGGCAGGTGATGACGAGGGAGGCGTTCGAGAACGCGATCGCCGTTGTGATGGCGCTCGGGGGCTCGACCAACGCTGTCCTGCACCTGCTCGCCATCGCCAACGAGGCGGACGTCGACCTGACCCTCGACGACTTCAACCGGGTCGGCGACCGGGTTCCGCATCTGGGAAACCTGAGGCCGTTCGGCCCGTACGTGATGGCAGACTTCGACCGCGTCGGCGGCATCCCCGTGGTGCTGAAGGCGCTGCTGGATGCCGGCCTGCTCCATGGCGACTGCCTCACCGTCACGGGAAAGACGATGGCAGAAAACCTTGCGGACATCGCCCCACCGGACCCCGACGGCACAATCATCCGCGCCCTGGGCCACCCGATCCATCCGACTGGTGGACTGACGATCCTGCGGGGGACGCTCGCCCCCGACGGGTCCGTGGTCAAGACTGCCGGTTTCGACGACGAAGTGTTCGAAGGCCGCGCGCGGGTCTTCGACGGCGAGCAAGCCGCCATGACTGCATTGGCTGACGGCACCATCGTCGCCGGGGACGCAGTCGTGATCCGGTTCGAAGGTCCCAAGGGTGGGCCGGGCATGCGCGAGATGCTCGCGATCACCGCTGCCATCAAGGGCGCTGGCCTCGGCAAGGACGTGCTGTTGCTGACCGACGGGCGGTTCTCCGGCGGAACGACCGGACTGTGCGTCGGCCATGTCGCCCCGGAGGCGGTCGATGGCGGCCCGATCGCGTTCGTCCGCGACGGTGATGCGGTGCGTCTCGACGTCCCTGGACGTCGGCTCGACGTACTCGTCGACGAAGTCGAGCTCGTTGCGCGTGCCGCGGGTTGGCAACCGCCGGAGCCGCACTACCAGCGCGGCGTGCTCGCCAAGTACCGAAAGGTCGTCCAGTCTGCCGCCGTCGGCGCCGTCTGCGGCTGACCCGAACGGGACAGCCCGCTGCGCTGGCTCGATGTGTCGGCCCGCGCGATCCCGCACTCGTACGTCCGCGAGTACATCAGGGCCTCCCGGCGGAACAGGGCGCGCTCCTCGTCCTCGACATCCAGCCCGGCCGGGTCGGACTTCGTCCCGATGGTCGAGCACTACCGATGGGCGCTCGACCACGCGTGGGTCGGCGTCGCGCTCGACCCCGAGTGGCGGATGCATCCGGGCCAGGTTCCGGGACGGGTGATCGGACACGTCGACGCCGCTGAGGTCAACCGGGCGGCAGCGTACGTGGCGCGGCTGACGCATCGCAACGACCTGCCGCAGAAGGTGTTCGTCATCCACGAGTTCCGCACGGACATGGTTCGGCGGATCGGGCTGGTCCGGCATCGTCCGAGTCTTGGTCCAGCACATGGATGGGTTCGGGACTCGCCGCCAGAAGCTGGCGACGTACCACGCGGTGGAGCGCAGTGACAAGTTCCACCTGGGCTTCAAGCTGTTCTACGACGAGGACGTCCACCGGTTCCACCCGAAGGAAGTGCTCGGGATCAGACCCCGGGTGGCGTACGTCGGCTATCAGTAGCCATCCGGATGCTGAGACGGCCGTCTCGGATGGTTGACCCTGCCGCACCAGTCCGGCACCGTGGTCGGATGCGCCGCGCCCTCATTCTCGTATGCCTGGGGGTGCGCCGGCTGAGTCGCCCAGACTGAGCCGCCCCGGGTCGTACGACCGCGTGCCCCTCGTTGCTTTCGGCAGCCGAGGGGCCTTTTTGTTGCAGGAGGTGTTCGTGGCAGAGCAGCTGACAGGTGCGCAGAGCTTGATCCGCGCGCTCGAGCACGCCGGCGTCGACACCGTGTTCGGCATTCCCGGCGGTGCGATCCTGCCTGCGTACGACCCGCTCTTCGACTCGTTGCAGATCCGGCACATCCTCGTACGCCACGAACAAGGAGCGGGTCACGCAGCCGAGGGGTACGCCGCGGCGACCGGCAAGGTCGGCGTCTGCATGGCCACCAGTGGGCCGGGCGCGACCAACCTCGTGACCCCCATCGCGGACGCCCAGATGGACTCGGTCCCGCTCGTCGCCGTCACCGGACAGGTCAACAGTGCCGCAATCGGCTCCGACGCGTTCCAGGAGGCCGACATCCGCGGCATCACGATGCCGATCACCAAGCACAACTACCTCGTCACGGACCCGTCCGAGATCCCGGCGGTCATCGCCGAGGCATTCTATGTCGCGTCCACCGGACGACCGGGTCCGGTGCTCGTCGACATCGCCAAGGACGCGCTTCAGGCGATGACGACGTTCAGCTATCCGACGACCGTCTCTCGCGCGGGATACCGTCCCCCGACCAAGCCGCATCCGAAGCAGATCCGCGAGGCCGCCAGGTTGATCGTGGCATCGCGGCGGCCCGTGCTGTACGTCGGCGGGGGAGTGATCCGCGCGCAGGCCAGCGCCGAGCTGCGTGAGCTCGCCGAGCTGACCCAGATCCCCGTCGTCACGACCCTGATGGCGCGCGGCGCGTTCCCCGACAGCCACCCGCTGCACATGGGGATGCCCGGTATGCACGGGACGGTCGCTGCCGTCGGCGCCCTGCAGCGGAGCGACCTGATGATCGCGCTGGGCACCAGGTTCGACGACCGGGTCACCGGCAAGCTTGCGACGTTCGCTCCCGATGCCTTGGTCATCCACGCCGACATCGACCCGGCGGAGATCTCGAAGAATCGCCTTGCAGACATTCCCATCGTCGGTGACTGCCGACAGGTCATCCGCGACTTGGTCGTCGCGCTCGCCGAGGAGTACGGCGCGGGCAACCGGGAGAACCGGGTGGCCCCGTGGCTCGCCACCTGTGCCGGCTGGCGGGGACGCTACCCGCTCGGATACGACACGACGCCCGACAGCCTGGCGCCGCAGTACGTCCTCGAGCGGCTCGGTGCCATCGCCGGACCCGATGCGATCTTCGCGTCAGGCGTCGGCCAGCACCAGATGTGGGCCGCACACTTCCTCGGCTTCGAAAAGCCCGGGAAGTGGCTCAACTCCGGTGGTCTCGGGACGATGGGGTACGCCGTACCCGCCGCCATGGGCGCGAAGGTCGGCCAGCCGGACCAGGTCGTCTGGGCCGTGGACGGCGACGGATGCTTCCAGATGACCAACCAGGAGCTCGCCACCTGTGCCCTCAACGACATCCCGATCAAGGTCGCGGTGATCAACAACTCGAGTCTCGGCATGGTGCGGCAGTGGCAGACGTTGTTCTACGAGGGCAGGTACTCGAACACCGACCTGCACTCGACGCGGATCCCCGACTTCGTCAAGCTCGCGGAGGCCCTCGGCTGTGTCGGGCTGCGCTGCGAATCGGCCGGGGAGGTCGACGCGACGATCGCCAAGGCGATGAGCATCAACGACGCGCCGGTCGTCGTCGACTTCACGGTCAACCCGGACGCGATGGTGTGGCCGATGGTCGCGGCCGGAACCAGCAACGACGCGATCCAGATCGCCCGCGACCTCAAGCCGGACTTCGACGAGGATGAGCTGTGAGCATCCACACCTTGTCCGTCCTGGTCGAGAACAAGCCCGGCGTACTCGCCCGGATCGCATCGCTGTTCTCGCGGCGCGGTTACAACATCGATTCCCTCGCGGTAGGGCCGACCGAACATCCGGGGGTGTCCCGGATGACGATCGTCGTCAACGTCGAGGACAAGCCGCACGAGCAGGTGACCAAACAGCTCAACAAGCTCATCGAGGTACTGAAGATCGTCGAGCTCGAGGCTTCGACGGCGATCGAGCGAGAGCTGATCCTGGTCAAGGTGCGGGCCGATGCGAGCACGCGGAGCCAGGTGCTCGAGACCGTCACGTTGTTCCGGGCCAAGGTCGTCGACGTGGCGATCGACACGGTGACGATCGAAGCCACCGGTGACCGCGGAAAGCTGGAGGCGATGCTTCGCGTGCTCGAGCCGTACGGCATTCGCGAGCTCGTGCAGTCGGGCATGGTCGCCATCGGACGCGGCGGCCGTTCGATCACCGATCGATCGTTGCGCCCCGTCCCGGCGCCTCCCTCGGCGTCGTAAGGTCGTCCGCGAACCCGCCGACCCGACGGCACCACACAAAGGGGAGATTCGTCACCATGGCCGAACTGTTCTACGACGCGGATGCCGACCTGAGCGTCATCCAGGCCCGCAACGTCGCCGTCCTCGGATACGGCAGCCAGGGCCACGCCCATGCGCTGTCGCTGCGGGACTCGGGGGTCGACGTACGCGTCGGCCTACCGGAGGGCTCGCGGAGCCGAGACAAGGCCGAGGCCGAGGGGCTCCGCGTCGTGTCGCCGTACGAAGCCTGTGAAGAGGCGGACCTGGTCATGGTGCTCGCGCCCGACCCTGCACAGCGGGGCCTCTACCAGGAGGCGATCGAGCCCAACCTCGTCGACGGCGACGCGTTGTTCTTCAGTCACGGGTTCAACATCAGGTTCGGGTACATCAAGCCGCCTGCCGGCGTCGACGTCGCCATGGTCGCACCGAAGGGGCCGGGCCATCTGGTCCGCCGTGAGTACAGCGACGGTCGTGGCGTGCCCGTCCTCGTTGCCGTGGAGCAAGACTCGACGGGAGATGCCTGGCCGCTCGCGCTCGCGTACGCGAAGGCGATCGGAGGCCTGCGCGCGGGTGGCATCAAGACGACGTTCACGGAGGAGACGGAGACCGACCTGTTCGGTGAGCAGGCAGTGCTGTGCGGTGGGGTCTCGTCACTGGTGATGGCCGGTTTTGAGACGCTCACCGAGGCGGGCTACCAGCCAGAGGTCGCGTACTTCGAGTGCCTGCACGAGCTGAAGCTGATCGTCGACCTGATGTACGAGGGCGGCATCGCGAAGCAACGCTGGTCGGTATCCGACACCGCGGAGTTCGGCGACTACACCTCGGGGCCGTACCTGATCGACGCGTCCGTGAAGGAGCGGATGCGGGCCGTGTTGGCGAACATCAAGGACGGTTCGTGGGCCGCCGACTTCATCGCCGACCAGGATGCCGGGGCACCCCGGTTCGCCGAGTACCGCCGGCAGGGTGAGCAGCACCCGATCGAGAGGACCGGAAGGGAGCTGCGTCAGCTGATGGCGTGGATCAGAACCGCCGACGACGACTACACCGAAGGCACGTCAGCCCGCTAGGCCGGTGGACGCCTGAGCCTGCCCGCGGCCGGGCTACTGACAACGGTCGACGATCTGAGCCATCCTGCGCTCGGATCTTCAGCCATTGATGATGACCGACGGGGAGTAGACTCGTCCGCCGGGCACACTGTTTGGGCACAGCGTCGTGCGTCACGTCTTGTGCGTTCACGACCTGGAGGGAAACTCTGTGACGAAACCCGTCGTACTCATCGCCGAGGAGCTCAGCCCGGCGACGGTCGAGGCGCTCGGCCTCGACTTCGA
>JBBSHE010000003.1:0-120662 GCA_038253325.1 Propionibacteriales bacterium
CGCTCGCACTGACGAACAGAGGTGGCGCGACCACGGCGGAGCTGCTCGACCTGGCCCGCGAGATCGTGGCCGGCGTCCGCGACACCTTCGGCGTCACCTTGGTCCCCGAACCTCGCCTGGTGGGTTGTGCGCTGTGATCGGGCCGGTCGCTGGGCGGTCGCAGGGGTCGGCTGCTGGGCGCGGTCACACCGGCCGGGCCGCTGGGTGGTCACGCCGGCCGGGCCTGTTGGCCGATCACACCGGGTCTGACGGCACTTCACCCAGGTTGTCTGCACTTCACCCAGGCAATTACCTGGGTGAAGTGCAGACTTCCCACGTTAACCTGGGAAAGCGGCGGCCGGTGGGCGGCGCTTCAGGTGTCGAGCCAGCTGGCGATGTCGGCGAGAAGTTCTGCCTTCGTTCGGTCCGGCGCGGTCGAGCCGCGCACCGACATCCGGGCCAGCTCGGCGATCTCTGCGTCGACGAAGCCATGGATCTCCCTGGCCGCCTCGTACTGCACGAGCAACCGCGACCCGAACAAGAGCGGGTCGTCGGCACCGAGAGCGACTCGGACCCCCGCGTCGAACAGTGCGCGCAGGGGTACGTCCGCGGCCGACGGGTAGACGCCGAGACTGACGTTCGAGGCGGGACAGATCTCCAACGTGATGCCCGCCTCGGCCAGGTGCGCGACGAGCACCGGGTCCTCGGCCGACCGGATACCGTGTCCAATCCGGTCCGCCGCCAGTGCGTCGACGCACGACCAGACGCTCGCGGGCCCTCTCAGCTCGCCGCCGTGGGGGTCGGACAGCAGGCCGGAGCGGCGGGCTATCTCGAACGCCTTCGCGAACGACAACGCGTCACCCCGGCGTTCGTCGTTGGACAAGCCGAATCCGACGACACCACGGCCGCAGTACTGGACTGCGAGCCTGGCGAGCGTCCGTGCGTCCAACGGGTGGCGGACCCGGTTGGCGGCAATGATGACCACCACATGGACGCCGGTCAGGTCGGTCGCCTCTCGAGCGGCATCCAGGACGAGTTCCGTGAACGCGGTGATCCCGCCGAACAACGCGGCGTACCCGCTCGGGTCCACCTGGATCTCGAGCCATCGTGAGCCCTCGATCGCCTCGTCCTCGGCGGCCTCGCGCAGCAAGCGGCGTACGTCGTCGGGGGTACGCAGCACCGAGCGAGCCGTGTCGTACAGCCGCTGGAACCGGAACCATCCACGTTCATCCGTCGCCGACAGCCGTGGTGGCCAGTCCTCCGTGAGGCCATCCGGCAGGGACATGCCGTGCAGATGGGCGAGGTCCACCAGGGTTGCGTGCCGCATCGACCCCGTGAAGTGGAGGTGCAGATGGGCCTTCGGCAGGGCTGCGAGATCCCGCTCGTCGGTCGGTGGCTCGCTCAACGTCAGGCGAGCAGCTTCTGGATCCGGCCGATCCCCTCGGCGAGGTCGTCGTCGCTCAGCGCGTACGAGAAACGCAGATAACCCGGGGTGCCGAACGCCTCACCGGGGACCGCGGCAACCTCGACCTGGTCGAGGATGATCTCGGCGAGCTCCGCCGACGTCGAAGCGGTCCGTCCTCCGATCGTCCGGCCGAGCGCGCCCTTGACCGAGGGGTACGCGTAGAACGCCCCGTCGGGCGTCGGACAGACGAAACCGCTTACGTCGTTGAGCATCGCGACGATCGTGCGGCGGCGCCGGTCGAACGCTGCCCGCATCTGCGCCACGGCGCTCAGGTCACCGGTCACCGCCTCGAGCGCGGCCCGCTGGGCGACGTTGGACACGTTCGACGTGAGATGGGACTGCAGGTTGGTGGCCGCCTGCACGACGTCGACGGGCCCGATCATCCAGCCCACCCTCCAACCGGTCATGGCGTACGACTTGGCGACGCCGTTCAGGACGACACAGGTGTCGGCCAGCTCGGGCGTCAGCACCGGTACCGACGAGAATTGGGCATCACCGTAGACGAGGTGTTCGTAGATCTCGTCGGTGACGACCCAGATCCCGTTCTCCAGGGCCCACTGCCCGATGTCGGTCAGCTGCGCCGGCGGATACACAGCGCCCGTCGGGTTGCAAGGTGAGCAAACCAGCAGCACCTTTGTTCGGTCGGTACGAGCCGACTCGAGCTGGTCGACGTGGACGAGGTAGTCCTGGGCCTCGTCCGCGACCACGTCGACGGGCACACCACCCGCCAGCCGGATCGCTTCCGGGTAGCTCGTCCAGTACGGCGTTGGCAGCAGCACCTCGTCGCCGGGGTCGAGCAAGGTGGCGAACGCCTCATAGACCGCGTGCTTGCCGCCGTTCGTCACCAGCACGTTGGCCGGGGTGACATCGAACCTGCTGTCCCGACGGGTCTTGTCCACGATCGCGAGTTTGAGCTCGGGCAGACCGCCGGCGGGGGTGTACTTGTGGTTTCGCGGGTCACGCGCTGCCGCGGCGGCCGCCTCGACGATCGGTCCGGGGGTCGCGAAGTCGGGCTCGCCCGCTCCGAACCCGATCACACTGTGACCGGCTGCCTTCAGTTCCTTGGCCTTGGCGTCGACGGCGAGGGTGGCAGACTCGGCGATGCCGCCGATCCGTGCGGAGATCCGGCTCGAGAGACGCTGCTTGGTCATGCGTACATCGTCGCATCCGGGCCGATCAGCATGGCCGAGGCGGGCCCACTCACTCCGTTCGACGTGGACGTGGCTCAGCCCGTACACTCGTGTTCTTGGTGCCGTTGGCATCTTGGTTCAGGCTGCCCACGACCTGGTGGCCCGCGCCGGGATCCTCCGGTGACCGGAGGGCAGTGGCTCAACTGGCAGAGCATCGGTCTCCAAAACCGAAGGTTGGGGGTTCGAGTCCCTCCTGCCCTGCGAACACCAACCCGAACCTACGACCGGAGAGAGCAACGTGAGCAGCGAGACGCGATCTGCGAGCAGTTCGTCGAGCCGGGGTACGCAAGGCGGCCGCACCGGCCCCGGTCTGTTCTTCCGGCAGGTCGTGGCTGAGCTCCGCAAGGTCATCTACCCAACCCAGCAGCAGCTCGTCACCTACTTCAGCGTCGTCCTGGTGTTCGTCCTGGTGATGATCGCCTTGGTCTCGGTGATGGACTACGGGTTCAACAAGGCCATGTTCCAGATCTTCGGCTGACCGGCCGAAGACATGAAGTGAGTGAAGCAAAGTGACCGAGTCATCTGTGTTCGACTCCGGCGACGGTGCCGCAGACATTCCTGCCGGCGTTGAACCGGTCGGCGAATCCATCCGAGCACCGACGGCGGGCGACGCCATCCGTGAGCTCAGCCCGGAAGACGCAGTCGAGTCGGCCGCCGCAGTCGAGCCCGAAGATGGGTCCGACGAGAACGAGCACCCGGGCGAGGCCGATCCGGTGGCACCCGAAGCCGGGGCGATGGGGATCGTCGAAGATGGTGGGCCTGGGGAGGCTGCCGATGAGGATCTGCCGTCGCCCCTGAGCACGCCCGACGGTGACGCCGAGCTGAGCGATGCCGACCCGTCGGGCGCCGAGTTGGACGAGGCGGCCGAGATCGAGCCGACCGAAGCCGAGTTGGACGAGGCGGCCGAGATCGAGCCGACCGAAGCCGAACTGGACGAGGTGGTCTCGATCGAGCCCGCCGGTGCCGACCCGGCCGATGCCGCGGTCGCCGACGCGGCCACCGTTCCCGAGACCGAGGAGACCGACCGGGTCGTCGAGCCGGCCGGTGCCGATCCGGCCGATGCCGCGGTCGCCGACGCGGCCACCGTTCCCGAGACCGAGGAGACCGACCTGGTCGTCGAGCCTGCGCCCGATCCCCTCGAGGAGTTCCGCGCAACGCTCTGGTCGAAACCGGGTGACTGGTACGTCATCCACACGTACTCCGGAATGGAGAACCGGGTCAAGACCAACCTCGAGAACCGGATCCAGTCGCTGAACATGGAGGACTTCATCTACGAGGTCCACGTGCCCCAGGAGGACGTCGCGGAGATCAAGAACGGTCAGCGCCGGATGGTCCGCCGGACGGTGCTCCCCGGCTACGTCCTGGTCCGGATGGATCTCACCGACGAGTCATGGGCGGCGGTGCGCCACACCCCGTCGGTGACCGGCTTCGTCGGACACAGCCACCAGCCCGTACCGCTGAGCACCGCCGAGGTCGAGTCGATGCTGGCTCCACAGGTCATCGCGGAGGTCGCCTCTCCCCAGCGCCAGAAGCAGAAGAAGGTCGAGGTCTCCGACTTCTCCGCCGGTGACTCCGTCATGGTCGTCGACGGCCCCTTCGCGACCTTGCATGCCACCATCACCGAGACCAACGCCGACGCCCAACGAGTCAAGGCACTCGTCGAGATCTTCGGCCGAGAGACCCCCGTCGAGCTCAGCTTCAGCCAGATCCAGAAGGTCTGAGGCGCCGTTCGCACGGCATGTCGACAGCACAACAACACCGACATATAGGAACGACCATGGCTACACGGAAGAAGATCGCTGCCCTCGTCAAGGTGCAGCTCCAGGCCGGCTCAGCCACGCCTGCTCCACCGGTCGGCACGGCCCTCGGCCCCCACGGCGTCAACATCATGGACTTCTGCAAGGCGTACAACGCCGAGACGGAGCCGATGCGCGGCAACGTCATTCCCGTCGAGATCACGATCTACGAGGACCGCTCGTTTACGTTCATCACGAAGACTCCCCCGGCAGCCGAGCTGATCAAGAAGGCAGCCGGTGTCGCGAAGGGCTCGGCCGTACCCCACAAGGAAAAGGTCGGAAGCATCACCCGTGACCAGGTGCGTGAGATCGCGACGACGAAACAGCCGGATCTCAACGCCAACGACATCGACGCGGCCATGAAGATCGTCGAAGGCACCGCGCGGTCGATGGGGGTCACGGTCGACGGCTGAGCGTCCATTTGACAACCCGATCCGTGGTAGGGCCGCGCTGGCCCGCTCGACCACACCTGGTCACGTACGAAAGGAACCAGAACATGCAGCGCAGCAAGAAGTACAGGCAGGCCGCCGACCTGGTCGACGCGGACAAGCTCTACAGCCCGATGACCGCGGTGAAGCTCGCCAAACAGACATCGACCACGAAGTTCGACGGAACGGTCGACGTGGCAATGCGGCTCGGTGTTGATCCCCGCAAGGCCGATCAGATGGTACGCGGCACCGTGAACCTCCCGCACGGCACGGGAAAGACGGCCCGGGTCCTCGTTTTCGCCTCTGGCGACAAGGCCGAGGAGGCCCGCGCGGCCGGTGCCGACGAGGTCGGAGCCGACGAGATCGTCGACCGGGTCAATGGTGGCTGGCTCGACTTCGACGCCGTGGTGGCGACACCGGACATGATGGGCAAGGTCGGCCGGCTGGGCCGTGTGCTCGGTCCGCGGGGGTTGATGCCGAACCCAAAGACCGGGACGGTGACCACGGACGTCGCAAAGGCCGTGTCGGACATCAAGGGCGGGAGGATCGAGTTCCGGGTGGACCGGCAGTCGAACCTCCACTTCTTGATCGGCAAGACGTCGTTCAGTGACCAGCAGCTGGTTGAGAACTACGCGGCAGCCCTCGATGAGGTGCTTCGCCTGAAGCCACCGAGCTCGAAGGGGCGTTACCTGAAGAAGGTGACCGTCTCCTCGACGATGGGGCCGGGCGTCGGGGTGGACCCGAACCGGACACGTAGAGTTGTCGAGGACGACAACGCCGGAGACTGACCGCAAGGGGACGCAACCGACCTGACGCCGGTTGCGTCCGAGGCTTAGCCATACTGTCGAGAATGAGGGGTCAACCCATGAGGATGCGCCGATTGGCAGCCGTCTGCGGCGTCACGGTCCTTGCTGTAGCGCTCACGGCCTGCGGTAGCAAGTCCACCGACACGACCAAGAACGCCGGTCACGAAAACGCCAATGCGACGCTCACCAAGGCGAACTTCGCGTCCACGCTCACCAAGGCGATGAGCACCGAGAAGAGCGTCCACCTCAGCGGGACCATCACCGCAGCGGGTGCCACCTTCACGATCAATGCCGACACCCGGCTGAACGGCGGGTCGCCGTCGATGAAGATGGAGATGGGTGCCGGCCAGCAGGGCACGATGCAGATGATCTTGGTCGGCAAGGCGATCTACATCAAGGCGCCGCAGCTGTCGCAGCTGTCGAAGGACTCCTCCAAGCCGTGGATGAAGATCGATCTCTCCAACACGAGCAGCCCACTCGGCAAGTCGTTCAGCCAGCTCCTCGACCAGGCCGACCCCAGCAAGATGACCCAGGCGTTCAAGGCCTTGGACAACGTCAAGTTGGTCGGATCGGAGACCGTCAACGGTGTCGCGACGACGCACTACCGGGCGACAGTCAACCTCGCCCGGGCGTTGAGAGCCCAGGGGGTCGATCCTTCCAGCCTTTCCGGTGTGAACATGCCTTCGACGAGCATCATCGACGTCTGGTTGGACTCGCAGCAGCGGCCGGCGAAGGTGTCGATGAACATGGGCGATCTGGCGAAGGTCGACATGTCGTTCTCCAAATGGGGACAGCCGGTCGTGATTTCGGCGCCCGCAGCGTCCCAGGTCACGGCGCTCAACCTCGGGCACTAACCGAGTCCCGTCCGGCGCTGACCGAATCCCCGGCCGCCACGGCCTCGTCGAGCAGGAACGGCCGGTCGCGAAGAGCCAGCGGGACAGCGGCAGGTCCACGCATCGCAACAGAGTGGCCCGAATCACACCTGTGCCGCTGGCGTCGTCCACAGGATCCCGCCCCGCACCCGCCGCCGAGGTACGTGATGCGTACCTGAAATCGACGAATTTGGGTTGCGAACCCGTACCTCGGCAGAAGGGGGGACTGATGGGACCGACGGGGAATTCCTGTTGACTCACGTCAAGATGCCCGGGAGGGATGGGTCGTTGATTCATCCGAAGATGCCCGCCGGGTGGGGGCCGGTTTTCGGTCGAGTTTGGTCCGGGAGAGGTAGGCGGTGTTCTGCTTGTTCCGGCGGGTGATGTTCTTGTGTTTGACCTTGTTCAGCAGGTCGCTTTGGAGGTCGCCGACCTCGCGGCGCAGGGCGGCGGGGTTGGTGGTGTCGAGGCGCTTGGCAAGCATCTTCGCGTCGATGTTGTCGAGCGCTTCGGGGTGACCGAGCAGCCGTTGGTAGGGCGTCTGGGCGGTGTCGTAGGTCTTGGTCACCTTCGCGCCGATCCGGGTCTTGGTGAGCATCTTCTGCTGTGGGGTGAACAGGTTCGTCAAGGGTGACAGTGCGGTCCAGATCTGGTTCAGCACCGCCATCTCGCCGGCGGTCTCATAGCGCCGGTAGCCGACGGTGCGGCGTACCACGGTCCAGTTCTTCTGCTCCACGTGACAGCCGTCGTTGCTGTTGTTGGGCCGGGACCGAGTGAAGGTGATCTGGTTGTCCAGGCACCAGGCCATCAGGTGGTGGTTGATGAACTCGCTGCCGTTGTCTGAGTCGATGCCCAGGATCGGAAACGGGAACTGGGCTTGGAGTTCGACCAGGGCGGCGAAGACCCACTTGGCGGCCTTGTTCTGCACGGTGCGGTTCTCGGTCCACCCGGTGGCGATGTCGGTGCAGGTCAGGGTGGAACAGAACTGGCCGTTGAGGTCGCCGCCGTCGTGCCCGACCAGGTCGATCTCGAGGAGGCCCGGGACGGCGTTGTCCCACTCAGCCCAGGTCCGCATCGGGATCTGCGACTTCAGCAGCGAGCCTGGTTTGGTCAGCGACCTGCCGCGCCGGGTGCTCAGCTCGGCCCGGTCTGCAGCGAGCCGCCGGTCGATCGTGGCCGCCGACATCGCCACCAGCTGCGTGGCGGTCGCCTCGGTGATGTCGAGCTCGCCGTGGGCGCGCAGCGAGGCGACCAGCGATGGCATCGCGGGCGCCATCCGCTTCCCGGTCGGCCCGTCGAGCACCGCCCAGGCGAACCTGAGCGCCTCGATCACCTCCGCGCCGTAGACGCACACCGGCTCCCGTGGCCGGCGCGCGCCGGCGGCCCGGCCGCGGCCACCCGCAGCGCCTTGCGGGCATGATCACGATGCCAGCCGTTGACCTCGCACAGGTCGTCGAGAATCGCCGACTTCTCAGACCTGGTCGCCTTCGCGTACCGCTTGACCAGCCGGTCGATGACCTGCCGCCGTACCGCCAACGTGAGCTCCATCCTCGATGATGATCCCCGCGGGCATCTTGAGATGAGTCAACGAATCCCGCCACGCGGGCATCCGAGGTGAGTCAACGCGCGATTTGTCTGAGCCGGCCGCGTCGGCGTAGGGTTTGACATACCGAAGACCGCCGGTTATCGCTCCATCTCGGTGGAGAGTCGATCGAAGGATCCGCCCGACGCGGACGGCCTGCGCAGGTGAGTGCCGGATATGCCCGCTGAACTCAGGTGGGATCGTACGTCGCACGCGCCTGCATGGGGCGCTTTTTTTGTGGGTGTTCCGGTCGCGGAAGACCGAGGAAGGAGCAACCATGGTGCGGCCTGACAAGCGCCAGGCGGTCGACGACATCGCGGACGAGTTCCGCAGCTCGTCGGGTGCTGTGCTGACCGAGTACCGCGGCCTGTCTGTGCAGCAGCTCAAGGAGCTGCGCCGTGCGCTGGGCGAGAACGCCAGCTACGCGGTCGTGAAGAACACCCTCACGAGGCTTGCCGCCGAGAAAGCCGGTGTCGGCGGCGTCACCGAGCAGCTCGTTGGACCGACAGCGATCGCCTTCATCAAGGGTGACGTGATCGGGACCGCGAAGAGCCTGCGTGACTTCGCCCGGCTGCACCCGCCCCTTGTGATCAAGGGTGGCGTGCTCGACGGGAGGCCGCTGTCGACCGAGGAGATCTCGACGCTGGCCGATCTCGAGTCACGGGAGGTCCTGCTGGCCAGGCTTGCCGGAGACATGATGGCGTCGCTGCAGCGGGCCGCGTTCTTGTTCAACGCGCCGCTGTCGCAGGCGGCACGGGTGTTCGGCTCGCTGCAGGCCAAACGTGGAGCAGGTGCTCATGCGGCCGCTGCCCCAGTCGACACCAGCCCAGAGACGGCAGAGGCCGGCCCAGCCGCCGCCGGCCCAGCCGACGCCAACCCAGAGACGGCAGAGGCAGACGACCCTTCCTCCACGGTGGCCGCCACAGCTCCGGAGCCCGGTGAGCCAACCGAACCACCACGTGACCAACCCGCAGACAAGCCCACATCACGAAAGAATGGAGACGCCAATCATGGCGAAGCTCACGACTGACGAACTGCTCGACGCCTTCAAGGAGATGACGCTCCTCGAGCTCAGCGCGTTCGTGAAGCAGTTCGAGGACGCGTTCGGCGTGACAGCGGCCGCGCCGGTCGCGGTCGCCGCCGCGCCCGCTTCCGGTGGCGCGGCCGCCGGAGCCGAGGCCGACGTCGAGCAGGACGAGTTCGACGTCGTCCTCGAGACCGTCGGCGACAAGAAGATCCAGGTCATCAAGGAGGTTCGCGGCCTCACCAGCCTCGGTCTCAAGGAGGCCAAGGATCTGGTCGAGGCCGCCCCGAAGCCGGTGCTCGAGAAGGTCAACAAGGAGGCTGCGGACAAGGCCAAGGAAGCACTCGAGACCGCCGGCGCCACGGTAACCGTCAAGTGAGGCGCCACCGTAAACGTCAACTGAGCTGAGCGCGCGAACACCGTCGGCACCGCCAGATCGACTCCGACGGGCACGCTGCGGTGGAGGATCGACGGGGCTGGGTGCTTGACTCACGCCGGGTGTTCGGTGCATGCTTCGGTGACCCGATCGGCGGGCTCACGTCGAGTCTGCGGATTTGCCAGGGTCGCTTCTGCATGGGCTTAGACTTTCCGTCGATGATCGGCTAGACTCGATCTTTGCGCTGCCGCCTGCTCAACTTTCGACTCCCTGGTTCTCGTTGTCTGCGGCGTGCGCATGATGAGTATGCGGAGCCTTTCGGAAGGACCCCTCTTGGCCGCGTCGCGCAACGCCCCTGACCACACTTCTCTCCACCACACCGGTCGTGTCTCATTCGCCAAGCTCGCCGAACCACTCGATGTACCTGATCTGCTGAGCCTGCAGATCGACAGCTACGAGTGGCTCACCGGTACCGACGGCTGGAAGGCTCGCGTCGAGAAGGCCCGGGCCGACGGTCACGACGACGTCAACTCGAAGTCCGGCCTCGAGGAGATCTTCGAGGAGATCTCCCCGATCGAGGACTTCTCGGGGACGATGAGCCTGTCATTCCGCGATCACCGGTTCGAGCCACCGAAGAACACGGTCGAGGAATGCAAGGAACGTGACATCACGTACGCCGCGCCGCTGTTCGTGACCGCCGAGTTCATGAACAACGAAACCGGTGAGATCAAGAGCCAGACGGTGTTCATGGGCGACTTCCCGCTGATGACGGACAAGGGAACGTTCATCGTCAACGGCACGGAGCGGGTCGTGGTTTCCCAGCTGGTGCGATCGCCTGGCGTCTACTTCGAGCGCACCGCCGACAAGACCAGCGACAAGGACATCTTCACCGCGAAGGTCATCCCGTCACGCGGCGCTTGGCTCGAGTTCGAGGTCGACAAGCGTGACCTCGTGGGAGTGCGCCTGGACCGGAAGCGTAAGCAGAACGTCACCGTGCTGCTGAAGGCCCTGGGCTGGACCGAGGCGCAGATCCTCGAGGAGTTCGGCCAGTACGAGTCGATCATGCTGACGTTGGAGAAGGACCACACCGTCGGCCAGGACGACGCGCTGCTCGACATCTACCGCAAGCTTCGACCCGGCGAGCCGCCGACCCGGGAAGCGGCCCAGACGCTGCTCGACAACTACTACTTCAACCCGAAGCGTTACGACCTGGCGAAGGTCGGCCGTTACAAGGTGAACAAGAAGCTCGGCCGGGACGCGCCGTTCGACCAGCAGACGTTGACCGTCGAGGACATCGTCGCGACGATCCGCTACATCCTGGCGCTGCACGGCGGCGTGCCGGAGCTCGAGACCGCCCGTGGACCGATCACCGTCGAGCCCGACGACATCGACCACTTCGGGAACCGCCGGCTCCGTACCGTTGGCGAGCTGATCCAGAACCAGCTCCGTACCGGACTGGGCCGGATGGAGCGGGTCGTGCGCGAGCGGATGACGACCCAGGACGTCGAGGCGATCACGCCACAGACCCTGATCAACATCCGTCCGGTCGTCGCGGCGCTCAAGGAGTTCTTCGGGACGTCGCAGCTCAGCCAGTTCATGGACCAGATCAACCCGCTGGCCGGCCTCACCCACACACGCCGGCTGTCCGCGCTCGGCCCGGGCGGACTGTCGCGCGAGCGTGCCGGCTTCGAGGTCCGCGACGTGCACTCGTCGCATTACGGCCGGATGTGTCCGATCGAAACCCCGGAAGGTCCCAACATCGGGCTGATCGGATCGCTCTCGACATTCGGGCGCGTCAACGCCTACGGCTTCGTCGAGACGCCGTACCGCAAGGTCGTCAAGGGCAAGGTAACCGACCAGATCGACTACCTGACGGCCGACGAGGAGGATCACTTCGTCATCGCCCAGGCCAACGCGCCGCTCACCTCGGCGAACAAGTTCGCCGAGGACCGCGTGCTCGTCCGGATGCGGCACGGGGACATCGAGTTCATCCCGGCCAACGAGGTCGACTACATGGACGTCTCCCCCCGGCAGATGGTCTCGGTGGCGACCGCCCTGATCCCCTTCCTCGAGCACGACGACGCCAACCGCGCGCTGATGGGTTCGAACATGCAGCGGCAGGCGGTGCCGCTCATCCGACCGGAGTCGCCGCTCGTCGGCACCGGCATGGAGTATCGCGCCGCAGTTGATGCCGGCGACGTCGTGGTGGCGACCAAACCCGGCGTGGTGGTCGAGGCGAGCGCCGACTACGTCGAGGTGATGAATGACGACGCCACCACGACGACGTACGGCCTGGCGAAGTTCCGCCGGTCCAACCAGGGCACCTGCGTCAACCAGCGTCCGCTGGTGACCAAGGACGACCGGCTCGATGCGGGTCAGCCGATCGCTGACGGCCCGAGCACCGACCGTGCGGAGATGGCTCTCGGCCGTAATCTGCTGGTCGCCTACATGCCGTGGGAGGGCCACAACTACGAGGACGCGATCATCTTGAGCCAGCGTCTCGTCCAGGAGGACCTGCTCACCTCGATCCACATCGAGGAGCACGAGGTCGATGCACGCGACACCAAGCTGGGTCCGGAGGAAATCACCCGCGACCTTCCGAACGTCGCCGACGAGATGCTCGCCGACCTCGACGAACGCGGCATCATCCGGATCGGGGCGGAGGTCACACCCGGTGACATCCTGGTCGGCAAGGTCACGCCGAAGGGTGAGACCGAGCTGACACCGGAGGAGCGCCTATTGCGGGCCATCTTCGGTGAGAAGGCCCGCGAGGTCCGCGACACGTCGCTGAAGGTGCCGCACGGCGAGTCCGGGACGGTCATCGGTGTACGGGTGTTCGACCGTGATGACGAGGACGAGCTGCCGCCTGGCGTCAACCAGCTGGTCCGGGTGTACGTCGCGCAGAAGCGCAAGATCTCCGACGGAGACAAGCTGGCGGGCCGGCACGGCAACAAGGGCGTGATCTCCAAGATCCTCCCGATCGAAGACATGCCGTTCATGGAGGACGGCACCCCGGTCGACATCATCTTGAACCCGCTCGGCGTACCCGGCCGGATGAACGTCGGCCAGATCCTCGAGGCTCACCTGGGCTGGGTCGCCAAGAACGGCTGGACCGTCAACGGAACCGACCATGACTGGAAGCGGTCGCTGTCCGACATCGGTGCCCTTGACGCACCGGCGAACACCCACGTCGCGACCCCGGTATTCGACGGGGCGCGCGAGGAGGAGATCACCGGCCTGCTCGCCTCGACCCTCCCGAACCGCGACGGTGACCGGATGGTTGCCGGCGACGGCAAGGCGCGGATGTTCGACGGACGCACCGGCGAGCCGTTCCCCGACCCGGTGTCGGTCGGCTACACGTACATCATCAAGCTCAACCACCTCGTCGACGACAAGATCCACGCCCGCTCGACCGGTCCGTACTCGATGATCACCCAGCAACCCCTCGGCGGGAAGGCACAGTTCGGTGGCCAACGGTTCGGTGAGATGGAGGTCTGGGCGCTCGAGGCGTACGGTGCCGCGTTCGCACTTCAGGAGCTGCTGACCATCAAGTCCGACGACGTGCTCGGCCGCGTCAAGGTCTACGAGGCCATCGTCAAGGGCGAGAACATCCCCGAACCCGGCATTCCGGAGTCGTTCAAGGTGCTCGTCAAGGAGATGCAGTCGTTGTGCCTGAACGTCGAGGTGCTCTCGAGCGACGGCATCGCCATGGACATGCGGGACACCGACGACGACGTCTTCCGAGCTGCTGAGGAGCTGGGCATCGATCTGGCACGCCGGCCCAACGAGGGCATCAGCAGCGTCGAGGAGGTCTGACTTGCGGGTGGTAATCGCAACCCGGCCCGCTCGACCGCCAACTGACCGACCGATCGAATTCAAGGTCCTTGTGACTGAGTTCCCTGTGAACAGGGGAGAGAGAAGCAAATCGTGCTCGATGTGAACTTCTTCGACGAGCTGCGGATCGGCCTCGCCACCGCAGACGACATCCGCCAGTGGTCCCACGGCGAGGTGAAGAAGCCCGAGACCATTAACTACCGCACGCTCAAGCCCGAGCGGGACGGCCTGTTCTGCGAGAAGATCTTTGGCCCGACCCGGGATTGGGAGTGCTACTGCGGCAAGTACAAGCGGGTGCGGTTCAAGGGCATCATCTGCGAACGCTGCGGCGTCGAGGTCACCCGGTCGAAGGTGCGTCGGGAACGGATGGGCCACATCGAGCTGGCCGCTCCGGTCACGCACATCTGGTACTTCAAGGGTGTGCCGAGTCGGCTGGGCTACCTGTTGGACCTCGCGCCGAAGGACCTCGAGAAGGTCATCTACTTCGCGGCGTACATGATCACCTCGGTCGACGCCGATGCTCGCCACCGCGACCTGACGTCCCTCGAGACCAAGATCGACGCGCAGCGCAAGCACATCGAGAACTCGCGCGACGTGGACATCGAGGCGCGGATGAAGAAGCTCGAGGAGGATCTTGCGGCGCTGGAGTCAGAGGGTGCCAAGAACGACGCCAAGCGAAAGGTCAAGGAAGCCGCCGAGCGCGAGGTCAAGCAGATCCGCGACCGCGCACAGCGCGAGCTCGACCGGTTGGAAGAGGTGTGGACAACGTTCCGCAACCTGAAGGTTCAGGACCTCCTCGGAGACGAGATCCTCTATCGCGAGATGAGGATGCGGTTCGGTAAGTACTTCGAGGGAGCAATGGGTGCGGAGGCGATCCAGAAGCGACTGGAGTCCTTCGATCTCGAGGCCGAGGCCGAGTCGTTGCGCGAGACGATCCGTACGGGCAAGGGGCAGCGCAAGACCAGGGCGCTGAAGCGCCTCAGAGTCGTCAGCGCGTTCCTGACCACCACCAACAACCCGCTCGGGATGGTCCTCGACTGTGTACCGGTGATCCCGCCGGACCTGCGCCCGATGGTGCAGCTCGACGGCGGCCGGTTCGCGACCAGCGACCTCAACGATCTCTACCGACGGGTAATCAACCGCAACAACCGACTGAAGCGCCTGCTCGACCTCGGTGCGCCCGAGATCATCGTGAACAACGAGAAGCGGATGTTGCAGGAAGCGGTCGACTCGCTGTTCGACAACGGCCGCCGCGGACGACCGGTGACCGGGCCCGGCAACCGGCCGCTGAAGTCGTTGTCCGACATGCTCAAGGGCAAGCAGGGGCGGTTCCGGCAAAACCTGCTCGGCAAGCGCGTCGACTACTCCGGCCGCTCGGTCATCGTCGTCGGACCGCAGCTCAAGCTCCACCAGTGCGGCCTGCCCAAGCAGATGGCGCTGGAACTCTTCAAGCCGTTTGTGATGAAGCGGCTGGTCGACCTCAACCATGCCCAGAACATCAAGAGCGCCAAGCGGATGGTCGAACGTGCACGATCGGTGGTGTGGGACGTGCTCGAGGAGGTCATCACCGAGCACCCGGTGCTGCTGAACCGGGCACCGACGCTGCACCGTCTCGGCATCCAGGCGTTCGAGCCCCAGCTGATCGAGGGCAAGGCCATCCAGATCCACCCGTTGGTGTGCTCGGCGTTCAACGCCGACTTCGACGGTGACCAGATGGCCGTCCACCTGCCACTGTCGGCCGAGGCACAGGCCGAGGCACGGATCTTGATGCTGTCGACCAACAACATCTTGAAACCGGCCGACGGCCGACCCGTGACGATGCCCACGCAGGACATGGTGATCGGGATCTTCTTCCTGACGCTCGACCGTGACGGTGCCAAGGGAGCGGGCCGCGCGTTCACATCGATCGCCGAGGCGATCATGGCGTTCGACCGCGGCGCGATCGAGCTGCAGAGCAAGATCCGGCTACGGTTCGTCGATGTCGTGCCGCCGGTGGGCTTCTCCGCACCCGAGGGTTGGGAGGCCGGACAGCCGCTCGTACTCGAGACGACACTCGGGCGTGCTCTGCTCAACGAGGCGCTGCCGTCCAACTACCCGTACATGGAAGGGGAGATCGGCAAGAAGCAGCTCGGGCAGATCGTCAACGACCTCGCGGAGCGGTACACGAAGGTCGAGGTGGCCGCCGCTCTCGATGCCCTGAAGGACATCGGGTTCCACTGGGCGACCCGCTCGGGCGTCACGATCTCGATCGAGGATGTTGTCACTCCGGTCGAGAAGCCGCAGATCCTGCTCAAGTACGAAGACCAGGCCGCCAAGGTGCAACAGCACTACGAGCGTGGTCTCATCACCGACGACGAGCGCCGCCAGGAGCTCATCGAGATCTGGGACACTGCCACCAACGACGTCGCCAAGGCGATGGAAGCGACGTTCGAGAAGACCAACCCGATCTACATGATTGTGCATTCCGGTGCGCGCGGAAACATGACCCAGGTCAGGCAGATCGCTGGTATGCGCGGTCTGGTTGCGAATCCGAAGGGTGAGATCATCCCCCGCCCGATCAAGTCCAACTTCCGTGAGGGCCTCTCGGTGTTGGAGTACTTCATCGCATCGCACGGTGCTCGCAAGGGACTGGCGGACACGGCGCTTCGTACGGCGGACTCCGGTTACCTCACGCGCCGCCTCGTCGACGTCTCCCAGGACGTCATCATTCGCGAGGAGGACTGCGGGACCGAACGTGGTCTGATGAAACGGATCGGAGTCGTGCAGGACGGACGCGTGGTTGCCGACGAGCATGTGGAGACCTCGGCGTACGCCCGCAACCTGGCGACGACGGTGCTCCACCCGCAGACGGGCGAGGTGCTCGGTGAGCCAGCCGGTGACATCGGCGACGCCGTGATCCACGCGCTCCTCGACGCGGGCATCACGGACGTAAAGGTGCGTAGCGTGTTGACCTGTGACGCCAAGACCGGCACCTGCGCAAAGTGCTACGGACGGTCGCTCGCGACCGGCCAGCTCGTCGACGTCGGCGAGGCGGTGGGCATCATCGCCGCTCAGTCGATCGGAGAACCCGGGACCCAGCTGACGATGCGGACGTTCCACACCGGCGGAGTGGCCTCGGCCGAGGACATCACCGAGGGTCTGCCACGGGTCACCGAGCTGTTCGAGGCGCGGCAGCCGCGTGGTAAGGCGCCGATCGCGGAGGCGGCCGGCCGGATTCAGATCGACGAGACCGACAAGACGCGCAAGGTCGTCGTCATCCCCGACGACGGGTCCGAAGAGCAGGCGTACCCAGTCGGTAAACGGACGCGGTTACTCGTCGAGGACGGCGGCCGGGTCGACGTCGGGCAGCAGCTGACCGTCGGCAAGCCCGACCCGCAGGACGTGCTTCGGGTGCTGGGTCCGCGTAAGACCCAGGAGCACCTCGTGGACGAGGTCCAAGAGGTCTACCGACGACAGGCCGTCGCGATCCACGACAAGCACATCGAGATCATCATCCGGCAGATGCTCCGCCGGGTCACGGTGATCGAGAGTGGAGACTCGATCCTGCTGCCCGGCGAGCTTGCGGAGCGAGTGCGCTTCGAGGACGAGAACCGTCGAGTGGTCTCCGAGGGCGGTCAGCCCGCTTCCGGGCGGCCCGTCCTGATGGGGATCACGAAGGCCTCGCTGGCAACCGAGTCGTGGTTGTCGGCGGCATCGTTCCAGGAGACGACCCGGGTCTTGACGGACGCGGCCATCCATGGAAAGTCGGACTCGCTGCTGGGCCTGAAGGAGAACGTCATCTTGGGCAAGCTGATCCCAGCCGGAACCGGCCTCGAGCGCTACCGCAACATCCGGGTGGAGCCGACCGAGGAGGCGCGCCAGAACGCCTACTCGATCGACTACGGGTCGTACGACTACGACTTCAGCAACACCGGGGGACAGTCGGTCGCACTCGACGACTTCGACTTCGGCACGTTCACCGGCTGAAGCCTTCGCGACAACGGCTGACGAACCGAGCCGGATATGGTTCGGTTCGTCAGCCGTTCGATGGAGATCGGGTTGATTTTGACCGGCCATGGGTGAGCCGGTAACCTTGATCTTCGTGCCTGGCGCTTGCTAGGCCTTCTCGTGTGTCTCGACATGGTCCCGCGACGTCCGGCCCTCGATCCGTGCGCTGCGTGCGCGTACGGCCGGAAACGCCCCGACGCCGGGGAGCCATCCGAGACGCATCAAGGACAGGAAAGAGTAGCGGTGCCCACGATCCAACAGCTGGTCCGCAAGGGTCGCCAGGACAAGATCTCCAAGGAGAAGACACCCGCGCTGAAGGGCTCACCCCAGCGCCGTGGCGTGTGCACCCGCGTCTACACGACGACACCTCGAAAGCCGAACTCCGCACTGCGCAGGGTGGCGCGGGTACGTCTGACGGGTGGAACCGAGGTGACCGCGTACATCCCCGGTGAGGGCCACAACCTTCAGGAGCACTCCATCGTGCTCGTGCGCGGGGGCCGGGTCAAGGATCTCCCCGGCGTTCGCTACAAGGTCATCCGCGGTGCCCTCGACACCCAGGCGGTCAAGGGGCGCAAGCAAGCGCGCAGCCGCTACGGCACCAAGAAGGAGAAGAGCTGATGCCTCGCAAGGGCCCCGCGCCGAAGCGACCCGTCGAGGTCGATCCCGTCTACGGGAGCCAGCTCGTGACGCAGCTGGTGAACAAGGTGCTGACGGACGGCAAGAAGCAGGTGGCCGAGCGGATCGTGCACACGGCCCTCGAGGGCTGCCGCGCCAAGACCGACACCGATCCGGTCGTGATGCTCAAGCGTGCTCTCGACAACGTCAAGCCCACGTTGGAGGTCAAGAGCCGCCGAGTCGGCGGTGCGACGTACCAGGTCCCGATCGAGGTCCGCGCGACCCGGTCGAACACACTGGCGCTGCGTTGGCTCGTCCATTACTCGCAGGCGCGCCGCGAGAAGACCATGGCCGAACGGTTGATGAACGAGATCCTCGATGCGTCGAACGGCCTCGGTGCCGCGGTGAAACGCCGCGAGGACACGCACAAGATGGCCGAGTCGAACAAGGCGTTCGCCCACTACCGCTGGTGAAACCCCGGGCCTGCTGGGCTCAACACCGAACGCGGCCCCAGGCCAGCCCACCCATTCGTCCCTATCCCGAGGAAGCATCAAGCGCAGTGGCCACCGAGATCACGACTGACCTGAGCAAGGTCCGCAACATCGGCATCATGGCGCACATCGATGCCGGCAAGACCACGACTACCGAACGCATTCTCTTCTACACCGGGATCAACTACAAGATCGGCGAGGTCCACGAAGGAGCCGCCACGATGGACTGGATGGAGCAGGAGCAGGAGCGCGGCATCACGATCACGTCGGCCGCGACAACCTGTACGTGGCATGACCACACCATCAACATCATCGACACACCGGGCCATGTCGACTTCACCATCGAGGTCGAGCGCTCCCTGCGCGTCCTCGACGGCGCAGTAGCCGTGTTCGACGGGGTCGCTGGGGTCGAGCCGCAGTCCGAGACCGTCTGGCGCCAGGCCGACCGGTACCGCGTACCCCGGTTGTGCTTCGTCAACAAGCTCGACCGCACAGGCGCGGAGTTCCATCGCTGCGTCGACATGATCGAGAACCGTCTCGGGGCGACCCCGCTGGTGCTGCAGATCCCGATCGGCACCGAGGCCGACTTCATCGGTGTCGTCGACCTGGTCCAGATGCGTGCGTTGACCTGGCGCGGCGAGACCGTCAAGGGCGACGACTACTCGATCGAGGAGATTCCGTCCAGCCACGCCGACGCGGCCCACGAGTGGCGTGACCGGTTGCTCGAGACGATCGCCGAAGCAGACGACGACATGATGGAGCTCTACCTCGAGGGTGAGGAGCCGACGGCGAAGCAGTTGGAGGCTGCGATCCGGAGAGCCACGATTGCCGACAAGCTCACGCCCGTACTCTGCGGGACAGCGTTCAAGAACAAGGGCGTGCAACCACTGCTCGACGCCGTGGTCGCCTACCTGCCGTCCCCGGTCGACATCGACGCGGTCGAAGGCCATGACGTTCGGGACGAGTCGGAGATCATCCGCCGGATGCCCAACAACGACGAGCCGTTCGCCGCCCTGGCGTTCAAGATCATGGCGGATCCGCACCTGGGCAAGCTCACGTACCTCCGGGTCTATTCCGGACGTCTCGACACCGGTACCACCGTGCTCAACCCGACCAAGGGCCGCAAGGAGCGGATCGGAAAGATCTACCGGATGCATGCCAACAAGCGTGAGGAGATCGCCTCGATCGGAGCCGGCCACATCGTCGCGGTGATGGGCCTCAAGGACACCACCACCGGTGAGACGCTCTGTGCGATCAACGCGCCCGTCGTGCTCGAGTCGATGACGTTCCCTGCCCCGGTCATCCATGTCGCGATCGAGCCGAAGTCCAAGGCTGACCAGGAAAAGCTCGGCGTCGCGATCCAGCGGCTCTCCGAGGAGGACCCGACCTTTCAGGTCCGGACCGACGAGGACACCGGGCAGACAATCATCGCCGGGATGGGCGAGCTGCACCTCGAGGTATTGGTCGAACGGATGAAGCGCGAGTTCCGCGTCGAGGGGAATGTCGGCAAGCCGCAGGTCGCCTATCGTGAGACGATCCGTCGAGCCGTCCAGAAGGTCGACTACGTGCACAAGAAGCAGACCGGCGGGTCGGGCCAGTTCGCAAAGGTCATCATCGACATGGAACCGACCGGGGGAGACGGCGACGGCGGCTACGAGTTCGTCAACTCCGTCAGCGGCGGCCGCATCCCGCGCGAGTACATCCCCGCAGTCGACGAAGGCATTCAGGAGGCCATGGAGTTCGGCGTGCTCGCTGGCTACCCGATGGTCGACATCAAGGTGACCCTGCAAGACGGGTCGTATCACGAGGTCGACTCCTCCGAGATGGCCTTCAAGATGGCCGGCCGGATGGTGTTCCGTGAGGCGGCACGCCGCGCGGATCCTGTCCTGCTCGAACCGATGATGGTCGTCGAGGTGACCACTCCGGACGACTACATGGGCGAGGTCATCGGGGACCTCAACGCGCGTCGCGGCCACATCTCCGCGATGGAGGAAGGCCCGGGTGGCGCGAAGGTCATCACGGCGCTCGTGCCGCTGTCTGAGATGTTCGGGTACGTTGGCGACCTCCGGTCCAAGACCCAGGGGCGTGCTGTCTATTCCATGCAGTTCGACTCGTACGCCGAGGTACCCAGGAGCGTCGCCGACGAGATCATCCAGAAGGTCCGTGGCGAGTAGGATCGTCCGGCGTACGAATACAGTCTCCAGAACAGTGACCAGTCCCAACAAGGAGGAACCACGGTGGCGAAGGCCAAGTTCGAGCGGACCAAGCCGCACGTCAACATCGGCACGATCGGTCACATCGACCACGGCAAGACGACCCTGACCGCGGCGATCTCCAAGGTGCTCCACGGCGAGTACCCCGACCTCAACCCGGTGTTCGCGTTCGACGACATCGACAAGGCGCCCGAAGAGAAGCAGCGCGGCATCACGATCTCGATCGCGCACATCGAGTACCAGACCGCTGCGCGCCACTACGCGCACGTCGACTGCCCCGGCCACGCCGACTACATCAAGAACATGATCACCGGCGCTGCTCAGATGGACGGTGCGATCCTCGTGGTCGCGGCGACCGACGGACCGATGCCCCAGACCCGTGAGCACGTCCTGCTCGCCCGCCAGGTCGGCGTACCCGCGATCGTCGTCGCGCTCAACAAGTGCGACATGGTCGATGACGAGGAGATCCTCGAGCTCGTCGAGCTCGAGGTCCGTGAGCTGCTGAGCGAGTACGACTTCCCCGGTGACGACCTCCCGGTCGTCAAGGTGGCTGCGTACCCCGCGCTCAACGGCGACGAGAAGTGGACGCCCTCGATCATGGAGCTGATGAACGCGGTCGACGAGCACATCCCGACGCCGGAGCGCGACACCGAGAAGCCGTTCCTGATGCCCGTCGAGGATGTCTTCACCATCACCGGGCGCGGGACCGTGATCACCGGCCGGATCGAGCGTGGCATCGTCAAGATCAACGAGACCGTCGACATCATTGGCATCCGGGAGAACAAGCAGACGACGACGGTCACGGGCGTCGAGATGTTCCGCAAGATCCTCGACGAGGGACGCGCCGGAGAGAACGTCGGCCTGCTGCTGCGGGGGACCAAGCGCGAGGACGTCGAGCGCGGCATGGTGGTGATCAAGCCGGGAACCACCACCCCGCACACGAACTTCGACGCGAACGTCTACATCCTCAGCAAGGAGGAGGGTGGCCGTCACACGCCGTTCTTCAACAACTACCGTCCCCAGTTCTACTTCCGGACGACCGACGTCACCGGCGTGGTGACGCTGCCCGAGGGCACCGAGATGGTCATGCCCGGCGACAACACCGAGATGGCCGTCGAGCTGATCCAGCCGATCGCCATGGAGGAAGGTCTGCGATTCGCTATCCGCGAGGGTGGCCGTACGGTCGGAGCCGGTCGGGTCGTCAAGATCAACAGGTGAGCTGAAGCCCCGAAACCGTTGCGGTCGGTGGACGAGTTTCCAAACGCGCTAGCACATCAGAGGTGCGGACCGGTCAGCGGTAGTGGTCACATGCCTTCGGCTGATCCGCGACCGGGATGAAGGCCGCCGCACGCTCGGGCACGTCGGCCGTGGGGATCTCGGCTTTGTACTGGCGCCGGTCGAGGAACAGGTTGGTGAGCGTACGGCGTGCATAGGCATCGATCCCGGCACCCCGCGGCCAGTGCCGATACAGCCGCGCGAACGTGTCTTGCGTGAGCTCCTCGGCCTGCTCCCAGCTTCCGGTCAGGGCGTACGCCGTGCGACGTAACGTTCGGAAACGATGATCGAAGTAGTCCTCGAAGTCGTCGAGGTCTGATCCCGGCCGCACGCTGTTCCCTCCGTCGTCCTATCCGCTACGAACGAGCCCGCGGGGCGATGGGTTCAGTGCGGTGCGGCAATGTCGTGGTCTCCGACCGCGTCGACCGGTGTGAGGAACTCCAACCGGTTTCCGTTCGGGTCGGCGCTGTAGAAGCGGCGCATGCCCGGAAAGTTGTCGTCGTACGTTACCGGACAACCGTGAGACGTGAGGCGCTCGGCCATCGCGTCGAGGTCGTTGACGAGCAGGCCAGGGTGCGCCTTCGTCGCGGGCCGGAAGTCGTCCTCCACGCCAAGGTGCAGCTCGATCCCTTCGAGGGCACCCCGCTTGCCGCGAAACCAGCAGCCACCGCGCACTGCGAGCGGCGGCGGCTTGACGACCTCGTCCATGCCGAGCACGCCGACGTAGAACTCACGCAGCACGCCTTCGGACTGCGCGGGACAGCCGAGCTGAACGTGGTGGATCATCGGACGCTCCAGGCAAGTCGACGAGTGTCTCGACATCAAGGTACAAGTTCGCCGTGTTGATCGCTTTCGGCTTCGCGCACACCGCCGCTGTCGATGCACCGTCCGTAGCTGGTCAATAGACTGGGCGGCATGACGCAAGACCCGACGCCGATCGCGTACACCGCCCTCACCCCGGGGACGCCCGTCCAGGCGGCCGAGGGTGAGCAGTTCGGCACGGTTGAAGCAGTGCTCGCCGTCGAGGACGTGGACGTGTTCGACGGCATCGTCGTCAGGACCGAGACCGGCGTACGGTTCGTCGATGCTGACTACGTCGGCACGATCACGACGGCGTACGTACGGACCGCACTCACTGCCGAGGAGGCCCGTGACCTTCCAGAGCCCGACGCTTCCCCGAGCTTTCGGGCCGACGCCGCTGCCGATACGGGGAGTTCGCTTGCCGATCGGCTCGGACGTATGTTCG
Source organism: Propionibacteriales bacterium (assembly GCA_038253325.1). Taxonomy (GTDB): domain Bacteria; phylum Actinomycetota; class Actinomycetes; order Propionibacteriales; family Nocardioidaceae; genus JBBSHE01. The sequence continues at coordinate 23,180 of JBBSHE010000003.1, forward strand.
GCCGCGGACGCTGGAAGCAGCAGTAGGAGCGTCTCAGTGCCGGGTGGCGCCGCTGTTTGGTGAGACCTCGAGCGGCCGGGTATCCACCACGACGAAAGCCCTTGCCGGATCGACTTCCGCTGCCGGAACTACATTCAGTTCGCAGGCCAACCGACCAAGGCGCATTGGCTGCAAGCCTTGCTGACTGTCCTTGATGCTCTCATCGATGGAGGTGTCGTCTCGCTGGATGCGGATGTTGGTCAGGCAGCGATTTGGAGCAGTGTGAGGTTTCCGCTCAAGCTGACGGAATGCTGAGCCGCCGTGGCTGTGCTGTATGCGGCGTCGCGGATGCTTGGCGTGTAGACGGTTACGGTCTTGGCAGTCGGGAAGGTGACGACGGCCGTGGCGGCTGGCGGGTTGAGACGGGTGCGGGTCTTGCGGTCCCATAACGAGACGTCTCGCCACAGTGCCAGCAGGTACGATCCGTCGCGCTTTCCGACGAGGTAGCTCTTGACGTCGCTGGCGCCGGACAGTGTCAGCGACAGGGGCGCGGGACTGTACGGCGCGTCGCCGTCCTTCATGAGCCCGAGGAGCCGTTGGTATGTGCGGTAGGCGGGCATGGGCTGCCAGGTGCTCGGATCCGGGTCGGGGACGGATACCAGGCCCCAGAAGTACTGCCCGTTAGTCGAGCTGGGCGGGTAGTTGTTGAGTAGTTCGAACCAGTACATGTCGTCGTCGCGGCTCACGTGCTCCATGAGTAAGCGGTCGGCGTAGATGGCGATGATGTCCGTCGGTACGGGCGCGTAGCTGTTGGTGTTCATTCCGTTGTTGTAGGAGGTCTCGGTCACGACGACGGGCATCACCCCGACGCCGGCGGTAGCCCACTTGGTTCGTGCGTCGATGAGATTGCTGGGAACCATGCCGGCTGGGTAGCGGTGCATGTTGATGCGTTCCATGTATGGCTTCAGGACGGAGCAGTCCAGGTAGTCCTGTTGGAGGGTCGGGACTTGGTCGTGCAGGGAGGGACCGCACACGAGGATTTGCTGGAGGGCCGAGTTGGTTGTGCTGCTGCCATGGATGAGTCCCCACAGCCACTCTTGGTGGGTCAGAGTCTCATCAAGCCACCAGGTTGGCCGAGGTCCGAAACGCGTACCGTTTGGCTCGTTGTACCCGCCGAGACTGTTGAACATCCCGGCGTACTTCGTGATTGCTGTCGCCATGGCGGTACGCTGCTTTGGCATGGCGCTGCGTTGCGTGTCAGTTTGCGGAAAGCGACCAGCGGTGCCATGAACGGTGATGCCCAGGCTTGTGTACAAGTCGGCAAGATAAGGCATCGCATTGTTGGGATCAGTCGCGTTGACCGGGGCTCTAACTTTGCGCACGCCCAGGCCTTGGAGCAGCGCCTTGACCTCTGTGAAGTTCGCGTACTCGTTGGCGGAGCCGGGCTGGATGTTCATGCCGAATCGCTGCACGACACTCTGTGAGTGAGCCGGCGCATTGAAGGACGCTAGCCGAACGCCAGGTGGGTGCTGGGTCGTTGACCCGAGATGCGATCGAGAAGCGATACCGGCGACAGCGGCGGCGGAGAGCCCGGTTCTGAGGAACGTTCTCCGGGTGAGGCTTCGGGTCTTCAGTTGTTGCTGCATCGGCACTCCGACCAGGGCGACGGGCGAACCTGGAGCAGAGCCGACGACTCTGGCGGTATCCGAGGCTAGTGTCACTCAGAGTAACACTATAATGACTTAGCGTAGTTACTGAGTGACGGTGTGAAACCGCGAAGCACCGCGAGCACCGCCTCGCGGTCTCGCTGACACCAGCTCGCGCCGGGCGGAAGGAAGCCGGTTACAGTGAGTGACTCCACTCCCAGTGGAGCGTTTTCCGGCCCAATGTGACGCTGAGCCGCTCCCGATGGCCGACCGTGTGGCCGCTCTCTGAAGCGCTCGACTCAACAACGCTATGGTTGGGCCAACGCAGCCAGCGGCGTCCTGCGTTCTGCTGGCCACCGCGCCAGCCAGAGTGGGCACCCGGTAGAAGCGAATCCCCGACACCTTGTCGTCGGGTCGGCTCGAGGACCTCGGAGCCTTCGGCAGGTCGCCGAGCTCGTCGATCCTGGCGAGCATCGTTTCCTCGCCAGGCTTGCCGTCGTAGGCGTCGACGTCGAGGCCGATCACGGTCTCAGGCAGCCGTATGGCGAGGTTCCAGTGCCCGCAGTGACACTCGTTGATCCACTCAGTGACGTCGGCACCGGACGCCATCGGCGCGTAGTAGCCAGTCCAGCCGGTCGGCGGCGGCCACTTCTTGCCGGGCGGGATCGGCAGCGGCGGCCAACCCTTGGGAAGGTAGATGTAGGCAGCGTCGGCGAAGGGAGCGGAAGCGTCGCCCCGCTGGTTTAGAGTTTCCTCATCAGGCTGCCCCCCTTGTTCGCCGCTAGAGTGTCACCGACGGTGCGGCGTTCTTTTCGGCGCTTCACCGGCTGTCACCGCCCACGGTGCTGCGGAGGGTGAGGCCGCTGGCCAGGTCCCGTTCCTAACCGCGTCCGGCGCTGGCGTCAAGGCGCGGCGTCTGGGCGCGGCGTCAAGGCGCGGCGGAGCCCCTGCTGAAGAAGACCTGTTCGCCCTCGTCGGCGACGAGCACAGGACCTTGGAACGACCGGCGGGCGTTGGCAACCGCGATCCGGCGGTCGGTGCCCGGCCAGAAGTGGGTCAGCATCAACCGCTGGCACGCCGCCTCGGCGGCGATCTTGCCGGCTTCGGAGGACGTGAGGTGCATCCTCCGCGAGGCCGACTGGTCCTGTCCACGGTCGGTGGCTTCGACGATGAAGAGGTCCGCGTCGCGGCCGAGGTCTGCCAGCACGGGTGAGGGACCGGTGTCGCCGGTGTACGCCACCACGAGGTCGGGCGCCGACAGGCGAACGCCGGCGTTGGGGACGAAGTGCGGCAGGTCAAGACTCTCGAGCCGAAAGGCGCCGACCTGGTGAGGACCGGCTGGCAACGGGTTCCACGAGAAGACTTCGGCGATGGCGCCCTGGTCGTCGTCCTCGATCGCCCGCAACTTGTCGACGACCCCGGGCGGCGCGTACAGCGGCAGGGGAGCCGACCCCGGACGGCCGAACCAGCGTGCCCGGAACAGACCGTGCAGATCGACCATGTGGTCGGGATGCTCGTGCGTGATGACGACCGCGTCGAGTCCGTCGGCGGTCGTCGATCCGAGATGGTGAAGGAGAGTGCTCAATGTGTCGTACCCGAGGTCCAGGACGAGCCGGAACCCGTCGTACTCCAGCAGGAAACCGCTGCAGCCTCGACCTGGCTCCGGCCACGCTCCGCAACCGCCGAGAACGACAAGTCGCCTGGTCATGGCGTGGGCAGCGTCGGAGCGACCCGCGTCGGGTCGACTGCCCCGACTCCGAGCGCGAATGTTCCCCGCGACTCGTAACGCGGACGGCCGTGCGCACCTTCGCCCAGGTGCGATTCGATCAGCACGATCTCCTCGACCGTCCAGGTGGATCCGGCGTACGCGTCGAGCACTCGGATCCAGCGGGTCGCGTCCACCGGGACCCGGAACCGAGCCATCGTCAGATGCGGCCGGAACCGGCCTGCGCCGACGTCGATCCCTGCCTTCCCTGCGGCAGCACGCGAGCCGGCCGTCAGCCGCGTCAGTTCGTCCGAGGGATTGCGTTCCGCAGTGACCGCGGACACGCCGAGCCACAGCACCCGAGCGCGGGCAACGTGGGGAAACGCACCACCGCCTCCGATGCGTGCGTCGAACGGGGACCGCCGGACTGCGGCCCGTTCGAGTCGATCGGTGAGCTCGTCGAGGCGGTGATCCGTCACCGACGCCATGAACGCCAACGTGAGATGCCACTGGTCAGGATGGGTCCATCGCAGTGGCCCGTCGGCTTCTCGACGCGGCTCGACGAACGCCGCAAGACCCTCGAGGATCTCCGTTGGCGGTATCACGGCCACAAACATCCGCATGGCGTGCCATGGTGCCAGACGTGTTTGTCGCTCGGCCCTGCCCCGTCGCCGTGGCCCCGTCCCTGGCCCCTTGGTTGCCGCCGTCGCTCGGCCCCGTCGCTCCCCGGTCGGTCGGCTCGTGACCCTGTTGCCGAGGTACGGGTTCCGTACGCGAAATCCCCGACTTTAGGTGCCGAACCCGTACTTCGGCGGCTTGGAGGGGTGCCGAACCCGTACTTCGGCGGACGTGGAGGGTGCCGAACCCGTACCTCGGCGGACGTGGCTGCGGGTGCCGAACCCGTACTTCGGCGGACGTGGCTGCGCACCGCCTGACGTACTCCGGGCCGGGTCACCGGAAGATCGTCTGCCACCCACCGGTTGGCCAGCGCGGCGCCTGTGGGTGACCTCGCTCATGCAAGGCGGTGAGGACCCGCATGATGGTGTGCTCTTGCTGCTGGAAGAGATGCTCATCGAGTACGACGATCACGTCCCAACCATGGTGGCGGAGGTTGTCGTTGCGCGCGACGTCTCGTATCCGCTGTCTACGCTCGACGAAATGGTGCCGGCCGTCGTACTCGATCGCGATCTTGTACGCGGGGTAGCTCAGGTCGGGCGTCGCGATCCAGCCGCCGTTGGCGTCGGACACCGCAAGTCCTGTCTCCGGCTCCGGCAACCCGGCGAACACGAGGAGTAGCCGCAACAGGGTCTCGGGTCGTGAGTCGACCCGTTGGCGTACGAGACTCGCCGCCCATCGAGCCTTGCGGATGTGGCGCCGGCCGCGCTCGCGGCTCAGGGCAACCAGGCTGTTCGGAGTGGTCCATCCGCGGCGAACAGCCGAATCACCGAGGATCACCAGGTCGGCCAGCCGGAGCTGGGTAGCGAGGTCGATGAACGTCTTTCCGGCCGTGGTCACCTCCCTACCGTTGTGAACGACGGACGCCGGCTTCTCCTGGTACCAGTGCGGTCGGATGCCGGCGTACGTCGAGCCCTTCGCGGACTCCGGTAGCCAGAAGTGCGGTTTCGGAGCCGGCGGCACGATCAGCGCGAGGATCGCGGCCCCGAGCTGGTGGGAGCCGATCGAGCCGGGCGGCAAGGCCAGCCGTGCGGCGTCGAATCGAACCTCAGTGGTGAGCTCCACGGCGGCACCAATCCAAACGGTCCGATGGAGGCGCCGAAAGGTCGGTGCCTGGAGCATGCGTGGGGTGATCCCGGCCGCCACGGCCTCGTCGAGCAGGAACGGCCGGTCGCGAAGAGCCAGCGGGACAGCGGCAGGTCCAGGCATCGCAACAGAGTGGCCCGAATCACACGTGTGCCGCTGGCGTCGTCCACAGGATCGCGCCCCGCACCCGCCGCCGAGGTACGTGATGTTTACCTGAAATCGACGAATTTGGGTGGCGAACCCGTACTTCGGCAGAAGGGGGGACTGATGGGACCGACGGGGAATTTGGCATCGTCGCGCCTCGTCTGGCAAACTATCGGGGTTGCTCAGGCGGGGTTCGCCGGGGCGCGCCAACTCACTCGGTGTCGCCGAGGCGGATGGTCGCGCCGGAACGGAGACCCCGGCCGAGGCCGGCATCCGCCGGGCGCACATTCCCAGTTCAACCAAGGCTCGGGCCGTGCTGCGCGCCAGCCGCACGACACGCCCGACCTCGGGGGTCGGGACTAGCTTGCCTCAAGCGGCACGAACGAGAGAAGGACGAAGCAAGGCCATGGCGGGACAGAAGATCCGCATCCGCCTCAAGGCGTACGACCATGAGGTCATCGACACCTCTGCGCGCAAGATCGTAGACACCGTCGAGCGCACTGGCGCGACGGTGGCCGGCCCCGTGCCGCTGCCGACGGAGAAGAACGTGTACTGCGTGATTCGCTCGCCGCACAAGTACAAGGACAGCCGCGAGCACTTCGAGATGCGGACCCACAAGCGGCTCATCGACATCATCGACCCCACTCCCAAGACCGTCGACTCGTTGATGCGGCTCGAGCTGCCGGCCGGCGTCGACATCGAGATCAAGCTCTGAGGATCGTGGTCTCCATGAGCACCGAACGCACCGTACGAGGGCTGCTGGGCACAAAACTCGGCATGACCCAGACCTGGGACGACGACAACCGTGTCGTTCCGGTCACCGTGATCGCTGCCGGCACCAATGTTGTGACCCAGGTCCGCAGCTCGGACAAGGACGGCTACGACGCCATCCAGGTCGGTTTCGGTGAGGTCAAGGCATCGAAGGTGACCAAGCCGAGAGCCGGTCAGTTCGCCAAGGCTGGCGTCACGCCGCGCGCGCGGCTTGTCGAGATCCGGACTGCGAACGCGGGCGAGTTCCAACCCGGTCAGGAGCTGAGCCCCGACGTGTTCAGCGCCGGTGAGCTGGTCGACGTCACCGGCACCACAAAGGGCAAAGGGTTCGCCGGTGTGATGAAGCGTCACGGGTTCTCCGGGGTCGGCGCCTCTCACGGAGCGCACCGCAACCACCGCAAACCCGGCTCGATCGGCGGGTGCGCCACCCCGGGTCGCGTGTTCAAGGGCCTGCGGATGGCCGGCCGGATGGGCACTGCTCAGGTGACGACCCAGAATCTCGTCGTGCACGCGGTCGACGCAGAGAAGGGCCTGATCCTCGTCAAGGGTGCGATACCCGGTCCGAGCGGCTCGGTCGTCTTGGTACGCAGCGCCAACAAGGCGAAGGAGGCGAACTCGTGACCACCGTCGACGTCATGGACGCCGAGGGCAAGAAGGCCGGTACGGTCGATCTGCCCAGCCAGATCTTCGACGCCCAGACCAACATCCCCTTGATTCACCAAGTGGTCGTCGCACAGCTCGCCGCAGCTCGGCAGGGCAGCGCCAACACCAAGACCCGCGGCGAGGCCGCCGGTGGTGGCCGCAAGCCGTATCGCCAGAAGGGCACCGGCCGGGCTCGCCAAGGCTCCATCCGGGCGCCCCACTACACCGGCGGTGGCGTCGCCCACGGCCCGACGCCGCGTGACTACGCACAACGGACGCCCAAGAAGATGAAGGCGGCCGCCCTGCGCGGGGCACTTTCCGACCGGGCCCGCGACGGTCGCATCCATGTCGTCGAGAGCTTGGTCAGCGAGATCTCTACCAAGGCCGCCGTTGCTGCTCTGATCCGCCTCACCGAGCGTCCGCGCGCACTCGTCGTGGTGGGCCGCGACGACGAGACGACCTGGTTGAGCCTGCGTAACCTGCCCGCCGTCGAAATCCTCGCCGTCGACCAGCTCAACACGTACGACGTGGTCAAGAGTGACGACGTCGTATTCACCCGGGCTGCCTACGAGACCTTCGTCGGTGTGGCCGTGGAGCTCGCTGCCGTCACCGACGACGCGGACGACATCGTCAGCCACGACGCCGCCGTCGCCCAACCTCCGTCCGCCGAAAAGAGCGACGAGCCCGCTGCGAGCCCCAAGCCGTCGAAGTCGCCCTACGGGAAGGGCTCGCACGCGCCGCTGAAGAGCGGCAACGCGCCGAAGGGCTACGACGTCAAGGGCAACGCCAACTCGATGAAGTACCACACTCCGGACAGCCCGTGGTATGCGCAGACGGTGGCCGAGGTGTGGTTCGACACCGCCGAATCCGCCGAGCGTGCCGGATTCGAGGCACCTGGCGCGAGCACGGAGAACGAGACATGAGCAACCTCCACAAGGACCATCGCGATGTGCTGGTCGCTCCGGTGGTGAGCGAGAAGTCGTACGGCCTGCTGGACCAGAACAAGTACACCTTCGTGGTCCGTCCCGACGCGAACAAGACGGAGATCAAGATCGCCGTCGAGCGGGTCTTCAACGTCCGGGTGACCAACGTCAACACGATCAACCGCGCGGGCAAGCGCAAGCGAACCCGCTTCGGCTGGGGCCAGCGCGTCTCCACCAAGCGCGCTGTCGTCAGCGTCGCAGAGGGCGACCGGATCGACATCTTCGGAGGTCCGGTCTCCTAGGGGGCCGGGCACGAGACGAGGACGAGAGAACTGATGGCTATTCGCAAGTACAAGCCGACGACGCCGGGCCGTCGCGGCTCGTCGGTCGCCGACTTCGCCGAAATCACCCGCTCGACACCGGAGAAGTCGTTGACCCGTCCGCTTCCGAAGAAGGGCGGCCGAAACAACCAGGGCCGCATCACCACCCGTCACCAGGGTGGGGGACACAAGCGTGCCTACCGGCTCGTCGACTTCCGCCGGTACGACAAGGACGGCGTGCCCGCGAAGGTCGCCCACATCGAGTACGACCCCAACCGGACGGCACGGATCGCGCTGCTGCACTACGCCGACGGTGAGAAGCGCTACATCATCGCGCCGGAGGGTCTCCGACAGCGCCACCGGGTCGAGAACGGTCCGTCGGCAGACATCAAGGCCGGCAACAACCTGCCGCTGCGAAACATCCCGGTCGGGACGACCGTGCACGCGATCGAGCTGCGCCCGGGCGGCGGCGCCAAGATCGCGCGGTCCGCGGGTGCCTCGGTTCAGCTCGTCGCCCGGGAGGGCAGCCGCGCACAGCTGCGGATGCCGTCGGGTGAGATGCGCTATGTCGACGTCCGCTGTCGCGCCACGATCGGCGAGGTCGGCAACGCGGAGCAGTCCAACATCAACTGGGGCAAGGCCGGCCGGATGCGCTGGAAGGGCAAGCGCCCGAGTGTCCGCGGGGTCGCCATGAACCCGGTCGACCACCCGCACGGTGGCGGCGAGGGAAAGACGTCCGGCGGACGTCACCCTGTCTCGCCGTGGGGCAAACCCGAAGGCCGCACCCGCAAGCACAAGCCGAGCGACCAGCTGATTGTCCGCCGCCGCAAGTCCGGGAAGCGCTGAGGAGAAGCTTCATGCCACGCAGTCTCAAGAAGGGCCCGTTCGTCGACGGCCACCTGCTGACCAAGGTGCAGACCAACGCCGACGGGGGCGGCAAGCAGGTCATCAAGACCTGGTCACGTCGTTCGATGATCATCCCGCTGATGATCGGGCAGACCATCGCCGTGCACGACGGACGAAAGCACGTGCCGGTCTTCGTGACCGACTCCATGGTCGGCCACAAGCTTGGCGAGTTCGCGCCGACCCGGACCTTCCGGGGCCACGAAAAAGACGACCGAAAGAGCCGCCGTCGCTGACGCGGCGAGAGCGCAGACGAGAGAGTTCGAGCAAGCATGAGCACCATGGAGCGCCGGCGGGTGAGCGCCCGCCGCGAGAACCTGCTGGGTGACCAGGCGGGCGCGTACGCCGTCGCCCGATTCGTCCGGATCGCGCCGCAGAAGGCGCGTCGGGTCGTCGACCTCGTGCGCGGCCGCGGCGTCGACGAAGCACTGGCGATCTTGAAGTTCTCTCCCCAGAGTGTCAGCGAGGTGGTTGCCAAGACGCTCGAGAGTGCGATCACGAACGCAACCACGACCGAGGACCTCGCTCGAGGCACGCTCGTCGTGACCAAGGTCATGGTCGACGAAGGTCCGACGATGAAGCGCTGGCGGGCCCGCGCCCGTGGTTCTGCAAACCGGATCCTGAAGCGGACGAGCCACATCACGGTCGTGGTACAGCCCGCTGACGCGGCCCGGTCTCAAGGCACGCAGTCTGGAGGTACCCGCTGATGGGTCAGAAGATCAACCCGAACGGATTCCGTCTCGGCATCTCGACCGACCACACGAGCCGGTGGTACGCCGACCGGTCCTACAAGGAGTACGTGAAGGAAGACGTCGCCATCCGTCGCCTGCTCACCAAGGGGATGGAGCGTGCGGGCATCTCGCGCGTGGAGATCGAACGCACCAGGGACCGGGTGTCGATCACCATCTTCACCGCACGCCCCGGGATCGTCATCGGCCGCCGCGGCGCCGAGGCGGACCGGCTCCGTGAGAACCTCGAGACGCTGACCGGCAAACAGGTCAAGCTGAACATCCGCGAGGTCCTCAACCCGGAGGTGGACGCCCAGCTCGTCGCCCAGGGTGTCGCCGAGCAGCTGTCGGCACGGGTGGCCTACCGGCGCGCGATGCGTAAGGCGATCCAGACGTCGATGCGGTCGGGAGCCCAGGGCATCAAGATCCAGTGCTCGGGGCGGCTCGGAGGTGCCGAGATGTCTCGCTCCGACCAGTACCGCGAGGGTCGCGTACCACTGCACACGCTGCGTGCCGACATCGACTACGGCTTCTACGAGGCAAAGACGACGTTCGGCCGGATCGGTGTGAAGGTGTGGATCTACAAGGGCGAGGTCGCCGGTACCCGAGCCGAACGAGAGGCGCAGGCGGCCGTGCTGGCCCAGGCCGGAGTCCGCAACCGGCCGACCCGGCGGCGAAACGACCGCGACAGCCGCGGACCCGAGCGACCGGCGCGTACGGACGGCACCGCTGAACCCGCCGCCCCGGTGGAGGTGCGAGTGGCCACCGAAGTTCCAGCCGAGACACCAGCAGCGGCGGCGCCGGTCGCGGTTGCCGCGCCACCGGTAGAGGGGGGCTGAACCATGCTGATTCCGCGACGGGTCAAGCACCGCAAGCAGCACCACCCCAAGCGCGGCGGTGCTGCCAAGGGGGGCACCAGACTGGCGTTCGGCGATTTCGGGATCCAGGCCGTGGAGGGCGCGTACGTCACCAACCGGCAGATCGAGTCCGCGCGGATCGCGATGACCCGACACATCCGTCGTGGCGGCAAGGTGTGGATCAACATCTACCCCGACCGGCCGCTGACCAAGAAACCGGCTGAGACCCGGATGGGTTCCGGCAAGGGATCGCCGGAGTGGTGGATCGCCAACGTCAAGGCGGGACGGGTCATGTTCGAGCTATCCGGAGTATCCGAGCCGGTCGCGCGCGAGGCGATGCGTCGAGCGATCCACAAGCTTCCGATGAAGTGTCGGTTCGTCCAGCGTGAGGCGGGTGACCTGTGATGGCGACCACCACGAGCGCGCACGAGCTCCGCCACCTCGACGACGAGTCGCTGGCGGAGAAGCTCGCCGGCGCAAAGGCAGAGCTGTTCAACCTTCGTTTCCAGTCCGCCACGGGCCAGCTGGAGTCGCACGGCCGGCTGCGCGCCGTACGCCGCGACATCGCCCGCATCTACACGATCCTGCGCGAGCGTGAGCTCGGCATCACCGAGCAGATCGTCGCCGACGCCGAGGACAGCCATGAGTGAGACACCGGAGAACGAGACCGCCGTGCAGACTGCCGAGCGCCGACGCCGAAAGACCCGTGAGGGTCTCGTTGTCAGCGACAAGATGGACAAGACCGTGGTCGTGTCCGTCGAGGACCGCGTCAAGCACGCGTTGTACGGCAAGGTGCTGCGGCGGACCAGCAGGTTGAAGGCACACGACGAGCGGAACGACTGCGGCATCGGCGACCGGGTTCTCATCATGGAGACCCGTCCGTTGTCGGCGGCGAAGCGCTGGCGCGTCGTGGAGATCCTCGAGAAGGCCAAGTAGGAGACCCGATGATCCAGCAGGAGTCGCGGCTCAAGGTCGCCGACAACACGGGAGCCAAGCAGATCTTGTGCATCCGTGTCCTCGGCGGCTCTGGTCGACGGTATGCCGGTATCGGCGACGTCATCGTGGCGACCGTCAAGGATGCGATTCCGGGCGGCAACGTCAAGAAGGGCGAGGTCGTCAAGGCTGTCGTCGTCCGCACCGTCAAGGAACGACGTCGCGCCGATGGTTCGTACATCCGGTTCGACGAGAACGCAGCGGTGATCTTGCGTGCGGACGGAAACGAACCGCGAGGCACCCGAATCTTCGGGCCGGTCGGACGCGAGCTGCGCGAGAAGCGGTTCATGCGGATCATCTCGCTCGCGCCGGAGGTTCTGTGATCATGGCAGCAAGATCAAGAGGACTGAAGAACTTGAACGTCAAGAAGGGCGACGTCGTCCGCGTGATCGCCGGCAAGGACAAGGGTGCCGAAGGCAAGGTCATCTCGGTCCTGTCGTCGGCCGACCGGGTGATCGTCGAAGGCGTCAACCGGGTGAAGCGCCACACCAAGCGTGTCGAGCAGGGTGGCCGCGGTGGGACCACCGGCGGCATCGTGACCCAAGAGGCAGCGATCCACATCTCGAACGTGATGCCGATCGCCGAGATCGACGGGTCCAAGGTGCCGACCCGGGTCGGCGCCAAGCGTGTCGACGTCCGGAAGAACCGTCCGAACGGGACGACGTACCAGGCCGCTCGTAGCGTCCGGGTCGCCAAGAACGGCAAGGAGTTCTGATGGCCGAAACCGATACTCGCGAGGTTCCGCGGTTCAAGGCGCGTTACCGCGAGGAGATCGCGGCCGCCCTACGGGAGGAGTTCGCGCTCGCCAACGTCATGCAGGTGCCGACCGTCACCAAGGTCGTCGTCAACATGGGCGTCGGCGAGGCAGCGCGTGACTCGAAGCTGATCGAAGGCGCGGTCCGCGACCTGACCACGATCACCGGGCAGAAGCCGCAGGTGACGAGGGCACGCAAGTCGATCGCCCAGTTCAAGCTCCGCGAGGGCATGCCGATCGGTGCCCACGTGACGCTCCGTGGTGATCGGATGTGGGAGTTCCTGGACCGGCTCGTCACCTTGGCGCTGCCTCGGATTCGCGACTTCCGTGGGCTGTCGCCCCGGCAGTTCGACGGCCGCGGAAACTACACGTTCGGACTGACGGAGCAGGTCATGTTCCACGAGGTCGACCCCGACAGGGTCGACCGCCAGCGCGGGATGGACATCACGGTCGTGACGACCGCCACCAACGACGACGAGGGGCGCTCACTGCTAAGGCGCCTCGGGTTCCCCTTCAAGGAGGCCTGATGGCCAAGAAAGCACTGATTGTCAAGGCTGAGCGCACGCCGAAGTTCGCGGTGCGCGGCTACACCCGATGCCAACGCTGCGGACGCCCGAAGGCGGTGTACCGCAAGTTCGGGCTGTGCCGCATCTGCCTGCGCGAGATGGCGCACCGCGGCGAGCTGCCCGGCATCACCAAGAGCAGCTGGTAGTCCATCCACCCAATCGACCGCCGAAGGTCGTCCGCGCACCGCGCACGAAACCCCGGTAAGAGAAGAGGCCAACGGCCATGACGATGACCGATCCCATCGCAGACATGCTGACGCGTCTGCGCAACGCCAACCAGGCGTACCACGACTCAGTTTCGATGCCGTACAGCAAGCTCAAGGCTGGCGTCGCCGAGATCCTCCAGCAGGAGGGCTACATCGGCGGCTGGAGCGTCGAGGAGCCTGCCGAGGGTGCCGTCGGCAAGACGCTGCACCTTCAGCTCAAGTACGGCTCGAGCCGCGAGCGGTCGATCGCCGGTGTCCGGCGGATCAGCAAGCCCGGCCTGCGCGTCTACGCAAAGGCGACCGGCTTGCCGCGGGTCCTGGGTGGTCTCGGCGTCGCGATCATCTCGACGTCGACGGGACTCCTCACGGACCGTCAGGCCAAGCAGAGGGGCGTAGGTGGGGAAGTCCTCGCCTACGTCTGGTAGGGCAGGAGGACCACTCATGTCGCGCATCGGCAAGCTCCCCATCACCGTTCCGAGTGGCGTCGACGTCGCCATCGACGGGCAGACGGTCACGGTCAAGGGGCCGAAGGGCACCTTGAGCCACGTCGTCGCGTCACCGATCACGGTCGGCAAGGGTGACGACGGGCTCATCGAGGTCAAGCGGCCGAACGACGAGCGCCAGAGCAAGGCCTTGCACGGGCTCTCGCGCACGCTGGTCGCCAACATGGTGACGGGCGTGACCGACGGCTACGAGAAGAAGCTCGAGATCGTCGGCGTCGGGTACCGCGTCGTACCGAAGAGCCCGACCCAGCTCGAGCTCTCCCTCGGCTTCAGCCACCAGGTGACGTTCAACGCACCCGACGGTGTGACGTTCACCGTCGAAGGGCCAACCCGCTTCTCGGTCCAGGGCATCGACAAGCAGCGGGTTGGCGAAGTGGCCGCGAACATCCGTAAGTTGCGCAAGCCGGAGCCCTACAAGGGCAAGGGGATCCGGTACTCCGGCGAGCGCATCCGCCGCAAGGTCGGAAAGGCTGGTAAGTGACGATGGCCGTCTCAGTCAAGGTCCACAAGCACACCGCAGACAAGACTCGTTCGCGGCAACGGCGCCAGCTCCGCGGGCGAAAGAAGGTTCACGGCTCGCCGTCACGTCCGCGGTTGGTCGTGACCCGGTCGAGCAGGCACATGTTCGCGCAGGTGGTCGACGACGTTTCCGGCCGTACGCTCGTGTCGGCGAGCACGATGGAACCAGACGTACGAGCCGCGGGAGGCGACAAGTCCGCGCGCGCGAAGCAGGTTGGCACCCTGATCGCCGACCGGGCGAAGTCAGCGGGAGTGGAGAGCGTTGTCTTCGACCGGGCCGGAAACAAGTACCACGGGCGGGTCGCCGCCCTGGCCGATGGAGCCCGAGAGGGTGGCCTCGCCCTCTAGGGCGAAGCACGCAAGAGAGATGAGGAAGTTCGTATGAGCGGACCCCAGCGCCGCAGCGGCGGTGCCGGTGGCGACCGTCGTGGACGCGACGACCGTCGCGGCAACCAGGCGGAGAAGAGCGGCTACATCGAGCGTGTCGTCGCGACCAACCGGGTGGCGAAGGTGCACAAGGGCGGTCGCCGGTTCAGCTTCACCGCACTGGTCGTCGTCGGTGACGGCGACGGCAGCGTCGGCGTCGGTTACGGAAAGGCGAAGGAGTTTCCCGCTGCCATCGCCAAGGGCGTCGAGGAGGCCAAGAAACACATGTTCACGGTGCCCCGCATCCAGGGCACCATCCCGCATCCGATCCAGGGCGAGCGGGCTGCCGGTGTCGTGTTGCTGCGACCGGCTTCACCCGGTACCGGGGTGATCGCCGGCGGGCCGGTGCGCGCCGTGATGGAGTGTGCCGGAATCCACGATGTGCTCAGCAAGTCGCTGGGTTCGTCCAACGCGCTCAACATCGTGCAGGCGACCGTGGCTGCGCTCCAGGGGCTCAAGTCGCCGGAGGCAGTCGCGGTCCAGCGGGGGATGACCGTCGAACAGGTCACACCGTCCTGGCTGCTACGCGCCCGCGCCGAGGTGAGCGAGTGATGCCGCGCTTCAAGGTACGCCAGGTCAAGTCGACCATCGGCTGCAAGAAGAACCAACGCGAGACGCTGCGCACGCTCGGGCTGAAGCGGATCGGGGACGAGGTCGTCAAGGAGGATCGTCCCGAGATCCGCGGGATGCTCGCCACCGTGCCGCACCTGATCGCCGTCGAGGAGGTGGACTGACGTGACGCTCAAGCTGCATCATCTGCGGCCCGCGCCCGGAGCAAAGACCGCGAAGACGCGGGTCGGCCGAGGCGCCGGCGGCAAGGGCAAGACTGCCGGTCGAGGTACGAAGGGTTCGAAGGCTCGCAACCAGATCCCGGCGCACTTCGAGGGGGGCCAGCTGCCGCTGCACATGCGGCTGCCCAAGCTCGGGGGTTTCACCAACCCGTTCCGCGTGCAGTACCAGGTCGTCAACCTCGACAAGCTGGAGACGTTGTACCCGGAGGGCGGCGACGTGAACCCGGCCGACCTGGTCGCCAGGGGTGCCGTACGCCCCGGCGCGCCGGTGAAGATCCTCGGTGGCGGTGACGTTGCGGTCGCGCTACGGGTGAGCGCGAACGCGTTCTCCGGCTCGGCGAAGCAGAAGATCGAAGCCGCCGGCGGGACTGTGACCGAGCTCTGAGACCCGATACGTCTGAGAGTCCGTCGAACCCGGACTGTTAGAGTCCCTTGACCGCACGTACACGCTGAGGTCTTCTGTCCAAGAAGATCAGGGAGGCACCGTTGCTCACCGCCTTCGTGAACGCATTCCGGACGCCGGACCTGCGACGCAAGCTGCTGTTCGTGCTGTTCGTGATCGTGCTGTTCAGGCTCGGCTCGACGATCCCGACACCCGGCGTCGACTACCGGGAGGTCCGGGCCTGCACGAAGGATCTCGGAAACCAGGGCATCTACGGCCTGATCAACCTGTTCTCCGGCGGCGCGCTGCTGAAGCTGACGATCTTCGCCCTCGGCATCATGCCGTACATCACGGCCAGCATCATCCTTCAGCTGTTGACCGTCGTGATCCCGCGGCTCGAGGCCTTGAAGAAGGAGGGCCAGTCCGGCCAGGCCAAGATCACCCAGTACACCCGGTACCTCACGTTGGGCCTCGCGATCCTTCAGTCCACCGGGATCGTTGCCCTCGCCCGCACCGGCGCCATCTTTCAGGGCCAGTGCGGCCACGGATCGCTGCTGGTGAACAACAAGGTGGGCACGATGCTCGTCATGGTCGTCACGATGACTGCGGGTACTGCGGTGATCATGTGGCTGGGTGAGCTGATCACCGATCGTGGCATCGGCAACGGGATGTCGATCCTGATCTTCACGTCGGTGATCTCGTCTTTCCCCGCCGCCTTGTGGGGAATCAAGCAGACCCACGGTTGGAGCGTCTTCGTCATCGTCGTCGGGATCGGCATGGTGGTGATGGCCGCCGTCATCTTCATCGAGCAGGCACAGCGGCGGATCCCGGTGCAGTACGCCCGGCGGATGGTCGGCCGCAAGATGTTCGGCGGCTCGTCGACGTACATCCCGCTCAAGGTCAACCAGGCGGGCGTCATCCCCGTCATCTTCGCCAGCAGCCTGCTCTATATCCCGGCGTTGGCAGCGCAGTTCAACGCGCAGGGCGGCAATCCAAGCGGCTGGGCCGTCTGGATCGAGGGCCACCTCGTCAAGGGCGACCACCCGTACTACATGCTCTCGTACTTCCTGCTGATCGTGTTCTTCACGTACTTCTACGTCTCGATCACGTTCAACCCGCAGGAAGTGGCCGACAACATGAAGAAGTACGGCGGCTTCATCCCCGGGATCCGGGCCGGCCGGCCGACCGAGGAGTACCTCGGGTACGTCTTGTCGCGGATCACGTTCCCGGGTGCGATGTACCTCGGCCTCGTCGCGCTGGTGCCGCTGGTCGCACTCGTCTTGCTGAACGCGAACCAGAACTTCCCGTTCGGCGGTACGTCGCTGCTGATCATGGTCGGGGTCGGGCTCGACACGGTCAAACAGATCGAAAGCCAGCTCCAGCAACGAAACTACGAAGGCTTCCTGCGCTGATGCGCCTGATCCTGCTCGGGCCGCCCGGCGCCGGAAAGGGGACCCAGGCCAGCATCCTGACGAAGCACTTCGGCATGCCGCACGTGTCGACAGGTGACATCTTCCGGGCGAACATCGCGCGCGGTACGCCGCTCGGCCTGAAGGCGAAGGCGATCCTCGACTCCGGCGAGCTCGTGCCCGACGAGATCACCATCGGCATCGTCCGGGACCGGCTCGCGGAACCCGACGCGGAGCCGGGGTTCCTCCTCGACGGGTTTCCGCGCACGATTCCGCAGGCGGAGGCGCTCGGTCGGATCCTTGACGACCTCGGGCGCCCGCTCGACCGCGTACTCGAGCTTCAGGTGGATCCCGAGGAGATCGTACGCCGGCTGTCCGGGCGACGGATCTGCCGTACCTGCGGCCACGTCTGGCACCTGGAGTTCGAGCCACCCACCGTCGAGGACGTGTGCGATCGGGACGGCGGCGTCCTCTACCAGCGAGAGGACGACGAGCCGGAGACTGTCCGTACCCGCCTTCGGGTGTATGTCGAGCAGACGAAGCCGCTGATCGGCTACTACGCCGACCATGGTCTGTTGACGACGATCCCGGCGGTCGGATCCGTAGACGACATCAGCCAACGGCTGATCGAGACGCTCGAGAGCTGAGCGGACGTGTTTCGCCAGCGCGGAATCGAGATCAAGAACGCAGCCCAGCTGTCGTCGATGCGTGCGGCCGGTCTAATCGTCGGGGAGGCGCTGCAGCTGTTGGCGGAGGCAGCCGCACCAGGCGTCACGACCAAGGAGCTCGACGCGATGGCCGAGTCGCACATCCGCGACCGCGGCGGGGTGCCGAACTTCCTCGGATACCACGGGTATCCGGCGACGATCTGCGCCTCCGTCAATGACCGCGTCGTGCACGGCATCCCCGACGACTACGCCCTCGGATCCGGTGACGTGTTGTCGATCGACTGCGGCTGCTCGGTCGACGGCTGGCACGGAGACGCCGCCGTCACGATCGGTGTCGACGACGTGGCTCCGGAGTGCCAGCGGCTGATCGACGTCTGTGCCGGCAGCTTGTGGGCCGGGCTGGCCGCGGCGCGGCTCGGCGGTCGGGTGAGCGACATCTCGCACGCCGTCGAGTCGTACGTGCGGGCCCGAGGGGAGTACGGCGTCTTGGAGGACTACGTCGGACATGGGATCGGGTCGGCCATGCACATGGCGCCGTCGGTACCGAACTACGGTCCGGCAGGCAAGGGCCCCACCCTGGTACAGGGGATGGCGCTCGCCGTCGAACCGATGATCACGCTGGGGACGATCGACACGATCGTGCTGGGCGACGAGTGGACCGTCGCGACCGCCGACGGGTCCCGCTCCGCCCATTTCGAGCACTCGTTCACGTTGACCCCGACGGGTCCGGTCGTGCTCACGGCGCTCGATGGCGGCGCGGCGGGTCTGGAGCCGTACGGCATCTCCATCGGCCGCATTGCCTGACGCCCGCACGAAACGACCCGACGACCGTTTGCCATGCTGGCATGGCAAGTGGTCGCCAGAAGCGGACAAATGAGGCAGCAAACCGACCGTTTGCCATGCTGGCATGGCGAACGGTCGGACCGGGCTGGCATGGCGAACGGTCGGACCGGGCCGGCGGGCTGGCATGGCGGGAATTTCCGATCTGAGCGGGCGTCGCGTAAACTAACCCGTCGGCCCGCTGGGTCCGTACCGACCTGTCCGCGGCTGCCTCCGGAGACCGGAGGAGGGCAGCGGTGCGACCCGGGTCACGCACCATCACCACGGCACTACTACTGACCAGATTGCGGAGGACATGGCGAAGAAGGAAGGGGTCATCGAGATCGAGGGCGCCGTCGTCGAGGCGCTGCCGAACGCGATGTTCCGAGTCGAGCTCCAGAACGGGCACAAGGTTCTCGCCCACATCAGCGGCAAGATGCGCCAGCACTACATCCGGATCCTGCCCGAGGACCGCGTCGTCGTCGAGCTGTCGCCCTACGACCTCACCCGGGGTCGGATCGTTTACCGCTACAAGTGAGCAGTACGTCAGGAACAAGCCCTACGCCAACCGTCCACCTCGCCACCGGCTCGTACAATCCCGACCGGCGGCCGTCACGGAGAGCCCGATGAAGGTCAACCCGAGCGTCAAGAAGATCTGCGACAAGTGCAAAGTGATCCGCCGCAACGGTCGGGTCATGGTCATCTGCGAGAACCCGCGCCACAAGCAGCGTCAGGGCTGACCCAGCCGTCCGGTCCGGACGACACCACCGGTGCCCGAGGATCACCGTTGATGCCCGGGCATCACCAACTGAAAAGCGCGACCGCTCGCCAGTGGGAGAGTCGACCAGACGACCCATCGGCGCCACCCCCGGACCTGAGGCCGGGGCCTCGCGATCCGTACGACCGTCGTACGGGAGGCACGCAGGGACGCGGCGCGCAACCACACCTCTGGACGAACGAAAGGTTCGACGCCTGATGGCACGCCTCGTAGGAGTGGATCTGCCGCGCGACAAGCGCGTCGAGGTCGCTCTCACCTATATATTCGGGATCGGAAGGACGCGTGCCCTCGCCACGCTCGACGCCACCGGGGTGAGCCCCGACGCACGTGTCCAGGAACTGGCAGACGACGAACTCGTCAAGCTCCGTGACTTCATCGAAGCCAACTACAAGGTCGAAGGTGACCTCCGCCGTGAGGTGACCGCCGACATCCGGCGCAAGGTCGAGATCGGTTCCTACCAAGGTCGCCGGCACCGCAACGGCCTGCCCGTGCGCGGACAGCGGACCAAGACCAACGCGCGGACCCGCAAGGGCCCCAAGCGCACCGTCGCCGGCAGGAAGAAGGCCGGCAAGAAGTGACCGTAGGTCCATCCGGACCCGGCATCAACGCCTCGATCGTCTGTAGCACTGAAATCGTCTGAAGAGGGAAGTCACCAATGCCCCCCAAGGGTCGCCAGACCGGCGCCAAGAAAGTGCGCCGCAAGGAGAAGAAGAACGTCGTCGCGGGCCATGCCCACATCAAGAGCACGTTCAACAACACGATTGTCACGATCACCGACCCAGTCGGCGGCGTGATCTCGTGGGCCAGCGCCGGAACCGTCGGTTTCAAGGGCTCCCGCAAGTCGACGCCGTACGCAGCCCAGATGGCCGCCGAGGCGGCCGGTCGCCGGGCCATGGATCACGGCATGAAGAAGATCGACGTCTTCGTCCGCGGACCCGGATCGGGCCGCGAGACTGCGATCCGTTCACTGGGCGCAGTCGGCCTCGAGGTCGGCACCATCCAGGACGTCACTCCCCAACCGCACAACGGCTGCCGCCCACCCAAGCGGCCCCGCCTCTGACGACCGGAAGCTGAGGAGACGCGAGCATGGCCCGCTACACCGGACCCATGACCAAGAAGTCCCGCCGACTGGGGGTCGACCTCATCGGTGGCGACGCTGCGTACGAACGCCGCCCCTACCCGCCCGGTCAGCACGGCCGCGGCCGGGTCAAGGAGTCGGAGTACCGCAACCAGCTCCAGGAGAAGCAGAAGGCGCGCCTCACGTACGGCATTCTCGAGAAGCAGTTCCACCGCTACTACGAGCTCGCCTCGCGGCGCGCCGGCAAGACCGGGGACAACCTCCTCCAGATCCTGGAGGCGCGTCTCGACAACGTGGTCTATCGTGCCGGATTCGCTCGTACGCGTCGGCACGCCCGCCAGCTTGTCGTCCACGGCCACCTGCTGGTCAACGGCAAGAAGGTCGACATCCCCTCCTATCAGGTCGCGGCCCACGACGTCGTCGACGTGCGACCCAAGTCGGTCGAGATGACGCCGTTCGTCATCGCTCGAGAGATGCACGGTGAGCGACTCGTCCCCGCCTGGCTGGAGGTGCTACCGAGCAAGATGCGGGTGCTCGTGCACCAGCTGCCGGTACGCCAGCAAATCGACGTCCCCGTCCAGGAACAGCTCATCGTCGAGTACTACTCGAAGAAGTAACACGTACGGGCAATGGTTGCTCGTACGGCCACGAAACTGCGTCCTCAGATAGCGGTCGACGCAGGAAGGAACACACAACATGCTGATTGCACAGCGCCCCACCCTGTCCGAAGAGATCGTCAACGACACCCGGTCGCGGTTCACCATCGAGCCGCTCGAGCCGGGCTTCGGTTACACCCTCGGCAACTCCCTGCGTCGTACCCTGCTCTCGTCGATCCCCGGCGCCGCCGTGACATCGATTCGGGTGGACAAGGTACTGCACGAGTTCTCGACCATCGACGGCGTCAAGGAAGACGTCACCGAGATCATCCTCAACCTCAAGCGTCTCGTGGTGTCCTCGGAGCATGACGAACCGGTGAGTATGTACCTGCGCAAGCAGGGCGGTGGCGTGGTCACCGCCGCGGACATCGCGCCACCGGCGGGCGTCGAGGTGCACAACCCCGACCTCGTGATCGCGACCCTCAACGACAAGGGCAATCTCGACATGGAGCTCGTCGTAGAGCGCGGACGGGGCTACGTGTCCGCCGTCCAGAACAAGGGAGGAGAGGCGGAGATCGGCCGGATGCCGGTCGACTCGATCTACTCGCCGGTCCTCAAGGTCACCTACCGGGTCGAGGCGACCCGGGTCGAGCAGCGCACCGACTTCGACCGGCTTGTCATCGACGTCGAGACGAAGCCGTCGATGCAACCGCGAGACGCGTTCGCGTCCTCCGGCAAGACCCTGGTCGAGCTGTTCGGCCTCGCCCGTGAGCTCAACGTCGAGGCTGAGGGCGTTGACATCGGCCCGTCGCCGGTCGACGAGCAGCTGGCCGCGGACCTGGCGCTGCCGGTCGAGGACCTTCAGCTGACCGTCCGTTCGTACAACTGCCTGAAGCGAGAAGGCATTCACACGGTCGGCGAGCTGCTGTCGCGAAGCGAGCAGGATCTGCTCGACATCCGCAACTTCGGCTCGAAGTCGATCGACGAGGTGAAGGCCAAGCTGGCCGAGATGGGCCTGTCACTCAAGGACAGTGCTCCAGGCTTCGACCCCCGGCTCGCGGTCGACTCGTACGACGATGACGCTGATCTCGCCTTCGCCGAAGACGAGCAGTACTGAGAGTCCTGAGGGAGAGAAGAGATGCCCGCACCCACCAAGGGTCCGCGCCTCGGCGGCAGCCCCGCCCACCAGCGGTCGATCCTGTCGAATCTGGCGACCAGCCTGTTCGAGCACGGTGCGATCACGACGACCGAAGCCAAGGCTCGACGGTTACGCCCGTTCGCCGAGAAGCTGATCACCAAGGCAAAGCGTGGAGACCTGCACAACCGCCGCCTGGTGCTGAGGGTCATCAGGGACAAGTCCGTCGTGCACGTGCTGTTCACCGAGATCGGCCCGCGGTACGACGGGCGCAACGGTGGCTACACCCGGATCACCAAGATCGGGCCGCGCAAGGGCGATAACGCGCCGATGGCCGTGATCGAGCTCGTCACCGAGGAACTGACGACGACGCCACGGACGACCAAGAGGGCGGCCGGAAAGAGGGCGCCGGCGAAGGCAGCGGACGCCGCGGCACCGGGGACGCGACTGGCGGACGCCCCGGTCGACCCGACGATTGCGGCGGGAGTCGACCCGTCGGAAACCGACGGGCTCGAAGCTGCCGAGTCCGAGGCGGACGAGTCCGACGCTCAGGAGTCCGAGGCCGACGAGTCCGACGCTCAGGAGTCCGAGGCCGATGAGTCCGCGGCCGAGCCGTCCACGACTGAGCAGGCCGGTTCGGAGCAGACGGTCGCGGACGACACCGAGGGCGCCCCCAAAGACTGACGGTCGAACCTGCCCCGGCGCGGGCGATGACTCGACCAGTCGACAGGTACGCAGTACGCCTGCTTAGCGAACCTGCGCGAAGCCGTCGACCTGGTGCTCGCCTCTTCCTGAGGCGCGCATTCTTCTGCTCACCGCACACTGCTCACACCGTGAGCGCACTAGCGTGCGGCGAGGGAGCGTACGAACGCGTCGTACGCTCTTCTTCCGAGGAGCACGAACCGGACCTCGTCCAGGCTGTCCTCCCGCCGCGTTGGCCCGGCCAGCGGACCGTCCTGGCCGAGCACGCCGCGCACAACCGAGACCGCGATCTGGGCCACCTCGTCGACGTCCCATCCGTAGATCCCGGCACTGACTGCGGGAAACGCCACTGAGGTCGCGCCGACCCTGGTTGCCTCCGCGAGCGACGACCTGAAGCAGGAGGCGAGCAGCGCCGGGTCGGTCTGGCCGCGGTGCCGGTTCGGCCCGACGGTGTGGATCACCCAGCGCGCGGGTAACCGACCGGCGGCTGTGGCGACCGCCGCACCGACCGCCAAGCCGTCGGGCAACGTAGTGCGCCGCAGCTCCCGGCACTCGGCCAACAGCTCCGGGCCCGCCGCAGCATGGATGGCGCCGTCGACCCCGCCACCGCCCAGCAGTGCCGAGTTGGCGGCGTTGACGATGGCGTCGACACGCTGGGTCGTGATGTCGCCCTCGACGGCTGCGATCCGCGCGCTCACTTGGCCCACGGTAACGGCTCGGACCCGCGGCTCAACGGGGACCGATCTTGGCGTCAGGCGATGACTCGGTACGTCGTCGTGAGCCGACCCTCGTCAAGGACATGCATCGCCAGCGCCGGGGGAAGATCCCTGTCGATAGGCCGATCCCCCCGTTCCCACGGCATCACGAACGTCGAGGTGACCCCGGGGGCCACCCGGACGGGCCAGTCCCCGAACGTGGTTGCTGTCGGCGAGTGTGCATGCCCGCAGAGGACGAACGTGCTCGACGTGCGCTTGCGGAGGACGTCGGCCAACCGTTCGGGCTCCAGCAAGCGGATGCGATCGATGAACGGCATGTGAAGCTCGACCGGCGGATGGTGGAGACACACGAACAACGGGTCGTCCTCGCTGAGGTGGTCGACGATGGCGCGCAACCAGTCGACCGTCGCGTCGTCGAGTCGGCCGTCGTCGCGACCAGGGATGGTCGAGTCACAGAGCGCGAACGTTGCGCCGCCGACTCTCTCGACTCGGTTGATCGGTGCGTCATCACCGCCCGCACCTCCCGCCGGCGGAGACCCGACGAAGTCCCGGAATGCCGCCCGTTCGTCGTGGTTCCCCGGAACGTACGCAACGGGGTACTCGAGCTGGCCGAACAACTCGCGTGCGACGGCGTACTCCGCCGGGTCACCGTGGTCGGCGATATCGCCGGTCACGACCACGAGGTCGACGCTCTGGACGAGGCCGTTGAGGTACTCGACCACCCTCGTCGCTCGCGTGAACGAACGTTCGGTCCCGTCGAAATGAGGGTCACTGACATGCCCGACCAGCATCATG
Source organism: Propionibacteriales bacterium (assembly GCA_038253325.1). GTDB lineage: Bacteria > Actinomycetota > Actinomycetes > Propionibacteriales > Nocardioidaceae > JBBSHE01. The sequence goes on from JBBSHE010000003.1 coordinate 47,395, forward strand.
ATCCGACCGTACAAGCGCGGGGTTCGGCCGACCCGCCTCGGTGCATGCAGCGGGCTGGCACCCGACAAGGCGGCCCGCATACGGCACAATGTGTGCGCGCTGGTCGACCTGCCGGCGCGGCAGGTGTCGACTCGAAACATGGCCGAGCGAAAGGGGACGCGATGCCGTTCCGACGAGATGTCGATGCTGCGGACAGTCGCGACGAGAAAGATGCCGTCGGTGGTCAGCGCTGAGGGCTCCGAGGGGTTCCGCCTGGCCGGGATCTCGGTCGGCGGGTTCTTGGATCAGCTCGGCTCCGAGCAACCGGCACCCGGCGGCGGCGCGGCGGGTGCAGTCGCGGCCGCGCTGGCTGCGTCGTTGGTGGCGATGACGGCGCGCCTGTCGACGGCGTACCTGCCGGACCTCGACGCGGTCGCGACCCGAATGGACTCGTTACGCCGTGACCTCCTCGACCTGGCAGGACTCGACGTCGATGCGTACACCGCGGTGATCTCGGCCCACCGCCTGCCTGACGAACCGGGTTCCGACGTACGCCGTCGCGCCATCAGAGAGGCGCTTCGAGGCGCGTCTCTCGTTCCGCTCGCCGTTGCCGAGACGTGCACAGAGGTCATCGCGGCCGGCGAGCTGCTCGCCCGCGCCGGTAACCCGAACCTGCGAGGCGACGCCCGGACCGCGATCCTGCTCGCCGACGCGGCAGCGAACGCGGCGGCCGACCTGGTCCGGATCAATGTCACGGCCGGCGACCTGGAGGTCGACCTGGACCGACGAGCCACGCATGCGGCCGCGGTGACGCGGTCAGTGGCGCAGTTGCCACCCTGACCGTCCATCACCGGACCTACGATCGTGGATCGGCGAGGTCAGGAGACCTTGAGCTTCGCCGCTGCCCTCCGGGTACCCTGCACGCGGTTTGCGATCTTCTGGAACGCGACGTCGCGGGCGTAGTCGGGTGAGCCGTGGTTCGGCTTCTCGTCGATGCTGAACGGCGAGAAGCCGCAGTCGTCGGTGGATCCGAGCTGCTCCTTCGGGATGAAGTCGGCAGCTCGAACGAGCTGGTTGCAGATCTCCTCGGGTGACTCGACGCGTGGGTTCTGCGGGTTGACGACACCGATGTGAGCGCGTTGCTGGACGCCGTTCGCCTCGGACCTGAGGTTGTCCGCGATGATCTTGTAGACGCGGTCCTTGTCGCGCTCGCTTGCCATCTGGATGAGGAAGTAACCGGCATTCAGGCCGAGCATGCTCGGCAACAGGTCGTTGTAGTCGACGTCCGCACTGTGCACCGAGTCTCGGTCGCCCCCCGGGCACGTGTGGACCCCGATCTCGGCCCGTTCCTCCGGTGAGAACTGGTCTATGACGCGGTTGTTGAGCTCGATGAAGTGCGGAAGCAGATTACGCTCGGTCCACGGGTTTCGCGGGTCGCGTCGGGTGGCGAGCCGGCCCTCGGTAAAGTCGATCGACACATGCGCTGCACCCGCGTCGAACGCCTGCCGGATGTCTTTGACCGTCTCGTTGACCAGGTCCTCCTCGAACTGCTCGCGGGGATAGTCCGGTACCTCGTCGTCGAGGGGGTACAGCAGCGCGAGCATCGACGGGGCGATCACGGCTTGTTTCATCGGCCTGGTCGCGTACGGCAACGACTTCGTCAGCGTCTCGGCGGCGTACGTCTTGTAACGGAACGGCCCGTGGACGAGCTTCGGAAGCTGCCGCCCGTGGCCGTCGGCGAAGATCGCGAAGAACTGGCCGCCGCCGGCGAGGCTGTCGGCCAGGCCGGTACCGGCCAGCGTGTCCGTGATGGGGTACGTGGCGAAGCTCGACCAGCGCTGTTCGCCGTCGGAGACGATGGGGGAGTCAGCGGCCTCGGAGCGTTCGATGGACTCCTTGGCCGCCGCGTCCTGCAGCGCCTCCAGCTCCTCCCGCGAGATCTGGCCCTCGTCGTAGCCCGCATAGGCGTCTTGAAGCTTCTGGGGGCGCGGCAACGAGCCGACGGGTTCGGTCGGGATCCCGGTCGCTGCCCTGGGGTCGAAGTCGCTCACGAGCCCTCCTCTTGATCGTTCGGCGGTGCATCGGACGCTGCCGGTTGTCGTTTGCACGTTACGTGCGTCCCGAGAGCGACGTCAATCGGGTGCGAACCGCAAGCCTGACCTCGTCGCGTACGCACGGACGCTCGGTGGAGGCTCGCGCCCGGGTTGGACCCACGGAGCCGGGACCGGCGGCTCGTAGACCGTGGAGATCGGCACGACCCCGGCCCAGGCGCCCGGGTCGACGTCGGGTTCGGACGGTGGTCCGGTGCGCACCTTGACGGTCCAGTTGTCCGGCTCGATGGCCATCGACATCACCAGGGTCGCGGCCAGCTCCTTGTTCGCGTGCGGTACGACCTCGGCGCTCCGGCCGGGGATGAGCCGTTCCGACATCGTGGTGAGGGCATCGAACGCATGATCGCGGTCGACGTTCACCAGCCGGCCGCGGACGACGGCGGATCGGTAGTTCACCGACGAGTTGAAGAGGTTGTCGGCGACCACGATCCCGTCGAGGATCGCCACGCTCAGGTTGGCCGGTGCTCCGGCGGCCACCCGGCGCAGCGCGCCGGCACCCGTCGAGCCGTGCAGCAGGAGCTGGTCGCCGTGCCGCGCGTACAGCATCGGTACGGTCAGCGGTCGGCCGTCGACAACGGTGGCAAGCGCGCCGAGGATCGTGGCGTCGAGAACGGCATCGAGGTCCGCCCGCTCGGTTCGGGCTCTCTCGGCTTCGCGGCGGATCTGCTCCATGTCTTGATTATCCGGGGCCACGGCACAATGGCGGTCATGCCTGGATCACCCGAGCGCTCGAAGCTGAGGCGGTTGCGGCTCGACGTCATGTACGACGGCACGGACTTCTGCGGGTGGGCACGTCAGCCGGACCGGCGCAGTGTCCAGGGCACGCTCGAGACCGCAATCGCGACCGTCCTCAGGATGCCGTCGGTCTCGCTGGTGGTCGCGGGGCGAACCGACGCCGGGGTACATGCTCGCGGGCAGGTATGCCACGTCGACCTCCCGGCAAAGCTGGCCGTCTCGGCGGCCGGTGAGCCGTTAGAGGCGTTGCTGAAAGGCCGGCTGTCGCGGCTCCTGCCCGAGGACGTCAGGGTCCCGGTCGTGCGAGCCGTACCTGCCGACTTCGACGCGCGGTTCTCTGCACTGTCGCGGCGGTACGCGTACCGGATCTGCGAGGATCCGGCGAGCCTCGACCCACTGCGGCGCCACGACGTGTTGCCCTGGCCGCGCACCCTCGACCTCGGGGCAGTCGGCGACGCGTCGTCGCGCCTCCTCGGGGAACATGACTTCGCGTCATTCTGCCGGCGGCGCGCGGAGGCGAGCACCGTCCGGGCCCTGGTCGACCTCAGCTGGACCCGGTCCGGCGGGGTCGTCGAGGCCCGCGTGGTGGCCGACGCGTTCTGTCACCAGATGGTGCGGTCGCTGGTCGGCGCGCTGATCCTGGTCGGCGAGCATCGGCGACCGGTCGGGTGGCCCGCCGATCTGCTCGAGGCGCGGTCACGTGACCCGCGGTCGCCGGTTGTCGATGCACGGGGGCTCACGTTGGAGGAGGTCACGTACCCACCGGATGAGGAGCTGGCGGTGCGCTCCGCTCGGACCCGCGCCCGCCGGACCTGATCTCGAGACTGGGCCGTGGGAAGGTGTACGGCGTGGGTGAGCACTACTTTTCGGCGGACCCCGCCGCTGACCTTCACACCCGCGAGGTCCGGGTCCGCGCCTGGGGCAACGAGCTCGGGTTGCTGACCGCGTCTGGGGTGTTCTCCAGCGGCCGAGTCGACCTCGGAACCCGGGTCCTGTTCCGTGAGACACAGCCACCGATCGCAGCCGGAACGCTCATCGACGTGGGGTGCGGGTACGGCGTCATCGCTTGCGCACTGGCCGTCGCCGTCCCGAAGGCAACCGTCTGGGCGGTCGACGTGAACCGACGTGCCTTGCAGCTGGCACGTGCGAACGCCGACCGACTCGGAATCGCGGACCGGCTGGTCGTCGGCTTCCCCGATGACGTACCCGCCGATCTGCTCGTCGACGAGCTCTGGTCGAACCCACCCATCCGGATCGGCAAGCCGGCGCTGCACGATCTGCTGTTGTCGTGGCTGCCGCATCTCACTTCCGACGGGATCGCGACGTTCGTCGTGGGCAAGAACCTGGGCGCCGACTCGTTGCAACGATGGCTCGGTGTGCAGGGCTACCCGACGACTCGGCTGGCCTCGGCCAAGGGCTTCCGGGTGCTGCGGAGCACGCGGTCGGCCGACGGCTGACGGCGGGGACGCCGCGCTCTGCCCGCCCGCCGTACGGTGGACACACGAACGCAACGTTCGTGGCCCACCCGACGTTGGACGAGAGTGGACACGGTGGTGACCGGCGACGAGATCAGGCTCAACGACGCGGTGTCTGCCGCGCGGGCCGTGCCGCGACCGGAGACGGTCGACTTCGACTCCTGGGTGGCAGCGCGTGGGGCGGAGCTGTTGCGGTTCGCGTACGTCGTCACCGGCAGCCAGGTCGCCGCGGAAGACGCCCTCCAGACCGCGCTGGCGAAGGCGTACGAACGGTGGAGCCGGGTCAGCACGGTCGACAACCCGGACGCGTATGTCCGCCGGATGATCGTGAACGCGCACGTGTCCTGGTGGCGCCGATATCGCCGTCGGGAGTCGCCGTCGGATGCGTTCGAGGTCGTCGACCTGGTCGACGACCCGGCTGACCGCTGGTCGACGACCGACATCGTGTGGCAGGCATGCCTCGAGCTGCCGCCGCGTCAGCGGGTCGCCGTCGTCCTCCGCTTCTACGAAGACCTGCCGTACGCCGAGATCGCGCAGGTGATGAAGTGCGCCGAACCGACCGCGCGTTCATACGTCCACCGTGGGCTAGCCACCCTCCGGCTGGCCATCGAGGAGGAGGACGACCGCGATGACTGAACGACGCACCAGAGACCTCGTCCGCGACGCGTTGCGCGAGCACGCCCGGGACGTCAGGGAGTACGTCGACGTCGCGCAGGCGGCCAAGGAACGCGCCCGTCGGCGTCGGCGGGAGCGTTGGACGGGGTCGGCCGCGGTTGCCGTGCTGGCCGTCGTCGGTGTGTCCGTCGCGGTGAGCATGCTCGAACGTGACAACCGGTCGTCGACGCGTAACGCCGGACCGGCGGTGACGTCGGGGACCTGGACAGCGGTGACGCCACCGCTCGACCTGCCTGCCGCCGTCCCGTGGCGGATCGAGTCCTACCGTGGCGTCGAGCTTCGCGTGCCTCCGGACTGGACCTGGTCGGGGGCGCCCCGGCAGTACCGGCAGGCGGCCACGTTCTACGGTCCGCCGTGCACGTCTGGGCGCGTTCGAACCACCGTCGCCGACGGTATCGGAGGGGTGCTGCCTGGGTACGTCGGTCGCCCCGGCATGGCCGCCGGTGCATATGCCTGCCCGGATATGCCTGTCCGACCGGTCTCCTTCGCCCGGATCCCGTACGTCTGGTTCGACTCACCGCTGCCGGTCGGGCGCCGGACGTTGCTCGACCACAACCTCCAGGACCGGGTGTTCGCCCAGCAGACCGTCGAGGTGAACCACCAGCGCGTAACGGTCGGCGACGCGAATCCGCAACAACGCGCGAAGATTCTCGCCTCCATCACTGCCGCGCAGGTCGACAGCAACGGCTGTGCCGCCGTACGCGGAGGGGAGCGCAGCCACTTCCTGCCGGGCTTCGACCTCTCCGACATCGGTGGAGCCGAGCAGGCGTCCGTCTGTGTCTACGATCCCGGTTCCGGGTCCGCGGGGGACTCCCTGGTCGCGTCGGAGGACATCTCGAGCGCGCAGGCGGCCCGCGCGCAGGCGTCGATCCTGGCCACCCCTCACCGATTCGTCGCCGGGTCGATTCCGTCCTGTCCTGGCCCCGGCGCCGTCGTGGTCCTGCGATTCCGGTCGCCGACCCGGGTGTCGACGGTGACGGCGCACATCACGGGAGGGTGCTCCGGCACCTACACCGGGGGATCGCTCGACCAGGGGTTCGACAAGCAGAACGTCGCGCCGTGGGCGGTCGGCTCCGTCCGCGCGTACCTGCTTTCGGTGCATCCGAGCTTCGCGCGGTTCGTCCGCTGACGTCTAGCCTCTATCGGCTGACGAATCGAGCGCCATTCGGTTCGATCCTTCAGCCATTTGGCGAACGGGGGCGCGGGTAGGGCGGCTCGTCAGCTCAGGACGGGCAGGTACGCCGACAGGTCGGCGCGTGAGCCACTCGCCCGTACGGATGTGGCGGCCACGGCATCGGCGTAGGTCGTTCGGCCGGTCGCGAGCCGGATCCACGTCAGCGGGTCGGTCTCCACGACGTTGGGAGGGGTGCCACGCGTGTGGGCCGGTCCGGCGACCGCCTGCACCGCCGCGTACGGTGGCACCCGCACCTCGACGTTGTGTCCGGGCGCCTGAGCGGCGAGCACCCGGGCCAGCACCCGGGTGACGGCCGCGAGCGCCCTCGGCTCGAGCACGACCGGCTCGCGTTCCGGGACGCTTCTCGACAGGTCGTCGGCATGCACGACGAGCTCGACCAGCCGGGTGAGGACCCAGTCGTCGGCGCTGATCGGGCCGCGCGCCGCGCGGACCACGCGTCGTCGGGGCACCCCGAGTGCCGCGTCCGCGGCCGACGGGACCGTTGCGAGCAGGCGCACGAGCTCGGGACCGTCGTGGCCGTCGCCGACGGCCAGCGTCCGCTCCTGGATCGAGGCCGCTGCCGGTCGGTAGCGTGCCACGAACTCCTCCACCGCAATGGCGGGACCGTCGCCCGTCGTCGCCAGCTGCTCGGTCAGCCCGATCGTCACCAGCACGAGATGCGCGACCAGCGTGCGTACGTCCCACCCCGGCAGCACCGAGGCGCGCGCGAAGTCCGGAGTGCCCAGGCCCTCAAGCCAGTCGGCGATGCGCGTTCGCTGCCGGTCGACGACAGCGGCCGAACCACCGAGATCCCGCTCCATGCCGGTCAACGTAACGTCCAGGCGTCACGACCGGCGACCGGGGTTGACGTCGCGTCGTCTCCGGTTGCGACGGCTGCCTGACGTACCGCATCTCCTTGACAGTGCCGCAGGGCGGTCCAAGACTACGGAAACGGCCGACCTCCGAGGTGACCGTGAGGATCGAGGTGCCGGATGCCCAAGTTCGTTTACGACTTCTCCGAAGGAGATCGGAACCAGAAGGACCTGCTGGGCGGGAAAGGCGCGAACCTGGCGGAGATGACGAACCTCGGCTTGCCCGTGCCACCGGGCTTCACCATCACGACCGAGGCGTGCCGGGCGTACCTCGAGGACGGAAGCGAGCCGGCCGATCTCGCGACCGAGATCACCGAGCATCTCGAGGCTCTGGAGTCCGCCATGGGCAAACGACTCGGGCATCCTGACGACCCGTTGCTCGTGTCCGTACGATCGGGTGCCAAGTTCTCGATGCCCGGCATGATGGATACGGTCCTCAACATCGGGCTGAACGACGAGTCTGTGCTCGGGCTCGCCCGACAGGCCGACAACGAGCGGTTCGCCTACGACTCGTATCGCAGGCTGCTGACGATGTTCGGCAAGACCGTCCTCGGCATCGACGGTGCGGTGTTCGAAGGCGGCCTCGACGACGCCAAGCAGGCGAAGGGCGTCGACTCAGACCTGGACCTCGATGCCTCCGACCTCCGCGACCTCGTCGCGACGTACCAGAAGATCGTTTCCGAGGAGTCCGGCCACGAGTTCCCGCAGGACCCCCGCGCCCAGCTGGACCTCGCAATGCGCGCGGTCTTCGACTCGTGGAACACCGAGCGGGCGATTCTCTACCGGCGCCAAGAGCGGATCCCGAGCGACCTCGGAACGGCGGTCAACGTGTGCTCGATGGTGTTCGGAAACCTGGGCATGGACTCTGGTACCGGCGTCGCGTTCACCCGCGACCCGGCCAGTGGGGCGCAGGGGATCTACGGTGACTACCTGCAGAACGCGCAGGGCGAGGACGTCGTCGCCGGCATCCGCAACACGGTGCCGTTGGCGGACCTGGAGAAGCTCGACCAGAAGTCGTACGACGAGCTGCTGCGCATCATGCAGACGCTTGAGGAGCACTACCGCGACCTCTGTGACATCGAGTTCACGATTGAGCGCGGCCGGCTGTGGATGCTCCAGACCCGGGTCGGCAAGCGCACCGCGGGGGCCGCGTTCCGGATCGCCACCCAGCTCGTCGACCAGGGACTGATCGACCTCGATGAGGCACTTCGCCGCGTCGACGGCGCACAGCTGGCGCAGCTGATGTTCCCGAGCTTCGACCCCGAGGCGGCGCGCAACCTGATCGCCAAGGGGATGAACGCGTCGCCCGGAGCCGCCGTGGGCAAGGTTGTGTTCGACTCGCACGCGGCGGTCGAGTGGGCCGGGCGCGGCGAACCCGTCATCCTGGTTCGCCGCGAGACGAACCCGGACGACTTGCAGGGGATGGTCGTCGCAAGAGGCGTCTTGACGAGTCGTGGCGGCAAGACGTCGCACGCCGCGGTCGTCGCCCGAGGGATGGGACGTACGTGCGTGTGCGGAGCGGAGTCGCTGAGGGTCGAGGCGGCCGCCAAGAAGTTCACGACCAAGGACGGGCAGACGTTTTCCGAAGGCGACCTGGTCTCCATCGACGGGACGACCGGTGAGGTGTTCGCGGGAGAGGTACCCGTCGTCGACTCCCCCGTCGTGCGGTACTTCGAAGGGGAACTGGATGCGAGCGGCCCGGACGCCGGCGACCTGGTCCGCGCCGTCGACCGGGTCATCGGGCACGCCGACTCCGTACGCCGGATGAATGTACGCGCGAACGCCGACACGGGACCGGATGCCTCGCGGGCCCGGCGGTTCGGGGCCGAGGGTATCGGGCTCTGCCGCACCGAGCACATGTTTCTCGGCAAGCGGCGGGAGCTGGTCGAGCAGCTCATCTTGGCGCCGGACCAGGACAGTCGAGATGTTGCGATGACGAAGCTGCTTCCCCTGCAGAAGGCAGACTTCGTCGAGATTCTCGAGGCCATGGACGGGTTGCCCGTCACCGTACGGATGCTCGACCCGCCGCTACATGAGTTCCTGCCGGACTTCACCGAGCTCTCGGTCCGGGTGGCGGTCGCGGCCGAGCGCGGCGAGGTCGACGCCGCAGACGAGGCGCTGCTCACTGCGGTGACGCACCTGAACGAGGAGAACCCGATGCTCGGGCTGCGTGGTGTGCGACTCGGCATCGTGATGCCGGGCCTGTTCGGGATGCAGGTCCGTGCACTGCTCGAAGCAACCGCCGAGAGGATCAGGGCCGGAGGCGATCCGCGCCCGGAGATCATGGTGCCGCTGGTCGCCACCGTGCAGGAGCTCGAGCTGGTCAAGCAGGACATCTTGAAGGTGCTGTTCGAGGTGCGCGCGAAGTACGACATCCACCTCGACGTACCCGTCGGGACGATGATCGAGCTGCCGCGGGCCGCCGTGACGGCAGACGAGATCGCCAAAGCCGCCGAGTTCTTCTCATTCGGCACCAACGACCTGACGCAGATGACCTGGGGATTTTCGCGCGACGACGTCGAGGCGTCATTCTTCAGCCTGTATCTCGAGAAGGGGATCTTCGGGCAGTCGCCGTTCGAACAGATCGACCGGGTCGGCGTCGGGTCGCTGCTCCAGATGGCGGTCGAGAAGGGCCGATCCGCGAATCCGACGCTGAAGCTGGGCGTGTGTGGCGAGCACGGCGGTGACGCTGCGTCGATCGACTTCTTCGACGGCGTCGGTCTCGACTATGTCTCGTGCTCGGCGTTCCGGGTGCCGGTTGCGCGCCTCGAGTCCGGCCGCGCAACCGTCTCCGGCTGACGCCCAGCGGGGCCACCAGCTTTCCCAGGTTAACGTGGTACGTCTGCACCTCACCCAGGTAATTACCTGGGTGAGGTGCAGAGTTCCCACGTTAACCTGGGAAACCAGCGTCTAAACCAGGTGCGAGGGAAATCGCGGATCGTCACACTTGACCCTCGTGGGTTACGTCGACGTGCAAGGGGTCGGTTTCCAGCTTCCCGACGGGCGGGTGCTGCTGGACGACGTGTCGTTCCGCGTCGGCGAAGGCAAGAAGATTGCCCTGGTCGGGGCCAACGGTGCCGGCAAGACAACCCTGCTCCGGATCGTCGCCGGCGAGCTCGATCCGCGCGGTGGATCGGTCCAACGGGTCGGAGGGCTCGGCGTGATGCGGCAGCTGCTCACCCACGACGCGGCAGGTCAGAGCGTGCACGACCTGTTGCTCTCGGTCGCTCCGCCCCGTGTACGCGCGGCGGCGGCATCCGTCGGACGCGCCGAGGAGGCGATGACGGAACGCGATGACGAGTCGTCACAGCTGCGGTATGCCTCGGCGCTCGCCGAGTGGTCCGACGCCGGAGGTTACCAGCACGAGGTCACCTGGGACGTGTGCTGCATCGCGGCCCTGGGGGTGCCGTACGACAAGGCGAAAGACCGTGGCCTCGACACCCTGAGCGGCGGTGAGCAGAAACGCCTGGTGCTCGAGGCGTTGCTCCGCGGAACCGACCAGGTGCTGCTGCTCGACGAGCCCGACAACTTCCTCGACGTACCGGGAAAGATCTGGCTGGAGGAGCAGATCCGGGACTCTGCGAAGACCATCTTGTTCGTCAGCCACGATCGTGAGCTGATGGCCAACACCGCGACGCGGGTCGTGACCCTCGAGCTCGGTGCGTCCGGTAACACCGCATGGGTGCATCCGGCGGGTTACGCGACGTACCACCAGGCGCGGCGCGAACGGTTCCTCCGGCTCGAGGAGCAGCGCAAGAGGTGGGACGAGGAGCACGCCAAGCTGCGTGCGCTGGTGCTCATGTACAAGCAGAAGGCCGCGTACAACGATGGCATGGCGTCGCGCTACCGAGCCGCGCAGACGAGACTTCGACGGTTCGAGGACGCGGGACCGCCGGAGAACCAGCCGCGAGCGCAGAACGTCGCGATGCGGCTAACGGGCGGTCGGACCGGTAAACGCGCCGTCATTTGCGAAGGGTTGGAGCTGACCGGCCTGATGCGGCCGTTCGGTCTGGAGGTGTGGTTCGGGGAGCGGGTTGCGGTCCTCGGATCGAACGGCTCCGGCAAGTCGCACTATTTGCGGCTGCTCGCCCGCGGCGGAACAGATCCCGATGTCGAGCACCGACCAGTCGACGACACTCCGATCGAGCCCGTCCGGCACACCGGGCAGGCCAGGCTCGGGGCGCGGGTCCGGCCGGGGCTCTTTGTCCAGACGCACACACATCCAGAGCTGGTCGGCCGTACGCTGCTCGAGATTCTGCATCGTGGCGACGACCATAGGGCCGGAATGCCCCGGGAACCGGCGTCGCGGGCACTGGACCGCTACGAGCTCGCGTACGCGTCGGAGCAGCGGTTCGAGTCCTTGTCGGGTGGTCAGCAGGCGAGGTTCCAGATCCTGCTGCTGGAACTGTCGGGCGCGACCTTGCTGCTGCTCGACGAGCCGACCGACAACCTGGACGTCGAGTCCGCCGACGCGTTGGAGGAGGGCTTGCGCGGATACCAGGGCACGGTGGTCGCGGTGACGCACGACCGGTGGTTCGCGCGAGGCTTCGACCGGTTCCTCGTCTTCGGCGCCGACGGGTCGGTCTACGAGGCGGACGAGCCGATCTGGGACGAGGGACGTGTGGAGCGGGTGCGGTGAGCCCCGTTCAGTGATCGTTCACTTTGCGTCTGCGTTGACCTGAGCGATGACGTCCTCGGCCACCCGGCGTAGCTTCAGATTGCTTCGCTGCGAGACACGGACCAGGAAGCTGAACGCTCGGTCCTCGTCCACGTCGTACTTCTCCATCACGATCCCTACCGCCTGACCGATCGCCTGACGGGTCCTGATCGCCTCATGCAGCGTCTCCGCCTCCTGTGCGAATCCCATCGCCACGGCCGCGTGCGTCGCGAACAGCTCGGGAATGAGACTTGATTCGTCATACGCGCCCGGTGTCGTCGAATAAAGATTCAGGGCGGCCCGGGACCGGGAGGTCGCGAACAGCTCGATTGCCATCTGGCTGCAGAGGCCCAGCTCCGCCGCGCGAGGGCCGTATCGCGGCCAGCGTGGGTCGTTTGCGACGTCAGGTGAACGGAGGGTCTCCTGATGCTCGGCCGCATCGACGCACGGACCTTCACCGAGCGTGTACTGAAGCTGGTCCGCCGACCGGATCACGTCATCGGTGGGCGAGACGGTCTTCATCTGGCCGTCCCGCGTGACGACGGAGATGCTTGCGTAGTCGGTGTCAGCGACCACCTCGAGAGCGGTCTTGGTGATGGCATCGAGGATGTCGTCCGGCTCACCGGAGGCAGTCAGGGCACGCGCGACCGAGTTCATGACCGAGACGAGCTCATCGTCGACTCTGTACACGGATGTCTCCTCCTCGCGGGGATCCGCGATCTGCGCGCCGGGCGCTTACCGACGCCCTGGGGACATCATCGCACCCGAGCCGTCACGTCCTGGTCGACCGGGAGTGAGCGTAGGACCGCCGACCGGGTGCGGTTGGCCGGTGTTCGTTCGACGCGGCACGAGTGTCGCGAACGGCTGATGATCGGAGCTGAATACCGCTCAGAACGTCAGCCAATCGCGTCAGGCGTCGTCACGGCGCCTCACTCAGTCGATCCCGCGCGACGCGTACATGCATCTTGCGTAGTCGCTCGAGCTGGTCGTGTGCCCTCTCGAGCAGTGTCTCGAGGGAGACCCGGTCGAGAGCCGGTTCGTCGGTGGCACCAGCGAGCAGCACCTCCCAGCCCGACAGCTTCCCCCAGACACCGATCCGCAGCGCCTCGAGCTCCACGACGTCGGAGAGCGGTGACCTCCGGAGGATGAACCCGTTGGGCTTGAGCCGCCCCAGCTTCTCTGCGATCCCGCCGGCGCTCGCCCACAACCAGTTGCGCCGGATGTGCAGCGTCGCCATGATGCCGATCAGCGCCTCCCTGTCCTCGGCAACCTCCGTGGTGAGCTGCGCGAGCTCGTCGCCGAGCGGGCTGCCCTGGTGCGTGTCGGTGGCCCGGCGGAACAGCTCCAAGCCCCCCGTCGCCCCTGCGAGATGGTCGTTGAGGTAGGTGGTGAGCAACTTGGCGTCCACGCACGTCTCCTGTTGGTCCGGCCGGCGTCCCGTCTGGGGACTTGAGCGGGGGACAGGCCGCGCGACAATGGATAACCCGCGAGGAGCGGGGTACCCATAACCACAGCATCGAAACCCGTGACGACCGATGGAGACGACGATGGCGAGAGCAATCTGGAGCGGCGCCCTCAACTTCGGGCTGGTGACGGTGCCAGTGGAGTTGTACAGCGCCACCGAGGACCACCAGATCCACTTCCGGCAGTTCGAGCGCGGGACATCCGACCGCATCCGCTACAAACGGGTGAACGAGCGGACCGGCAAGGAGGTCGAGTACGACGACATCGTCAAGGGGTACGAGTTGTCCCGCGACGACTACGTGATCGTCGAACCCGACGAGCTCGACGCGATCGCCCCCGGCCGCTCGAAGACGATCGACATCGAGAACTTCGTCGACCTCGCCGACGTTGATGCGATCTATTTCCAGAAAAGCTACTGGCTCGCCCCGGCGAAAGCCGAGTTCGAGCGCGCGTACAACCTGCTCACTCGCGCGATGGCCGACACGAACAAGGCCGCCATCGCGACGTTCGTGATGCGCGGCAAGGAGTATCTGGCGGCGGTACGGTCGTCCGGCGATGCCCTGATGCTCAACACGCTGCACTTTCAGTCAGACATTCGCGACGCGGCGAAGGAGATCGCAAAGCTGCCGGAACAGATCGAGACGAAGCCCAATGAGCTCAAGATGGCGGTCAGTCTGATCGAGTCGATGACCGATGAATGGGAGCCGGCGCAGTACCGTGACACGTACACGGAGCGGGTCGAGAGACTCGTCGCCGAGAAGCGAGAAGGGCACACCGTGACCGCCGAATCCGCGCCGGACGCACCGACCAAGGTCGTCGACCTCTTCGAGGCGTTGTCGCGCAGCGTCACGAGCAGGGGGAGGGACACGTCGACGGCGTCCGGCAAGGGCGCCGCGACGACCGGTCGCTCGGGCCGCCGCGGTAGTTCGGACGAGAACCCGGAGGGAAAGGCACCGTCGGACATGACGAAGGCAGAGCTCGACAAGATGGCCAGGAAGCTGCAGGTGAAAGGACGCTCCAAGCTCAGCAGAGAAGAGCTGGAGGAAGCGGTGCGTAGCGGCCTTGACTCCACCGATCAGCAGGCGTCGTGATGCGTTGCCGGCTGTGCCGCGACGACATCGACCACTGCCACGGCACCCTGATCATCAGCGAGCTCGAGGTCGTGTGCTCCGACCCGGACTGCGTCGAGCTCGACGTCGAGCGCCACGACATCGTGGTCGACGCGGTCTGGGAGCTCCGGGACCGGCGCGACGTCCGCAAAGCGAGCTGATCCCAGCAGTCGTGGGCTCCGGCGGTTACCCACTCGGCCAGAGGACCAGGGGGAAGGACCGCTCAAGAGGACTCTGCTCCGGACGCGGTGCGGAGCCGGTCGAGCAGCTCCGGGGCGACCTCCGCGAGGAACGCGGCTTGGTGCTCGTCGCCGATCTGGACGAGGGCGATGTCGGTGAATCCCGCCCTCCAGTACGGTGCGACCGCCGCGACGATTGCATCCAGGTCCGGACCACATGCGATCGAAGACTCAATGTCTTCGCGACGGACGAATTGGCTTGCCCCCTCGAACCCCGCCGGTACCGGCAGATCCGCATGACCGACCATCCTCCGCCGAACCAGCGGAACAGGTCGTACGCCCGCTCGACAGCGGCCGTCTTGCCACGTCCCCAGCAGATCGGGATCTGGCCGATCTTGCGCGATGCTCCAAGTCCCGCCGCTGACCTCAGGTCGTCCCACCGGTCGACCAGATCGGCGCTGGGTTCGGTCGCGATCAGATGATCGCCGAGAGTGGCGAACCGCTGGACCACCTGCTCACCGCCGACCGCGACGCCGAGAGCGACCGGCTCGTCAGGCAGGTCCCAGACCTTCGCCATGTCGACCCGGAAGTGATCGCCCTGAAACGTCACCTGCTCGCCGGTGTGCAGTCTGCGGATGATGTCGACGGCCTCCGCGAGCATGCTGTGACGCACTGCCACGGCTGGCCATCCGCGGCCGACGACGTGCTCGTTCAGATTCTCGCCCGATCCCAAGCCCAGCATGAAGCGGCCGTCGGACAAGATCGCGAGCGTCGCGGCCTTCTGCGCCACGACGACGGGATGGTACCGCATTGTCGGGCAGGTCACGTACGTCATCAGCTCGACCTTCTCGGTCACTTGGCTGACCGCACCGAGCACAGCCCACGCGTACGGCGAGTGTCCCATGGAGTCGAGCCAGGGAAAGTAGTGGTCGCTCGAGACGAGGAAGTCGAAGCCGGCGTCTTCGGCATCCGTCGAGTAACCAACCAGCTCCTTCGGTCCGCTCTGCTCGGTCATCAGCGTGTATCCGAACCGCGTCATCGGGCCAGCCCCGCACCGTTGACGTGCTGCGCTCCCGATCTGTCGACGGCCCGCATCAGTTGGCGGGAGGTGACTCGGACGCCTTCGTGCGAAGGACCTCGGCACCGAGCCGGTTGAGGTCCTCCGCTGAGACGTTCTGGCGAACCGCCGGGAACAATGCGTCCTCCTCCTCACGTACGTGGGCGCGCACGCTTTCGGTCAACTGCTCAAACGTGCCGCTGAACTCCTCCGCGCGCGGATGGAGGTTCGCGAGATCCCGCAGCAGACCCTCGACCTCGGCGTGATCGTCGAGCTCATGTTCGGCTATCTCGGCGCCGTCCGGGAGGTTGTCGCGCACGACCGGATAGAGGTACGCCTCCTCGACCTTTGAGTGACGCATCAACTCATCGTCGAGCTTTCCGATGAGCGACGTCCGCTCGGCCGGGTCCTCGACCGTCTCGATCGCGCTGAACAGGTCCTCGACACCGACGTGGTCCCTGATCAGGATGCTCAGCATATCTGCCTCGGCGTCCTCGGCTTCCACGGTGCCCTTATCGTTCACTGCCATGCCCGAGACGTACCCGGTCGGCGTACGACCAAACGACTCGGCAGCGGCATCGCGCCGATTGTCCTATTCCCGGGACCGTGGCGGATGATCGCGAATCCAACGACGGCGTTTGAGCATTCGACCACCGGGAAACTTGAGGAGTGCGGTCATCGCCTGAGAAGTACGGAGGACCGATGAGCAAGGCAGCAAAGATCGCCTATCGCCCGTTCGGGTTATGGCGAGCATCGCCGGAAGGGTTGTCGCGGGTGCGATCTTCAAGCGGGTCTGGCGCGTCACCCGCAACGAGGACGACCCGCCTAAGCCCAAGGAGTCCGAGTACAGCTGGCGGGAGGTGTTGATCGCCGCAACGATCCAGGGCCATCTTCGCCGTCGTCAAGGCCGCCATCGACCGGACGCCCGTGCGTTCGAACGCTGGACCGCCGAGTGGCCCGGCGACTGAACCTGACGGTCTGAGCCTCCCCAACCCGGCCGGCGCGGGTGATCTGGCGGGAACCGGCTTGGCACGCCCGCCGAATGCGGCTCGCGACGGGCATAGTGGTCACCGTGGATCGGCTGGACGCTGGTGAGCTGCCGGCCTTCATCCATGACCTGCGCCTCAGCGACCTGCCCAAGGATGTGAGCGAGCAGGGTCGGCGCTGCGTCCTCGACCTGGTCGGGATCGCCGCGGTCGGAGTCGACACGCCGTTGTCTCGCATCGCTCGTGGGCATGCTGCCCGACACTTCGGCACGGTCGCCGCTGGGGCACGGCTGCTCTTCGACGGGCGACGGGTGAGCCCAGTCGGTGCGGCGTTGGCCGGAGGGATGACGATCGACAGCCTGGACGGGCACGACGGACACGCGCTGAGCAAGGGCCACGTCGGCGCCGCGGTGCTGCCGGCGCTGCTCGCCCTGGCCGACGGAGACGCCGGCCTCAAGGCGCCCGATCTGCTGACCGCCCTGGTGATCGGATACGAACTGGGGATCCGGGCGGGAATGGCGCTGCACGCGACCGCCGGGGCGTACCACAACTCGGGAGCGTGGAATGCCCTGGCGGCGGCCGGGACCGCCGCCCGGCTGCTGCGGCTGGGTCCCGAAGCAACCGAGCATGCGCTTGGTATCGCCGAGTATCACGGCCCGCGCGGCCCGATCATGCGCTGCATCGATCATCCGACCATGATCAAGGACGGCTCAGGATGGGGCGCGATGGCCGGAGTCGACTCGGCGCTGCTGGCTGCGGACGGGTTCACCGGCGCACCGGCGATGCTGGTCTACGACGACCAGCCCGACGTCACCGACCTCTGGGCGGACCTTGGCGTGCGCTGGCGCATCCTCGAGGTGTACTTCAAACCACATCCCGTCTGCCGGTGGGCCCAACCGGCCGTGGAGGCAGCCCTAAGGCTGCGAGACGAACATCAGCTGACCGCGACACAGATCGACCACGTCGAGGTCGTCACCTTCCACCACGCCACCCGGCTCAGCACGCGTCGTCCGGACACAACCGAGGAAGCCCAGTACAGCCTGCCGTTCCCAGTCGCCGCCGCGCTCGCTCGGGGCGTGGTCGGCCCGGCCGAGGTCGGCCGGGACGGTTTCGCCGACGAGGACGTGCTGCGATTGAGCGACGGCATCAAAGTGAGGGAGAGCAATGAGTACACGACGAGATTTCCCGCCGAGCGCTGGGCGGAGGTGACGGTTGTGCTCCGAGACGGTCGACGGCTCTCCTCCGGACCGACCACCGCCGTCGGCGACCCGGACCACCCCTTGTCCGACGCTGCGCTCACCGACAAGTTTCACACCCTCGCCGACTCTGCAATCGGCACCTCGCGCAGTGTCGCCGTCGAGACCGCGGTCCGACAACTGATCGACCCCACCCTTGATCTGCTTGGGCTGTTCGACCTCATCCTTGCCCCGCCCACGCCACCGATGCGTGGCGTGTTTTCGCCGGCCCGGTCGGTACGGCCGTGACGACGGCGATGCTCTGATAGCCCCCGTTCGAGGGGTCATAGGGTCCTGCACAGGTGATCAGGACGAGACGATTGACGCCGTGCACCGAGAACAGGCCGCTGATCTGGGCCGGTTGGTCCTTGGGCACCAGGTTCACGGTCGAAACCATGAACTGCTGACCGAGCTCCCGCGACCGGAGCGCCATCCGGTCGCCAGCCCTGGCGCCAAGCAGCTCCGAGAACGGTCCGAGCCCCTGAACCGCAGAGTCGACGTGCGCCGCGACAACGATCGCGCCGTACGGGTCACCGAGCCTGGCCCCGCCGTCCCACCAGCCCGCGATCGTGATGTCGTTCGGCGCGTCGAGCGTGCCATCCAGCAGCGTCGAGACTGGGGTGATCGGGACCCTCGTGCCGGAGGCGAGAGTGATGCTGATCGGTTGTTGAGGAAGCAGCTGTGACCGTGCAGGGCGCGCAGGGACCGCCCTCACGTCGATGACCGGCGGGACCGGGTACGACGGCCTCGACTCGGCAGCCGCCCGGTGAGCGACCGACGCGTTCGGGGAACCGCCGGCATCGATCCGACCCCACAGCGCGGATGTGCCGACCAGGGCGATCGAAACAACGACAGCTGCGACGATCAGACCACGCAACGAACGTCGGGGTGAGCGGTCGCGATGACGGCCGCCCTTACCCGAACGCGGCGCTCCGTCAGCCGGCGGCGATGACGTCACGTCGTCTGGATCCGCGGTTCTCACGCGTGGGCCGGCACAACCATCCCGCCAATAGCAGCGCGGCGGCCCCTCCGGCCAACGGGCCGGCGATCAGGGGGGTCATGGAGGTACGGCCCCCGGCCGCTGCTCCCGCAGATGTTCCGGACACCGTCACGCGCCAGCGCGAGACGATCCCGGCGCTGCCCAGCGGCACCGTCGTCGGAGCCACTGACCCCTTTGCTCGCAGGTCGAGCTGCTGGACGATCACGTCCATGGAGCCGTTGGTCGGTTCGCCGACTGCAAAGACGCGAGTCAACACCTGCGGCTGGACCGCGAGGTCGAGAGGCCCGAGGATAACCGGTGAAGACTCTCCAGTCGGGACAATCGACACATTCAGAGTTCCTGCTGGCACCTCGGCGGCGGCATATTCCCCGTTAGCGATGTTTGCGAAGACAACCTTTCCATTCACCAGAATGTCGGCGGGTGGCACGACGGCGGTGTGGGCAACGACAACGCGCCCCTTGTCGGGGGCGATCGACGCGAGGTCGTTGTGATAGGTCGTCACAACTGGGTTGCCGTACGGATCCGCCGGCCGGTGGATGACAACGTCGTTGCTTGATCCGGCCGGGACGTTGACGGTGACCCTCATTTTCCAGTCGGGGTTCTTGCCGCTGAACGTCATCGCGTGCTGGCCGGGAGTGAGCTCGAGCGGATCGAGGATCTCCTTCGGCCGGAGCAGGTCGGTTGTGCGGTCGTTGTCCACGCTGAGAGAGACGTGGGCCTGGGAAAGCGCCTGTACGACATAGACCGTCGCCGTGGACTTGGCCGATGACGGAGAGGAGGCGAACACTGCGGGGGTGGATAACACAACAAAAGCGGTCAGAATTGTCACGGCCGCTATTCTGGGGGCGTTCACATGTGGCTCCTTGATACGTATTGGAGATAGCACACTCTTGCATTTTTCGCCAATTCCTGAAAGTAATGGGGCGGGAACTCTTTCGCGGTTCCCGGTTGGGCCGAGATCTGTGTGCATAGCGGGCGGTTTGCCGCCCGCTCGGGGAGGAAACGTGAGCGACCAAGGCGGCCTGCGCCCTCGCCGACCGCTGCTCGCGGGGCTTGCGGTTGCGGTCGCCGTGGCTGTCGTGAGCGCCTGCGCATTCGTTCTGACCCGCGGTGATGACGACAACCGCACGTTGAACCATCCGCCGAACGCAGCACGGCACTGGTGGCGCCGACGTCAGCACCACCGACTGGGACGGGACGGTCGGCACGGACAGCACGACCGCGCCTCGGACGGTGCGACGAGGCCGCGCGCGCGAACGACGAGTCCGACTGGGAGACACCGCTCGATCCCGCCCCCGAACGGTGCGGTTCCCGCCATCGCCCGTCCTTCCAGACGGCGCCGCCGACCGCTGATCGCAGGTCTTGCCGCTGCGGTGGTCGTCGCGGTGGTCGTCGCCGGCGCATCCGCCCTGATCCGCGGCCACCAGGTCACGGACTCGTCGTCTCGTCCCGGGACCAAGAACACTCCTGAGACAGGGCAGAGCCCGTCGACGGCGAGGCCAGCCGATTTCCCTGCTGCTGCGCCGGCGCCGGGTGTCTATGTCGCGTCGAGCCTCCGAGCCGACGGTTCAATCCTGACGGACCAGTGGCTGGCGTCGAGGCAACCGACCACCCACGTCGATCTCGCGCTGGCGACGGTGACGGTCGGTCGTCGTGCCTTCGAGCCCGCAATCACCGACCGGTCCCTGGTCGTCAACGGGACGCGCGTCGATGCGACGAGGTCCAACCCCTCTCGTACGACGACGCGCGTTGCCCTGGGCAAACCGGCAAGGTACGTGCACCTGCGCTACGTCGTTTCCGGGGTGGCGCTGCTCTCCGACTCGCCCCCCGCTCCGGCGGGACGAGCCCTGGTGTTGCTCAACGCGGTGGGTGCCGATGCCGAGCCCGATCCACAGGTCGTACACGTGACGGGAGTGCGGGTGTTGTCGCTGTCTTGCCGTACCGGAGATGCCGCGCCGGTTCCATGCGGCACCGAATCCGGGACGTCCTGGACAGTCGACCTCACCGGAAGTCGGCGCACCACAGTGTTCGCGCAAGTCGACCTGCCTGGGTTGCGCAAGGGCGTGCATCGAAGCGCCAGGTGACGGGGGCCGGCTCCCGTCGTCCCAGGAGGAACGAAGGGTCAGTTGACCCGTGAGTTCGTCGACGCGTCCGGGTCGATGCCACGAATCATCGCCGTGACCGCGTCCCGATCGGCCAGCTCATGGTCGACGATGACGACGGTGCCGTCCATCCGGTCCTCCCCCGTACGGACGGGGAAACCGGCTGAACGCAGCGCGGCGGCGATGTCGGCGACCCGATCCTGGCTGCTGCAAGTCCAGCTCGAGATCATGGGTTTCGGATCACGTCGAAACTGCTCGGAGTACTTCTCCGACCTGCTCCGGGGAGAGCTCGCGGCCGAGCGGCTCTGGCGGCTGTCATGGTTGTGCTCCCATCGCCTGGACCAGATGGGTGTTCCCGCCAGGCCAGTGGCCAAACGTCGCTCGAGCAGATCGTCGGAGACTGATCGTTGGAGACTCAGCGTCGGAGACTGTTGGCGCCATCAGCGTTCCTTCCGGTCGGTCTGGTGGGTCCTGAGTCCGGCCGGTCCATCAGCCGACCTCGCCGTCGACCCTCGAGCGCAGCAGCGCCTCGAGCCGGTCGGGGTCGACATTCGTCATGGTGTCTCCTGTCCCGGAACCACCGAGGACAGGCCAAGGACGGCCGCTGCGGATGCGGCGAGGACGGCGATCCGGCGATACCGGCGGGAGCCGAACGCGAGTCCCACCATGCTGGCGCCGTGCAGCAGATCGAAGGAGGCGACGAAACGGCGCGTCGGCGACGGGCGGACGGTCAACGCGACGGCTTCCAGGAGATGCCGGACACCGAGCGCGCGGGCAGCGCGACGCGTGAGCGGAGGAGGGTCGGACTCGTCCAGCGCGTCCAGGACGGTGTCCGGCCAGGCGACCAGCACCAGTCCGAGCAGGGCGCGGGCAGCGGTCGACGCGGTCATCGGGCCGCCGCTCCGTGGCCGGCTCACCGCCGACCTCGCAGCAATCCCGCGCCGAGCGCCACGACCCCGGCCGCCGCCGCGGCGACCACGCCGTGGTGTTGCGAGGCCCACAGCTGCCGACTTCGGGCCGACGCTCGTTCGTCGAAGATCCCGTGTGCGCCGTAGTCCCTGCCGCTCCTGCCGTCGGCAGGTTCCCACAGGTTCGCCGGCTGGTCGGTAGGTTTGGGCTGGTCCGTCTGCTGCGAGCGGATGCCGGTCTTCGCCAGGTACCGGTCGAGCAGGCCGGGGGCGACCGCGTTCGCGATCAGCGTTCCCGCCGTGCTGGCACCAACCCAATACTCGCGACGCTCAGGGTGCGCTGCCGCGTACACGACCGCGTCCGCTGCAACCTCCGGCTGGTAGATGGGTGGCACGGGTTGCGCCTGCCGGTGCAGCCGCGAGAGCACCCACGAGAACTGCGGCGTGTTCACCGCGGGCATCTGGACCATCGTCACGTGTACGTTGCTGCCCTCGTGCAGCAACTCACAGCGCAACGACTCGTGGAAACCCTGGATCGCGTGCTTGGCGCCACAGTAGGCGCTCTGCAACGGGATTCCACGGTAGGCCAGCGCCGAGCCGACCTGGACCACCGCACCGCGATCACGAGGCTTCATCCGCCTCAGCGCGGCCATCGTCGCGTAGACATATCCCAGGTAGGACACCTCGGTGACCCGCCGGAACTCCTCCGGCCCGATCTGCGCGAAGGGGGCGAAGACCGAGGTGAACGCGACGTTCACCCAGACGTCGATGGGTCCGAGCTCGTCCTCGACCCGCTGGGCCGCGGCTTCCACCTGGTCGTTGTCCGCGACGTCCACTTCCACCACCAGCGGCCGGCCGCCACGCTCGCGAACGTCCGCGGCAGCCGCCGCCAGCCCGAGCTCTCCGCGCGCGAGCAATCCGACGGCGTAGCCCCGATCGGCGAACGCCCGCGCGACGGCTCGGCCGATCCCGCCGCTCGCGCCCGTCACGGCGACCACGGGTCGCGGGGTCGAGCCGCCGGTGGAGTGGGTGGGGGAGGTCTCCATCTGTGTCACCTGTCTATTAATGCGCAATCATTGCGTAGGCGCAACTGTTGCGGTCTATGCTGTTCGGGTGAACCCGGCCGGCGAGCAGGATGAGCAAGACTTCTCGGCGCAGGTGGATGCGGCGATGTGGGCCGCTCGCGTGTTCGTGGCGGTGATTGCGGAGTCGCTGGAAGAGGTCGAGTCGACGCTGACTCCGCCGCAGCTGCGGGCCCTGGTGATCATCGCGACCCGTGGACCGGTCAACCTCACGACCGTCGCCGAGGCGCTCGGCGTGCACCCGTCCAACGCGACCCGATTGTGTGAACGGCTCGTCCAGGCCGGGTTCGTGGCGCGTACGCAGTCGGCACACGACCGGCGGCACCTCCAGCTCGAGCCGACGAGGGGGGGAGCTCGGCTGGTCAACTCGGTGATGGAACGTCGACGACGTGCCCTCGAGCGGGTTCTCGCTGGGATGTCGGTTGAGGAGCGACAACAGCTGGCGTCCGCTTTCCATGTCTTCGCGGGGGCGGCTGGAGAGGTCACCGACGACGGCACGTGGCCGGCGTGGAACGGACGGCGCGCCGGTTGAGCGGCCACCGGCATCCGGCGCGGTCACCACCGCCGGCCCGCGCGCAGGAACTTGTGCGTGCCATCGCACCACGGCTTGCGTGCGGACTTCCCACAGCGGCAGACCGCCACAACCGGCCGGTTGACGGCGTACTCTGTGCCGTTGTCGTCGCAGATCGAGTCGCAGCCCCTGACCAACATGGGACCTTCGGGGCAGCAGACGATGTTGACGACGGACGGTCGTTTCACCAGGACGCCGTCCGATCCGACTGGCGGGTGCGCAAGCTGATACGGCACCGGCAGCACGGCTCCGGGCATTGGGAACCAGCCAGCTTCCACGTCGGGTGAGCTGCTTTTCGGAACCGGGCGCCTGCGTAGCGCACGCCACCGCGCAGGAAACACCCGAGCGCGAGCCACGAGAAGACCCCACGTTCAACGACCCAGAGGGGAGCCCACGCGGCGACCGATGGCGAGAAGACCCTGCGACCGCCGTGACGCCGTCTCCCGAGCTCTGCGGCGGCCATGCTGGTGACGCCGGCGGCCACCAGCAGGCGTCGGGCCCTGAGCAACCCAAAGGCCGCCATTGGCAGGACACCCAGCTCCACGCAGAGACGCCCGGGTTGGCTCATGCTGTCGTAGGCCTGTCGAAGCCGCTGGTCGGCGAACTGCCGGAATGTCGGAGGACGACGAGCCACGAACACGTCCGGAGCTCGGTGAACGTCGAAACCGTTGGCCGTCAGCGTCCGGATCAGCTCCAGGTTCTCGAACAGGACGGCACCGCAGTAGCCGTGCGTCACGATGAAGGCATCGCGACGGACAGCCGTCGTACCCGCGAAGTCGCTTCCGAAGGCGCGATTGAGGAGTGTTCGTGCCGAATCCCAGTACGTGTGCCACGCCATCGGACAGAAGTAGTTCTGGGGGACCACCGCGTCGTGGCGGCGCAGCAGGTCGATCACGGCTCGCAGCGAGGTCTCGTCGTAGCGGACGTCGTCGTCGGCCACCACGACGAATGGCGTCCGCGCTGCGGCGACTCCGTCACAGACACCAGCCACCTTTCCGTTCGGGGTTTTCGAACGTGGCCGGACGTGCTCAGCAATAGGCCGCCACTGCGTCTGGTTGCGAGTGAAGACGTCGGGCGCGGATCCGTCGACCACCACGATGGTGAGCAGAGCACTCAGCATCGTTAGGTATTGCGTCAGGTCGTCATGGTCGGTCCCGGCTACGGTCTTGATCGGCAGCACGTACGTGACGTTCGACAGCCGGCAGATCTCGGCTTGGGGGCGCAACCCGAGCACGGCCGTCATGCGCCCACCGCCCGCGAAATGAGCTCGACCGGTCGAAGACGACGCCCCGCGCGCCCAGGCACCCAGCATTTGCTCGGCGGCGCGGTTGTCGAGCAACAGGCACGAGGCGAGCCCGAACGCGACCGAGCTGAGCGCGGATGGGTCGTCTTCGATCAGCCGTGCGCAGATGTGCCGGATGACGAGCTGTTCGTGGACGGCGTCGGCCTCGACGTGCTCGTCGTAGTATGCCGCCGCGGGCTCGGGATAGTGCAACCGCCGCAGCCCGTGGGAGACTCGCCGCGCTGGGATCGAGCTGGTGGCCTCGAACGCCGCAAGGTGGCCGACGACGGCTCCGCGCAGACGTCGGTGCAGACCGAACAGGCTCATCGCGTTGTTCACGGCCAGGGTCACCGCGGGCACGGCCTCGATATAGGCGCCGTAACCGGTGCGGAGGCCGCATGCCGCCAATGTGTCGGCGTACATCTTCGAGTGCAGGGCGTCCGGCCTTCCGGCGCCGTACTCGTCGTACTGCACCTCGACCAAGGCCACCTTGGCGGCTCCGGTCAGCCTCGGGATGGCCCAGCTGTGTGGATCGGCTTCCTTGAGCTGGTAGATGCTGCGGTGGATGAGGAACTCGAGGAGCTGCGACGACGTGGCCGTGTGCTGCAAGTACCGGGCGAGCGGCGGTGAAGCGATGCCTTCGACGAAGCCGAACAGTCGTTGCGGTACCGGGCCGGAACTGTCGCAGATTTCCCGCACCCAACCTCGGGTGTGGTCGCGCAGCGTGGACTCGAACGGCCGTTCCAGGCACTGCCGCGCCATCAGGAGGGGTGGTGACCACTCGTACGCGTCGTCGACGTCGTCGAAGCCTCCGTAGTGGAGTTCGTAGAGGGACCACAGGGCGATCTGCAGGTCCTCGTCCTCGAGCGGGCAGCGACTGCACGAGTCGACGGCAGCTGAGCAGTCCGACAGGTCGAGGTCGCGGCCCCCCGTCAGCGCTCCGAACACCGCGGCGCTCAGCGGTCCACGCGGGGAGGGCAGCTGCATCGAGTCCTCCCTTCGCGCCCCGGCGCGGCGGCGAGCCGAGGTTCGGCTGTCGTGCTGGTCGGCACGGGTCGTCACCGGGCTAGGTACCCGTGTTGGATGACCGATAATCCTGCGGCGGTCAGGGGGTCGGCGCGACCGGACGTCAGGCGGTCTCGCCAGTGCTGGACGGAGACTTGCGGCAGTCGCGTTCGGCGAGCAGCTCGCCGATGACCACTTGGATCGACCCGGCGATCGGGATCGCGACCAACGCACCGAGGATTCCGGCGACTTCCGTTCCGAGGATGATCGCGACCAGCACTGCGAGCGGAGAAAGCTTCAGGGCGCGCCCGTAGATGAGCGGGCGTAACGTGTGCCCCTCGATCATGTGGTAGAGAAACATCAGGACGAACACCACGACACCCGCCACCGGTCCGGTGGAAAAAGCCACCAGGCTGAGCAGTACGGTGACGACCGCTGGCCCGAGGTACGGGACCAGCTCGATGAGTGCGGTGAACAGTCCCAGCGGGACCGGGTAGGGAACTCTGACGATGAGCAAGATGACGGTCGCGACGACTCCGGCGAGGAAGCTGGCCAGGAGATTGCCCCGCACGAACCCGCTGACCGAGCTGTAGACGCCGGCGCCGACGCGCTCGACCGGGGCGCGGCGACGCTCGGGGATCAGATCGGTGATCCGTCGCCGCCACTCGGAACCCTCGAGCAGCATGAAGAGCGTCAAGAACGCGATGATGACGATCCCGGCGACGGTGGTGGCAACACCCTTGGCGATCCCGAGTGCCGGGGAGGCGGCACCGGTCAGTCCATTGGACGCCTGATGCGATGCGACCTTGCGCACCTGCTCGACGACGTGGTACCTGCGCTCGAGGAAGCCGAGCGGCCCACGCCCCCTGGTGAGGTCGCGCACGAGATCCGGGAGCGAGTTCACGAAGTCCGTGATCTGCGTGACCAACGGCGGGATGAGCACCAGCCCCAGCACTGCAAAGACGACGAGGGCGAGCAGGTAGACCGTGGCGACGGCGAGCCCGCGGCCCAGCCCGATGCGCTGGAAGAACTCGACGGCGGGATTCAGCGCGAGCGCCAAGAACATCGCGATCGCGATCACCGTGAGACCCTTCTGCGCCACCAGTACGAACCACAGTGCAGCGCCCACCCCGAGCAGGATCCCGAGACCCGCCAGGACCGTGCTCGGCCGAAACGTCACCACCCTCTCGACACCGCTCACCGGTTGCGACAGGGGAATGTCAGCGGGATCTCCGTTCCGATTGGACGGCCGTGGTTCCGGCGAATTGGGCATGCGGATCGACGCCTTACTCGCGACCGCCGACGGCGGTCGCGAGCTCATGGCTTCTTACTGGTCCGCCGCTGGCCGCTGCGAGCGGCGGCGTCGGACCCGAGGCGCCGCGCCGCAGCCCGATCAGGAACTCGTCCAGGGCCTCGTGGGCACCGTAGGTGGGGGCCCAGCCGAGTTCGGGTTCGGCGGTGAACGGTCCGACCACCGGACGGACCGACGCCTCGACGACGACCAGCGCGACGTCGCGGGCGTGGATGGCCCGGAACCGCAGTCGCGCCGGGTAGGGCACGAACGGGACGAGGGCGGGATTCACGAGTGACCCCGGGACGAACGGTCCACCGAACAGCCGGCGCTGCTGCGTTGCCGCCTGGCGCTGGAAGATGAAGGCCGGCCCGGTCTCGCGCGCATACGTGTCTCGACGAGCCGTCGAGACACCCCGATGATCTCCTCGATCTCCGGTCGCGCCGCCAGCTTCTGGACCAGTGCGGTACCCAGGTTGCCTGTCGCCCCGACCACAATCACGCGCATGACGTACCAGTACCCGCGCGCGGTGGTCCGTAACGCGGCGAGGCGGTCCCATCCTGTCATCGAGGCACTGACGGCTGAGCCTTCCTTTCCCGAGCACTCGGTCAGGACTCACGGCCGACGCTATCGGGCGGCCGTTCGGGGCGGAGGCCGCGCCAGGACGGGTGTCGTAGCCGGCCGTCGGACGTCCACTCGCTGAAGACCACCTCCCCGACGAGCCGGGGTGTGCACCAGCGGGCGTCCTTCGCGTCAGCTCTGGGGACGTCCGCGAACGGACTGGTCTTGCGTTCGATCCTGCGAAGGGCACCGTGGAGGTCGTCGAGCATCGCCGAGGTGAAACCGGTCCCTACCTTGCCCACGTACTCGAGGCCGTCGCTCGTCGGCAGCCCTAGCAGCAGCGATCCGACCGTTTCGGAGCGACGGCCCTGACCCGGTTTCCAGCCGCCGACGACGACGTCCTGAGTCAGCTCGTTCTTGATCTTGCGCCACGACTTCGACCGCTGTCCGGGCCGGTAGGGGCTGTCGAGCCGCTTTGCGAGAACACCTTCGAGTCCCTGCTCACGGGTCGCAAACAGCAGATCCTCCCCGCTCCCCTCGAGCTGCGGGACGGTACGCCAGGTCGGACCCTCGAGCTGCAGCCCGTCGAGCAGGGAGCGCCGCTGTCGGTACGGCAGATCGAGCGTCGAACGGCCGTCGAGGTGCAACAGGTCGAAGACGACGTACAGCACCGGATGCGTGGACAGCAACCGCGACGTCGGCGCGGAGACCCCCATCCGCTTCTGTAGTCGGCCGAAGCTCGGCCTGCCACGATCGTCGAACGCAACGACCTCGCCGTCCAGGACGACCTGCGTCGCCCCCAGCTGCTCACCAAGCCGGCGCAGCTCGGGGTAGGTGCTCGTGACGTCGTGGTCACCCCGGCTGCGGAGTGTCACCCTGCCACCGTCGACGTACGAGATCGCCCGCACTCCGTCCCACTTCAGCTCGAACGCCCAGTTCGTTTCGTCGCGCGGAAGACCGTCCGGGGTCGCGAGCATCGGGCGAACGAGGTCCGGGAGCGGTTGCCAACCAGCGGGAGGCGGATCCATCCGGTGGATCATCCAGTTCTTCCCACCCGTCTGGAACAAGACGTACCGTCCGGTGACGCGGCCACCCTCGAGGACCACCTTGACCTCGTTGTCGTCCCACTTCTCGGTCAGGTAGTGGCCGCGGTCCCAGATCTGTACCTTTCCGCCGCCGTACTCACCGGCGGGGATCTCGCCCTCGAAGCCGGCGTAGTCGAGCGGATGGTCCTCGGTGTGAACCGCGAGGTGGTTGTGCCGGGGGTCCGGCGGAACACCCTTCGGCAACGCCCAGGAAACCAGGACGCCGTCACGTTCGAGCCGGAGGTCCCAGTGCAATGCGCTTGCGTGGTGCTCCTGGATGACGAACGTGTCGTCGCCGCCTCGGGGCAGCAGGTCGTCGGCAGGGACGGGTTCCGGTGTACGCCGCGGGTCACGCTTGCGGCGGTACTCCGCAAGCCCGCCTCCGGCGGACTCCGAACCAGGCATGCTACTTCGCTGCCTGGTTCGTGGAGCAGATCACCTCTTCGGCCACCAGCCGCAGCTTGATGTTGCCCTTCTGAGAGACCCGGACGAGAAATCCGAAAGCCCGGTCCTCATCGAGCTCGTAACGCTGCATGACGATCCCGACTGCCTTGCCGATGGCCTGCCGGGTCTCGATTGCCTCACGAAGTGTCTCGACCTCGTGGGTGAAGCCCATGGCGACGGCGGCATGGGTCGCGAAGAGCTCGGCGATGTTGCTGCCAGCGTGGTACGCCCCGGGCGTCGCGGAGTAGAGGTTGAGCGCCGCCCGTGAGCTCCCCGCCGTGAACAGCTCCACCGCCATCTGGCTGCGCAGTCCGAGGGCCGCAGCGCGTGGGCCGTATCGGGGCCAGCGGACATCGGTGGCAACATGGGGCGATCGTATCGTCGCCTGCTCGTCGACCGCTTCGACGCACGGGCCTTCGTGAAACCGGTACTGCAGCTGGTCCGCTGCAACGATGACGTCGGCGGTCGGGGCAAGCGTCTTGATCTCGCCACCTCCGTTGCACATGGAGATGCTCGCAAAGTCCGTGCTCGGGATCACCTTGACCGCGGTGGTCGTGATCGTGTCGAGCGTGTCCTCCGGCTCCGTCGCCGATGCGAGGGCCTGAGCCACCGATGTCATCGTCTCGACGAGGCCGTCATGGCGACCATTCATCAAGACTCCTGTTCCACGCATCGGTTGGGCGAGTGCTCACCTGCGAAGGCCTGCGCATCGGCCCCTGAGGTGAGCCCGGACGCTGCGAGAAGCATGTGCCCGCCGGGCTGCCGAGTCAACTCGGCCAAGATCCTCTTCCCCGGCCGTGCTCAGGCCCCCGACAACTCACTCGGCAAGCATGCCGTGCCGGAGATCCTCCAGCGTGCGGCTCAGCAGCCGAGAGACATGCATCTGTGACAACCCGACCACGTCGGCAATCTGGGACTGCGTCATATCCTCGAAGAACCGCAGGTGGAGAATCCGACGTTCCCGGTCAGGGAGCTTGCGGACCAATGGCGCGATCGACTCATGGTCCTCGACGAAGGTGAACCCGGCGTCGGTCTCGCCGAGGCGCTCGCCAACCGTCGTGTTGAACGTGCCCTCGTCCAGGGAGCCCGGCTCGTTTGCCAGGGTCGCCTCGAGCCCCTCCCTCACCTCCTCCGAGGTCAGGCCGAGATGCCGGGCCAGCTCGGGGACCGTCGGACCGCGTCCGAGTCTCTGGGTGAGGTCCTCGTTGGCCGTCCGAAGTCTCAGATGTAGTTCCTTCAACCGCCGTGGAACCCTGACCCGCCAGCAGGAGTCGCGAAAGAACCGGCGAACCTCACCCATGATCGTCGGGACCGCAAACTTCGTGAAGTCGCTTCCCAGGCTCGGATCGAACCGCTCGACGGCGTTTACCAGGCCGAGTCGCGCGACCTGGACGATGTCTTCGGCCAGCCCTCCCCACGAACCGAATCTCGACGCGATCCGCGCGGCGAGATCGAGATGGGCGGCGATCAGGCCGTCGCGCAGGTCGGGTCGACGGGGGTCGTCCGGGTCCATCGCAGCGAGTCGCCGGAATCCCTCGGCAATGTCGTCTGGACAGCGGGTCGGCGAGTCGTTGCGCCGTGCCAACGTCACGTGAGGTCCATGGGGTAGGGCTTGACGAACTCGATCGAGAGTTCCCGCAAGCCGCCCGAGTGAACGATGGTCCGGTGGTCGGTCTCGACGCACTCGACCAGGCAGTGCAGGATCTCCAGCCCCAGCGAGTCCGGCTCGAACACGTCGAACGACGTCGACTCCGCGGCAGCGCGGAACCACAGGCCGTCGTTTTCGATCCTCAGGTCGCAGGTCATCATCGCGTCGCCGGCGGCACGGCGGACCAGCGCCTGAGCCGCTTCGTCGACCGCCACCTTGAAGTCGATGACGTCATCGACAGAAAGGTCCGCCCGGATCGCCACGGAAGCCGCAAGCGATCGTACGAGCGGGAGGTTGCGGTGGTCCGCCCCGAGGCGCAACGTGAAGTCGGGGTGGTCGACCATGTCGTTCTTGATCAGATGAAGCTGGCCTGTCATGGAGACGGAAACTCTGCGGCGGACGTACGACATGAGAACGACAAGCGGCTCACGGTGAGCATGGGACTCCTCCCGGATGCGCTGGGTCTGTCCCATGAGGGGTAACCTCTCTGCTCCGCTCCAAACCCTCATCCTTGACGCGGAACCCAGCGGTGAGCCGACGACGAGACGAGAGCCATCGCGTCCTGCGGGTCGTCCACGACGTGGAACGCTGACGTGTCACCGACGAGGTCCAGGATGCGAAGGACCGCCCGGCTCCCGGCCAGCCAGAACTCGACGCCGTCGGCGATACCGGACAGGCGGACGTCTCGGAGCATCTGCACACCCGCCGAGCCGATGAACGTCACCGACCGCAGGTCGAAGACGACCTGGTCGATGCCGAGACCGAGCAGGTTTGGTAGCAGCGTTCGACCGATCTCCGGTGCCGACAACGCATCGACGTCCCCGGTGACCCGCACCAGAGCGGTCTCAGCGGCGTTTCCGCATCGATGCACGAGAACGTGCGAGGGATGATCTGAGAGGGCGTACGACGCGTCCTGCTGACCGGGCGACGTCGGGAGGGGGTTGAAGGGCAAGACTTCAGCCATCGTGGTCGGGTCCTCTGAAACCATCGGGCCCCGTAGGGGGCCAATGCCGTCGGCTGTGCACTCAACCACGTTCACCGTACGACCGATGAAGAGCTCGCACAACACACACCGGTCAGGGCGCTGCGGCATTTGGACGGTTGTGTCCTCGCCTTCAGCTCGCCCGGCGGAGCTCGGTCTCGCCGAGGTGTTCGATCAGGTCGGCCGGAGAGTCGAAGACCCTGTCGGCGCCGGCGGCGATCAGCTCGCTGTCGGCGAACCCGCCGGAGCGCAGCGCGATCGTCGGCGCGCCCAGCTCTTCGGCCGCAACAAAGTCCCAGGGAGAGTCGCCGACGACCACGGCGTGCCTGCCACCGACCTTCTCCAGCGCGACCCGGAGCAGGTCGGGGGCCGGCTTTGTGCTCTCGACGTCCTCGGCCGTCGTCCAGGCGGCCGCATAGCGCCGGGCGTCGATCAGGTCGAGGTAGTGCTCGACGTGCTCGGGTTTGCCGGAACTCGCCAAGACGACGCGGAAACTTCGGTTGCAGAGTTGCTCGAGGAGCACGCTGGCCCCTTCGAGGGCCTTGATGCCCGTCAGGGTGGGCTCGAACTCCTCGACCCAGGCGTCGCGTATGTCGTCGCCATGCAGCTTTTCGACCGCAGGACCAGCCACGGCTTCGACGAGTTGGTCTCCACCCATTCCGATCTGTCGGTGAATGTGCCAGACCGGGTACGTGAGGCCGAACCGGCCGAACGCCCGGAACCAGGCGAGCGCGTGGTGGTAGTTCGAGTCGACCAGCGTGCCGTCGATGTCGACGATGGCCGTGTCAGCCACGGTTCACGCTGTCTGATCGCTGACCTGTCACCGAGCGGTTACCCGCGCCCCGGTGCTCGCCTCGCCGGCGGGGGACCGGATGACACGTCATGACCGGAACTCCGGCAAGACCTCGGTGGCGTACAGCCGAAACATCTCGGCGTAGTGCGGGCCAATGTTGGCGACGTAGACGTCGTCGAAGCCGGCGTCGACGTATTGCCGGAGGGTTTCGACGTGGTCCTTGGCGTTTGATCCGCAGGTCACGGACTCGCCCGTCATCTCGGGTGTCACGAGGGATGACGCCTGCTCGAAGTGCCGGGGGGACGGCAGGACCTGAGACAGCTCGCCCGGAAGGCCACTGTTTGCCCACAACCGGTGGGCGATCGCGACACCCTCCTGCTGAGTCGGGGCGCAACAGACCTTGTACCCCACCTGAGCCGGCTTGTTGCCGGCGGAGCGGAACCGGCTGAGGGCCCCGCGGTCAGGCGACGTCGTGATGTAGCCATCCGCGACTCGGGCGGCGACGTCGATTGCCTTGGGACCGAAACCCGACATGTAGATCGGCGGGGGGGACGCTGGCAGTGTGTAGATCCGGGCGGTGTCCACCGTGTAGTGGGTGCCGCGGTGCGAGACGAAGTCCCCGGCCCACAGCTCGCGGATCAACCAGATCGCTTCCTCGAGCATCTCGAGACGTACGTCGACGGTGGGAAACACGTCGCCGAGCACGTGTTCGTTCAGCGCCTCGCCGGTTCCGACTCCGAGGGTGAAGCGGCCATCAAGGAGCACGGCGCTGGTCGCTGCGGCTTGGGCGACGATCGCCGGGTGGACGCGCATCGACGGACACGTGACGGCGGTCGTGACCGGCAGGTCACAGACTTGCGAGATGGCACCGATCATCGACCACACGAACGGGCTCTGACCCTGCTCGTCGTTCCAGGGATGGAAGTGGTCGCTGATCCACAGTGCTTCGAACCCGGCTTCCTCCGCCCCGCGCGCCTGGGCGATCAGTTGATCGGGTCCGTACTCCTCGCAGGACAGGAAATAGCCGATTCGCATTCGGGTCTCCTCCCTCGTCGCATGTCTGGGGGTGGTTTCGCGAGCATTCGCATTCCGCTGGCCGTACCCGATCGGGGCTTGAGCCCCGGCCGGCAGCCCGGTCAACCCGCCGGCCGGGACGTTTCTTACCACCGAAGAGGGCGAGTACCCGCGGAGCAGCACGGCCAAACCAGGATGTCCCCGGACGCGCGTAGAGCGCGCCGGAAGCAACCGGGGGACGGGTGACTTCGGGGGTGCGACCGGGTAGGACAGAGCCATGACCGCCTTCACGATCGTGCCGCCATACCTTCTCCAGCGGTTGGCCGAGTTCACCGCCGATGAAGAGCTGTGCCGCTACGGTCGGAGCACGCTGGCCGTGGACGAGCTGATCCGGGCTCACCGCTCCACGGTGGGCGGTGTCTCTGCTCCCGCCGCCGCGACGACGAGTCGATGGAGCGTCCACACTGCTCGAGGGTCGGAGCAGCTGCCCGGGGACGAGGTACGGCCGGAGGGCGCTGCGCCGGTCGGCGATGCGGCCGTCGACGAGGCGTACGACGGGATCGCTGCGACCTGGGACCTGTTTTCGACGGTCTTCGGGCGCCAGTCGGTCGACGGGCAGGGTCGATCGGTTCTCGGCACCGTGCATTACGGGCAGGACTACGACAACGCGTTCTGGAACGGCGATCAGCTCGTGTTCGGTGACGGGGACGGGAGAGTCTTCGGCCGCTTCACGAAGTGTGTCGACGTCCTCGGTCACGAGTTCACCCACGGCGTCACCGAGTACACGACGCCGTTGACGTACTCCGGGCAGTCCGGGGCCTTGAACGAGTCGATCTCCGACGTCTTCGGCTCGATGGTCAAGCAACGTGTTCTCGGCCAGGACGCGGCGGACGCTGACTGGTTGATCGGGGCCGGATTGTTCCTGCCAGGGGTCAATGGCGTCGGGTTGAGGTCGATGAAGGCACCGGGAACGGCGTACGACGACCCGCGGCTCGGCAAGGACCCGCAGCCGGCCTCGATGAGTGGGTACCAGGTCACGACGGACGACAACGGCGGTGTGCATCTGAACTCGGGCATACCGAACCATGCGTTCTACCTGTCCGCGGTCGCGATCGGAGGCCCGACCTGGGAGGGTGCCGGCCGGATCTGGTGGTCTGCGCTGACGGGCGGCGCTCTGCCCACCGACCTTGACTTCGCCGGGTTCGCGCAACAGACGATCGACGCGGCGACTCGGCTGAGCGGCGCGGGCTCGGCCGAGGTCGCGGCTGTCCGGGACGCCTGGACGCAGGTAAAGGTGCTGGGAGCCTCGGCAAGCGTGACCGCGAGCCGCCGGCAAACGGACCAGTCGGTGTACGTACGCCGTACCGGGGGGTTCGCCGGGATCGTGCGCGAGGGTCACGTCGATCTGGCGACCGACCCACAGGGTCCCGAGGTCGCGTCGCTGCTCGGCGCAACGGAGCTTCGGACGATGGCAACCAGCGCTCCGCACCCGGACCAGTTCGTCTACACGCTACGGACGGCCGATCAGGAGGTCACCATCAGCGAGCGGGACCTGACACCCGATCTGGCGAGGGTCGTCCGCCTCGTCCTCGGTGACGACCACTGACCGAGACTTTTGCGAGATTCGCTACGCCCACCGTTCCTGGGCGGGTACGAAGTCGAGGTTCCGGTCGCCGGTGTAGATCTGCCTTGGCCGGGCGATCTTCTGCTCGCTGTCGTCGACGAGCTCGATCCACTGCGCGAGCCAGCCCGACGTCCGAGGGATTGCGAACAGCACGGTGAACATCTCGGGCGGGAAGCGCAGCGCTTCGTAGATGAGCCCCGAATAGAAGTCGACGTTGGGATAGAGCTTGCGCGAGACGAAGTAGTCGTCTTCGAGGGCGATCTTCTCCAGCTCCACGGCGATCTTGAGCAGCGGGTTTACTCCCGTGACCTCGAAGACGTCGTCACAGGCCTTCTTGATGATCTTTGCCCGCGGGTCGTAGTTCTTGTAGACCCGGTGGCCGAAACCCATCAGACGCTCCTTGCCGTCCTTCACTCCGTCGATGAAGTCGGGAACGTTGTCCACCGATCCGATTCGGCGCAGCATCTTAAGGACCGCCTCGTTCGCGCCCCCGTGCAGCGGGCCGAACAGTGCCGCGATGCCCGCCGACACCGCGGAGTACGGGTCGACCTGGCTGGAGCCGACCGACCGTACCGCGTTGGTCGAGCAGTTCTGCTCGTGGTCGGCGTGCAGGATGAACAAGACCTCCAACGCCTTGACGAGCCGCTCGTCGGCGACGAACTTCGACTCGCTCATCTTGAACAGCATCGCGAGGAAGTTCTCGCAGTACGAGAGCTCGTTGTCCGGATAGACGTACGGCTTTCCCTGAGCGTGCCGGAACGCCCACGCTCCGAGGGTCGGCATCTTGGCGATCATCCGGATGATCTGCATCTCGCGAATTGCCGGGTCGGAGATGTTGCGCGACTCCGGATAGAACGTGGACAAGGCACTCACGGACGCGAGCAGCATGCCCATCGGGTGTGCGTCGTAGCGGAAGCCCTCCATGAACGCCTTGATGTTCTCGTGCACGAATGTGTGGAACGTGATCTCGTGCCGCCAGGACTCGTACTGCTGCTTCGTCGGAAGCTTTCCGTTGACGAGCAGGTACGCCACCTCGAGGTAGTTCGACTTCTCGGCGAGCTGCTCGATCGGGTAGCCGCGGTACTCCAAGATGCCCCGGTCGCCGTCGATGAACGTCACGGAGGAACGGCACGACGCAGTGTTGACGAACCCTGGATCATAGGTCGCCAGCCCCGGTCCATCGTCCTTGCCCTTGATCTTCGCCAGGTCACCGGCACGGATCGTTCCGTCACTGATCGGGACCTCGTACGAGTCACCCGTACGGTTGTCGCGGATCGTCAGGGTGTCTCCGGCGACGTCGCCGGCGGTGGCATCGTCCGCAGACATGAGTCCCTCCCTTGTGCATCGGGGCCACGGTCTGGACCGCTCCCTAACCTATGTCGTGGGCCCGCAGCGGGGGAATGTGGGTCGTCCGAGCGGACCCGGCCGGCCGGTAGCCAGTTTTTGACCGGCGTACGCCTCGGAGGGTAGTCTGGGCGGTCGTTGTGCCCACCGGCCAACGCGTCCGGAGGCGACACATCGTCGCCTTCACAAAGCCCTTGGATGCCGAAGAAAGTGAGAAGGTCGACCGCCGTGCGCACGTACAGCCCGAAGCCTGGCGACCTCACTCGCGAGTGGCATGTCATCGATGCCACGGACGTCACCCTGGGTCGGCTCGCCGTGACCGCGGCGACGCTGTTGCGCGGCAAGCACAAGCCAACGTTCGCGCCGCACATGGACGGCGGCGACTTCGTGATCGTGGTAAACGCCGGCAAGGTCGCCCTCACCGGGAACAAGCGCGCGGACAAGCTCGCGTACCGCCATTCCGGCTACCCGGGCGGGTTGCGGTCGATCGCGTACGGCGACCTGCTGGACAAGGATCCCCGGCGAGCCGTCGAGAAGGCCGTTTGGGGGATGCTTCCCAAGAACCGGCTCAGCCGGCAGCTGCTGAAGAAGTTGAAGGTGTACGCCGGAGCCGACCACCCGCACCAGGCGCAGCAGCCGACCCCGTACCAGATCGTCCAGATCGCCCAGTAGCCGTCACCCGCGCGGCCAGCGAACGCAGAGTCAGACCCCAGGAGATTGGCACGTGGCCGAAACCACCGACATCGCAACCGACCAGGACTTCGACGGCGCCTCGGAGTACACCACCGAGAGCACCCAGGCAACCGACACCTCCGGTCGCGGGGTCAACGTCGCACCAGCCAACGCGACCGGCCGGCGCAAGGAGGCGATCGCCCGGGTGCGCCTCACCCCAGGTAGCGGCCAGTGGACGATCAACGGTCGAGCCCTCGACGAGTACTTCCCCAACAAGCTGCACCAGCAGCTCGTGAAGGAGCCCTTCGTCCTGACGGAGCTCATCGACCGGTACGACGTCGCCGCCCGGATCAGTGGCGGAGGGATCAGTGGCCAGGCTGGCGCACTTCGCCTCGGCGTGTCCCGCGCGCTCAATGCCAACGACACCGAGGCCAACCGGGCGGTGCTCAAGAAGAACGGCATGCTGACCCGGGACGCGCGAATCAAGGAGCGCAAGAAGGCCGGGCTGAAGAAGGCCCGTAAGGCACCGCAGTACAGCAAGCGCTGATCCAGGGCACGGCGAGACCCGTGGACCGCCTCTTCGGCACGGACGGAGTGCGCGGGGTCGCCAACGTCGACCTCACCGCCGAGGTCGCCCTCGATCTCTCGGTCGCCGCGGCGCACGTCCTTGCCGAGGTGGGAGCGTTCGCGGGACATCGGCCGTCCGCGGTCGTCGGCCGTGACCCGCGCGCCTCCGGCGAGTTCCTCGAGTCCGCCGTGGTTGCCGGACTTGCATCCGCAGGTGTCCATGTGGGGCGGCTGGGCGTGCTACCGACCCCGGCGGTCGCGCAGCTGACCAAGATTCTGCACGCGGACCTCGGGGTGATGATCTCCGCATCGCACAATCCGATGCCCGACAACGGGATCAAGTTTTTCTCGCGTGGCGGTCACAAGCTCGACGACCACGTCGAGGACGCGATCGAGGCACGGCTGCGCGAGCCTTGGCAGCGGCCTGTCGGGGCGTCCGTAGGACGTGTACGCGACGTCCGGGACGGTGGCAGTCGCTACGTCGAGCACCTGGTCTCGACGCTGCCCCACCGCGACGCGCTCGACGGCCTGCGGATCGTGCTCGACTGCGCGAACGGCGCCGCGTACGAGGTGGCACCGGAGGCATTCCGGCGCGCAGGGGCCGAGATCGTTACCGTCCACGCGACGCCTGACGGGCTCAACATCAACGCCGACTGCGGCTCGACCCATCCGACTCGGCTGCAGGAAGCAGTCGTGACGGCGGGCGCCGACGCGGGTTTCGCATTCGACGGCGACGCCGACCGGTGCCTGGCTGTCGACGCCTCCGGAGAACTGGTCGACGGTGACCAGATCCTCGCCGTCCTGGCGCTCGCGATGCGCGATGCTGGTGTGCTCACCGACGACACGGTCGTGGTGACGGTGATGAGCAACCTTGGCTTCGTCCGCGCCATGCAGCGCGAGGCGATCCGAGTCGTCCGGACGAAGGTGGGCGACCGGTATGTCCTGGAAGAGCTGCGGCGCAAGGGCTGGTCACTCGGAGGGGAGCAGTCTGGGCATGTGATCGTGCCGAGGCACGCGACGACCGGCGACGGCGTCCTGACGGCGCTCGAGATCGCCACCCGGATGGCCAGCACGAACCGGTCGCTGGCCGACCTTGCCGCGGTCATGACTCGGCTTCCGCAGGTGTTGCTCAACGTTCCGGGCGTCGACCGCAGCCGCGCCGACTCCGATCCGGACGTCCTGGCCGCCGTCGCCGAGGCGGAGGCGGAGCTCGGTGACTCCGGTCGCGTCCTGCTCCGGTCATCCGGGACCCAGTCGCTCGTCCGCGTCATGGTCGAAGCCGCCACCTATCCGCAGGCGCATGCGGTGGCGACTCGGCTCGCGCACGTCGTCGACGCACATCTCGCACTGCCCTGAGTCTGGCCCGACAAGCCGGTTGTCAGTTGACCCGGCGGGCGCGCAGCGTGACTCGCTCGCCGTTGCGATATTGCTCTACGGCCTTCACCCGCGGATGCTTGGCGAGCAGCGCGTCCCAGTCGGTTCGGTCGATGACCTTGAAGCCGAAGACGTTGAGGATCATGGTGATCGCGGCGGCGCTCGGGATACCGGTCAGGGTCCGGTCGATGTTTGAGTACTTGTCCTCGACGGCGAGCGCGTCCCGTGCGTTGTTCTCCCCGCGGAGCCGGACCACGGCTCGGGGCTCGTCCGGCATCACGTTGCAGTCGACGATGAGGTCATCGGCGCCGGTGGCACGTATTCCGGTCATCAGCTCGGCGTACCTGGATGTGTGGTAGAGGAACCCCAGGCACATCACGGTGTCGACCTTGATCGACGACCGGTTGAGCTCCTCATGCACGTCGCCACAAAGAATCGTGTACCGGTCGGAGTCGATGCCCTTGGCAGCGAACGTTCGGCGGGCATTGTCGACCAGGTGCTGACGACCCTCGATCGCGGTGACATGTGCGGCACCCGCGTGCAGCGCGGCGAAGCTCCATCGTCCGTCGTGACTTGCAATGTCGAGAACCCGTCTGCCCTTCAAGATCTCGCGGTTGGCGTCGATGATGGCGAGGTAGCGCAGGTTGAGCCGGCCCCGGCTCGACGACGTCCCGCTCGTCTCGAGAAACTCCGGGTGCTTCTTGAAGAACATCGCGCCCATCCTGCCATGAGCGCTACCTGGTGACGATCTGCTCCGGGTGGGACGATCCCGCGCACCCGACGCAGATCACCGGGAAAACCGATTGGCGCCACGGTGACCAGGCGACTACCGTCGGCGGGTGCTGGTCGCAGTCGAGCAGTTGGACACGGCCGACGATGCCGCCGTCGCCGAGCTCCACCGGCTCCGGGTCGCGACCCACGACCACGAGTACGCCACCACCGTGACAATGCCGGAGCTGAGCGCGTACGTCCGCCGTCCGCAGCCGTACTACTCGCTGGCGTGGTACGTCGGCCGCGACGAGTCGGGCACGGCCGTCGGATGGGCCCACATCGAGCTGACGCTGAAGGAGAACACCGACATCGCCTGGGTCGACGGCGGCGTGCTACCGGCGCACCGGCGCCGCGGCCACGGCAAGGGCATGCTCGAACACGTCCTCGGCGTCGCCCGGCAGCGCGGCCGAACCAGCACGATGGCCGCGGCATCGTGGCCGATGACTGATAGCAGCAGCCCCGCCCGACGACTGCTCGAGCGGGCGGGGCTGACTCTTCGCGAAGTGGAGACCCATCGCGTCCTCGACCTGCCTGTCCCGCCGGACCGGCTGGATGCGTTGGCTGCGCGGGCAGCACCACACCATGCCGGCTACCGGCTCGGCGGCTGGTCGGGTGTGTGCCCGGAACATTGGGTCGACGAGCACGCCGTACTGCTAGCGCTCATCGGCGACCAGGCGCCGAAGGGCGACCTCGAGTTCGAGGCCGACCGGGTCGATGCCGCCCGCGTCCGTGACGTGGAGGCCGAGTGGCTCGCTCATCGGCTTCACCCAGGTCGCGATCGCCGCCGGTGGCCGGCTCGCTGGCCACAGCCAGCTGGTGGTGCCTCAGACCGACCAAGAGAACGCGTACCAGTGGGACACGCTCGTGTTGCCGGAGCACCGCGGGCACCGGCTCGGGCTCGCGCTGAAGGTGGCGAACCACCAGGCGGCGGCCGACGCGCTGGTGCCACGCACGCTGATCCACACGTGGAACTCCGATACCAACGACCCGATGGTTGCCGTCAACGCGGCCCTCGGCTACCGCGCCGTTCGGCAGCAGGCGATCTTCCAGGGAAGCATCTGAGCTGTCCGAGCGAAGCGGGCGCGGAAAGTGGGCAGCGAGGTCAGTCGAGTCGGCGCTGGAACTCGGCCAGGATCTCGACCGGCTCGAAGCCCAACCGGACGTTGATGTCGACCATTGCCTGGTTGTCCTCGGTGTTGGACGTCGTGATGCGCTGTGCATCGGGATGGTGACGTTGCAGAGTCTGCAGGTTGTGTACCTTGACGGCCATTCCGAGCCGATGACCACGGTGCTCCGGTAACACCAGGGTTCCCCACTGGTACACGGTGTCCGGCGTGTGCTTCGAGACGGCAAGTGTCGAGTACGCGACGACGCGCCGGTTCCCGTCGAGGCCGATCGCGTGGTACGCGGTCCGGCCCTGCGCGCGGGACTTGGCCGCGCGGCGCCGGAACAGCTTGGGGGTGAGGCCCTCCGCCTCGAACACGATGTCGCCGGTCGGCGCTTCCAGGCCCAGCCGGTTCCACGCGTCGCAGTAGGAGGGGAGCAGGTCGTCGGGCATGTCGTCCTCGGTGTGGACCTCCAGCGAGTACCCGGCATGGTGGGGTGCTGCGGTGTCCGCGAGGTCGGCCAGCCAGTCGTCGTCGGCCGGGAGTGGCCGGTCGCGGCGGATCTCGATGTTCGCGAGCGCGAAGCCGTGCCGCTCGGCGAACCTCCGGTAGGGGTGGTCGTCGCGCCTGTCGAACGGGATGTTCGCCTCGACCAGCAACGCCGTTCGCGACTGCGCAGCCGTTACGTCGACGAGGTGCCCGAGCAGCAAGGAGCCGATGCCGTTGCCGCGGTGCTCGGGAGGCACGAAGACCCCGCCCCAGGCCATCGTCTTGTTGTCGACCAGCGGAAAGGCGACGTAGGCTCCACCGACCAGGTCACCGTCGTCGACGGCCACGTAGCCGGTCAGCTTCTGCATCGGGTTGGGCTGGCGGAACTCGACGACCGCCTCTGCCTCCGACCACCACGGTGCGTCGGGCCGCTCGAACAGCTCCGCTGCCCGGGCTGCCGCATGGTAGCGATGGAACTCGGCGTCGTCATCCATGTTCAGCGGCCGGATGTCCACCCGTCGAGGCTAGGGACCGACGAGTCACACCTCCACCGGTTTTCGTTCGGGCCGCGCGCGGTCACTAGCCGTCCCGGACGGGAGACGACACTCAGATCTTGCGGAGCCGGACGTACCGGACGGAGTGGTCGCGGTCCTTGCGCAGGACGAGCGTCGCCCGGCTGCGGGTGGGAGCGATGTTCGCCGCCAGGTTCGGTCCGTTGATCGTGTCCCAGATACCCTCTGCCGTTGCTGCTGCGTCCTCGTCGCTCAGCCGCGCATAGCGGTTGAAGTACGACGCCGGGTCGCGGAACGCCGTCTCGCGGAGCCGCATGAAGCGCTCGGTGTACCAGCCGCGAACGTCAGCGGTCGCCGCATCGACATAAATCGAGAAGTCGAAGAAGTCGCTCACCGCGAGCCCCTGCCTCCCGGCGGCGTTCGCACGCGCCGGTTGCAGCACGTTGAGCCCTTCGATCAACACGATGTCGGGTCGGGCGATGGCGATCGCCTCGTCGGGGACGACGTCGTAGGTCAGGTGCGAGTAGACGGGCGCCTCGACCTCGTCGATACCGGACTTGATGTCGATCACGAACCGAAGCAGCGCCTTGCGGTCGTACGACTCGGGGAAGCCCTTGCGGTCCATCAGCCCGCGCTCCTCGAGCACGGCGTTGGGAAGCAGGAACCCGTCGGTCGTGATCAGGGCGACGTTGGGGTGTTCCGGCCAGTGCGCAAGCATCTCGCGGAGCAGACGGGCCGTCGTCGACTTACCGACGGCGACGGATCCGGCGATCCCGACGACGAAGGGAGTCCGTTCGACCGCCTCTCCGGAGCCGCGGGCGACAAACTCGCCCATGCCGCGGTGCAGCGCGCTGGTGTGGCGTACGTACAGGCTGAGCAGCCGTGACAGCGGCAGGTACACCTCCCGTACCTCGTCGAGATCGAGGAAGTCGCCGAGACCTCGGACCCGCTCCACCTCGGCGGCCGACAACGGCGACTCCATCTGGCCCGCAAGCTTCGCCCACGCCGTACGGTCGAGCTCGACGTACGGCGATGCGCCGTCCTGGCCCCGCTTATCTGCTGGTGTCACGTGCTGCCGGCCGGGGCCGTCCCGCGACCAGGTGCGGGGGGAGACGGGTGGCCGCGAATCGCCAGAGCAGCAGCGCGACACCCGCTGCGACCGCACCGATCACGATCCCGCCGACGATGTCCTGGACATGGTGGACGTGCGCCTCGATGCGGGCGACGCCGATCGCGAGGCTGACCACCACCAGCAGCACGCCGATCGCCCGCCCGTACGTCGCGACGACCAACGAGACCGCCGTCGCCAGCGCGGTGTGATCCGATGGGAAGCCGTTGTCGGCGGAGTGCGCGAACAGCGGCTTGACGGACGGGTCGACGGCGAACGGACGCGGGTCGGTATGGACAGCCGACCCGACCTTGACCAGGACGGCAACGAGCGCGGCCGCCAGCAACACCTCGACGGCCAGACCGACCTTTCGACTGCGGTCGACGAACAGCCAGACCACGAGGGCGACCACGGCGACCACATAGAGCGCGTACTGCGCCACGGTCGAGACAACGGAGTCCATGGCGTCCCATCATCGCGCATCGGCCGGGCAGGTTCGTCGAATACGCCGCCGTCGGTCAGCCGAGGAACGCGCCGCTGCTAGCGGTCGATCAGCCGCGGACGCCGTACAGGTGCTCCAGGGCCAGTTGGTCGAGCGCCTCGAACGCCATGCCACGGCGTCCCGCCGCCTCCGCATCGAAATGCTCGTCACGCAGCGTCTCGACCGTCTCGCCGTTGGCAAGAGTGGGCATATGCAGCTCGTCGAGCCGCGCCGCCTCCAGGGCGGCAACCACCTGCGGGTCGCTGCGGAAAGCCCGTGACTTCTCGCGCAGCACGAGATAGTTGCGCATGCACGCCGCGGCGCTCGCCCAAACGCCGTCCAT
The DNA here is from genome assembly GCA_038253325.1 of Propionibacteriales bacterium. Classification (GTDB taxonomy): domain Bacteria; phylum Actinomycetota; class Actinomycetes; order Propionibacteriales; family Nocardioidaceae; genus JBBSHE01. Next base: position 91,262 of record JBBSHE010000003.1, read on the forward strand.
GTCCTCGGTCCGCGGAGGCTTGAAGTCGAAGTGGCGGGGTCCGTTATACCCGTCGTGCTCGAGGATGTCGACGACCCAGAACGCGCCCCGCGCGTTGCCCGCGCCCGCATCCCGTCCCAACCTGGATCGTCTCGATAGGGTGATCGGCATGTGCGGCATCGTGGGGTACGTCGGGACTCGTCCGGCCCTCGACATGGTGATCGCCGGTCTGCGGCGGCTGGAGTACCGCGGCTACGACTCGGCCGGCGTCGCTCTCGTCACGGACGGCGACCTGTTCACCGAGAAGAAGGCCGGCAAGCTCGCGAACCTGGTCGAGCGGCTCAACGAGTGCGAGACACCGACGTCGACCTGCGGGATCGGACACACCCGCTGGGCCACGCACGGCGCGCCGAACGACAAGAACGCGCATCCGCACCTGGGTTCAACCCATCAGGTAGCCGTCGTGCACAACGGGATCATCGAGAACTACGCCGGTCTGAGCAGCGAGCTGGACGCGGCAGGCGTCACGATCAGGTCCGACACAGACACCGAGGTCGCCGCCCATCTGCTCGAACGCGAGCTCGCAAAGGGTGCGGACCTGACGTCGGCGATGTGCCGGGTCTGCCGCCGGCTGGTCGGCGCGTTCACGTTGGTTGCGGTCGCTCGCGACGACCCCGACCGGGTCGTCGCGGCGCGGCGGAGCTCACCTCTCGTCGTCGGACTCGGGCACGGTGAGAACTTCCTCGCCTCCGACGTCTCGGCGTTCATCGACCACACCCGTGATGCGCTTGAGCTCGGGCAGGACCAGGTGGTCACAATGACCCGCGACTCCGTCGAGGTCGTCGACTTCCTCGGTCGCCGCGTCGACCCCCGTCCGTACCGGGTCGACTGGGACATCGCGGCGGCGGAGAAGGCCGGTTTCGACTACTTCATGCTCAAGGAGATTGCCGAGCAGCCGCAGGCGATCTCCGACACGCTGCTCGGCCGATTCACCCAGGAAGGACGCCTCCAGCTCGACGAGATGCGGATGTCCGACGATGACCTTCGCGACGTCGACAAGATCATCATCGTCGCGTGCGGCACCGCGTTCCACGCCGGGCTGGTGGCCAAGTACGCGATCGAGCACTGGACCCGGGTTCCGTGCGAGGTGGAGCTGGCCTCGGAGTTCCGATACCGCGACCCGATCATCGACCGCGCCACGATGGTGATCGCGATCAGCCAGTCGGGCGAGACGATGGACACCTTGATGGCGCTCCGGCACGCCCGCGAGCAACGCGCCAAGGTGCTGGCGATCTCCAACACGAACGGGGCGACCATCCCGCGCGAGTCGGACGCCGTCATCTACACCCACGCCGGGCCGGAGATCGCGGTCGCGTCCACGAAGGCGTTCCTGACCCAGATCGTCGCGTGCTACCTGCTCGCGCTCTACCTCGCGCAGGTACGCGGCCTGAAGTACGGCGACGAGATCGCCCGGATCGTCGCCGAGCTCGAACGCGTACCCACGGCGGTGGCCGATGTGCTCGCCTCGATGGAGCCCGTGCGCGACCTGGCCCGGCAGCTCGCCGACGCCGAGGCAGTGCTGTTCCTTGGCCGGCACGTCGGTTACCCCGTTGCGCTCGAAGGTGCCCTCAAGCTCAAGGAGCTCGCGTACATCCACGCCGAAGGGTTTGCCGCCGGCGAGCTCAAGCATGGGCCGATCGCGCTGATCCGCGAGGGGTTGCCCGTCTTCGTGATCGTTCCTCCGCTCGGTCGTGACGCACTGCACGACAAGGTCCTGAGCAACCTCCAGGAGGTCCGGGCGCGGGGAGCCCGGACGATCGTCCTCGCCGAGGCCGATGACAGCTCGGTGAAGGAGTTCTCCGACGTCCTGATCACGCTTCCGCACGTACCCACGCTGCTCCAACCGCTGGTAGCGACCGTCCCACTCCAGGTGTTCAGCGCCGAGATGGCAGCCGCACGCGGGCACGACGTCGACCAGCCTCGCAACCTGGCGAAGTCGGTCACGGTCGAGTAGCCGTGATCACCCCAGATCGCCGCACAACGGCTGGAAGAACGCGAGCTACTACCTTGCGTTCTTCCAGCCGTTGGCTGAACTGCCGGTCGAGCGAGCGACGCCGCCAAGGTCCCGCGTGATCGTCGGTGTGGGCATCGACGTGGTCGACATCGCCCGGTTTGCGGAGAGCCTCGAGCGAACGCCGGGGTTGCTGGCAAGGTTGTTCACGCCGACGGAGCAGCGACTGTCGGCGTCCTCGCTGGCGGCTCGGTTCGCGGCGAAGGAGGCGCTCGCGAAGGCGTTGGGCGCACCGGCCGGAATGCATTGGGCGGACGCAGAGGTGGTGACGGACGAGGCCGGGCGCCCGTCGCTGACGTTCGAGGGCACGGTTCTCACCCAGGTCCAGCGGCTTGCCGTGGCGCATACCCACGTCTCGTTGTCGCACGACGCCGGCATTGCCTCGGCGGTCGTCGTCCTGGAGTCCTGACCGGTGCGGTACGCCCACACCGTCGAGCAGGTCCGCGACGCCGAGCGGGCTCTGGCGGCGTACGTAACCGAGGGGTCGCTGATGCAGCGCGCCGCCGCGGGGCTTGCCTCGGCCTGCGCCGGTGTTCTCGGTGACGTGTACGGGAGCCGGGTCGGCGTTCTCACCGGGTCAGGAGCCAACGGCGGGGACGCGTTGTTCGCCGCGGCCCGGCTCGCCCGTCGCGGCGCGCGGGTCGAGGCATTGCGGCTCGGATCGGCGGTACACGAAGCAGCCCTCACCGCGTTCGTCCGCTCCGGAGGGCGCGTCGTCGCGGAGCTGAGCCGTGCCGACATGGTCCTCGACGGCATCGTCGGCATCGGTGGGCGGCCCGGCTTGCACGACGAGGCCGCCGCTGCGGTCGACCGGGCGCGCCGGGGTGGGCCGTTCGTGGTCGCCGTCGACGTGCCGTCAGGCATCGACGTCGACGGGGGACGTCTCGCGGGCGACCACGTCGACGCGGACCTGACCGTGACGTTCGGGACACCCAAGATCGGGCTGCTGGTGCGCCCGGCGTCACGGGCCGCCGGCGTAGTGACGGTTGTCGACATCGGCCTCGCGCCGTACCTCGGCGAACCGGCGCTCGCGGTCCTCCAGGACGCAGACGTCCGTCGGCTGCTGCCCGTGCCAGGGGTCGCGGCGCACAAGTACACGCGCGGTGTCGTCGGCATCGCAGCCGGGTCCGCTGAGTACCCGGGAGCCGGGCTGCTCACGGTGTCCGCCGCGGTCGCCGCGGGGTGGGCGGGCATGGTCCGGTACGTCGGCGGCGCCTCCGACCTGATCCGCGCCAACCGGCCGGAGGTGGTGATCGGCGACGGGCGCGTGCAGGCGCGGGTCGTGGGGCCGGGTGGTGGTGCCGACGCTGGTGGACAGCTGCGGACCGCGCTGAACGACTCCGTTCCGGTCGTGGTTGACGCGGACGGTCTCGGCCATCTGCCCGAGGGGGTTCCGGCAACGACCGTGGTGACACCGCATGCCGGAGAGCTGGCGCGGCTGCTTGGAACGAACCGTGGCTCGGTCGACGCGGCTCCCTTGGCGGCCCTCCGTACGGCGGTCGAACGACTCGGGTGCGTGGTGCTGCTCAAGGGATCGCGAACCCTGGTGGGAGCCCCCGGCCGCCCGGTCAGCGTCAATCCGACGGGCGTTCCGTGGCTGGCGACGGCCGGCGCGGGTGATGTGCTGTCGGGTGTGGTCGGCTCCCTGCTCGCGTCGGGCCTCTCGTCGTACGACGCGGCCCGGGTCGGTGCGTACCTGCACGGACGGGCCGGGGCGATCGCGTCGTCGGGCGGTACTCACCCGATCAGCGCGGAGCAGGTCATCGGCGCGCTGCCGGCCGCTGCCGCGAGTTGTCGGCGCGAGATCGGGTGATAGCCCCACCACGTGCCGACAAGTCGCGGGGAAGTGGTCGTGTGCGGCCGTCGGACGCGAGGACCCGGATGGGAGGATGGGGCGTCATGAGCAGGCCCCGCGCGGAGGCGGTCGTCGACGTCGCCGCCATCCGCGAGAACGTGGCGGCGTTGCGGGCACACGTCGGCGGGCGCGACCTGATGGCGGTCGTCAAGGCCGACGGATACGGCCACGGACTTGTCGAGTCCGCGCGCGCGTCCCGTGAGGGCGGCGCGACCTGGCTCGGGGTCGCACTTCTCGACGAGGCGCTCGCGCTGCGAGCCGCCGGAGACTCCGGACCGATCCTCAGCTGGCTGGCCGTACCCGGCGAGCGGTACGCCGCGGCCATCGAGGCTGCGGTCGACGTCGCGGCGTACACCGTCGACCAGCTGGACGAGATCTCGGCCGCCGCGTCCGTGGCCGGTCGTCCGGCCATGGTGCAGCTTAAGGTCGACACCGGCCTCGGCCGGGGCGGCGGGTCGCTGCGGTCGTGGCCCGACATCGTCCGCCATGCGGGCGAACTCGAACGCGCCGGCCGGATCCGCGTCAGCGGGATCTGGTCCCACCTCGCCGCTGGCGACGAGCCCGGCCACCCCGCCAACAAGGCACAGGTCGTGGCGTTCGCCGATGCCCTAGATGTCGGCCGCGCCGCCGGCCTTGACCCGCAACATGTCCATCTCGCCAACTCGGGAGCCACCCTGACGGCGTCCGAGACCTGGCACACGATGGTGCGGCCCGGCATCTCCGTCTACGGGTTGTCGCCGCTGGCGGGCGGGGCGTCGCCGGTCCCGCTGCGTCCGGCGATGACGCTGGTCGCCGCGCTGGCCTTGGTCAAGACGCTGCCGGCCGGTCACGGTGTCTCGTACGGGCACACGTTCGTCACCGACCACGAGACCACGGTCGGCCTGGTGCCGCTCGGGTATGGGGACGGCGTTCCGCGGCACGCGTCGAACGTCGCCGATGTCGCGATCGACGGCGTCCGACTCCCGATCATCGGCCGGATCTGCATGGACCAGTTCGTCGTCGACCTGGGTGCCGTCATGCCGCTGGTCGGCGACGCCGTCGTGGTGTTCGGTGAGGGACATGACGGCTCACCCACGGCCGACGACTGGGCCCGTGCCGCGCAGACCATCAGCTACGAGATCGTCACCCGGATCGGTCCTCGGGTCCCGCGACGTCATGTCGACACGGGCACCGCGTGAGCACCGGCAGGCATCGGGTTGGGCTCACCGGAGCCATTGCGGGCATGGTTGCAGCGGGAGTCGCCACCGGCGTCGCCGTCGAGCGGCGGCTGGTCCGGCGGGCACGTGTTCCCGGCCACCCCACGATGGCATTCGGTTCACTGCGCGGCGAGGTCCGTCGGGTGCGGACCGGCGACGACGTCACGCTCTACGCCGAAGTCGACCAGCCCGACGAGCAGGGGCCGCCGGGTCGTCCGGCGATAGTCTTCGTGCACGGCTACGCCCTCAACCTGGACTGCTGGCACTTTCAGCGCGAGGCGCTCCGCGGGAACCACCGGCTGGTCTTCTACGACCAACGCTCCCACGGCCGGTCCGGCCGGTCCCGCCGAGAGCACTGCACGGTCCCCCAGCTCGGTGTCGACCTCGCCGCCGTGGTCGAGCAGCTCGTGCCCGACGGTCCCGTGATCCTGGTCGGACACTCGTTGGGCGCAATGACGATCCTCGCCCTCGCAGGGCAGTACCCGGAGCTGTTCGGGACCCGGATCGTCGGGGTCGGGCTGATCACGACGAGCGCCGGCGGGCTGAGCACGTCCCGGCTTGGACTGCCCGGCCTTCCCGGCCGATTGGTGCACCAGGTTGCCCCGGCGCTGCTCGCGACGCTGGCCAGAGCGCCCCGCCTCGTCGAGCGTGGGCGAAGAGCCGGCAGTGACCTCGGCTTTGCGCTGACGCAGCGACTGGCATTCGGCTCCGAAGTTCCCGACGAGTTCGTCGACTTCACCGACGAGATGCTCTCCGCGACGCCGTTCGAGGTGATCGTGGACTTCTTTCCCTCATTCGCGGCGTACGACGAGTATGCCGCATTGCAGACCCTGGCCTGGGTGCCGACCGTCGTGATCGGTGGTGGGCGTGACGCGATCACGCCGATCCTGCACAGCCTCCGGATCGTCGAGCAGATCCCGGCGGCCGAGCTGGTCGAGATTCCGGAGGCCGGTCACATGGTGATCCTGGAGCGCCCGGATGACGTGAATCAGGCGCTGCTGAGCATGATCGGACGCGCCGAGCGGAGCGCACGTGAGTGACGTCCACGTCGGCGAGGCGACCGTCGACGACGCCGCTGCGATCACTCGACTGGTCCACGAGACCGACGGCCGGCGCTCGGACCCCGATCTCGCGTCGACGACGGTCGCGGCGACGGCTGAGTCGGTCGCCGCGGTCGTTCGGGAGCACGGTGGTCTGATCGCCAGGCTGGACGGCCTCCCGGTCGGGGCGATCCTGTTCGGGCGGCAGGAGGGCGCGCTGCGACTGCGGGTCGCCGGCCTGTCGACCCGCCGGGCGGACGGGATCATGTCGGCGATGGTAAGTGTCGCCGAGGAGATCGCCCGCCGTAGCGGTAACGACGCGGTGCTGGTCGAGTCCCGGTCGGAACTTCCCGTCGCCGTTGCGTTCTGGCGTCGACTCGGGTACGCCGAGGTGCGCGACCGGGGCACGCAGCCCACGTTCGGAAAGGCGCTGGGGGCGGTCCTCGACACCGCGGACGCCGACCAGACCCGTCGGGTCGGGCACCGGCTGGCCGCGCGGCTATCCGCCGGAGACCTCGTAATGCTGACGGGCCTTCTCGGTGCCGGCAAGACGACCCTGGTCCAGGGCATGGCGTCGGGTCTCGGCGTTTGTGGGAACGTCACGTCCCCGACGTTCGTGCTGTCGCATGTCCACCCGTCGCTGACGGACGGTCCGGCACTCGTACACGTCGACGCATACCGGCTGAGCGACCCCACCGAGCTCGCCGACCTCGATCTCGAGGCGCACCTCGAACGGTCGGTCGTCGTCGTGGAGTGGGGCGAGGACATCGCCGAGGGTCTCGCCGACGACCGCCTCCAGGTCACGATCGAACGCACCACCGGATACGGGCCGGAGCACCGCGCCGAGGCGGTGCCCGCCGAAACCGAGCCCGCCGACGCCGATGCCGGCGAAGCGGATCCCGACATCGAGCCCGCCGACACCGAAGCCGGCGAGGCGGATCCCGAGCCTGCGCCCGCCGACACTGAGCCCGACTCCGAGATCGGCGATGCGGATCTCGATGCACGACGGGTCTCGATCGTGCCTGTGGGGCCGGGGTGGATCGGCCGTCAGCTGCGCTCCAGGCTCCTCGACCTCTGACGCTCGCCCATACCACGCACGGAAGACATCCGCTCCGCCCGGGACGTTTGCCGTGCCCCATCGCGTTCTGTATCTCGGCACGGGAAATGTCCGGCAGCGTCATGTGCCTCGCCTACGCTGGTCGACAATGCTGCTCGCGTTCGACACCGCGACTCCCGCCGTCACCGTTGCCCTGGTCGACGGTCAGACGGTGGTTGCCTCCCTGACTCACGTCGACGCATTGCGGCATGGGGAGCTGCTCGCACCGTCGATCCGGCAGCTGCTGTCCGAGACGTGGGTCCGGCCGGAACAGCTGACGGCGATCGCAGTCGGGGTCGGGCCGGGGCCGTTCACGGGCCTGCGGGTCGGTCTGGTGACTGCACGGATGCTGAGTGCGGTGCTCGAGATTCCGGCGCACGGTGTCTGCTCCCTCGACATCCTCGCCGGCGCCGGTCCATCCACGGGACCGTTCCTGGTGGCGACCGACGCTCGCCGCAAGGAGGTCTTCTGGGCCCGGTACGCCGACCCCGTCACCCGCCTCGAAGGGCCGGAGGTCGACTGGCCGGACCGGGTCGGCTCCGCGTTGCCGACGCTCGGCCAGGGCCCACGGCTCTATCCCGAGGCGTTTCCCAACGCCCTACCACCCGACCTTCCCGACGCGGCGGTCCTCGGCCGACTGGTCGCATCCGGATCTGTCGAGCCGCTGCCGGTCGTACCGCTCTATCTCCGCCGTCCGGATGCTGCGGAGCCGCGGAACCGCAAGCGGGTCTCGTGATCGTCCGGACCGCCACCAAGCATGATGTCGGGGCGGTCGTCGACATCGAGGAGCGCGGGTTCGGTCGTCAGGCCTGGTCTGCGCAGGCCGTGGCCGAGGACGTTGCGGGTGCGTCCACCGCCCGGGTCGTTCTGGTCGCGGTCGACGCGGCCTGCGTTGTCGGCTACGCCAGCATGCTCGTCGCCGGAGATGTTGCCGACCTCGACCGCGTCGTGGTTTCTGCGCGGAATCGGAGACGCGGCGTCGGCGGCGCCTTGGTAGCCGCGGCCGTGGACGAGGCAAGGATGCGTGCCTGCACGCGGGTCATGCTCGAGGTGGCAGCCGGGAGCCAACCCGCGCTCGCCCTCTATCTCGGTCACGGGTTCGCCGAGGTCAACCGACGTCGTCGCTACTACGCGGCCGGCGCCGACGCGATCGTGCTGGCGCTCGACCTCGGAGCGCCCGATGGCTGACGAGCTCCTCGTGCTGGGGATCGAGACCTCGTGCGACGAGACCGGCGTCGGAATCGTACGCGGTACGACGCTGCTCGCCGACTCCATCGCGTCAAGTGTGGACGAGCATGCGCGGTTCGGGGGGGTCGTCCCCGAGGTTGCCAGTCGTGCCCATCTGGAGGCGATGGTGCCGACTTTGGAGCGTGCGGTCGGGTCGGCCGGGATCCGGATCGGCCAGGTCGACGCGGTGGCGGTGACCGTCGGACCCGGTCTCGTCGGTGCCTTGCTGGTCGGTGTCGCAGCGGCCAAGGCGCTGGCGGTCGGTCTCGGGATACCGATCTACGGGGTGCACCACCTGAGTGCGCATGTCGCGGTCGACCAGCTGGAGCATGGCCGGCTGCCCGAACCCTGTGTCGCCCTGCTGGTGAGCGGCGGACACTCGAGCCTGCTGCTCGTCGAGGACGTGACGGGCGAGGTCGAAGGGCTCGGTGCGACGATCGACGACGCGGCGGGGGAGGCTTTCGACAAGGTGGCGCGGCTGCTGGGTCTGTCCTTTCCCGGGGGACCGGACATCGATCGTGAGGCTGCCAGCGGTCACGTCACGATCGACTTCCCACGTGGCCTGTCGGCGTCGCGGGACCTGGAGCGCCACCGCTTCGACTTCTCGTTCAGTGGGCTGAAGACGGCCGTCGCCCGGTGGGTCGAGGCTCGGCAGGGCGCCGGTGAGCCTGTACCGGTCGCCGACGTCGCCGCGTCGTTCCAGGAGGCAGTCTGCGACATCTTGACCCGCAAGGCGCTCGACGCATGTGTGAGCCGCGGGGTCGAGCATCTGGTGATCGGCGGCGGCGTCGCGGCGAACACCCGGCTCCGGGCGCTGGTGCAGGAACGCGCGGGGCGGCACTCCGTACGCGTCCGGATCCCGCGGCCCGCGCTGTGCACGGACAACGGGGCGATGGTCGCCGCATTGGGTGCCGAGATGCTGCGACGCGGGCGTACCCCGTCGTCACTCGACATCGGCGCCGACTCGTCCCTCCCCCTCCCCTGACCGACCGGTCAGACTCCGCCCACGCCATGGCGTGACTGGTTCGGACACGTTCGTCAGTTGCCGAGCTCGTCGGGGTCGGGGCCGACCCGGCGGTCCTTGTTGAGCTCCGATATCCCGGCCATGTCGTCCTCCGCGAGCTCGAAGTCGAACACGTCGAGGTTTTCCTCGATCCGCTTCGGCGTCACCGACTTCGGGATCACCACGTTGCCCAGCTGGAGGTGCCACCGGAGGATCACCTGCGCCGGCGTACGCCCGTACTTGTCCGCGAGTCCCACGATCGTCTCGTCCCTGAGCACGGCGCCACGGGCGAGCGGGCTCCAGGCCTCGGTGGTGATGCCCTGCTCGGCGTGGAACTGACGCAGTTCCTCCTGGGTCAACTCGGGATGGAGCTCTACCTGGTTGACGGCAGGGACGACCTCGAACTCCTCGATCACCCGGCGCAGGTGTGGGATCTGGAAGTTGGAGACGCCGATCGACCGGACCCGGCCATCCGAGTGGAGCTGCTCGAACGCCTTCCAGGTGTCGGCGTACAGATCACGGTCGGCGACCGGCCAGTGGATGAGGTACAGGTCGAGGTAGTCGAGACCGAGTTTCTGCATGCTCGTCTCGAACGCCTCGAGCGTCGAGTCGTACCCCTGGTCGTCGTTCCAGAGCTTCGTGGTGATGAACAGCTCCTCGCGAGGTATCTCCGAGGCCGCGACGGCCTGCCCGGTCGGGGCCTCGTTCTGGTAGAGCGCGGCCGTGTCGATGCTCCGGTAGCCACTTGCCAGCGCATGGGCGACTGCGGCGAACGTCTCGTCCTCCGGTACGAGGAACACCCCGAAGCCGACCGAAGGCATCTCGTGTCCGTCATTGAGGGTGGTGGTGGTCTGGTCTGTCATGGGTCCAACGTATGGCCCCCAAGGGCGTGATGTGAGCTGACCTCTACTTGTACGCGGGCTGGGAGAATCCGATCAGCGGGTAGCTCGAGGGGGACGGAACGAGGGTTTCGTCGCCATTGGCGGGAAGGTGCGTAGGCGTCGCAAAGACGAGCGACCCGTCCGGGGAGAACGCCTGCGGAAGCCAGTTGCAGGAACTCCACCTCGCCTGCAGTGTATCGATGCTCACGATGCTGGAGCAGGGCCGCTGCTGGAGTCCTCTGTACTCGGTGACGACCGACATCACGCCTGCCGGACCGTTGAGCGCGGTGACCGCCTGGAAGTCGCCGAGCGTCTCGATACTTGTCGGGTCATCGGCCGGGAACCGGATCACGGCTGGCTTCGCGGCGATCGTTCCCGAGGCGATGATGTCGTGGTCCACGAAACCCTCGAGGTGGATGTTCAACCCGCGGAAACGCTCGGGAGTCTCCACGGCGGTCCCGTTCGCGGTGAGGGTGGGGCGGCGGAAGCAACGCGACGAATTGGCCGCCGCCGGGCCAGGTCGCTCCTTCGACGTACGGGACGGTCGGGGCCTCTCCAACGCTGACGTTCGCGAGGGTGCGGTCGACGCGCCGGAGCTCGTTCTGCACGTCGGTGTGCTTGGTCGGTTGCCTCGCGGCAGTCTGTCCGAAACCGATGACCGGCGGCCGCGGCGGCGTGGACCGGGGGCGGACCCGAGAGTCGGGTAGGAATGGTGGGAGAGAAAGTCCGCCGTCGCGGGCACCCAGACCGGTGAGGTAGGCGTTCGTTCAGGTGTGTGCAGGACCAGGTCGTTGCCTAGATGACCTGCGTGCGTCCGAGCCGGAACCTTCCGGCGTGACGAAGCAGGCGGCGGCGCTCGTCGCGCTGCTGTCGGTATCCGTGGCCGGATGTTCGGGTACCGGGCACTTGCGCGAAGATCCGGCGCCATCGGTGTTGCACACGACGGTGATGTCCCGCCCGCAGGCGGGGGGCGCGGGCGGGACCACACCGACGGGCTGGGGTCCGTCCGTCGGTGAGTACGCGGCGGCACGTAAGGCGGTTGCGAAGATGTCGGATGCGGAGCTTGCCGGGCAGGTGATCGTTGCGCGGTACACCGGCAAGTCCGCGCCCGTCCGCCTGGTCCGCAAGTACCACCTCGGCGGCGTGATCGTGATGGGCGACAACGTCGGCTCCGTCGGATCCGTCATCGCGGAGAACCACCGGCTGCAGCGCTCGGTGCACCGGCGCTGGCCGCTCGTGATCGCGGTCGACCAGGAGGGCGGCGTCGTGAACCGTCTCGGAGCGCCGTTGACAGCGTTCCCCACCTTCATGAGCTACGGGGCGGCCGGCAGCCCGGCGCTGGCCCGGAGGGCGGCGAAGGCGAGCGGTACCGAGCTACGGGCCGCAGGCTTCACTCTCGTCTTCGCGCCGGATGCTGACGTGACGACGGGACCCGCGGACCCCACCATCGGCAGCCGCTCGGCTGGCTCCCGTCCGAACCAGGTCGCGGCGATCAGTACGGCGGCACTTCGCGGGTACGTCGGCTCGGGGATCGTCCCGGTCGCGAAACATTTTCCCGGACACGGGTCGCTGACCGTCGACAGTCATCAGGCGCTGCCGTACCAGACCATGACCGTCAAGCAGCTCGAGCGCCGAGACTTCATCCCGTTCCGGCGGGCGGTCCGGGCCGGGGTGCCGGCGATCATGATGGGCCACATCGCCTTGCAGTCCGTCGATCCCGGCGTGCCCGCTGACCTGTCGCGGCCTGACGTGCGGCTGCTGCGCGACGGGTTCGGCTTCAAGGGCCTGATCAGCACCGATGCTCTGGAGATGGCAGCCGTCACCGACTCGCACTCGGCCGCCGGTGCAGCCGTCGATGCGTTGCGCGCGGGCACGGATCTCGTGTTGATGCCGCTCGACCTCAACCAGGCGTACCAGGGGATCCTCGATGCGATGGACAAGGGCACCCTGAGCCGGGCCAGAGTGCGGGGGGCGGCGGCTCGGATCGTCGCGCTGATGATGCACGAGAAGACGGTGCCGGTCCCGAAGCGGAACGTGATCGGATCTCACCAAGCTCTGTCCGAGCGAGTCTCGGCACAGGCCCTCACGGTCGTCGTCGGGTCGTGCCGCGCCGCCATCATCGGTCCATCCCTCGTGGCCGTCGGCGAGTCGAGAGCGGTCCGCAACTTCGACGCCGCGGCGAGGCGGGCAGGCGTCAGGCTCAGTGGCAACCCGGACACGGCGACCACCGTCGCCTTCTCGGGCTACGGGATGGCCGGGTTGAGCGCGGACATCGTCGTCACCACCGACACGCCGTACGCGCTGGCGCACTCCTCTGGAACCCGGATCGCGTTGTTCGGGGCGACGCCGGAGGCGATGGATGCGCTGGTCTGGTTCCTTCAGGGCAAGTTCACCGCGAGGGGGCGGCTCCCCGTCCACGTTGCCGGAGTTCCGCGACGCCCCCCTTGCCGCTGAGCGCTGGACCCGCAGAGCTCGCCGGTCTGGCACTCAAGTTGACCGAGTGCTAACTCGCGCCCTAGATTGGGCGTTGGCACTCTCACCTCGAGGCTGCCAAGGCACTCTCATCACGAGGGCGCCGCAGGACTGCCAGACGTGCAGCGACACCCGCGACGACGTTGGACCGACGGCAGCCCTGAACCGCCAAATTCCATACTGCCGATTCCATCTCTGGAGTTCACCTCTCATCCCTTGAAAGGGGAGGTCCAACACGTGTCCGTCAGCATCAAGCCGCTCGAAGACCGCATCGTCGTCAAGACCCTCGAAGCCGAGGAGACCACCGCCTCCGGGTTGGTGATCCCCGACACCGCCAAAGAGAAGCCACAAGAGGGCGAGGTCCTGGCGGTCGGGCCGGGCCGAGTCGACGACAACGGCAACCGCGTCCCCCTCGACCTGAGTGTCGGCGACGTGGTCCTGTACAGCAAGTACGGCGGCACCGAGGTCAAGTACTCGGGCGAGGAGTACCTTGTGCTCTCCGCCCGCGACGTCCTCGCGGTCATCGAGAAGTAACAACCACACCATCTGATAGCGCCTCGGCGGTCCCGTCTGGGACGCCGGGGCGCTACCAGCTCAGAAGGGGCATCCATGCCAAAGATCCTGGAGTTCGACGAGAAGGCCCGACGCTCCCTCGAGCGCGGCGTCAACGCACTTGCCGACACCGTGAAGGTCACACTCGGCCCCAAGGGGCGGTACGTGGTCCTCGACAAGAAATGGGGCGCGCCAACGATCACGAACGACGGCGTGACCGTCGCCCGCGAGATCGAACTCGACGACAACTTCGAGAACCTCGGCGCCCAGCTGGCCAAGGAGGTCGCAACCAAGACCAACGACATCGCCGGTGACGGCACCACCACCGCCACCGTGCTCGCGCAGGCGATCGTGCACGAGGGTCTTCGCGCCGTGGCCGCAGGCGCCAACCCGCTCAGCCTCAAACGCGGGATCGACGCAGCCGTCACCGCCATCAACGACGCCCTGCTCGAAGCCGCGCGCGACGTCGACTCGACCGAGGACATGGCGCATGTCGCGACCATCTCGGCGCGTGACGAGCAGATCGGCGAGCTGATCGCGCAGGCTTTCGACAAGGTAGGCAAGGACGGTGTGATCACGGTCGAGGAGTCGAACACCCTCGGCACCGAGCTCGAGTTCACCGAGGGAATGCAGTTCGACAAGGGTTACGTGTCTCCGTACTTCGTCACCGACGCCGAGCGGATGGAGGCCGTCCTCGACGACCCGTACATCTTGCTGAACCAGGGCAAGATCTCATCGATCGCTGACCTGTTGCCGGTGCTCGAGAAGGTTGTCCAGACCGGGAAACCCTTGTTCGTGATCGCCGAGGACGTCGACGGTGAGGCGCTGTCGACGCTCGTCGTCAACAAGATCCGTGGCACGTTCACGGCGGTCGCCGTGAAGGCTCCAGCCTTCGGTGACCGACGTAAGGCGATGCTGCAGGACGTCGCGACGCTCACCGGCGGGCAGGTCGTCTCTCCGGAGATCGGTCTGAAGCTCGACCAGGTCGGGCTAGAGGTCCTCGGCACGGCCCGACGCGTTGTCGTGACCAAGGACGACACGACGCTCGTCGACGGCGGCGGCGATTCCGCCGACGTCGCGGGCCGGGTCGCGCAGATCCGGGCCGAGATCGAGAACTCTGACTCCGACTGGGATCGCGAAAAGCTCCAGGAGCGGCTGGCGAAGCTGGCTGGGGGAGTCTGCGTCATCAAGGTCGGCGCTGCGACCGAGGTCGAGCTGAAGGAGAAGAAGCACCGGATCGAGGACGCGGTGTCCGCGACACGTGCTGCGATCGAGGAGGGCATCATCGCCGGCGGTGGCTCCGCGCTCGTGCATGCCACGTCGGTGCTCGAGGGTGATCTCGACCAGACGGGCGACGAGGCGACGGGGGTACGGATCGTGGCCAGAGCGGCCGGCGAGCCGCTGCGCTGGATCGCCGAGAACGGTGGCGAGCCCGGCTACGTCGTGGTGAGCAAGGTCCGTGAGGCGGGGCTCGGTACCGGCTACAACGCGGAGTCGAACACGTACGGCGACCTGATGGCAGCCGGTGTCATCGACCCGGTCAAGGTGACGCGCTCGGCGTTGACCAACGCGGCCTCGATCGCGGCGATGTTGTTGACGACCGAGACGCTGATCGTCGACAAGCCTGCCGAGGACGAGGGCGCGGCCGTTGCCGGCCATGGCCACAGTCACTGAGGCCTGAACCAGCAGAACAGGGTTCGGCCGGCCGGACGGACGCAGCTCGACAAGACGACTGCGACAACGGTCGCGCTTGCCGATGTGACGAGCGGCGCCGCTTCACCCCGACAGGACGGGCGAAGCGGCGCTCGTTCGTCCGCCGACGCGACTGGTTGATATTGTCTGCCGAGGCGCAGTGAGGTCTGCTCCTAGAACCGCCGAGCCCGGCCGATGACCTCTACCCGTTTGGAACGCGACTCGATGTCGTGCAGACGTGTAGGAGATCGTCGATGAACGTCTATTGGGTTGCGGCCGCCTGGATGGGCATGGCCTTGCTCGCCAGTCTGATCAGCATCCGGATCGGAGTATCCGTTGCGCTGGTCGAGATCGTTGTCGGTGCGATCGTCGGCAACCTGCCCGGCCACACGCACTTTGCCCAGCAGACGGACTTCACCAACTTCCTGGCAACACTGGGGTCCGTGGTCTTGACGTTCCTGGCGGGAGCGGAGATCGATCCCGACAGTCTTCGGCGACATTGGCGTGCGAGCATCAGCATCGGAGTCGTCAGTTTCGCCGCCCCGTTCGTCGCCGCTCTGTTGTTCAGCCGATTCGTGCTGGGATGGAGCTGGCAGGCCGCGGAGATCTCTGGTGTCGCCTTGAGCACGACCTCGGTGGCCGTCGTCTACGCGGTCATGGTCGAATCTGGACTGAACCGTGTCGACATCGGCAAGCTGATCCTGGCCGCCTGCTTCGTGACCGATCTCGGAACCGTCCTCGCCCTCGGCGGACTGTTCGCCCACGTCAACTGGGTGCTGGCGGTTTTCGTCGCCGTGACCATCGTTGCGATGTGGGCCATGCCCGCGCTCACGAGATTCGTGCTTCGTACTGTGGGCGGCCGGGTGAGCGAAGCGGAGATCAAGTTCTTGTTCGTCGTGCTCTTCGTCCTCGGTGGGTTGGCGGGGTCAGCCAACAGTGAGGCGGTGCTGCCGGCGTACCTGATCGGTCTGGTCGTCGCCGGGGTGTTTCTCCGCGATCGGGTCATCGTCGACCGGCTCCGTACGATCGCGTTCGCCCTGCTCACGCCGTTCTTCTTCCTCAGAGCGGGACTGCTCATCTCGTTCGACGCAATGCTGGCCGGCATCGGCGTCATCGCGTTGTTGTTCGGGGTCAAGATGGTCACCAAGGTTGTTTCTGTCTGGCCGACGTCGGCGGCGTTCGGACTGGTCGCCCGCGACCGCACGTACACGACCTTGCTCATGGCGACGGGACTGACCTTCGGCTCCATCGCCGCGCTCTACGGTCTCACCAACAATCTGATCACCCAAGCCCAGTACAGCGTGCTGGTCACGGTCGTCATCCTGTCCGCGTTCGTCCCTACGCTGATCGCCCAACAGTTCTTCCAACCCGACCTGGAGGTCGACGTCGTCGTCGATGAGACCGCCAGCGAAGAGGACCTCGCGTCGATCAGACGTCGCAAGCGCGTGCCGACCGAGCTCCGGTCCGACCCGGAGACGAAAACGCGGGGTGGCCGCAGACCCTAGGCCGACCCCCGCCACCGTCCATCGTCACTGCCCCGACCATCGCGTGGCTTCGGAATCCGTCGTATCAACGGACTGTCGCCACGGTAACCGTCGCAGCACGGCCGGATGTTTACCCCGTGACGAGGCTGTGGCACGCTGACCGGATGTCACCGCGGGGGAGGACCTCACCATGACGCTCAAGAAGTCGCCGCCCGGGCTCAGTGAGCTGGCCTGTGCCGCCCAGCGCGGTGACCCGGCACATGTCGAAGAGCTGATGGCCCGGGTTCAGCTCATCGCATACCGCTACTGCCGGGGCCGGTTGGTCCGCGATTCCCGAACCGCGCAGCTTGCCGACGACGTCGCACAGGAGATCTGCGTCGCGGTGTACGCCGCCTTGTCGGGCTACCGGGACCGGGGGCGGCCGTTCGAGGCGTTCGTGCACGGGATTGCGTCGCACAAGGTCGCCGACGCCCAACGAACGCTGATCCGAAGCGCCATCCCGATGGATGAGCTGCCAGAGGTCGCTGACCAGGAAAACACCCCAGAGGACCACGCAGTCCACACCAGTGAGATGCACCGCGCCCACGGCCTGCTTGCGGACCTGCCGGGTTCGTTGCGGGAGGTCGTCTTGCTCCGGGTGGCGTCCGGACTGAGTGCGGAGGAGACTGCCCGAGCACTCGGGATGACCGCCGGAGCCGTCCGGGTTGCACAGCACCGAGCACTGACCCGGATGCGGCGCCACCTGCGCGCGCCGCGGCAGCTGGCCCGTGACTGAGCCGTTCGACCCGGACCAACGGTGAGTCGCCCACCGACCGGGTCGGCCATATCGCCGGCGGGATCCCCGGCCGGGTCGGCCGTGTCACCGGCGGGATCGTCGGCCGTGTCACCGTCGGGATCGCCGATCAGGCCAGCGTCGCCGTCAAGACCGTGAGGCCGGCCGTCGGCGCCGTAGGATGAGGTACGCCTCCGAACGCGACCTGAGAGAAGGGCCGATGAACTCCTCATTCCCAGCAGAGGCAGGGCCGCTCGCAACCCTCGGCCTCACGTTCGACGACGTGCTGCTGCTGCCGGGACACACCCAGATCGTGCCGGGCGACGTGAACACGGCAAGCCGCGTGAGTCGACGGGTGCGCGTGGAGGTGCCGTTGCTGTCGAGCCCGATGGACACCGTCACCGAAGCCAGGATGGCAATTGCGATGGCCCGCCAGGGCGGCTTGGGCGTCTTGCACCGCAATCAGGCGATCGATCAACAGGCCGAGCAGGTCGACCTTGTGAAACGGTCCGAGGCCGGCATGGTCGCCGAGCCGATCACGATCGGGCCGGACGCCACCGTCGCTGACGCCGACGCAATGTGTGCGACGTTTCGCATCTCCGGCGTTCCGGTCGTCGACGAGGCGGGGATCCTGCTCGGGATCGTCACCAACCGTGACATGCGCTTCGTGACCGATCGCTCAGACGCCGTGACGAAGGTGATGACGCCGATGCCTCTGATCACGGGCGAGGTCGGCATCAGCGGCGATGCCGCGATGGCCTTGCTCGCACGGCACAAGATCGAGAAGTTGCCGCTCGTCGACGGCTTCGGTGTGCTCAAGGGTCTCATCACGCTCAAGGACTTCGTCAAGTCCGACCAGTACCCGCGCGCGACGAAAGACAGCTCAGGTCGGTTGCTGGTCGGGGCCGCAGTCGGCTACTTCGAGGACGCCTGGAAGCGGGCGATGACGCTGGTCGACGCCGGTGTCGACGCACTCGTCGTGGACACGGCACATGGGCATGCCTCGGGCGCGATCGACATGGTTCACCGGATCAAGGGTGACTCCGCGGCCGAGCATGTCGACGTGATCGGCGGCAGTGTGGCGACCCGAGCCGGCGCACAGGCACTGGTTGATGTCGGCGCAGACGGTGTGCGGGTCGGCGTGGGTCCGGGCTCGATCTGCACGACCCGCGTGGTCACGGGTGTCGGCGTTCCCCAGGTCACAGCGATCCACGATGCCGCCCTGGCCTGCCGAACGGCCGGCGTACCCGTGATCGGCGACGGCGGTCTGCAGTACTCCGGCGACATCGCGAAGGCGATCGTCGCGGGGGCGGACACCGTGATGCTCGGGTCGCTGCTGGCCGGGTGTGAGGAGAGCCCAGGAGAACTCGTGTTCATCAACGGAAAGCAGTTCAAGTCCTACCGCGGCATGGGGTCGCTCGCGGCAATGCAGTCTCGCGGCCGGGGACGCTCGTACGCCAAGGACCGCTACTTCCAAGGCGACGTCCACGACGACGACGGTTTGATCCCCGAGGGAATCGAGGGCAAGGTGCCGTTCCGGGGACCGCTCGGGCCCGTCGTCCACCAGCTCGTCGGCGGTCTCCGACAGGCCATGTTCTTCACTGGCGCCGCGACCATCGCGGAGCTGCAGGAGCGGGGCAAGTTCGTCCAGATCACCGCGGCCGGGCTGAAGGAGTCCCACCCCCACGACATCCAGATGACCATCGAAGCCCCCAACTACTCGCCGCGGTGAGACCCGGCCGCTGTCGTAAAGGACCGTTCCTCTGATGGATCTCGAGATCGGCGGGGCCAAGCGCGGCCGCCGCGCGTTCGGGTTCGACGACATCGCGATCGTCCCGAGCCGTCGGACTCGCGACCCGGCCGAGGTGTCGGTGGTATGGCAGATCGACGCCTACCGGTTTGAGATACCGATCGTCGCGGCGCCGATGGACTCGGTAGTCTCCCCCGACCTCGCGATTGCGCTCGGTCGCGCCGGCGGGCTGGGGGTGATCGACCTCGAGGGTCTCTGGACCCGCTTCAACGACCCCGAACCGTTGCTTGCCGAGGTTGCGACGCTGCACGGCGACGACGCGACACGAAAGCTTCAGGAGATCTACTCCGAATCGATCAAGCCCGACCTGATGGCCCAGCGGGTCAAACAGATCCGCGCCTCGGGCGTCACGGTCGCCGGGGCATTGTCGCCACAGCTGACGAAGGAGTACGCCGAGACGGTGATCGACGCCGGGCTCGACCTGTTCGTGATCCGCGGGACGACCGTCTCCGCCGAGCACGTGTCGGGGCAGTCCGAGCCGCTGAACCTTAAGCAGTTCATCTACGAACTGGACGTCCCGGTGATCGTCGGCGGTTGCGCGACGTACCAGGCGGCACTCCACTTGATGCGGACCGGCGCCGCCGGGGTGCTGGTCGGGTTCGGGGGTGGCGCGGCCCACACCACCGCGAAGGTGCTCGGCGTGGCGGTCCCGATGGCGACCGCCGTCGCAGATGTGGCTGCCGCGCGACGGGACTACCTCGACGAGTCCGGCGGGCGCTATGTCCACGTGATCGCCGACGGCTCGATCGGACGCTCAGGTGACGTCGCCAAGGCGGTCGCGTGCGGCGCCGACGCAGTGATGATCGGGTCTCCGCTGGCCCGGGCGCGGGAGGCGCCGGGTCGGGGCTTCCACTGGGGCGCCGAGGCGCGACACCCAATGTTGCCTCGTGGTGAGCGGGTGGAGATCGAAGCCGTGGGCACCCTGGACGAGATCCTGTTCGGTCCGTCTGGCGTGTCCGACGGGACGATGAACCTGGTCGGCGCCCTCCGGCGTGCGATGGCGACCACCGGCTACACCGAGCTCAAAGAGTTCCAACGCGTCGAAGTGGTCGTCCAGTAGCCAGCGGCTGAGCAATCGAGCGCCATCCGGCTCACTTCCTCAGCCGCTGTGTGGTGACCGGACACCGGTAGCCTTTGGGCACGCTGAAGTCTCAGGTACGACAAGGGAGCACATGCAGCCGTCCACGTTGCGAATCGCCGCGATCCAGGCGGAATCCGTGCCGGGCGATGTCGAGCACAACACCGTGGTTGCCGCCGAATGGGTCCACCGGTCCGCCGCCCGCGCGGCTCGGGTGGTCGTGCTGCCTGAGCTGTTCCTCACCGGTTACGACCCAGGCTGCTGGGGCGACCCGGCCGGTGACGTCGTCGAGGATGACCCACGCGTCGTACCGGTCGCGGCCGCCGCCGCCGAGACGAGGACGTTGGTGCTGGCGGGTGCATCCTGGCGGCGTGCAGGCGCCAGGCGCCCGACGTTGTCCCTGCTGGCGTTCGGCCCGGAGGGGAGTGTCCGGCCGGCGTACGACAAGCAGCACCTGTGGGACGAGGAGCGAGCCGTGTTCGAGCCTGGCCGAGACGGATCGACAATTGTCGTCGACGGCTGGAGGCTCGGGCTCGGTATCTGCTACGACGGTTGCTTCCCCGAGCACGCCCGCGCCGCCGCCGACGACGGTGCACTCGCCTATGTGTGCCCGTCGGCGTACGTCGTCGGCAGCGAGCACCGACGCGACCTGTACTACGCGGCGCGGGCGATCGACAACTCGACGTACTGCGTCATGGCGGGTCTCGTTGGCCAGTGCGGCCGGCTCGAGTTCGGCGGCGGCACCGCGATCTACGACCCGCAGGGCAGACGGGTCGCCCGGGTCGAGTCTGGCACCGGCATGGCGGTCGCCGATCTCGACGTCGCCACGGTGGACGAGGCCCGCGCAATCAACCCGATCGAGCGGGACCGGCCCGAATCGCTCGGCGGGCGGCACACGATGGTTGTCGAGCCGGCCGACGCGTCCAAGGAGGCGACGGCGTCATGACCTCGTCCGCACGCGACAAGGCTGAGGAGCTGGATGCCGACGATGTGCTGGCCCACTACCACGGGGAGTTCGTCGGGACGAGCGAGGCGCTGGTCTATCTGGACGGCAACTCGCTCGGCCGGATCCCGATCGCGACCCGAGACCGCGTCCGGCATGTTCTCGACCATGAGTGGGCCGATCGGTTGATCCGGTCGTGGGATGACGCCTGGATCGAGCTGCCGACCAAGATCGGCGACCTGATCGGCGTCGGCCTGCTGGGAGCCGATCCGGGCGAAGTTGTCGTCGGGGAGAACACGACCGTCGCGCTCTACAAGGCGGTCTCGGCGGCGCTCGATGCCCGGCCGGGTAGGACCGCGGTCGTTGTCGAGCAGGCCAACTTCCCCACGGACCGTTACGTGATCGAGTCGCTCGCCCGCCAACGTGGCTTGACGGTTCGCTGGATCGCCGAATCCGGGACCGACGGCGTGAACATCGCCGGTGTCGGCGGTGTTCTCGACGATGATGTCGCGGTCGTCGTGCTCTCCCACGTGGACTACCGGTCGGCCGCGTTGGCGGACGTAGCCTGCATCACCGCGGCCGTGCACGAGGTCGGCGCGGTCATGGCGTGGGACCTCTGCCACTCGGTCGGCGTGGTACCCATCGACGTCACCGGCGACGAGGTCGACCTCGCCGTCGGCTGCACCTACAAGTACCTCAACGGCGGACCCGGCGCGCCCGCGTTCACATACGTTCGGTCCGAGCTGCAGGACCAGCTTCGGCAGCCGATCTGGGGATGGTGGGGACGTCGCAACATGTTCGAGATGGGCGCGGGGTACGAGCCGGAGGCCGGTATTCGCTCGTGGCTGACCGGAACGCCGAGCGTGTTGTCGATGGCTGCGATCGAACCGAGCGTAGCGATGGTGATCGACGCCGGGATCGGGGCGATCCGGGCGAAGTCCGTCGCGCTGACGGAGTACGCCATCGAGCTGTTCGACGAGTATCTCGCCCCGAACGGCTTCGGGCTTCAGTCGCCGCGTGACAGCGCACGCCGCGGCGGGCACGTGACAGTCGGCCACCCCGATGCCGAGGCGCAGTGCCGGCAGCTGATTGCCGGCGGTGTCATTCCGGACTTCCGGCGTCCGGACGGCATCCGTTGCGGGCTCGCGCCGCTGACGACACGTTTCACCGACGTTCACGACGGGTTGTCTGCGCTGGCCGCCCTGACCTGAGCCGGAAGGGCTGGTGTCCCCTGCTGGCATGGGAAAGGGACGAGCCACGCCGGTACGGTCAGCCGGCGCCGATGTCCTCGTTCCACAGGGCCGGGTACGCAGCAATGAAGTCGGTCATCAGCTGGATGCACTCGGCGTCGTCCAGCACGATCACCTCGACACCGTTGTCGGCAAGCCAGTCGTGGCCGCCGTGGAACGTCTCCGCCTCACCGATCACGACCCGGGAGATGCCGAACTGGCGGATCAGCCCACTGCAGAACCAGCACGGCGACAGCGTCGTCACCATCGTCGTGCCGCGGTACGACGGCTGCCGTCCGGCGTTGCGGAAGGCTGCCGTCTCTCCGTGCATGGTGGGGTCGTCGTCCTGCACCCGGCGGTTGTGGCCGCGCCCTAGCAGCTGCCCGTCCCCCCCGAACAGCGCGCCGCCGATCGGGATGCCCCCCTCGGCGAGACCGAGCCGCGCCTCCTCCACGGCGACGGTCAGCATCGCCGGTGCGTCGACCGTCACAAGACGAGCGCCGAGCGAGGCCGGATGACCCGGACCAGGACCGCGTACGAGATGGCCGCGACTACGAAGCCGACCTCGAACGTGATGTCGCCGAACGCTGGATGGTGCTTCGGCACCCAAGCGGTGAACTTCTCCTGGTTGGAGAACAGCAGGATGGAGACGGCCATCCCGAGCAGCATCGCGATCGGGCCGGCCCAGTTCTGATACCTCGTGTCGGAGAGGACGGCGAACCTGTCGATGTCGCGTCGCAGGAACCGGTCGGTCAGGACGACGCCGAGCCAGGGGCCGATCCAGTAGGCGATCACGAGCAGGAACGCCTCGTAATTCGCACCGGAATTGTGCAGTCCGGCGAGTGCGACGATGAATCCGATCACGCCGAACACCGCGGCCACGACGGCTCGCGCGATGTGCGTCGGCAGCCTGATCCCCAGCGCCATGAAGGACATGGAACCGGAGTAGATGTTGAGGACGTTTGCCGCCACGGCGCCGATCGCGATGCACAGCAGGGTCACCTTGCCGAGCCAGTCGGGCATCAGCCCGGTATAGACGCCGGGGTCGATGTCGGCGGCCTTTCCGGCCGCGGTCACCATCGCGGCCCCTCCGATCTCGAGGGCGACGCATGAGACGAAGATCCCGAGCGCGGCGTACAGCGCGACCGGGAGCTTCGGCGTCGTCGGTGGGAGATAGCGCGTGTAGTCGGAGGCGTACGGGTTCCAGCCGGCTGCGTACCCGAACGAGGCCCCGACCATGAGCAGAAAGGCGCCGGTTGTCGGCAGGCCGCCGCTACCGGCCGCGCCCGGATGAGACTTCGACAACACGACGACCAGGCCGACCGCGAACACCAGCGCCAGCACGGGAAAGGCGAACCGTTCGTAGACCACCACCAGGTTGTGCCCCAGGAACGCGATGACCAGCTGGGCGGCGACCACGATCACGAGGCACAACGGCTTGGGCAGCGAGCCCCACAGCGCGTGCAGCGCGAGGGCGCCGCTGATGCTGTTGACCGCGAACCAGCCGATTCCCGCGAGGACGGCGTTCAACCCGGCCGGAAGGATGTTGCCGAAGAACCCGAAGCCGGCGCGGCTGAGGACCATCTGGCACAACCCGCTCTCCGGACCCCACGTCGACAAGACGCCCTGGGCGGCAGCCCCGAGACCGGTCCCGATGATGATCGCGGCCATGCACTGCCAAAACGACAGCCCCCAGAACAGCACCCCGAGGATCCCGACGCCGACAGTCGCGAACTCCAGGTTGGGGGAAGCCCAGGTCCAGAGCAGCTGGAGTGGACGCCCGTGACGCGCCTCTAGCGGGATCAGCTCCACTCCACCTGGCTCGACCGCGACGGTCTTGCTGCCGTAGTCGGCGAGTGCGGCTTCGATGGTGGGATCGGTGAGCGGCGTGGTCGATGTCACGGGCAAACTCTGCACCCGACGTCGTCGACCTGTCTACGGAATCGACCGAGCTGCTCGGGACCCGGGTCGTACCGAGCGCGGAGCTGCAAGCGCGTGCTCGCTTGTACGCTGCTGACGGGAGTACCCGTGCAGGAGGCGACACAGTGGTTCGGCGTCAGTTCCCCCGTCCGCGCGAGCTGGCACCTCTTGTCCGCTTCGCGCGCCCGACCTGGCGCGCAAAGCAGCGTCGGCTCGCCTCGGCGCTGACGATCGAGGATCTCCGGGCGATCGCGCGGCGCCGGACGCCGCGGGCGGCGTTCGACTACACCGACGGGGCAGCGGAGGCGGAGATATCGCTCGCCCGCGCACGGCAGGCGTTCGGCGATCTCGAGTTCCGGCCGTCGATCCTGAGGGACGTGTCGACGGTCGACACGTCCACAACCGTGCTGGGTACGGTCGCTTCGCTTCCGTTCGGCATCGCGCCGACCGGGTTCACCCGGTTCATGCACACGGAGGGTGAGATCGCAGGGGCCACGGCGGCGAGCGCCGCGGGTATCCCGTTCGCCTTGTCGACGATGGCGACCACCTCGATCGAGGACGTCGCCGCCGCAGATCCTGGTGGTCGCCACTGGTTCCAGCTGTACCTCTGGAAGGACCGGGACCGCTCGATGGCGCTGGTCGAACGCGCCGCAAACGCCGGATTCGACACGCTGCTGGTGACGGTCGACGTCCCGGTCGCTGGTGCCAGGCTGCGCGACGTACGCAACGGGATGGCGATCCCGCCGACGCTGAACCTGAAGACGGTGCTCGATGCGGCGGTCCGGCCGGCGTGGTGGTTCAACCTCCTCACGACGGAGCCGTTGGCGTTCGCGACGCTCGACCGTTGGTCCGGGACGGTTGCAGAGCTGATCGACGCGATGTTCGACCCGACGGTGACATTCGAGGACCTGGCCTGGATCCGGGAGCAGTGGCCCGGGAAGTTCGTCGTCAAGGGGATCCAGTCGGTCGCCGACGCGTACCGGGTCGCCGAGCTCGGCGTCGACGCCATCACGTTGTCCAACCATGGCGGCCGCCAGCTCGACCGGGCACCGGTCCCTCTCCACCTGCTGCCCGACGTGGTGCGTGAGGTCGGGCGCGACGTCGAGGTGCATCTCGACACAGGGATCATGAATGGTGCGGACATCGTCGCCGCGGTCGCCTTGGGTGCGCGGTTCACGATGGTGGGACGCGCGTACCTCTACGGGTTGATGGCCGGAGGGCGGGACGGTGTCGACCGGGCAATCGAGATCCTCCGGACACAGCTCCGGCGTACGATGCGGCTCGTCGGCGTCACCTCGCTCGACGAGCTCGAGCCTGACCACGTGACGGTGCTCCGACGTTTCGGGCCCGGTTGACCGACCCAGGCGCGCGACTGCTCGGGGCGCGTCGTCACCGGGTCGTAGGCTCGTGCGCATGACCGAGCGCCGCCGGGTCCCTGAGCATGCCGAGGTCCTCGAGCACGCCGAGGTCCCTGAGCACGCCGAGGGCCCTGATCCCGGGATCCCTGAGCCCGGGATCCCTGTGCCCGGGGTTCCTGAGCACGCCGGTGCCCCCGTGTCGACGGCTCCCGGGGTTCCCGGCGACCTGACGCCGGTGTTCGTGCTCGACCCCGCGCGGACCGCAAGACTGACTCGGCGCATCGTTGCCACCACCGCCGAACAGACCACGACGTACGCCCCGTTCACCCTGGAGCCGATCGCGAACCTCCCCGTGTCGTCGACGGCAGATGTGCGGACCGCCGCCGACGGCGCGCGCGCCGCACAGCGATCCTGGGCGAAAGTGCCCCTGTCGCTGCGCGCCGACATCCTGTCGAACTTCCACGACCTCGTTCTCGACCGGCAGTCGGAGCTGCTGGACCTGATCTGCTGGGAGTCCGGCAAGGTCCGAAAGCACGGCTTCGAGGAGGTCGCCCACCTCGCGATGACCGCGCGGTACTACGCGCGTACGGCCTGGCAACACCTCGGAGCTCGTCGAGCGCCGGGGATATTTCCCGTCCTCACCCGGGCCGAGGTCCATCGCAGACCGAAGGGTGTCGTCGGGATCATCTCGCCGTGGAACTACCCGCTGACGATGGCGATCGCCGACGGGCTCCCCGCGCTGCTGGCCGGGAACGCCGTCGTGCTCAAGCCGGACGCGCAGACCCCGCTCACCGCGTTGCGCGGGCTCGAGCTGCTCGAAGAGGCCGGGCTGCCGCCCGGGACGTGGCAGGTCGTGTACGGCCCCGGGCCGGTGGTCGGACCGGCGGTCATCGATGTCGCCGACTACGTCTGCTTCACCGGCTCGACCGCCACCGGACGGACCGTTGCCGAACGCGCAGCCAAGCGGCTGATCGGTTGCTCGCTCGAGCTGGGTGGCAAGAACCCGATGCTCGTGCTCGCTGACGCAGACGTCGGTCGGGCGGCCGACGGTGCGGTCCGGGCATGTTTTTCGTCAGCGGGTCAGCTGTGCGTCTCGATCGAACGCCTCTTCGTCGCCGACCAGGTCTACGACCGGTTCATCGACGCGTTCCTCCGGCGTGTCAACGGCATCCGGTTGTCGGCCGGCCTCGGCTTCGACGGCGACATGGGATCGCTGATCTCGTCTGCTCAGCTGGAAACCGTGACACGTCATGTCGAGGACGCGCGGGTCAAAGGTGCGCGTGTCCTCACCGGGGGGCACGCGCGTCCCGACGTCGGACCGCTCTTCTACGCACCGACGGTGCTGAGCGGGGTACGCCCTGAGATGACGTGCTTCGCCGACGAGACGTTCGGACCGGTGGTCGCTGTCTACCGATTCAACGACGAGGCCGACGCGGTCGCCCGGGCCAACGACGGTGCGTACGGTCTCAACGGGTCCATCTTCACCCGAGACGCGCGCCGCGGGCGTTCGCTGGCTGCCCGGCTCGAGTGCGGCACGGTCAACATCAACGAGGGCTACGCCGCGTCGTTCGGATCGGTCGCGACCCCGATGGGCGGGATGCGTGACTCTGGGCTGGGCCGGCGCCAGGGGTCGGACGGCGTTCTGCGCTACACCGAGGCGCAGTCCATCGTGACTCAGCGGGTGCTGCCGATTGCCGCACCGAGGTTCGTGTCCGAGGAACGCTACGAGAAGCTGATGACGTCGGTCCTCCGGCTGTTGAAGCGGGCCCGGCGCCCGTGACGGAAGGCAGTGCGCCCGGGGCGTACGACTTCGACGTGGTCGTGATCGGCTCCGGGTTCGGCGGCTCCGTGGCAGCGCTGCGGCTGACGGAGAAGGGATACCGGGTCGGTGTGCTCGAGGCCGGCGCCCGGTTCGACGAGTCGAGCTACCCGAGGACGTCGTGGGATGTGCGGCGCTTCCTGTTCGCGCCGGCGGTCGGTTGTTACGGGATCCAGCGCATCGACGTTCTCAAGGACTGCCTGATCCTGTCGGGCGCGGGCGTCGGCGGCGGGTCCCTGGTATACGCGAATACGCTGTACGAGCCGCCCGACGCGTTCTTCCGCGACCCGTCCTGGTGCCACATCACCGACTGGCGTACCGAGCTGGCGCCGTACTACGACCAGGCCAAACGGATGCTCGGCGTCCAGACGAACCCGACGATGACGCCGAGTGACGAGGTGATGGTCAAGGTCGCCCACGACATGGGCGTCGGCGAGACGTTCCACCGTGCGCCGGTCGGCGTCTTCTTCGGCGGACCGGGTAGGACAGTCGCCGACCCGTACTTCGGCGGACGGGGCCCCGAACGGCGGGGCTGCGTCGAGTGTGGCGAGTGCATGACGGGCTGCCGGCACAACGCCAAGAACACCCTGCCCAAGAACTACCTCCATCTCGCCGAGCGGGCCGGCGCCGAGGTACGTCCGCTGACCACCGTGACCGAGGTGTCGGAGCTGCCGGGCGGCGGCTACCGGGTCGCGACGCGGCCCACCAAGGCAAAGCTGCGAGGCCGACGCGGCCGAACGTTCACCGCAGAGCACGTCGTGCTGGCCGCGTCGGCGCTCGGTACGCAACGGCTCCTGCACCGGATGCGTGACGAGGGGTTCCTGCCCCGCTTGTCGGACCGGCTCGGCGTCCGCACCAGGACGAACTCCGAGTCGATCCTCGGCGCGGTTGCCAGGCGATGCGATGTCGACTACAGCCGCGGAGTCGCGATCACGTCTTCGTGGCACCCCGACGACCTCACGCACATCGAGCCGGTGCGGTATGGCCGGGGCAGCAACGCGATGAGCCTGCTTCAGACCGTGCTCACCGACGACCTCGGCGACCGGCCACGCTGGCGGGTCTGGCTGACGGAGCTACGGCGGCAGGGAGGTGACGCCCTGCGGCTCTACGACCTGTGGCACTGGTCGGAGCGGACCGTGATCGCGCTGGTCATGCAGACCGTCGACAACTCGATCACGACGTTCACGAGGCGGTCGCGGCTCGGCCACCGCCGGGTGCTGACGTCGCGGCAGGGACACGGTGTCGCCAACCCGACCTGGATCCCGGTCGCCAACGACGCGGCCCGGAGGATCGCCGAGCAGGTCGACGGAATTCCGGGGGGCACCATCGGCGAGCCCTTCAACCGGCCGCTCACCGCGCACTTCATCGGCGGGTGCACGATCGGCGACTCGGCGGCGACGGGAGTCGTCGACCCCTTTCACCGGGTGTACGGCTACCCGGGCCTGCACGTCGTCGACGGATCGGCGATCTCGGCGAACCTCGGCGTCAACCCCGCCCTCACCATCACCGCACAGGCCGAGCGGGCGATGGCATTGTGGCCGAACAAGGGTGAGGTCGACCCGCGACCGGCGCCCGGGGAGGCGTACCGCCCGGTGGCAGCGATCCGGCCCGTCCGGCCGGTCGTACCCGACGATGCGTCTGGCGCGTTGCGACTCCCCATCGTCGACATCAGGCAGGGCTGAGACTCGCCCCTCTCTCGACCTCGCCGACGTACGCCTTCCGCACGCCTGGCCTCGCCGAGGTACGCCTGGCCTCGCCGAGGTACGCCTTCGGTACCCGTCGACGTCGCCGAGGTGCGCCTTCCGCACGGCTGGCCTCGCCGACGTACGCCTTCCGCACGGCTGGCCTCGCCGCGGTACGCCTGGCCTCGCCGAGGTCAGGCGGCGGTACCCGTCGCCGGCGGGGGGGTCGGGGGGGCGGCCCC
>JBBSHE010000004.1:0-102301 GCA_038253325.1 Propionibacteriales bacterium
CAGGAGAACTCGTACGACGCCATGGTGCTGGACATCATGCTGCCGGGGCTCAACGGTTACGAGCTCTGCGCCCAGCTCCGCGAAGTCGGCGACTGGACGCCCATCCTCATGCTGACCGCGAAGGCCGGCAGCGGCGACCAGGCCCGGGCGCTCGACACCGGCGCCGACGACTTCCTGTCGAAACCGTTTTCTTACGTCGTCCTGCTGGCCCGAATCCGGGCTCTGTTGCGTCGAGGTACCAGTGAGCGTCCGAGTGTGCTCGTAGCCGGAGACCTTCGGCTGGACCCGGCCGCGCATCTTGTGTCGAGGGCGGGGGCGCCGATCGAGCTGACCCCACGCCAGTTCGCGCTGCTGGAGTTCCTGATCCGGCGGTCGGGTGACGTCGTGTCGAAGGCGCAGATCCTCGAGCACGTGTGGGATTTCGCGTTCGAGGGTGACCCGAACATCGTCGAGGTCTACGTACGCCAGCTGCGGCTCAGGATCGACGAGCCGTTCGGCCGCAAGGCCTTGCAGACCGTTCGCCTCGTGGGTTACCGGCTCGACGCGGACGGTGGCTGAGATGAGAGCGCGGCCGCGGGGGTGGAATCCGGTCAGGTCGGTCCGGGCCCGCACGACCTTGATCGCCTCGTTGGTCGTGGGTGTGACGCTCGTTGCCGGGGCTGCCGGGCTGATCGCGACTCTCGATCATTCCCTCACCAGTAACCGCGACGACCTCTCCCGCTCCCGGCTCACCGAGCTCGCCGACCAGGCGAGAACAGGCTCGCTGCCGCGCCTGGTCACCGACATCGGTGAAAACTCGGTCGGACAAGTATTCCTCGGGTCTGGGCGCGTGCTCGCGGCGTCGTCAGGTCTGGTGGGAAAGGGTCCGATCCTGCCGGCGGTGCCGCGGAACACAAGGGCTCGTGTGCTCACCCTTCGTGGCGTGCCGGACGACACCGAGACCGAGATCTATCGGGTTTGGGTGATGCGGGTGAAGAGCCCCTCGGGGCCGGTCGCGGTGCTCGTCGGTGCGAGCCCCGAGTCCGTCTCCGAGGCGGTGTCGACCCTGCGCCGCGCCCTGTTGATCGGCATACCGCTGATGGTTGTTCTGCTGGCTCTGAGCATGTACGTCATGATCGGCCGGACCCTCAAACCGGTCGAGGACATCCGTGCCGAGGTGGCGACGATCACCGACACCGAGCTGAACCGCCGGGTACCGGTGCCGCACGAAGGCGACGAGGTCGGCAGGTTGGCGGGCACCATGAACGACATGTTGGACCGGCTGGAGGCATCAAGCATCAACCAGCGGGAGTTCGTCGCGGACGCCTCGCACGAGCTGCAGAGTCCACTGGCAGCGTTTCGCACCCAGCTCGAAGTGGCACTCGCACATCCCGACGGCGTCGACTGGTCATCCTTGGCGGCGGATCTGCTGGTGGACAGCGACCGGATGGAGCGTCTCGTTGCTGACCTGCTCTTCCTCGCCCGCGAGGATGCCATGCACCGAGAGCCGCGCAGCGACCCCGTCGACCTCGACGTCGTCGTGCTCGAGGAGGTCGCCCGGATGCCGTTGCAGGGCCGTGTCATGCTCGACACCCGCGGGGTCTCGGGTGCAGCAACACGGGGCAGCCGAGATGAGCTCTCTCGACTCGTGCGCAACGTCGTGGAGAATGCCGTGTCACATGCCCGCTCGCGAGTGGCGATCGCCGTCTCGGAGGGCCCGACGGAGGTGACAATGACCGTCAGCGACGACGGGCCGGGGATTCCGATCGGGCACCGCGACCGTGTCTTCGAGCGCTTCGCCCAGGTGGACGGGGCGCGCGTCCGAGGTGCGAGCGGTACGGGGCTGGGTCTGTCCATCGCCCGGGCGATCGCTGACCGACACGGAGGCACGATCTCGCTCCGGCCGGCGGACACCGCGCCGGGCGGCGGGGCGGAGTTCGTGGTGGTGCTCCCAGCCGCGCCGGTCCGGTAGGTTGCGGGGCGAGCCCCCGATCCCGAAGGAGTCGCCGGTGGCCGGATCCCTCGAAGACATCGTCGTCGTCGACCTGACCCGGGCGCTCGCGGGTCCGCATGCGGCGATGATGCTCGGCGACCTGGGAGCACGTGTCATCAAGGTCGAGACGCCTGTCGGTGGTGACGACAGCAGAGGATGGGGTCCACCGTTCGTCGGCCCCGAGGACGAGCCGCAGTCGACGTACTTCATGGGTGCGAACCGCAACAAGGAGTCTGTGACCGCTGACCTCAAGTCTGAAGCGGGCAAGGCCTTCCTGCGCCGGCTGGTCGCCAAGTCCGACGTCCTGATCGAGAACTTCAGGCCTGGTGTGCTCGACCGGTTGGGGTTCTCCGTCGGTGCGATGCACGCGGTCAACCCACGGTTGGTGATCTGCTCGATCACCGGTTTCGGGCACGACGGGCCCGACGGCGGTCGCGCCGGGTACGACCAGATCGCGCAGGGCGAGGCCGGCCTGATGTCGATCACCGGCCCGGACCCGGAGCATCCGACCAAGGTCGGGCTCCCCGCCGGCGACCTGCTCGCCGGGATGTATGCCGCATACGGCATCCTCGCCGCGTTGCACGAACGGGTACGAACCGGACGTGGTCGAGTGGTGCGGACGAGCCTGCTCGCTGCGATCGTCGGCACGCATGCCTACCAGGGGACGATGTGGACCGTCGGCCGCCAGGTCCCGGTCGCGATGGGCAACTTCCATCCGTCCATCGCACCGTACGGGCTGTTTCGCACCGCGGACGCCCCGGTGCAGGTTGCCTGCGGCAGCGAGGGGCTGTGGCAGGGATTCGCGCCGCTCGTCGGCCTCTCGGCCGACGACGAACGCTTCGCGACCAACGCGAGGCGCGTCGCCAACCGGGACGAGATGACCGCCGAGATCGAGGCCATGCTCAGACGGCACGGAGCCGACCACTGGCTCCGCGAGCTCGACCGGGCCGGCGTACCGGCGGGAAGGGTGCGCAGCATGGACGACGTGTACGGCTGGGACCAGACCAGGTCGCAGGGACTCGTCGTCGAGGTGGACCATCCGACACTCGGCATCGTCGAGCTGCCGGGGCCCCCGTTGCGCTTCGACGACCTGCCGTACGCCGGCGGCCGCGAGCACCACCTGCCGCCTCCGCTGCTCGGCGAGCACGACGAGTCGGTCCGCGCCTGGCTCGACCGAGAAGACGACCGGTAGCTGCGGGGTGCTCGAGCGCCGCGGTGACCGGAACGCTCGGTTGACGTCGTCAGGCCAACCGGGTTTCACCCCGCGTGGAAGGCGATGGTCGACATCAACGCGTTGGCCGATTGCCTCGTGTCCAGTCGAGTGTGCTGGACCACGATCGGAACGTCACTGTGGAGAACCAGGCCGTAGTCGATCCCAACCGGAACTTGGCGGGGCCGCGCAGATCATTGATCCGCTGGTGGTTTGCGCGGCCAGCGGGCACGCGCAGGGAGAAGGGGCCAGATCGTCCAGAACGCCACCGCGTAGAAGGTCTTGGCGCTCAGAAGGTGTTGGCGCTTTTGGCCGTCAGACCGCCGTCGCACACAAGGTTCGATCCCGTCACGTAGGACGAGTCGTCCGACAACAGCCAGACCACGGCGGCTGCGATCTCCTCTGGCCGGCCGAGGCGCCCGAGGGGGATCTGGACGCGAGCGGAGCTCCGGATCTGGTTGAGCTCACTGCAGCGCTCGTTTTCGGTCACGCCGCAGACGAGCATCGGCGTGTCCGTTGCGCCCGGGACGATCGCGTTCACGCGGATCCCGTGCGGGGCGTAATCGAGGGCGGCAGAGCGTACGAACGCCGAAACTCCACCCTTCGATGCGGCGTAGGCGCTGTTGCCTCCGCCGGCGAACCCGACGAAGGCGGATGGGGACGAGGTGCAGACGATCGATCCGTTCGAGCCGGCCTCCATCAGACGGCGCAGGCCCTCGCGACAGGTCAGGAAAGTCCCAACCAGGTTGACGTCGAGGACCCGACGCCACGACTCGAGCTCGAACTCGTGCACGGGTGAGTTGACCTCGATGCCCGCGTTGGCAAAGATCCGGCTCGGCACGCCGATGACCGCGCTCGCTTGGTCGTACACTTCGCCCACCGATCGTTCCGACGACACATCGCACCGGACGTGGACGACGACAGGAGCGCCGGCAGCGCGAGCATCATTGGCGACGGCAGCCGCGGCGTCTGCGTCGATGTCGACGACGGCAAGCTTTGCCCCGCGGTGTGCACAGGCCAACGCAACCGCGCGACCGATGCCGGAGCCGCCGCCAGTGACGACCACCGGCTCATTGCGCATCGACTGCGGCCTTCGGCGCGAGGTGGATATGGATGTGGCGGTCGATAGCCTCGAGGGCAGCGGCCGTGTCGCCGGCCTGAAGTACGTCGAGGAGCTGCTGGTGCTGGGCCGCGACAGACGTCGGGTCGTCGTGCGCGGGAGCATCACGGCGGAAGTACGCGCGAACCCGCGGCTGGATCGTCTTCCAGACCTGAAGGCAGTGCCGCTGCTCGGAGCGGATGACGATCAGCTCATGGAACCGGATGTCCGCATCGGCAAGACGGTCGGTCGCACCCGCTTGCGCGGCGCTCTCCATCTCGGCGACGAGCGCCCGGAGCTCCCTGAAGTCCTCATCGACCAGCCTGGTGATCGCCTGGGCGAATGCGAACCGCTCGAGCGTTATCCGGATGGGCACGAGGACCTGCTCGATCTCGTCCTGCGAAACGCCTAGGACCTCGCTGCCGCGGTAAGGGTACGAGACGACGAGGCCTTCCTGCTCGAGCTGCCGAAGAGCCTCGCGAACGGGAGCACGGCTCGTCCCGAGCTCCTTGGCGAGGTCGATTTCGACCAGTCGGTCACCCGGCGTGAGCCGTCCACTCGTGATCGCCTCACGCAGGATCTCGACGACGTGCTCGCGGCGCGAC
This sequence comes from Propionibacteriales bacterium, assembly GCA_038253325.1. GTDB lineage: Bacteria > Actinomycetota > Actinomycetes > Propionibacteriales > Nocardioidaceae > JBBSHE01. Next base: position 4,887 of record JBBSHE010000004.1, read on the forward strand.
TGGGTCGGCACCCGACGGAGACCGAGCTCGGTCATGAAGGCGCTCGGACCCGGCGCGGAAGCGGCATACGAAGACCTTAGCATGAGGTCGATTGTCGACAATCGACCTCATGGCTGTTACGTTGAGGAACCGCACCATCGTTGCGCGTCTCGAACATCCGGCGCGATCCTTCTCAAGGAGTAGGCATGAAGGTCCGTTCAGGCGCCCTCGCTCTCGTGTCGGCCTGCCTCGTGGTTACGGCATGCAGCAGCAGCGACTCGCTGAAGCGGGAGAAGCCCACGGCACCCGCATCGGTGGTCGATGCCGCAGAAGCCGCAGCGCTCCAGGCAGCCGGCGGCAAGAAAGTCGGTGGAAAGGTGACGATGCTCGGCGTGTTGGGGGGGCCGGAGCTCGACGCGTTCAAGACCGTGCTGGCACCATTCGAGAAGGCGACCGGCGTCGACGTCCAGTACGAAGGCACCCGAGACTTCGCTGCCGTCCTCCAGACCCAGGTCGACGGTGGCAACCCCCCTGACGTCGTCTCGACGCCGGCGATCGGGGAGATGTCTGGGTTTGCCGAAAAGGGCGAACTCGTCGACCTGCGCAAGGTCGTCGGCAGCGACCTGCTCGACGCCAACTTCTCCAAGAGCCTGTTGGACACCGCGTCTGTCAACGGTCAGGTGTTCGGCATCTTCGACACGGTCGACCTTGGTGGCCTGATCTGGTACGACCCGCAGACGTACAAGGGGCCGACGGCCCCGAAGAGCTGGGCGCAGCTCCAGGCGTGGGCCAAGCAGACAGCCCGTTCCGGCACGACCCCATGGTGCGTCGGTCTGGAGAGCGGTGCCGCGAGCGGGTGGCCCGCGGCCGACTGGATCGACGAGATCTTGCTGCACGAGGCCGGGCCGGCGTTCCACAAGCGTTGGCAAGAAGGCAAGGAGCCGTGGACGTCACCTGAAGTCAAGAAGGCGTTCGAGACGTACGGTGGCATGGTGTCCGACGGGATGGTCTACGGCGGCACCACCACCGCCCTCAGCACCAACTTCGCCAAGGCTGCGAACCCGATGTTCGCGAGCTCGCCCGGCTGCTACCTGCTGCAACAGGCCACGTTCATGGGCGGCATCATCACCGACGGGTTCCCCAACCTCCAACCGGCAAAGGATCTGGACTTCTTTCCTGCTCCCGACTTCAACCCCGACTACCCCGCCATCCGGTCCGTCTCCGGCGAGATCGTCGGCATGATCAACCAGACTCCGCAGTCCGTCGCGCTGGTCAAGTACCTCGCCACCCGTGAAGCGGGGACCCTCATCGCCTCCACTGGACGGTGGCTGTCACCCAACAAGAATGTCGACCAGGCGATCTATCGGGACCCCTTCCTGAAGAAGGCCAGCGGAGTCCTCGCCCGGGCCAAGGGAACATACTCGCTCGGTAACTCGCTGATGCCGCAGACCGAGGTCGATGCGTTCTGGCAAGCCGGGCTGGACTACACGAAGAATCCCGGTGATCTCGACGCAATCCTCGCAAAAGTCGAGGCCACCCGGTGAGGCGATATCTCGGAGCGGTCGTGAGAAGGGCAGCGTGACCCGAACCGGATGATTGCTGACCGAATCCAGCTCCTCGTCCTCGCCTCCGTGGCGATCGCGGTTGCCACGGTGGGGTATCTTCGCCTCGGCGACCGAGCACTGAACCGACTGCCGCAGGCCTGGGCCCGACGGCTCGTCCCGTGGCTGTTCGTCGGACCGGCCTTAGTCGCCGTCGGACTCGTCCTCGTCTTCCCTGCCATCTCGACCGTCGTCCTCAGCCTCCTCAACTCCAACGGGACGGCGTTCGTCGGCCTCGACAACTACACCTCCACACTGTCGAACCCGGTCACCCAGATCGCCTTGCGCAACACCGCGCTGTGGGTCGTTCTGCTTCCGTCGCTGTCGGTCCTGGTCGGCTTGACGATCGCGGTTCTCGTCGACCGCGTCGCGTACGGCGCGCTTGTCAAGGCTGCCCTGTTCCTCCCGATCGCGATCTCCGCTGTTGCCGCGGGGGTGATCTGGACCTTCATGTACGACTACCAGCCTCCGACGGCGAACCAGACGGGAACGCTGAACGCCATCATCACCACCGTCCCTGGCACCGACCCGATCGCCTGGATCATCAACGAGGCGACCAACAACTACGCGCTCATCGGTGCAACCCTTTGGACACAGGCCGGCTTTGCGATGATCATCTTCGCGGCGGCCCTCCGCGCCATCCCCGAAGAGCTTCAGGAGGCAGCTCGCCTCGACGGTGCCTCGGAATGGAAGGTCTTCCGCCACGTCACGCTCCCGTTCTTGGTCCCGACTGTCGTCGTGGTGATGACGACGATGACCGTGATCGCCCTCAAGGCGTTCGACATCGTCTACGTGATGACCAACGGAAGGTACGGAACAGACGTGCTGTCGACGGTGATGTACCGCGATCTGTTCACCGCAAAGGACAACGGTGTCGCCGGCGCGGTTGCCACCATCCTGATGGTCCTCGTCGTACCCATCATGGTCTTCAACCTCCACCAGTTCCGACGCGAGAGCCAGAAGGCGTGACGGAGGTGACGACAACCCATCTGCCGGACGTGCGTTCGACGCAGGCAACGCGGCCGGTGGTGGTGTCGGTCCGACGACCTCGGTTGCAACGACTCCTCGTCCACCTCGTCGTGGTCTGCATCACCGCGATCTGGCTGGTCCCGCTTCTGGGTCTGCTCGTGAGCTCCTTCAGACCGGCGCCTGCCGTCCTGTCGACGGGCTGGTGGCACTCCTTCGCACTCCCCGGCGACTACACCCTCGACAACTACCGCCAGGTCCTCGACCACGACGGCATGATGCTCAGCCTGTTCAACAGCCTCGCGATCGTCGTGCCTGCGACCCTCTTGACGGTTGCTGTCAGCTCCGCGGCGGCGTACGCGCTGGCGTGCATGCGGTTCCGGTTCCGCAGCGGGCTGCTGCTGACCATCGTCGCCCTGTTGATCGTCCCCGTTCAGATCACGATGGTCCCGCTCCTGCGCGTCTTCAATCACCTCGGGCTGACGGGAAGTTTCCTCGGGCTGTGGATCGTCCACCTCGGGTATGGAGTCTCGTTCGCGGTCTACCTGCTGCACAACTTCTTCGCGGCAGTTCCCCGAGAGCTGTTCGAGGCCGCCGAGATGGACGGGGCAACCAAGAGCCAGATCTTCTTCTCGATCGTGCTGCCGATCTGCCGGCCAGCTCTCGCATCGCTCGCGATCTTCGAGTTCGTCTGGACGTGGAACGACCTGCTCACCGCGCTGATCTTCCTCGGCGGCTTCCGAGACGTGGCCCCGATGACCGTTGCAGTCAGCGGGCTCGTCGCGTCCCGCGGCAACGGTTGGGAGGTCCTCACTTCCGCCGCGATGCTCTCGATGATCGTCCCTATGGTCGTCTTCATTGCGATGCAGAAGCACTTCATCCGAGGGATGCTCGCGGGCGCCTCCAAGGGCTGAATCGTACGAACCACAGAAAACGAGGCCGAACATGCAGTACGTCGTCGCGAAAGCGTGCGCTGTGCGACCTACCGAGGAGCCGACGCCGTGTCCAACCCCCGATTGACCACCGACACGACGGCCGCAGAGCGCGGCGCGGAGGCGAAGGTGGCGTGGTGGCGAGGCGCCGTCATCTACGAGAACCATCTGCCGAGCCTGCGCGACGGCAACGGCGACGGAATCGGCGACCTCGAAGGACTTATCGGGTCGCTCGACTATCTCGGTTCGACGCTCGGCATCGACGCGATCTGGACGGGACCGTTCTACCGGTCACCGTTGCTCGACCAGGGCTTTGATGTGTCTGACTACACCGACGTCGAACCGACGTTCGGCACGCTCGAGACGTTCGATCACCTTGTCGCGGAGGCACATGCGCGCGATCTCAGGATCATCGTCGACTACATTCCCAACCACACCTCCGACCAGCATCCATGGTTCGTCGAGTCACGGTCAACGCGGACGAGCCCGAAGCGCGACTGGTACGTCTGGCGGGATCCCGCCTTTGGCGGCGGCGTACCCAACAACTGGACGAGCGAGGCAGGCGGCTCGGTTTGGGAGTGGGACGACCAGACCGGGCAGTACTACCTGCACTCGCACCTCAAGGAACAACCCGACCTCAACTGGCGCAACTCAGAGGTCCGCAGGGCCCTGCTCGACGTGCTGCGGTTCTGGCTCGATCGTGGAGTCGACGGGGTCCGGATCGACGTCGCGCACATGCTGATGAAGGACCCCGAGTTTCGTGACAATCCGCATGCACCGGACGGCAACGACAACGTGTTCGATCTGCAGCATCCCGACTTCGGGACCCAGCTCCATCTCTATGACCGGCGGCACCCCGACACTCAGGGCACGCTCGCGCAGATCCGTGCCGTCGTTGACGAGTACCCGGACGCTGTGACGATTGCCGAGATCGAGGCGATGTCATGGGACGAGTGGGCCGTGTACTACGGCTCCGCGATGGACGGGATGCACCTACCGTTCCCCTTCCGACTCCTCGAGACGCCGTGGCGCGCCGGCCTGCTGCGTGCCGAACTCGAAGGGCTCTACGCCTCCCTGCCCGACGGCGGCTGGCCGATCGTCGCCCTCGGCAACCACGACCGGGTACGACTCGCAACCCGGCTCGGTCCGGCCCAGGCACGAGTGGCAGCGGTCCTCCTGCTGACGCTGGCGGCGACGCCGTGCTTCCTCTACGGGGACGAACTGGGGCTGACCGACCAGCCCGTCGCCCTCGAGCGGCAGCGCGACCACTTCGCCCGCGCAACCGGCGGAGTGACACGCGACCCAACCCGCACTCCGATGCCATGGAACGATGGAGTGAACGGTGGTTTCTCGACAGCCGACGAATCCAGGCTGTGGCTGCCCGCGGCGCACAACCTCGACGAGATCAACGTCGAGCATCAGCTGGTCGATCCGGCCTCATTCTTGTCGCTGTACCGCGAGCTCCTGCGACTGAGACGCGCGAGCAAAGCGCTGCACGGAGGAGAGATCGAGTTCGTCTGCGACAATTCGACCCCGGCCGCCGTCCTCGCATACGTCCGTCGGCACGAGGACGACCGCAAGATCGTGGCGCTCAACCTGACTGACGCTCCCGCACCCGTCAACCTACCCGCCGGGACGGTTGTCATCTCCACAACCGCCAGAACCGCAGGAGAGGCCGTCGGGTCCAAATCATCCCTTGACGCCAACGAGGCTGTCGTCATCGACGTCGAGAAAGGGCGTACGCCATGAAGATCACGGACGTCCGGGCAGCTGGCCTGCGGGGCGCCACACCCAAGGGCGGCTGGACGCTCGAGCTGCACGCGGGGGATGTCGTTCACACACTGATCACCGTCCACACCGACGAAGACTTCATCGGCGTCGGCAGCGTCTTCTCGAGCGAGGCTCTCGTTCGTGCGGCGCTCGACCTGTTGAAGCCGATCTGCGTCGGTGCCGACCCGCGCGAGCCCGATCGAGTGAGCCAGTTGATGCACGAGAACACGTTTTGGCTCGGCCGCGGTGGCGCGGTCACACACGCCATCAGCGGGATCGACATCGCGCTCTGGGACATTCTCGGTCAGGCTACGGGACTTCCGGTCGGGACCCTGCTCGGCGGTCGCTACCGCGACCGCGTCCAGCCGTACGCATCGGTGCTCATCGAGGACACCCCAACGATGCTTGCGGACAACCTCGGAAAGCTCGCGGCGCAGGGGTTCACCGCGTTCAAGATCGGCTGGGGCGGCTTCGGCCGGGTCGGCGACGCCGACGACGAAGCCGCCGTACGGACCGCCCGCGAGGCGATCGGACCAGACGCGCTGCTCGCTGTGGACGCCGGTGGCTCGGGCGCGTTCTGGACCAATGGTTTCAAGTGGGCCGCACGCTCCGCGGACATGCTTGCAGCGTACGACGTCGCATGGTTCGAGGAGGCACTCAGGCCCGACGACCTCGACGGGTTCGTCCAACTTCGGCGTACGTCCAGCGTGCCGATCGCCGGCGGGGAAGTCCTCACTCGGCGGCAGGACTTCCTGCGGTTCTTGTCGGCCGGCGCGTTCGACATCATCCAGCCCGACACGACCAAGGCGGGCGGGCTCAGCGAGTCGCGCCGGATCGCGTGGCTGGCGGAGGAGTTCGGAACCCAGTTCATCCCACATGGATGGAACACAGCGGTCGGCCTGCTGGCCGACCTGCATCTCGCGTCGTCGCTGCCCGGGACGAAACTGGTGGAGTACAAGACCGGCTCCGCGTACATCGATGACATCGTCGCGGGTGGCTTCAGCCTCGACGACGACGGCATGCTTCCGGTACCGACAGGACCCGGACTCGGAGTCCGGTTCGACCCTGATGCTCTTGCCCGATATGCCCCGGGCAACGGATTGTTCGATGTCTGACCGCCTTGATGTCGCGACGGTCGGCGAGCTGCTTGCGGTGATTGCGCCGTTCGACCTGCGCGCCCCGCTGGAGTCGTCAGCATTGCTGGAGAAGTCCATCGGTGGCGCGGAGGTCAACGTTGCAAGGGATCTGGTCCGGCTTGGGCACCACGTCGCATGGGCCGGCGCCGTCGGCGACGACCCGTTCGGTCGCGAGGGAGTACGAACCCTGCGCGGCGAGGGCATCGACGTCTCCCGGGTGATCGTGTCCGCATCGATGCCCACCGGCGTCTACTTCAAGGAACTGGTCCCGCTCGAGGGTCTGCGCAACTACCCGTACCGCGACTCCTCGGCTGCGAACCGCCTGACGTACTCCGACGTCGACGTGGAGCACCTGCTGTCCGGCCGCATCCTGCACCTGACGGGGATCACCGCCCTGATCTCCGCCGCCGGTCACGATCTCGTGTCCGGACTCATCGCCGAGGCGCGTGCGCGTGGCGTCCACGTCTCGTTCGACGTCAATCTGCGTCGTCGCCTCCTCCGTGACCGAGATGCCGTTGCGCTGCTCGCACCCCTGGCACGGGCGGCGGACACACTGTTCATGTCCAGATCGGAGGCCGAGCTCCTGTTCTCGACCACCGACCCGGCGATGCTCCAGGCACTGCTGCCCACAATGCAGGCGGAGGTGATCGTCGCCCACGACGCTCGAGGCGGCTTCGCGGTCATGCGTGGCGAGGTCGCCAAGGTCGACGCGCGCGCCGTCGACGTCGTGGACCCGACCGGTGCGGGCGATGCCTTTGTCGCCGGTTACCTCTCCGGATGGCTCGAGGGAACTTCGTTGACCGCTCGCCTCGATCGTGCTGAGCACTGTGCCGCGCACGCCGTCGCCAGCCGCGGCGACAGCCCGGCCGGCATTCAACGACATGCCGCAAGCCGATCGGTGACATCCGAAATCGACGACCGATGACAACCCCGCCCCATCCGTCGACCTCCGACGTGCTCGCTCGGATCGGTGAACACAAGGTCGTCGTCGTCATCCGGTCGTCGAGCCGCGGCGCGGCCCTCGAGGCGGCCCGCGCCCTCATCGAGTCAGGCGCAGGTGTCATCGAGGTCACCTACACGACACCCGGGGCCGCTGGTGTCATCAGCACACTCAGAGCCGAGGCACCGAGCGACGTCCAGGTCGGGGCAGGCACGATCGGTACGGCCGATGAGGCTCGCTCGGCCGCCGACTCGGGCGCGGAGTTCCTCGTCTCCCCCGGCAGCCCGCCGGCACTCATCGAAGCCATGCTGTCGACGGGATGCCTCGTCATACCGGGGGTCCTGACTCCAACGGAGATCATGACGACCCGCGCGCTGGGGATAGGGGTCGTCAAGCTGTTTCCGGCAAGCCTGATCGGTCCGCGCGGACTGACCACCCTGCGTGGCCCGTTCCCGGACATGGCATTCATCCCAACTGGCGGCCTCGCCATCGACGACATCGACACCTGGCTGGATGCCGGCGCCTTAGCCGTCGGACTCGGCACCAAGATCAGTGCGATCGATTATTGTGCACTCCAGGAACGTCTCATGACCAGGGATCGAGCATGACCGGCCGAATCCTTCGTGCTCCGCACACGAGCCGAGATGCAGGAGACCAACGCGACGCTTCAACGAACGCATGGTTGCAATCGGACCCGCCGCGGGAGAAGATGAGGCGACCTTTGCGACGGATCGTCCGGCGCGTTCCGCCGGTGAAGGGGTGACTCTCGTGGCCACCGTGCGTTTCGACAATGCGACCCGCGTCTACCCTGGCGCGAAGACTCCAGCAGTGGACGGTCTGGACCTGGACATCGGTGACGGCGAGTTCATGGTGCTCGTCGGTCCCTCGGGGTGTGGCAAGTCCACATCTCTGCGGATGCTCGCAGGACTTGAAGAGGTCACCGAGGGCGGCGTCTTCATCGGTGACCGCGACGTGACGACCGTCCCGCCGAAGGATCGCGACATCGCGATGGTGTTTCAGAACTATGCGCTCTACCCACACATGAGCGTCGCGGACAACATGGCCTTCGCGCTCAAGATGCAGGGCGTCGACAAGAAGGAACGCGCTCAACGGGTCAACGAGGCGGCCGACCTGCTCGGGCTCGCGGAGTATCTCGACCGCAAGCCGAAGGCGCTGTCCGGTGGGCAGCGGCAGCGGGTCGCCATGGGCCGGGCGATCGTACGACAGCCACAGGTGTTCTGCATGGACGAGCCGTTGTCGAATCTCGACGCCAAGCTCCGGGTTTCGACGCGTACCCAGATCGCGTCGCTGCAGCAGCGCCTCGGCGTCACCACGGTCTACGTCACGCACGACCAGATCGAGGCGATGACGATGGGTGATCGGGTTGCCGTCCTCAAGGACGGGATCCTCCAGCAGGTCGACAACCCCCTGCGCCTGTACGACTCACCCGTCAACCTGTTCGTCGCCGGCTTCATCGGCTCACCCGCAATGAACCTCCTGGAAGGAAAGCTGACCGACGCGGGCGCGGTCATCGGCAGCACGACGTTGCCGATCGATCTCACGGCATCCGACCGTGCCGGAGTGGCGGGTCCGGTCACCGTCGGCATCCGGCCCGAGGCATGGCGGGTCGCGACCGACGACCAGGACGGGCTGCCCGTCAAGGTCAGTCTCGTGGAGGAACTGGGCGCCGACGCCTTCGTGTACGGAACGACCGCGTTCGGTGACGACCCGAACGACGTCGCGGACATGGTCGTCCGAATCGAGGGCCGCCGACCACCGTCGAAGGGCTCGGTGATCAAGGTGACGACCAACCCCGAACGAGTCCACGTCTTCGAGACCGAGACGGGTTCTCGGGTCGGCGTACCCTGATCGCCACTTCATGAGCCGGTAGCCGAGCCATCCTTGGTGTCACCGCTCGTTGTACCCGGGGTGACTCCGCTCAGAAGAGCAGAGCGGTGGCCGGGTCCTCGAGGATGCCGGCCACGTCGGCCAGGAATCGTGAACCCTGCTCGCCGTCGACGACCCGGTGGTCGAACGACAGCGCCAAGGTGGTAACCCAGCGGGGGACGACCTCGTCGTCGACGACCCAAGGGCGCCGACTGATCGCGCCAATGGCCAGGATTCCCGACTCGCCGGGGTTCAGGATCGGCGTACCCGCATCAACTCCGAACACGCCGACGTTGGTGATCGTGAACGTCCCGCCCGCCATCTGCGCGGGTTGTGTCTTGCCTTCCCGCGCGGTAACCGTCAATTCGACCAGCCGGTCGGCGAGCTGACGCAGGGTCAGGCTGTCGGCGCCAACGACGTTGGGTACGACCAGGCCGCGGGAGGTGGCCGCCGCGATGCCAAGGTTGACGTCGTGCTTGATCACGATCTCCTGAGCCGCGTCGTCCCATGTCGCGTTGATCTCGGGCGTCCGCCGGACCGCGATGCAAACCGCCTTGGCAATCACGAGCAGTGGCGAGACCTTCACGTCACGGAAGTCCCGATGAGCCTTGAGCCGGTCGACCAGCTCCATGGTCTGAGTGATGTCGAACGTCACCCATTCGGTGACATGGGGGGCCGTGAACGCCGATGAAACCATCGCCTGCGCGGTCATCTTCCGCACGCCCTTCACCGGCACCCGGGTCTCGCTCCCGCGGGGCGAGACAACTGGCACCCCGGTCTCGTTCGGACGAGCGGCAGCATCGGGAAGCGAGTCCGTCGTTCGAACGCCTCCGGCCTGTGCCTCGACATCCGAGCGGGTGATGACCCCGTCCGGGCTCGTGGGGCTCACCCCGGTGAGATCGACACCGAGGTCGCGTGCGAGCTTGCGCACGGGTGGCTTCGCCAGCACCTTTGCCGAGGGCGACGCGGTCAGCTTCGGCGACGCCCCGCTGGCGACGGCGGGGGCAGCCTCGGGTGCGTCGTCGAGGCTCACCTCCGGCACCGTCGTTGCATACGGCGTGAACGCGTGCTGCACCCCGGCCTGTGCGGCCGCTCGGGATGCGCCGGTCGGCACCGGCCCGCTCTTCCGGGGCCGTCGCTTGGCGTCCGTCGTACGCGGTCCGTAACCGACCAAGACCGACGTGCGACCGCCGGGTGCGGGGCCGCCGATCAGCCCCGGCTCGACCGGCTCGTCGTCCTTCGGGCGCGGCACGAGGGCTTCTGGTAGGCCCGTCGGGTCCGGAGTCACCGCGGCGGGGGGCGACTCCGCGGACACCGCATCAGTCGCCGCGTCCTGCGCGTCGGCGGTCGCGTCCGAGGTTGCCGGTGCCGCTTCACCCCCGACGGAGACCGAGATGATCGGGCTGCCGACCTCGACCGTGTCGCCCTCACTTGCGAGCAGCTCCGACACCGTGCCGGCGAACGGCGACGGAAGCTCGACGAGCGACTTCGCCGTCTCGATCTCGACGATGACGTCGTTCACCTTCAACTCGTCGCCGACCTTCACCTTCCAAGTGACGATCTCAGCCTCGGTCAGGCCCTCGCCCACATCGGGCAGCTTGAACTGCTTCAGGTCAGACATATCCGTTACACCTCAGTACGCCAGCGCACGGTCAACGCCGTCGAGCACCCGATCGAGATCGGGGAGATACTCCTCCTCGATCCGGCTCGGCGGATATGGAGTATCGAAACCGGCGACCCGGATCACCGGCGCCTCGAGCGAGTAGAAGCACGCCTCGGTGATCCGCGCGGCAAGCTCCGAGCCGAGACCGAGCGTGATCGGAGCCTCATGCACGACCACGACCCGGCCGGTCTTGCGCACGGACGCGACGACCGGCTCCATGTCGAGCGGCGACAGAGTTCGCAGGTCGATCACCTCGAGGCTCCGGTCCTCGTCCGCTGCCGCCTGGGCCGCATCCAGACACGTCTTGACCATCGGTCCGTACGCCAGCACGGTCGCGTCCGACCCGTCGCGGATGACTCGTGATGCGAACAACGGGTCGGGGTCCGCGGTCTCGTCGAGGTCGGCCTTCTCCCAGTAGCGGCGCTTCGGCTCGAAGAACACGATCGGATCGTTCTCCGCGATCGCCTGCTGGATCATCCAGTACCCGTCGATCGGGTTGGACACGGCGACCACCTTGAGACCGGCAGTGTGGGAGAAGTACGCCTCCGGGCTCTCGCTGTGGTGCTCGACGGCACCGATCCCGCCGCCGAACGGGATCCGGATGACAATCGGCATCGGAAGGTATCCGCGGCTGCGGAAGTGGAACTTCGCCACCTGGCTGACGATCTGGTCGTATGCGGGGTATACGAAGCCGTCGAACTGGATCTCGCAGACCGGACGGTAGCCGCGCATCGCGAGACCGACGGCGGTCCCGACGATGCCGGACTCAGCCAGTGGAGTGTCTATGACGCGGTCCTCGCCGAAGTCCTTCTGCAGCCCGTCCGTCACCCGGAACACACCGCCGAGCTTGCCGACATCCTCACCCATCACCAGGACCTTCGGGTCGTTCTCCATCGCCGCCCGCAGACCCATCGTGATGCCCTTCGCCAACGAGATCACGGTCATGCGTGGCTCCCCTCGAAGGACTCCAGGTAGGCGCCGAACCGCTCGCGTTGCGCCTCCAGCTCCGGAGTGATCCGGTCGTAGACCTGCTCGAAGATCGACAACGGTGATGGATCCGGAAGCGCCAGACAGTCGGCGCGGAGCTTGGCAGCCATCCGGTCGGCCTCGTCGTCGATCGAGGTGAAGAACTCGTCGCCGACGTCGCTGTGACGGGCCAGGTAGGCCTTCACCCGTTCGATCGGGTCCTTGAGCTTCCAGTGTTCGAGGTCGTTACCGAGGCGGTATCGAGTCGGATCGTCGGACGTGGTGTGCGCGCCCATCCGATAGGTGTACGCCTCCACGAATGTGGGTCCGCTGCCTTCTCGGGCTCGCTGCAGGGCCGCCTTCGTGACGGCGTACACAGCGAGGACATCGTTGCCGTCGACTCGGATGCCGGGGAACCCGAAGCCGAGCGCCCGCTGGTAGAGCGGGATCCGGGTCTGCCGCTCGATCGGCTCCGAGATCGCCCACTGGTTGTTCTGGCAGAAGAAGACCACCGGGGCGTTGAAGACACTGGCGAAGATGAACGCTTCGTTGACGTCGCCCTGGCTGGTCGCTCCGTCCCCGAAGTAGCCCACCACCGCGGCGTCGCGCTGCGGGTCACCTGTCCCGACCACACCATCGCGTTGCAGCCCCATCGCGTACCCGGCGGCATGTAGCGCCTGCGCTCCGATGACGATCGTGTACAGGTTGAAGTTGAACTCTTGCGGGTCCCATCCGCCTTGGTCGACGCCGCGGAAGAGACCGAGCAGGTGCAGAGGGTCGATACCGCGGCACCAGGCGACGCCGTGCTCGCGGTATGTCGGAAAGGCGAAGTCCTGCTGGGCAAGCGCCCGGCCCGAGCCGATCTGGGCGGCCTCCTGACCGAGCAGCTGAGCCCAGATCCCCAACTCACCCTGGCGTTGCAGCGCGGTCGCCTCGACGTCGATCCGTCGGGTCATGACAAGGTCGCGATAGAACCCCTGGATGGCATCGTCACCGAGGTCGAAGGAGAACTCGGCGTCGTCGACGCGTTCACCTTCCGGAGTCAACAACTGAACGAGCTGGTGACCGTCGGAGTCGTCTGTCGGGCCGAACACCTCAGCGAGATTTGAGCCCAGTCCGGGATCGCTCACGTGACCTACCTCGTCTCCACGGCTCCAGGATCACCGGGGCACTCTCGATTGGACATGAGGTCCGTGTGATCGCGCGGGGTCGTGCCCGAAGCACACGGCAACCCTGTGGCCGCGGCCACACCGCTAACCTAACGTACGCCTGTTGGCGTGTCGAAGGGGCCGACGTGGTCTGTCCAGGCGAAGTTCATCGCCCAACCCTGACCGCAACCCAAACGAACGAAAGGCAGGTTGCGACCGGATCTCGTGGCCAGCCGCCTCCGCATCCGGTGCTGTCAGTTGACGATCCGCCGCTTCGGGTGCCCATCGGGTGACTTGCGTTGTCGGCAGGAAGAGGACGGCGACGCCGCCGAAAATCGGCGACGCCGCCTCCTGATCCGCCCCCTTGGGGCGACGGTAGCGATGCGGTCCCCCGGGGCCGTGATGTCCGGTGGTGTTCCGGTCGATCCGGCGCGGGTGGTGGTGGGAACTGCGGAAGATCCACACCGCTACTCTGCCTGTCACCTTCGCCCCCGTCTCTGAGACGGCCCTGAGAGCAGCCTCAGACTTGGCAAAGAAGCACCGCCAACCGTCCAGCACCGGACCATCACCTCACGCTTGACCGGCGTCACGGGTGGCCGGGCAGCTGCAACGCGAACGCTGCACCGCCGGCGGGCGCGTTGGCCGCGGTGACGGTGCCCCCGTGCCGCAGCGCAGCCTGCCGGACGATCGACAACCCGAGACCGGAACCAGGTTGGGTCCGGGCGGACTCGGCCCGGTAAAAGCGGTCGAAGACGTGGGGGAGGTCATCGGCGGCGATCCCGGGCCCTGGTCGCTTACGGTCAGCGTCCCGTGGTCGAGCCGGACCCAGACGGTGCCGTTGTGTGGGCTCCACTTCGCAGCGTTGTCGAGCAGGTTCAGGACGGCTCGTTCGAGAATGTTGGACTCACCGACAACCCACCAAGGCATCATCTTCACGTCGAACGTGACCGAGCCGGCGCGGCGCCGGGCACGGTCGACGGCACGTCCGCACACCTCTGCGAGGTCCACCGGCTCAGGCGTCTGCTGGAGCGGTTCGTCGCGCGCCAGCTCGACCAGATCGCCGACCAGGGTCGACAGCTCCTCCGTTTGCGCGGTGATGTCGCTGATGATCTCGTCGCGCTGCGTTGCCGTCATCCCGCCCCGCAGGTTGGCCTGGGCGAGCAGCTCGATGTTCGTCCTCAGGCTCGTCAGTGGCGTCCGCAGCTCATGGCCGGCGTCGGCGATCAGACGCCGTTGCCGGTCGCGGCTCGACCCCAGAGCGGCAAGCATGTCGTTGAACGACGTGGCGAGGCTCGCGAGCTCGTCGTCGCCGGTCACGGGAATCGGCTCCAGCCGCTCGGTTGCCGCGATGTGCTCGGCCGCCGCGCTGAGCCGTCGCACCGGCCGTAGACCCGAGCGGGCGACCGCGAACCCGCTGATGCCGGCGATGAAGATCCCGATGATTCCGACGATCGAAAGCACCCAGCCGAGCCGGTCCAGCGTATTCTCGATGGACTCTTGCGACTGAACCAGGACGAACGCGATCCCTGGCTGGGCGGGGACGGGGACGGCCACCATCCGGTACGGGATGCCGTCCCGCGAGACGGTCCGCAGTGAGGTTGCGATGTCGCGGCGGGCGACGGCGATCTCGGCTGCAGACGGCCTCGGATAGTCCGTCGCGCCTTCGGGCTTGAACTGCCCCTCCTCGTTCACCAGGTAGAGCCGGATGTCGGCGGCACCAAGGTACGCGGGCGGCACCGTCGTCAGCGCGATCTGCGACGTTATCGTGGTATTGTTCGCCACCGCACGCGCACGTTGGAGCAAAGTCTTGTCGGTCTGATTGTGCAGCTGGGCACGGACGGTGACGTACGCTGCCAGGCTGCCGACGGCGACGGTCAACCCGACCGCGCAGGCGGTGAGAACCGCGATCCGTGAAGCGAGGGATACCCGCTTCACGGGCTGCTCTCACGAAGAACGTACCCCACCCCTCGGACGGTGTGGAGGAGCCGCGGCTCCCCGTCCGCCTCGGTCTTGCGGCGCACGTAGCCGACGTACACCTCCAGCGAGTTCGCGGTCGTCGGGAAGTCGTAGCCCCACACCTCCTCGAGGATGAACGCCCGCTCGAGCACACGGCGCGGCCTGCGGATGAACAACTCGAGCAGGTCCCACTCGGTGCGTGTCAAGGTGATCGGCCGATCACCGCGGAAGACCTCACGGGTCACCGGATCCATGGTGAGGTCGGCGAACTTGAGGGGTTGCTCGTCACCGGCCTGGGGGGCCGACTTGCGCCGCCGGAGCATTGCCCGGACGCGGGCGAGCAGCTCTTCGAGGGCGAACGGCTTGGGCAGGTAGTCGTCGGCGCCGGCGTCGAGCCCGTCGACGCGGTCCCCCACCGAGTCTCGCGCGGTCAGAACCATGATCGGCACGTCGTTGCCAGCGGCGCGCAACGCCCTGGTGGTGTCGATCCCGTCGAGCCGCGGCATCATCACGTCGACGATGAGGGCATCGGGATCGACGGAGTTGAAACGCGCCAACGCCTCCGCCCCGTCGGCCGCCGTCACGACCTCATAGCCGTTGAACTCCAACGAGCGGCGCAGCGAGTCGCGTACAGCGCGGTCGTCGTCGACGACAAAGATGCGCATGGCGTCAGCCTGTCACGGATCACTGAGACGCGGCTGAGAGGGTCACACCTTGCCGTTTTCCCAGGTTTACCTGGGACATCTGCACTTCACCCAGGTAATTTCGTGGGTGAAGTGCAGACTGCCTGGGTGAAGTGCCGGACCATATGAGCAACGTTCCATTGCGGGGAACTCCCAAGGCGCGCATCGCAGCAGCGGTCCGTACGACGGGCGAGCTTGCCCTCGTACGCGAGTGTATTGCCGTCCTCCGGACCGGAGAGCCGCCTGGCGACGAGGACGTGGCCGTGGCCCTCGGCGGCGAACATGCCCGCCATGAGCTGGACCGTACCGCGCCGCCGCGCCGTGTCCAGGACTACTGGTGGTCCGTCTGGGCACTGCGCGTGATGCTGTACGCGTGGGACGACGCGGCGGAGCCGGCCGTCACGGACGCGTTCGGGCACGACGCGTGGCGGGTTCGCGAGATGGCCGCCAAGGTGGTAGCCGGCCGCGAGGTCGGCATGGCGGCCGAGGCGGTGGCGACCGCATGCGCAGATCAAACCCCGCGGGTACGCGCGGCCGCGCTGCGTGCGCTCGGCGTCATCGGCGAGCGAGAGCACCTCGACGTCATACGCGGTACTCTCGACGATCCAGATACCGAGGTACGAAAGCGCGCGGAGCAGGCCCTCGACACGTTGGCGCGGCGCCTCGACCTCGCCTGACTGAGAGTCCGATACGAGTTGTCGACCACCTCATCGGATGACGACGGCCCCGGTGCCGACAAGCAGGAGTGTGCGGGCCTGGACGGATGACGCAAGCCGCGGTTGACTGCCCTTCAGGCGGCGATGGAGTGGGAACTGCCGTCCGAGCAACTGGTCGGCGCACGTCGACCGATGCTCAACCGACTTGCCGACAGTGAAGGCCCGCCATGACCAGAATCAGCAAACTAGCCGTCGCGGCCAGGGGCGCCGCGATGATCGGGGTCGTCGCCCTCGTCGCGACGACGTACCAGGGACCAGGTACCGGACCTGATGTGCGGGTGGTCGAGACGACCGCGCCGAGTGGGGACGACGGTCTGGCGTCACGGATCGATCAGCTGCTCACCAACCCTGTGTTCAACGGCTCGACCGTCGAGGTGGTCGTACGCGACGCGACCACGGGCGACGTTGTGTACGACCGCGCAGGAGACCAGCGGGTCAATCCCGCGTCGAACATGAAGTTGTTCACGTCAACGGCGGCGATGGCGACGCTCGGGCCGAGCTTCCGCTTTCACACCGACGTGTACGCGAAGGGCCGAGTGCACGGTCACACGCTCGCCGGGAGGTTGTACCTGAAGGGCTTCGGTGACCCGACGACGTTGCGGTCGGACTACGTCCGCCTCGCCCGACAGGTTGTCGCGGCCGGGATCACGTCCGTACGTGGCGCGCTGGTCGCCGACGACTCGTACTTCGACGACGTCCGACTCGGCACCGGCTGGTCCTGGGACGACGAACCGTACTACTACTCCGCGCAGACGTCGGCCTTGACGGTGGCGCCGAACACCGACTACGACTCCGGAACCGTGATCGTCGAGTCGACGCCGGCTGCGACCGTCGGCAGGCCGGTGCGGATCAGGCTCGTACCCAAGACGAGCGTGCTTCGTGTTGTCAACGACGCGACCACCGGCGCGCCCGGCAGCGACTACACACTCGACGTGGTCCGCGCGCACGGGTCCAACGTCGTCCACGTCACCGGAAGCCTTCCGACCGACGCCGGCACCGACCAGGAGTGGGTGACGGTGTGGAACCCGACGCGCTACGCCGCCGACGTCTTCGAACGCGCGCTGCGGGCCAACGGCGTCTCCGTCGCAGGTCCAGTCCGGACAGGTACGACCCCGGCCGGGTCTGTCATCCGGGTTGCCCGGGACCGGTCGATGCCGCTCAGTGGGATCCTGATCCCGTTCCTCAAGCTGTCCAACAACATGCACGCGGAGGCCCTGGTCAAGACGATGGGCGCCGTCGAGACCGGCGTCGGATCCTGGGACGCGGGACTGAACCAGGTGATCGCGTACGCACAAGGCAAGGGAGTCCACACTGACACGCTCGCCTTCTACGACGGCTCCGGCCTGTCACGGATGGACCTGCTGACCGGCGACGCGATCACCGACCTGCTCGGCGCGGTGCGCGGTGAACCATGGTTCGGCACCTGGTACAACGCGCTGCCGATCGCGGGAAACCCCGACCGGTTCGTCGGTGGAACGCTCCGCAGCCGGATGGTGGGCACCCCGGCCGCGAACAACGTACATGCGAAGACCGGGTCGCTGACCGGAGTCAGTGCGCTGTCCGGCTACGTGACGGACGCCGACGGCCGCAAGCTGGTGTTCTCGATGGTCACGAACGCCTATCTCGACAGCCCCCGCTCGGTCGAGGACGCACTGGCGGTGACGCTTGCCTCGTGGACCGCCGATGGCAAGGCGGCGCCGGTCTCGCCAAGCAGGATGGTTCCGACGCGGAGGCTACCGGTCACGATCGAATGCTCCTGGGCCAAGGCCTGCTGACGCCGCGAGAAGTCGGCGACCACGAGGTGTTTCCGGACCAGGTGGCCGCCGAGCCTCGAAGCGTCAGCGGACGTAGCGGAAACGGCGCTTCGACTTGTCTTCGGGAAAGAAGCTGCTGACGATCCAGGTGACGATCGAGATCACGATCGCACCGAAGACGGCGGTCCAGAAGCCCTTGACGCGGAAGCCGATGTTCGCCTGGTCGGCGATCCAGCCGGTCAACAGCAACAGGAAGGCGTTGACGACGAAAATGAACAGGCCCAGCGTCAAGACGATGGCCGGCAACGACACGATCATGGCAATCGGCTTGATGACGGCGTTCACGACGGCGAAGATCGCTGCGACGAACAGCAGCGTGATGATCCGATCGGCCGTCGAGCTGCCGATCACCGCGATCCCCTCGAAAATCCAGGCCGCGACGGCGACCGCCGCGGCACTGGTGAGGACCTTGATCACGAACTCCTTCATGGGGTGATCGTCGCATGTCTGACCGCCGCCAGGCAGTCAGGCGTACGGCAGGGGCGCGACGGCCCCGGTCGGTCCGGGCAGCCGGGCCGTTTGGGCGGCCACGATGCCGATGACCACGGCAACGACGCCCGCACTCTGCACCGCGGTCAGAGACTCGTGAAACCACCACCACCCGAGGATCGTTGCCCCGACGGGTTCGAGCATCGCGATCGTCGTCACCGTGGTCGCCCGGATGTAGCGCAGGGCAAACAGCTCCGTCGCGAACGGGATCACCGTGCCGAGGACGACGATCCACGTCAGCATCAGCCACACCGGCGCATGCCAGCCGGCCAGCGAACCCAGCAGCGACGGGCTCGCGGTCAGGACGCCGCTCGGCACGCGCGTCACCGGCTCGACCATGTTGAGCGCGACGGTCGCCACGACGAACGCCCAGACGACGACCTGCAACGGGTCCATCGCGTTCACACCGTGCTCGCCGAGTAAGAAGTAGACCGCGAAACAGACCGCGGCGCCGAGACCGGCGATCACACCACCGCCGTCGAACGCGGCCCCCTTCCAAATCTGCGCCGCGAGCACCAGACCGGACAACGACAGCCCGAGGCCCAGCCACATCCGCTTGCGCACCTGCTCGCGTTGGACGAACCGCGCCCACAGCGCGACAAGGACCGGTGCGGTGTACTCAAGCAGCAGCGCCATGCCGACGGGTAGCCGGTCGATCGCCACGAAGTAGGTCCACTGCAATCCCGCGACGCCGACCAGTCCGTGCGCGACGACGACGAGCAGCCGCCGACCGCGCGGCAGGACCAATGCGCGCCGACGAACCAGGGCCGCGACGACGGCCAGGATCATCGCCGTTCCGGTCACGCGCAGCGTCGTCAGCAGGCCGGGATCGACGCCCGCGCGCAGTACGACCCGCGACACCCCGGCGTTGACGACGAACAGCCCGGCGCCCGCGAGCACCAGGAGGTATCCGGTGCGGGTGCGCAGAGCCACGACTGGGAGGCTACCCAGCGGTGTCGAACTCCGACGCCCCTTACCCCCGCCGAGCGAGGTGTCGTGGCCCGAGTGGGGGCATCGGACCCACGGCCGACGCGGTGTGCGCTACTGCGGTCACCTGCTCGGGCGTCAACGGGTCGCGCCGGGAGTCAACGAGCCGATCGCTTGTCCGGCGTTGCGCCGGCCGCCACCGGCGTTCGGCTGGCTCGCCGATCGCGGCGCTCGCGTCGTACCGTAGGGCACATGGCGAACCTCCCCCTCCGCCCGGCGCTCGACGCGATTCCCGCCTACCAGGCTGGCAAACCGGCGTCATCGGGCGAAGGGCCGGCGTTCAAGCTGTCAAGCAACGAGAACCCGCTACCGCCGCTGGCCGGCGTCCTCGAGGCCGCGTACGCGGCGGCTCAGACGATGAATCGCTACCCGGACATGGCGGTCGGCGGGTTGAGCCAGGCGATCGCTCGGAAGTTCAACGTGGGAGTCGGACAGGTCGCCGTCGGCGCCGGCTCGGTCGCGGTCCTGTACGACCTGTTGCGGGCGACCTGCGTCGAGGGTGATGAGGTCGTTTACGCCTGGCGGTCGTTCGAGGCATACCCGATCGCCGTCGGGCTGACCGGGGCGACCGGTGTCCCCGTTCCGCTGATGGACGGGGCTCGGCACGACCTCCGCGCCATCCGGTCGGCGGTCTCCGACCGGACCAAGGTCGCACTCGTGTGCACGCCCAACAACCCGACCGGGCCGGTCGTGCACGCCGACGAGCTGCGGGACTTCGTCGAGTCGGTGCCGTCGGACGTGATCATTGTGGTCGACGAGGCCTATCGCGAGCTCGTGACGGATCCGGAGGTGCTCGACGGGCGTGCGCTGATCGACGATCACGACAACGTCGTCGTCCTCCGTACGTTTTCCAAGGCGTACGGCCTGGCCGGCCTGCGGGTCGGCTACGCTCTCGCCGACCAGCGGGTGGCCGAGGCGATCCGCAAGTGCGCGCTTCCGTTCGGGGTTTCGCAGATCGCCCAGGCGGCCGCGCTGGCGTCGTTGAAGGCAGAAGACGCCATGCATGAACGGGTCGAGTCGATCGTCAAGGAGCGGTCGCGGGTCTGGACGGCCCTGCTCGACCAGGGTTGGGACGTGCCCGTCACCGAGGCGAACTTCGTGTGGCTCGAGCTCGGTGGCGAGTCGGTCGCGTTCGCCGCGGCCTGCGATGCCCACGGCGTCAGCGTCCGGCCGTTTCCCGGCGAAGGCGTACGGGTGTCGGTCGGCGAGCCGGCGGCGAACGACATCTTTCTCGACGTTGCCGCCTCCTGGTCGGCGACTCCCTGATGCCTGCGTCCGATCGCCGAATGTGTGTGAGACGTCACGAATCCGGGCGACAACCCGCGACCAGCGGCGGGCAGCGAAAACCGCTGGCGGGAACGTCAGGGGCATGAGGTAGCCTGCCTCTTACATCGGGCGTGCTCGCGATTGCCCGCGCCCGTGCCGCCGAGTTCGAGCCCAAACCCAGGAAGTCCGCCACGTTGTCGTCGCCCGACCAGCCTCTCCTGACCGGGTCCCGCGTATTCGACTTCTCCGACCGGCGTTCGACGATCCGGCCTCGCCGCGACGGGGGTGGCAGCGCTCGTTCGCTGTGGCGACTCAGCCCGTACATGCGACCGTACGTGCGTCAGCTCGCCCTGATGGCGTCGTCGGCGATCGTCGGTGTCTTCGTGAGCCTGGCGATCCCGCTCGTGACCAGGGCGATGATCGACGGCCCGATCACGGAGCGCAAGATCGGCCCGATCCTGCCGCTGGGTCTCCTGGCGCTGGCGCTCGGCGTCACCGAGGCGTGGTTGGTCTTCGTCCGTCGATGGGTGCAGGCGCGCGCGGTCCTCGGGTTCGAGACGTCGGTCCGCAACGACCTCTACCGGCACATGCAGGAGCTTCCGAAGGACTTCCACGGTCGGTGGCAGAGTGGTCAGCTGCTCTCCCGCGTCACCACCGACCTCAGCGCGATCCGGAGGTTCACCGGCTTCGGTCTGCTGTTCCTGGTCGTCAACATCCTGCAGCTCACCGTGGTCATCGCCGTACTGCTCAACATGTACTGGCCGCTCGGACTCGTTGTCGCCGTCTCGTCGATCCCGATCATCTGGGTGAGCAAGCGGTTCGAAACCCGCTACGTGACCGTGTCGCGACGGGTCCAGGACCAGCAAGGTGACGTCGCCACCGCCGTCGAGGAGGCCGCGGTCGGCTACCGTGCGATCAAGTCCTTCGGCCGTCGCGCGTACATGGACCAGAAGTTCCTGTCCAGCACCGACGCCTTGTACGACTCCTCGATGGTGAAGGTCAAGCTGGCCGCCCGGTTGTGGACGTTCCTCGAGATCATCCCGAACCTCAGTCTCGTCGTCGTCCTGATGCTCGGTGCGCTCGCGGTCGGCGACGGTCGGCTGTCGCTGGGCACCCTGGTCGCCTTCATCGCCTTGATGCTGTCGCTGGTGTGGCCGATCGAGTCGCTCGGCTTCATCCTCGCGATGGCACAGGAGGCCATGACGGCCGCCGACCGGGTGCTGGAGATCTTCGACACCGAGCCGTCGATCAAGGGCGGCGACCGGACCCTTCCCGAGCCCCATGGCCACCTGATCTTCGACGCGGTCGACTTCTGTTTCCCCGACAGCGAGGAGGTCGTGCTGCGCGGCGTCGACCTCGAGGTGCGCCCGGGAGAGACCGTTGCCATCGTCGGGGCGACCGGCTCGGGAAAAACGGCGCTGACCGCCCTCGTACCCCGGTTGTACGACGTCAGCGCCGGGTCGATCACCATCGACGGCGTCGACATCCGCGAGCTCGAGCTCCCTCATCTGCGGTCGATCGTGGCGACCGCGTTCGAGGAGCCGACGCTGTTCTCGATGAGCGCCCGAGAAAACCTCACGCTAGGTAACCCTGCCGCAACGGACGACGAGATCCATGACGCCATCGAGACCGCCCAGGCCCGGTTCGTCTACGACCTCCCGTGGGGTCTCGACACCCGGATCGGCGAGCAGGGGATGTCGTTGTCCGGCGGCCAGCGTCAGCGTCTCGCGCTGGCTCGAGCGGTCCTTGCCCGGCCCAAGATCCTCGTTCTCGATGACACCTTGTCGTCGCTCGACGTCCACACGGAGGCGCTCGTCGAACGGGCACTGCGCCATGTCCTGGACGAGGCCACCGGCATCGTGGTGGCCCACCGGGCGTCGACCGTCCTGCTGGCCGACAAGGTTGCGCTGCTGCAGAACCAGACGATCACCCACGTCGGAACTCACACGGAGCTGATGTCAACGGTCCCGGCCTACCGCGAGCTGCTTGCTGCAGAGGCCGGGGATGACCCGACGTACTTCGACGGCGAGACGCTGACCGCTTCAGCCCGACCCGGCGACGAGCGCGCTGACCGGCGATCGCACCGCGACGATGCCGCGGCTGCGCGAGACTGCACGGACGAGAACGACACGATCACGTCGGACTGGGGTGCGGAGGGGGCGGTCCGCCGATGACCGTCACGACCGACGACTGGCGCGGCGTCGCGAGCGAGGACGTCGACGACATTCCCGATAAGGTCTCCCTGCTGCTCCGGGAACGGTCTCGCCGACTGCTGGCGTTGTTGCTGCGGCCGCACCGCAAGACGCTGGCGATCTTGATGGTCTTTGTCGTGGTCGAGAACGCCGCTCGGTTGTCGGTCCCGTACCTCGTCAAGGAGGGAATCGACCGCGGCATCCCACCCGTACTGCACCACCAGGGTGCCCGGACGTTGTGGACGATCGTCGGCATTGTGCTGGTCGCGGTGACGATCCAGGCGTTCAGCCGGCAGTTCTTCCTGACGCTGTCGGGGCGCATCGGCCAAGACGCGTTGCTGCGGCTTCGGCGGATGATGTTCTCCCACTTCCAGGATCTGTCGCCGCAGTTCCACGACTCCTACACGTCCGGGCGGGTGATCTCTCGGCAGACCTCTGACACCGATGCGATCAACGAGCTGCTCGAGACCGGGTTCGACGGGCTGATCACCGCCGCGCTGACGCTCGTCGGGACGGCGATCCTGCTGATCGTGCTCAACGTGAAGCTCGGGCTGGTCGCCTTGCTGTGCTTTCCGTTCCTGCTCTGGCTAACGTCCTGGTTCCGGGACGCGTCGGCGAAGGCATACCGGCGTACCCGGGAGACCGTTGCCGTCGTCATCGTGCACTTCGTCGAGACCATCAACGGGATGCCGGCCGTGCAGGCGTTCCGCCGCGAGCCCCGCAACCAGGAGATCTACCACCAGATCGACGACGACTACCGACTCGCTAACGAGCGGGCGTTCCGGCTCGTCGGCATCTTCATGCCCGGCGTCAAGCTGATCGGGAACCTGACGATCGGCGTGGTGCTGATCTATGGTGCCCACCTCGCGTTCAACGGCCAGGTCACGGTCGGTGTGCTGGCCGCATTTCTGCTCTATCTGCGTCAGTTCTTCGAACCGATGCAGGAGATATCCCAGTTCTACAACACGTTCCAGTCCGCGAGCGCCGCCCTCGAGAAGCTCTCGGGCGTGCTCGAGGAAAAGAACTCCGTACCTCCTCCGTTAGCTCCGGTCCCGTTGCCGAGAGCCGACGGAGACGTCCGATTCGACCGGACGGGCTTCTCGTACGTCGAGGGCCGACCGGTGCTTGCCGGACTCGACCTCACCATCCCGGCCGGGCAGACCGTCGCGTTGGTCGGTACGACCGGCGCCGGAAAGACGACGACCGCGAAGCTGCTGGCCCGCTTCTACGATCCGACCGCCGGCCGGGTGCTGCTCGACGACATCGACCTGCGAGATCTTGCCGAACCAGACCTGCGCTCCAACATCGTGATGGTGACCCAGGAGAACTTCCTGTTCGGCGGCACCGTCGCCGACAACATCCGGTTCGGCAAGCCTGCAGCGACGATGGACGAGGTGCGGGCAGCCGCTCGGGCGATCGGCGCGGACGGCTTCATCGACGCGTTGCCGAAGGGATACGACACCGACATCCGCAACCGTGGCGGCCGCTTGTCCGCAGGTCAACGCCAGCTGGTCGCCTTTGCACGAGCGTTCCTCGCCGATCCGGCGGTGCTGATCTTGGACGAGGCGACGTCGAGCCTCGACATCCCGTCCGAGCGACTGGTGCAGCGCGCGCTGCGGACGATCCTCGCTCGGCGTACCGCGGTGATCATCGCGCATCGGCTGTCGACGGTCGAGATCGCCGACCGGGTCCTCGTGATGGAGCACGGTCAGGTGATCGAGGACGGCACCCCGAGTGACCTGATCGAGTCCGGGACCGGGCAGTTCAACGCCTTGCACGACGCGTGGATCGCCTCCCTCGCCTGACGCTCAGCCCCTGAGTGCTCCGGCCCGAGAGCCCAGCGGGAGACCACCCCGTACGCCCAACCGATGAGGCTCAGCCCGGTGAGGTGCAGGCGGGGGCCGGGTCAGACCCGTCGACCGGCTCCCGGTCGGCTTCGGCCGGGCGCGACGGCCTGCGGTTGGCGTCGGCCCGTTCACTGGTGACGACGATCGCGACGGCGGCGACGACCACGGCGCCGGCGACCACGATCGCGATCGTGACCGACTCGCCGACGACCACCCAGCCGAGGAACACCGCGACGACGGGATTCACGTATGCGTACGTCGCAACCAGTGAGATCGGTGCCACCGATAGCAGCCAGGCGTACGCGGTGTACGCGAGCAGCGACCCGAAGGACACGAGGTATCCCCAGGCCAGCCACGACCGTACCGAGGCGTGCATCATCAGCGGCTCGCCGGCAACGGTCGCCATCACCAGCAGCGCGACCCCTCCGAACAGCATCTCCCAGCTAACCGCGACCAGGGCGTTGGCCGGCAGCCCGAGGCGAGGACTGCTCCATGACCCGAACGACCAGCACAGGCCGGCCAACACGACGATCGCGCACGCCGCGATGGGTACGTCGCCGTCGATCCCCGCGGAGGCGACCAGCGCCGTGAGACCACCGAAACCGACCAGGACGCCGACCAGGGTCTGTCGCGCCGGCCGATCCCCACTCGTGAACCGATAGGTCACGACCCAGAGCGGGACGGCGGCGATCAGCAGGGCGGTGAGCCCGGACGGCGCCCCCCGATTCTCGGCAATGCTGACGAGGCCGTTGCCGAACGCCGGCAGCAGCAGGCCCATCACGGCACAGGCGGCCAGCTCGCGACGGGTGACCTGCATCACCCGTCGGCCCCTCCGCACCGCGAGCACCAGACCGAGGACGAGTCCGGCGGTCACGAAGCGCCACCCCATCGCCGTCAACGGGGGAAGATCCTCGACCGTGATCCGGATTCCCAGATAGGTCGATCCCCAAACCAGGTAGACGACACCGAGTGCGGTCGCCACCATGATCGGTGAAGCGCCGAGCGTACGTCTTGCCACGACCGTCGATCTGTTTTGCGCCTGTCGCATGCCTCTAGGCTAACGGCCCGAACCGACCGTCACGAGCAAGTTTCGGACCTGCAAACGCCAACATCTCGCCAACTTCACGCGCGCGGGCAGCGCCTCACGCGACCAACCCGTACCCGAGCCCGGGTGATGTGTGACTTGACAAACCCAACCGCAACCATGTCCTAAACTCACGGCTGTGGTTGAGCCGACATCGGGCCGCACCTACGCAACATCGGAAGGAGGCGCGCCGAGCAACGCGCGGGCGAGTCGACGGACGAGCGCGGGCCCGTTCTCGGTGAGGATCGACTCGGCGTGGAACTGGATGCCGCGGAAATGGGGGCCGGCAAGGTGGTGGATGTCGCCGGTCCTCGGGTCGACGTCGAGGCGCAGCTGAACCCGATCGACGGCCGGCTGCTCGATCCTCGAGTCATGGCCGGAGATTCCCGACGCCGACATCGCGTCGTCGGCCGACGACACCGACCCCGCACCGATCCCTCGATCCACGGGCATCTCGATGGTCACCGTGGGACCTGGCACGCTCTCGACGGACGCCGCGGGACCTGGTGCTTGTGATGTCTGGCTCGGGGGCTGGGGTGAACCACGTCGTACGGCCGTTGTCCATCGGGGAGCGCGCGCGACGAACGTGTTGTAGAAGCCCACCTGCTCCGGCACCCCGTCGACCGTGATCAGATCACGCGTTCCCTGGAACACGATGTCTTTGTACGCCAGCGACAACCCCAGCGCGCCGCACAGCACCTGGTGACCCAAGCAGACGGCGAGGAACGGCGTACCCGCCCTCAGTAGGTCGTCGACTGCGCCCGCGACAGCCTTCAGCCTCGGGTCCGCCAGGTCGCGCGGATCACCCGGCCCCGGCCCCACCACGACGAGGTCCGCGCGGTCGAACACACCCGGACGGTAGTCCCTGTGCCGCAACCGTTCGGTCGTCATCCCGAGTACGCCGAGGATGTGCATGAGCATGGCGACGAAGTCGTCCTCGCCGTCGAGCACCACGACATGCTTACCGGCCAGCGCGGGGTCGGGGCGTACGCCGTCCTGCTCCGTGAGCCAGAATGCGCTCAACCCGCGGTTGCGCTCGAGCAGAGCGGCCTGCACGTCCGGATCGAGCGTCAAGACCGCGATGGCGTCGCCGACGGCGGGAGGCCGCGGCACGAGCCCGAACGCGCTCAGCACACCGCCGGCCTTCGCATGGGTCTCGGCGACCTCCGACGCGGGATCCGAGTCCCGCACCAAGGTCGCGCCGGCCCCGACCCGGAGTCGACCGTCGAGGCCGACATCGGCGGTGCGCAGGAGGATCGGTGCGTCTAGCGTCGGTGCACCGGACGGGTCGCGGCCGAGCAACGCGAGAACCGCCCCGTAGTAGCCCCGTCCCCGCTGCTCGTACCTCGCGATCAACTTGCACGCGTTCTCGACCGGGCTGCCCGTGACGGTCGCCGCCCACATCGACCGGCGGAGCACGTCGCGCACGTCCATCTCGGTGCGGCCGGCGAGGACGTACTCGGTGTGGATCAGGTGCGTCATCGGCTTGAGGTACGGGCCGAGGATCCTCCCGCCGGAGCCGCAGATGTCGCACATCATCTTCAGCTCCTCGTCGACCACCATGAACAGCTCGTACACCTCCTTGCGGTCCACGAGGAAGTCGAGGAGCCGCTGCTTGCGGGTGACCGCATCGGCCAACCCGGCAAGGCGAAACGTGCCGCTGATCGGGTTCATCCGGGCCTCGCCGGCCGCGACCGAGAGATGTCGTTCAGGACTGGCGCCGATCAGGTACCGGTCACCGGTGAAGACGACGAACGTCCAGTACGCCCCGCGTTCGTGCTCCAGCAGCCGACGAAAGACCGTGAGCGCCTTCGCGGTGTTCCACCCCTCGATGGTGGCTTCGTAGTGGCGCGCGACGACGAGGTTCGCCCCCTGCCCCTTGGCGATCTCGTCGGCGAGGACGGCGCTGACCAGATCGGCGTACTCGTCGTCGCGAGTGTCGAAGCCGGGGGTGCCGACGACGGCAATCGGCTCGTCGGGCAGCTGGTCGAGCAGGTCGGTGACCGAGATCGTGTGCTGCATTCCGATCCGAATGGCGCGCAGCGGGGTTCCGTCGTCGAGCGCGTCGAACCCGCGCTCGCGGATCTGCGCGTAAGGGACACACAGCAACCGGTCGAACGACCTGCCAGCCGCAGGTATGCCGGTCTCCAGCGGTACGTCGCGGAGCTGTTCGTAGTCTGTGTGGTCACCGGCGAGGAGCCGCACGTCCTGGCTGCCCTCGACCCGCACCAACGCGAAGGCGGCCGCACTCGTCACGTCGTCGAGCAGCGTCATTGCGGCCCGTCTCCGGTCCCGAGCACCGTCAGGTCGCCTCCCACGTGACTGTCCACCTCGCGACCACTTGCGTCCCGACGCACCACTAGTGGTACCACCGACGGGACGTGCCGACGATGTCCAGCCGCTGGGTCGCGCGGGTGAGGGCGACGTACAGGGCACGCACACCGGAAGCCGACCCCTCGACGATCAGGTCGGGTTCGACCACGACAACCGCGTCGAACTCGAGACCCTTCGTCTCGAGCGGATCGAGCACCAGGACCCGCTGGTCGAGGTCGACGCGCCCGTCGAGCCAGCCCCTGACGCGCTCGGACCAGCCGGCCGGGGCGACGACGGCGACCGTCCCGTCGACGGCGCTGACGATGCCGGCGACGGATTGCCGGGTCCGGTCGGGAAGCGACAGCTCGGTCGCGGCGGCGATCACCGGTTCGATCCCGGTCCGGCGGATCGCCCTCGGGAGATCGGCATCGGGGATCGCCGCGGCGACTTCGGCCGCCAGCTCGAATATCTCTGCGGAGTTGCGATAGTTGGTCGAGAGCCGGAACGTCCGCTGCTCCGCCGCACCGAGGGCGGCCGTTCGGGCAGCCTGCGCCTCGCCGGGATGAGGCCACGAGCTCTGGGCGGCGTCGCCGACGATCGTCCAGCTCGCAACCCGGCCACGCCGGCCGAGCATCCGCCACTGCATCGGCGACAGATCCTGTGCCTCGTCAACCAGGACGTGGGCGTATCCGTCGTCCTCGACCGACCCCGTCGGAGCACCCGAACCGGAGCCGGTCGCCACGCGTTCGTACCCTGCCGAGAGTTCGGGTACGAGCGGGTCGTCCAGGTCGGCCACCGGGTCGAACTCGTCCTCTTCGGGCGCCGGCGCATCGCCGAGCAGATACCGGAGCTCGTCGATGAGGGGGACGTCCTCGACGCTGACGTCGTCAATGCTGAGCGACTCGACGAAGTCGTCGATCTCCGGTCGCGACAATAACTCTCCGGCCAGGTTCCGGAGCAGCCGCGGGTCCCGCAGCCAGCCGAACACGTCCACGGCATCCACGATCGGCCACCACGCTGCCACGAACTCAGTGAACTGGCGGTCACCGAGCATAGTGGCGGTGAACTCGTCCCGGCTGCGTTCGAGCGCACGCTCTCCCGCCACCTGTTCCCACAGCCGGTCGATCAGGAGGTCTGCCACCTTTGGCGCGGCCTGGTTGCGTCTCAGCCCCTTGGTGAGCAACTCGCGTCGAACATCTCGCAGCGCACGGTCGTCGAGTCGGAGGACGTCGTCGCGGTAGAAGATCCTGAGCTCGCGCGGCGCGTCGGGCGTCGCTGTCCGGGCGACTCGCGCCAGCACTGCGCCCATCCGCCCCGAACCCTTGACGGCTGCGACGGCCGGGTGGTCGCGTCGGGTCGCGTGCAGTCCGTCGACGACGTCGCCCAGCGCGCGAAGCGAGACCGATGTCTCCCCGAGCGACGGCAACACCTGGTCGATGTACTTCATGAAGATGGCCGACGGGCCAACGATCAGCACACCCCCGCGTTCGTAGCGTCGACGGTCGGTGTAGAGCAAGTACGCGGCGCGGTGCAGCGCAACCACCGTCTTGCCCGTTCCCGGTCCACCACTGATCGTCGTGACGCCCTTGTGCGGGGCGCGGATCGCGTCGTCCTGCTCCTTTTGGATCGTTGCGACGATCGAGTGCATGTGGGCGTCCCGAGCCTGGCTCAACGCCGCGAGCAACGCACCCTCACCGATGATCACGATGTCATCCGGCGCGGCAGAGGCGTCCAGCAGCTCGTCTTCCACCCCGACCACGCGTTCGCCCGTGCACCGCAGCACCCGACGGCGTACGACATTCATCGGCTCGGCGGCGGTCGCCTGGTAGAAGACCGCAGCGACCGGTGCCCGCCAGTCGATCAGCAACACGTCTCGGTCCGCGTCGCGCAGCCCGATCCGCCCGATGTATCGAGTGTCGCCCTCGCCGGTGTCAAGACGCCCGAACACCAGCCCTTCGTGGGCGGCATCGAGCGTCGCGATGCGCTTGGCCGCCTGGAACACGATCGCGTCGCGCTCGACGAGGCCACCTTCGTTGCCGAGCGTCGCTCGACGGTGGCCGTCTGCGGCGAGGCGCTGCGCGGACCGGGTGGCGGCATCCAGGCGCGCGTACACCTTGTCGACGACGGTCTGCTCGTGTTTGATCTCTTGTTCGGCAACCTGGTCCGTACCGGTCACTCAGCGGCCTTTCCTGGACGACGGGCCACCCGGTGCGACCGTGCTGGCGCTGGCGCCGCGGCGTCGCCGGCCGGGAACATACAAGTATCCCTCATCCCGCACCGGCCTCATCACCGCCATGACAGTCGAGTGCGCGGTCACGTCAGTCGGACCCAAATTCCTTGCCCGGGCTTCTTTCGAGTAGTCCTTACGGCCGAGCAATGTGAGGTCCTGCGTACGTCGTGGTGAACACGGCCAACGACGTGACGAAGCACATCGGCCAAACGTGACCGGCCCGCGCGAATTGCACAGTCAGGGGTCGTCAGTGAGCGAGCGCATCATCTCGATCTCGGGCGGAAACGGAGGGAACTCCGCCGTGCCGCGGATGCCCGTTGGTTGCCAGGACCTGCGGACGTAGAACCGACGCGCCCGACCGTTCGCCTCGAGCACCCACAGCCGTGCCCGGCAATGGCCGGCGCCGCTGAGTTCGGTCATCGCCAGGTCGTGCAGCTCGCTGGCCAACCCGCTGCCCCATAGCTCGGGAACGACGCCGAGGTGCTCGAGCCAGTCGTTGGCGGTGGCGGCGTAGCCGGTGATCTCGCCGGCTTGCTCGTCCACGATCACTGTCATGTCGGCGCGGGCGAGGTTGAGCTCCCAGCGAGCCAGCACGTCGGTGTCCGGGTACGGGTACTTCTCCGCCGGGAAGATGTGCTTGAACGCCGTGGTTGTCGCGGCCCGCTCGGCCTCGAACAGGCCGACCGCGTCCTCCGCGTTCGCTCGGCGGATCACCGTGTCTCCATTCCGGCTTCGATGCGTGATCTGGCCGTCAGCTACGTCGTCGGGCAGCGACCCACGCTCGTACGCCCCCCGGATCTGCACTTTCGTCCACGCGTGCTGTCGAGCCAGCGCCACGCTTGGTCTGTGTCGTCGGCGACGTGGCCGCGCGGGCCTTCGCGCGACCGGCGCCGAGGACGAGCAGCGTCACGAAGCCCGCGACGGACATGCCTGCGATGTTGATGCCCAGCTGGGCGAGCGAGCCGTTGATCTCCGGCGGTTCCCACAACGCCAGCCCGAGGGCCAGGTTGCCTGCGGCAGGCACGGTCGTGACCGAGATGAAGACCCCGACCAGGGCAGTCGCCCGACCGGTTGTCTGAGACAGCACGCCCGCGATGCCGGCAAGCAGGGCGACGATCAGCGACCAGTGATCGGGATGGTAGATGAACGACGTCTGCGACCGGGCGCCGGTGAGCGTTCGATGGTCGATCCAGCCCGCCCACCGAAACAGCAGGCCGAGGACGACGGCAAAGCCGATCGCGAGCGCGAACCCCTGTGCCAGCAGCCGAAGTGCCCGCAGGCTCAGCCGGACGTTGCGAAGCGCGAGTCCGAAGCCGATCGCTACGACCAGGCCGAACTCCGGCCCGACCACCATCGCGCCAACCACCAGGATCGGCGAGTCCTCGATCACGGCGATCGTTGCGAGCGCCGTCGCGAGCGTGAGAAACGTGTAGTAGGACCACGAGTCGCGCGCGTCGTCTTCCGCGCGCGTGTGCACGATGTCCCAGACGACGCCGTCGTCGGGGCTGCCGGGAGCGGCCGCTTCGGCCCGCTGGGCATTCTCGGTGGGCGCCGCATCGACCGTCTGGATCGCGATCGACCCCGCTTCGTCGATCCCCAGCGTACGAAGCGTGTTGACGACGTCAGATGCTCCCTCACGGGCCACGTCGCACGCGATGGCGTCGCCGACGGGGTCCTGCGCGGCACCGGGTAGGACGACGAGGTTCGTCACCCGCGGATCGTCGCGGAGCATGCGCACAATCGGCTCGGAACACTCGGCCGGTGCGACCAGGCGAAGATGCAGCACCCCCTCATCATGCCAAGTCCCGAGGCGTACCTCGACAGGCTGACAACACGCCACCATCGTGAGGAGACGCAGTCGTGCGAGCCATCGCTGCCTCCCGAGGAAGGGGCTACACCGTCCGGAGCCCACACAGCCGCGCACCGACCGGATC
This sequence comes from Propionibacteriales bacterium, assembly GCA_038253325.1. Classification (GTDB taxonomy): domain Bacteria; phylum Actinomycetota; class Actinomycetes; order Propionibacteriales; family Nocardioidaceae; genus JBBSHE01. The sequence continues at coordinate 37,386 of JBBSHE010000004.1, forward strand.
CGGGACGGGTCGGGATGTACGCCGGCCGTGTCGGGAACGTACGTCGGCCGTGTCGGGAACGTACGCCGGCTGTGCCGGGAATGTACGCCGGCCGATCCGCGCTGAGCAGACCATGATGGCTCGAACCGCCAGAACCGCACGGTGCAGAAGCGCACTCCGTCGACACGTCTACAGCTCGACCGACGCCCTAGTACCGCGTCAACCAACATTCCCAGACCTGTTGCGCGACGACGGCGCGGCGATCTGCGGCGTTGCCGTCGTCGTCGATAGGGCGGCACCGCTATGAGCCTCCTCCGGCGCCGTGCAGCTCATCCACTCGGCCCGCCGCTCACAACGGACAACGTTGGTTGACGCGGCACTATTCTGGCGCCGTGCCTGAGTTGTCGGACGCTGCCGCCTCGACCAGATCGTCACCGGCAAGCCCGTCGAAGAAGGTCAGCTGGGCCGAGCTGTTCTTCGACCTAGTGTTCGTGTTCGGCGTGACCGAAGTGTCGGCACTGCTGCGGGTGGACCACAGCCTCGCGGGAATCGGGCGCGCGCTGATCGTCTTCGTCCCGATCTACTGGGTGTGGGTGGGGACGTCGATGCAGGCCAACGTCAACGACCGCAGCTCGGCCAGCGGCCGGCTGTCGATCTTCGCGACCGCGCTCGGTGGTCTCTTCATGGCGCTTGCGGTTGTCGACGCGTACGGCGATCGTGCAGTGCTCTTCGCGCTCTCCTACTGGGGCTGCCGGCTCATGCTCGGCATCGGGATGTTCTCCGGCCGGCGGGTGCCCATCAACCCCGTCACGATCAGCATGTTCGTCTCCGGCCCCTTGCTCGTCCTCGGCGCCGGCGTCGGAGGAACGTTCCGCATCGTCATCTGGGCAGTTGTCACTGTCCTCGAGCTGTCCACGCCGACCCTGCTCCGGCGGCGCCTGTCACGAATGCACTTCGACGCCGGGCATCTGACCGAGCGGTTCGGATTGTTCGTGCTGATCGCGCTCGGCGAGTCCGTGGTGGCGATCGGTGCACCGGTTGCTGGCGCCGAGGATCTGCACACCGACGTGCTGCTCGGGGTGACCGCGGCGTTCGCGTTGAGCTGTGCATTGTGGTGGGTGTACTTCCACTTCGCCGCCGACGCGATGCGGCACGCGCTCGAGACCGCACAGGTCCAGCTCGACGTGACCCGGCACGTGCTCTCGTACGGTCATCTGGCGTTCATCGGGTCGATCATCGCCATGTCGGTGGGGATGCGGGAGACGATCCTGCACCCGAGCGACCCGATGGCTCCTGGTGTCGTCGGCCTCTTGTACGGGGGCTGCGCGCTGTACCTCGCGACATTCGGATACACCCGGTGGATGATGTTCCGACTCGTCTCTTCAACCCGGCTGACGGCGGCGGCCGCTGTGCTGGTCGTGACACCGGTCGCGCCACACGTCTCGGCATTGGTCGCGCTGGTGTTGCTCGCGGCCACGGTTACCGTGCTCAACGTCGTCGAGTACCTCCGGGAGCGCCGCCGTCGTCTGAGCCCCGTGGTCGCCGAGCCGGGCGGTCGTACCAGCGCGAGCCCGAAGAAGGCCACGTGAACCCGAGAGAGCAGACATGAGCACCGACGCAGCGCTGAGCAGCGCAGCTGCGACCGGTAACGTGTCGTACTCCTCGTCGACCGGCCGCTGGATTCTGCTGGCGGCGATCCTCGGGTCCGGCATGGCGATGCTCGACGGCACCGTCGTCAATGTCGCGCTGAAGACGATCGGTTCGGACCTCAACGCGAGCCTCCAGGAGCTGCAGTGGGTCAGCAACGCCTACCTGCTCGCGCTCGCGTCGCTGATCCTGATCGGTGGCTCCCTCGGCGACAGGTTCGGCCGCCGTCGGGTGTTCGTCGTCGGCGTCACCTGGTTCGCCGTCGCCTCTCTGCTGTGCGGGCTGGCCCAGTCGCCCGGGCAGCTGATCGGTGCCCGGGCCGTACAGGGCATCGGCGCCGCACTGCTCACGCCCGGAAGCCTCGCGATGATCCAAGGCAGCTTCCGACCCGCCGACCGCGGTCGCGCCATCGGTGCATGGTCCGGCCTCGGCGGTATCTCCGCCGCGATCGGACCGTTCGTCGGTGGCTGGTTGATCGAGTACGCCAGCTGGCGCTGGGTGTTCTTGGTCAACTTGCCTCTCGCCGTGCTGACTGTGCTCGTGGCGCTTCGTCACGTACCCGAGACCGCCGACCCGCAAGCGGCTCGAGCCTTCGACGTCACGGGGGTGGCACTGGGCGCGTCCGGTCTCGCCGGCATCACGTTCGGGCTCGTCGAGGCGACGTCGCTCCCACCGTGGATCACGGTGAGCGCCGCGGTGGCGGGCGTGGCGGCACTGCTGGCGTTCGTGCTCGTCGAGAGGCGGCGCCGTGAACCGATGATGCCGACCGAGCTGTTCGGATCTGTGCAGTTCAGTGCGTCGAACGCGATGACGCTGGTCGTCTACGCGGCGCTCGGTGCTGTGGTGTTCTTCCTCGTGCTCCAACTTCAAATTGTTGTCGGGTACAGCCCGCTCGCCGCCGGGGTCGCCACGCTCCCGATCACCATCACGATGCTGCTGCTCGCAGCGCGCGGTGGCGCGTTGGCGACCCGGATCGGTCCACGGCTGCCGATGGCGCTCGGGCCGGTCATCTGTGGGACAGGTGTCGCTCTGATGACCGGGGTCGACACCGGGGTGTCGTACTGGATCGGCGTGTTTCCCGGCATCACCGTCTTCGGACTCGGCTTGTGCCTGCTGGTCGCACCGCTGACGTCCACCGTGCTCGCGGCCGCACCCGACCACAACGCGGGGATCGCCAGTGGCATCAACAACGCGGTCGCTCGGGCTGGCTCGCTGCTCGCGGTTGCGGCGCTTCCGGCGATCGTCGGGCTCAGCGGTGACGACTACCAGCAACCGGCGGTGCTCGCCGCCGGGTACCGCGAAGCGATGTGGATCTGCGTTGGGCTGCTCGTCACGGGAGGTGTCGTGTCGGGCATGCTCATCGAGAACCCCCGCCGCACCACCCGTTGAGGTCGACGTTCGGCCACGACCTCCCGCTTGGACCCACGCCGCGCGGTCGCTGCGTGAATGCCAAAGGCCGGTCCACACTTGTGGATAGGGTCCAACCCGTGTTGATCCACCACATTGCCGTGACGGGCGAGTGGCATGCCGCACAGTCGACCTGGTCGTACACGATGTCGACGTACGGACGGACCCTCGCCGACGTGGGGTTCGTCCACTGTGCGACCGGACCGCAGGTCCACGACGTGCTGGCGGCGTTGTACGGGCAGGTGACCGCGCCGTTGATGCTGCTCACGATCGACACCGACCGGCTGACTGCTCGGTGGCGGTTCGACGAGGTCCCAGGGAGCCCGCTCCCGTACCCCCACATCTACGGTCCCCTGGACACCGACGCCGTGGTCGGCAGTCGACCGCTGGTACGCACGGAGCGCGGCTGGAGCGTCGACCGATGAGCCGTGTTTGCCCGCCCCACAGTCCCCTCGTGTGACCGGCTGACGAGATGATGGCGACGTGACCACCTTAGGGAACGCCGGTCGAGGCACCATCGCGTATCAGGGCGAACCCGGAGCCAACTCCGACATCGCGTGTCGTGCTGCCTATCCCGACTGGACGTCGCTGCCGTGCGCAGCGTTCGAGGATGCCTTCGCGGCGGTGTCCGAGGGGACGGCTGATCTCGCGATGATCCCGATCGACAACTCCAGCGCGGGTCGGGTCGCCGACATCCACTTCCACCTTCCGACGTCAGGTCTGCACATCGTCGGCGAGTATTTCCTGCCCATCCACTTCCAGTTGCTCGGTGTTCCTGGCGGGACACGGGGCACCCTGACGTCCGTCTACAGCCACGAGCACGCGCTTGGTCAGTGCCGGCGGGTCATCCGGGACTGGGGCCTCGAGCCGCGAATCGCAGGCGACACGGCGGGGGCCGCTCGTGAGGTCGCGGCCTGGGGAGACGTCACGCGGGCGTGCCTGGCGACGACGCTGGCCGGCGAGCTTTACGGGTTGCAGGTGCTGGCCGCCGACGTGGAGGACGAGAAGCACAACACCACACGGTTCGTCGTCTTGAGCAAGGAACCGGAGGTCGTGCCGTCCGACCACATTCCAGTCATCACGACGTTCGTGTTCAACGTCCGGAACCTCCCGGCGGCGCTGTACAAGGCGCTCGGCGGGTTCGCGACGAATGGTGTCAACATGACCAAGCTCGAGAGCTACATGGTGGGGGGCGAGTTCACCGCGACCCAGTTCCTCGCGGAGGTGGACGGTCACCCGGACGATCCACCCGTCGCCCGGGCGCTGGAGGAGTTGCGGTTCTTCACCACGGGTGTCACGATTCTCGGCGTCTACCCAGCGCATCCGTACCGGGCCCGGGTCGCCACCGGCCGACAAGCGTGAGCCCCGGTTCGTCCCGACGTTCACCAGAACCCGCTGGGCGCGTCGCAGAGTCAGGCGTCGTGGTTGTGGTTGACCAGCTTCCAGGTCGTAGGCAACAAGGCGGCCGCCGCGGCCGCCTTGACTGCGTCGCCGATCAGGAACGGCTTCACCCCGAGGTCGAGCGCCGTCATGAAGTCGAAGTGCCCGTAGCTCATCAGCCAGGGAACGCCGCCCGCGTAGATCGCGAGGGAGGCGAGAGCCGCGATTCCTACCGTACGAGCGACGGTTCGGTCGCCTCCGCGCCGGGCCAGCTCTCCCGCGATCGCGGCGGCGAACACGTAGCCGATGATGTAGCCGAAGGACGCGAAGTTCCAGCCGTGGCCGTGCTCGGCGAACCACGGTACGCCGGCCATCCCGGCGACCAGAAACAGCAGCATGCTCGCCGCGCCGCGGACCGCACCGAGCGACATGCCGGTCAGGAGCACGGCGAACGTCGAGAGGCTGAGCGGCACCGGGGTCCCGGGCAACGGAACATGAAGGTTGCTCTCCACCCACGACATCGAGATCGATGCCTGGCTGGCGAGCGCGACCAGCACGGTGCCGGTCAACACCAAGACGACGTCGCGTACCCGTGCGCCGGGGAGAAGGTCGGCAAGGACGTACCGGGGAGCTGGCGACGCCTGAGCGGTCATCGGAAGCCTCTCTGTGCAGCTCGGACGGCCAACTCTATCTAAAGGCCCGGCTCCGTATCTAAGGCCCGGCGCCGGAGCAGGCGCGCCAACCATCCAAGCCGTGAAACGTCTGCGCGGCGCGCCCTCCCCACGACTTGTCGGTACGTGATGGGGCCATAGGCCGAGGAGGTGCCGACAAGTCGGGATCAGCGGTAGGCCGAGGCGGGCCGCGCCGTCAGCAGTTTCGCGACGATCGGGCCATCGGACCCGGCACCTGAGGTACCCCCTTCCACCAAGACCGCGAATGCGAGGTCGCCGCGGAAACCGACCAGCCACCCGTCTACGGCAAGGACACTTCGGGCTGGATGGAAGTGTCCAGGTGCGATCGTCGAAGCATAAGGTCGAACGCGCGCGCCCGAGTCGCCTCATCGGGCGGCGTGGCGCCCGGCGCGGTGTCGTACTGGCGGTCACGTGCATCGGCATTTTCCTGGTCTTGCTCGACGTCACGGTGGCCAACGTCGCGCTGCCCCAACCCCGTCGCGGCGGCGTGTGGCTGGGCAACCGCGAGGTAGTAGTTCACGAACTCCCAGCCACAGTGTCTCCGGAACTACAACGGAAGGTGACGGCCGACGATCTCCTTCATGATCTCCGTCGTCCCGCCATAGATCCGCTGCACCCGCGAGTCCAGCCATGCTTTCGAGATCGGATACTCGGCCATGTAGCCGTACCCACCGAACAGCTGTAGGCACCGGTCTGCGACCCGGCCTTCCAGCTCGGTCGTCCACCACTTCACCTTGGCGGCGTCCTCCACGCTCAGGTCGTCCGCGACATGCGCCTTGACGCACTCGTCGAGGTACGTGCGCGCGACCGTCGTCTCGGTCACCATCTCGGCCAGTGTGAAGCGGGTCGCCTGGAACGAACCGATCGACCGCCCGAACGCCTCACGCTCGCGGCAGTAGTCGATCGTGAGCTCGAGCATTCGCTCACAGGCAGCAACGGCGACGACTGCCATCGCCAACCGCTCCTGAGGGAGGTTCTCCATCAGGTAGATGAACCCGCTGCCTTCATCGCCGAGCAGGTTGGCCGCTGGCACGCGCACGTCGTCGAAGAACAGCTCGGCGGTGTCTTGTGCCTTCATGCCGATCTTGTCCAGGTTGCGTCCGCGTTCGAACCCGTCCATTCCTCGCTCGACGACGAGCAAGGAGATGCCTTTCCATCCGGCTTCCGGGTCGGTCTTGGCCGCGACGACCACGATGTCGGAGTTGATGCCATTAGTGATGAACGTCTTGGAGCCGTTGAGCACGTAGTGCTCGCCGTCGCGTCGCGCGGTCGTACGCATCCCCTGGAGATCAGATCCGGCGGCCGGCTCCGTCATCGCGAGCGCGGAGATCAGGGATCCGTCGCCGAACCCCGGGAACCAGCGCGCCTGCTGCTGTTCGTTCGCAAGCTTCAGCAGGTAGGGCGCCACGATGTCGACGTGCAGCCCGAAGCCCGGTCCGCTCGCACCGACCCGGGTCAGCTCCTCGCCGAGCACGACGTTGAAGCGGAAGTCGTCGACGCCGCCGCCGCCGTACTCCTCAGGGATCGAGAATCCGAGCAGGCCCTGCCGTCCGGCCGCCAGCCACAGCTCGCGCGGCACGATCCGGTCCTGCTCCCACTGCTCGTGGTTGGGGACGATCTCCTTCTCGCAGAATGTTCGGCAGGTGTCGCGGAATGCGCCGTGTTCGGCGTCGAACAACGTGCGCTTCATCGGGGTCCCTTCGTCGATCGGCTCCCTTGCCGTCCGTACGTCCGAGACTACCCGCGCTGCCCGATCCGACGATGTTGCGCGGAGGTCATCGTCCACCACCGGTTTTTTGCGTTCGTGCGGGGCATCTGGGACATCCTCGATGCCCCGCAACTACGCATAGCCGAGAGGGCAGGGTGTCAGGTGACGTCGTCGTCGACCCAGTCCAGGGTCTTCGTGACCGCCTTCTGCCAGTTCCGGTACTGACGCTCGCGCTCGGCGTCGTCCATCTGCGGAGTCCAGCGCTTGTCCTCACCCCAGTTGTTGCGGATGTCGTCCTCGCTCTCCCAGTACCCGACCGCGAGTCCCGCAGCGTACGCGGAACCGAGCGCCGTCGTCTCCGCGACCTTCGGGCGTACGACGTCCACGTCGAGGATGTCGGCCTGGAACTGCATGAGCGTCTCGTTGACCACCATGCCGCCGTCGACCTTGAGCTCCTTCAGCGGAACACCGGAGTCGGCATTCATGGCATCGAGCACCTCGCGGGTCTGGAAGGCGGTTGCCTCCAAGACGGCGCGAGCGAGGTGTCCCTTGTTGACGAACCGGGTGAGTCCGACGAGAGCACCGCGGGCATCGGAGCGCCAGTGGGGGGCGAACAGGCCCGAGAACGCGGGGACGAAGTATGCGCCACCGTTGTCATCGACGGTCTTGGCGAGGTCTTCGATCTCCGGCGCCGACCCGATGATGCCCAGGTTGTCCCGCATCCACTGCACCAACGCGCCGCTCACGGCGATCGAGCCCTCGAGCGCGTAAATCGCGGCGTTGTCACCGATCTTGTAGCAGACCGTGGTGAGCAGTCCGTTCTCGCTCGGCACCTGCTCCTCGCCGGTGTTGAGCAGCATGAAGTTTCCGGTGCCGTACGTGTTCTTGGCGGTCCCGACCTCGAGGCAGGCCTGGCCGAACGTCGCGGCTTGCTGATCGCCGAGGATGCCTGCGACCGGTGTGCCCTCCAGGACGCCTGCCTTGCAGTCGCCGTACACCACGGACGATGACTTGATCTCCGGCAGCATCGACATCGGGATGCCCATCTCGCCGGCGATCCCCTCGTCCCACGACAGCGTCGACAGGTCCATCAGCATGGTGCGGCTGGCGTTGGTCACGTCCGTCACGTGGACACCGCCGTCCGTGCCGCCGGTCAGGTTCCACAGCACCCAGGTGTCCATGTTGCCGAACACCACGTCACCGGCCTCCGCCTTCTCGCGGGCGCCGGCAACGTTGTCGAGGATCCAGCGGACCTTCGGTCCGGAGAAGTACGTCGCAAGCGGCAGGCCGACCTTCGCCTTGTAACGATCGGCTCCATTGTCACCGAGCGCCGCCAGGTCGTCGCAGATCTTCTGCGTCCGGGTGTCCTGCCACACGATTGCGTTGCAGACCGGCTCGCCGGTCGTCTTGTCCCACACGATCGCGGTCTCACGCTGGTTGGTGATTCCGACCGCGTCGATGTTGGACGAGTCGATGCCCGCCTTGCTGAGTGCCCCCTCGATCACCTGTAGGGTGTTGTTCCAGATCTCCGTGCCGTCGTGCTCGACCCATCCGGCGCGCGGAAAGATCTGCTCGTGCTCCACCTGGTCGACCGAGACGACCGCCCCTTCGTGGTCGAACACCATGCACCGAGTGCTGGTCGTTCCTTGGTCGATGGACGCGATGTATTGCGCCATTTGCTGGCTCCTTTGCCCTGTTGTTCTTGAGATTCAGTGGTCGGTGAAGGCGATCACACGAAGTTGACGGCGTTCGCGAGGAGACCGGCGAGGACGCCGCCGATGATGGGGCCGGCGATCGGCACCCAGGCGTAACTCCAGTCGCTGTCTCCCTTGCCCTTGATCGGGAGGATGAAGTGGGCGATGCGGGGACCGAGGTCACGCGCCGGGTTGATGGCGTACCCCGTCGGGCCACCGAGCGAGGCGCCGATGGCGACAACGAGCAGGGCGACCGCGAGCGGGCCGAGCTGCGACGGGGTCTTGCCGAAGGACAAGATCACGAACACCAGGACGAATGTGCCGATGATCTCGGTGGCGACGTTTGCCGGGTAGTTCCGGATCGCCGGTCCCGTCGAGAACACGCCGAGCTTCGCACCGGCCTCCGCCTCGGGATCGTTGAAGTGGTCCATGTACGCGGCCCAGCACAGCACGCCGCCGAGGAACGCCCCGATGAGCTCGGCGATCAGGTACACGATGACGTTCCCGACATCGAGTCCGCTGTGACCATCTGCCCAGAGACCGAGCGTCACCGCTGGGTTCAGGTGGGCGCCGGACTTGTACGCGACGTACACGCCGGAAAAGACGGCGAGGCCCCATCCGATGTTGATCAGCAGCCAGTCGGCGCCGCGGCCCTTGCTCTTTCCGAGCAGCACATTGGCCACCACACCGCATCCCAGGAGGGTCAGCATCCCCGTGCCCATGATCTCGCTGAGGAAGATATCGCCGTTAGACGCCATTGATCCAAGACCTCCCAGTTGACGGAGCCAGAACGGCCCCCACATCGAATCGGTACTGTGGGTCGCACGCTATTCCTGGCCGAGTCGAACGGTCAACCGTCTGTCCAGGAAGCAGGGACTCCGTCGCCGTTTCTGAGGAGGACACGATGCCAGAATCCGCTCGGCTCGATGTCGCACGCCGCGCCAAGAACTGGGAACGCCTTGCCAATAAGGAGTTTGACGTTCTCGTCGTCGGCGGTGGCGTCACCGGCTCGGGTGTTGCGCTGGACGCATCAACCCGTGGACTGAGGGTTGCGTTGGTCGAGGCACGTGATTTCGCATCGGGAACGTCGTCTAGATCCTCGAAACTCTTCCATGGTGGTTTGCGGTACCTGGAGCAGTTCAACTTCGGGCTCGTTCGGGAGGCGTTGCACGAACGGGAGCTGATGCTGACGCGGATCGCCCCCCACCTCGTGAAGCCCGTGTCGTTCCTCTATCCGCTTACGCATCGACTCTGGGAGCGGCCCTACGTGACGACCGGGATGCTGCTCTACGACAACATGGGCGGCGCGCGCTCGGTACCCCGGCACAAGCAGCTCACGAAGACCGGAGCGTTGCGGATGGCGCCGGCGCTCAAGCCGAGCGCCCTGACCGGAGCATTGCTCTACTACGACGGACAAGCCGACGACGCCCGGCACACTCTCACGGTCGCGCGCACCGCGGCCGCCTACGGGGCGACCGTGCTCAACTCGGCGGAGGTGACAGGCTTCCTCCGGGCCGGTGATCGGATCGTCGGGGCCCGGGTCCGCAATGTGGAGACCGACGACGAGGTCGAGGTGCATGCACAGGTGGTGGTCAACGCCACCGGCGTGTGGACCGACGACGTGCAGACGATGGCTGGCGGTAGGGGACGGTTTCACGTTCGTGCATCGAAGGGCGTCCACATCGTCGTACCGCGCGACCGGATCAACTCCGAGACGGGGATCATCTTGCGCACCGAGAAGTCGGTGCTGTTCCTGATCCCGTGGGGGACGCACTGGATCATCGGTACCACCGACACCGACTGGACGTTGGACAAGGCGCACCCCGCCGCGAGCCGGACCGACCTCGACTATCTCCTCGACCACGTCAACAGCGTGCTGACGGTGCCGCTCACATACGACGACATCCAGGGCGTGTACGCCGGGCTGCGGCCGCTGCTGTCGGGCGAGTCGGAGTCGACGTCTCAGCTGTCCCGCGAGCACGCGGTGGCGCGGCCGCAGCCTGGGTTGATCTCGATCGCCGGCGGGAAGTACACGACGTACCGGGTGATGGCCAAGGACGCGGTGGACGCGGCCGCCGAGGACATCAGCGGCACCGTGCCGCGAAGCGTGACCGAGCACATCCCGCTGCTCGGGGCCGAGGGGTACCAGGCGATGAGCAACCAGCTCGACCGGTTGTCGGCACGCGTCGGTCTTCCGGAATGGCGGTTGAAGGGACTGCTGAACCGCTATGGGTCGATGACGAACGAGTTGCTCGACCTCGGCGACGCCGACCCGAGCCTGCTGGAGCCGATACCCGACGCGGCGGAGTACCTCAAGGTCGAGATCGTGTACGCCGTCACGAACGAGGGGGCCATCCACCTCGACGACATCCTCGCGCGACGTACCCGGATCTCCATCGAGACACCCGACCGCGGGACCGCGGCTGCTGCATACGTGGCGGACCTGGTCTCCGAGCATCTGGAGTGGGACGCCGAACGAATCGGCAACGAGGTGGCGTCCTACCGGGCCCGGGTCGAAGCGGAGCGGCAGTCCCAGGCGCAGCGCACCGACCTCGAGGCGGACGCCGCCCGGGTCGCCGCTCCCGACACCCGGCACGTCGCCGTCGGCCGCGCGCTTCGGTGATCAACCGGTCGGCCACGACAAGCGCGAAGGTCTTCTCTGCGAGGAAGATCCGCTCGCTGATCTGCCGGTTGGTGAGCCCTTCGGTCCGGCCGTCAGTCAGCGCGCCAGGCCGCCCGGGTAGAGATTCGCGTTCGAAGGCTTGCCGGTGTGGAACACCCAGTCGTCCCAGAAGCTGGTGAGGTCGACTCCGGTCTGTGCCTCCAAAGCATCGCGCAACCCCACCATCGACAGGTGTCCGTTGACGTGCGAACGCTGGATGGTACGAAGCGCGGCGAAGAACTGCCTCGTACCCAACTTGCTCCGCAGCGCGTGCAGGAACCATTGCCCCTTGAAGTACACGCCCTCGAAGTCGAACTCGTGGCCCCGGCCCATGTCATAGAGGGGATAGCGGAATGCACCCGGGTAGTGCTCGACCTGTGACCTGTACATCGCGTCGAGATCGGCTCCGTTGTGCTCGGCCCACATCCACTGCGCGTAAGAGGCGAAGCACTCGTTGAGGCAGATGTCCCTCCACCGCTCGATCGAGACGTTGTCGCCCCACCACTGGTGGGCGTTCTCGTGAACGATCGTGGACACGTCGACGTTCTTGGTGTACGTCGGCCGGGTGAACGTCTCGAGCGAGAAGCCGAAGCTCGCATCGACGAACACGCCACCCGCGCCCGGTGCTGGGTACGGACCGAACCTCGCCGACAAGAATGCCAGGATGGCTGGCAGTTGCGCCTCGCGCCTCGGCGCGCCGCTCGGACCGGGACCGTAGGCGTTGACGATCGGTACGCCGTCCGGAAGCCTCGTGTGCTCGAACCGCAGCTTGTCGACGTACATCATCGTCAGGTACGTCGCCGTCGGTTCACGCAGTCTCCACCGGAAGGTCCGCAGCGTGCCGGTCCGGTCGACCGTCGGCAGCTGGTCACCGTTGGAGATCACGGAGAACGGCTTCGGAACCGTTGCGCGCAAGGAAAACTCGGCCTTGTCGATCGGGTGGTCGTTGCACGGGTACCAGGATGTACAGGAATGCGGCTCCCCGGCGATGAACCCGCTTCCCGGCGTCGTCGCCGAGTGCCAGCCGCTGTCGACCGGACCACTCGTGTCGAGCGCCATCTGCCCGTGGTACGTGACGCGGGCGCGGAACGTCGCACCGGCCCCGATCGGTTGAGCCGGGGTGATGACGAGCTCGTGAACGGGCCGACGGACGAACGCCGCGGGGGTGCCGTCGACGTTCACCCGATCGACGTGGAGCCCGCGCAGATCAAGGTCGAACGATGGCAGCCGGGTCGACGCCCTCGCGGTCACCAAGGTCGAGGCCGAGATCGACGTGCCCGACGGGTGGTACCGCAACGCGACGTCGTACCGGACGACGTCGTATCCGAGATTTCCGTCATCGGGGTAGTACGGATCGCCGATGCCCTGCCCGTGCACATGTGCGGCGACGGCCAAGGCGCGGGGGCGATCGCGGGCGGCCGGCCCACCACACGACGCGAGCAATGCCACGACAGCCGCCGCCGCGACAAGACGGAGCTTCATCCGGCCCTCCAGATTCTCGGCGGCCAGGGGGTACGAGACGCCATCACCCCAAGTACCCCGCTCCTCGCGCTACTGCGCGTCCCCGGCTGCGTGCGTCCATGGCGTCACCCGTCGTCCCGGACCTGCACTGGGTGTCTGACCACCGCCGAGAACAGATACCCGCCGTCGTTGAACGGAACCGTGTCGGGCTGTTGACGTCCGGCCAGGTCCGTCGCTCGCGCCATCAGCTCGTAGGTCCCCGTAGATCGCGGCATCCACGGCACCTGCCACCGTGTCCAGCCGTACCTGGGGTTCGGTCCGACGAGGTCGGAGGGACACCAGCTGCCTCCCCCGTCGACGCTGACATCGACGCGTTCGATGGCCGCCTCCCCGGACCAGGACCGTCCGTGCAGCGTGGTCGGGCCAATCGGCAGCTCGGCGTTCCAGGCCAGCTCGAACGCACTCTTCACCGGCATCGCCGTCAGCGGCGGCGAGTCGACCGGGTAGCCCGGCCCCGTCATCCGGTACCACCTCGTGTTCCACGGCGAGGCCAGCGGCGTGGTCGACACCTCGAGCGATCCAAGCCACTTGATGCTGGCCACGCCGACCCATCCGGGCACGAGCAGCCGGGCGGGGAAGCCGGAGTCAGGCGGCAGCGACTCGCCGTTCAGCTGCCAGACGACCATCGCGTCGTCAAGCGCCTTGCCGATGGGGATGGGTCTGCGGACCCGCCCGTAGTCGACGCCCTGCGTCACGTACGACGGGTCGAGACCCGTCGCCATCACGTCGACAGCGGTGCCGAGAAGCCCGGCACGTTCCAGCAGTTCGCTGAGGCGGACGCCGCGCCACCGGCCGAGGCCGACAGCACCCAGTTTCCACGGCGTGTCCGGTATGGGCGTCCCCTGCTGGATGCCGAAGAAGCTCCGCCCGTTTCCGGTGCACTCGACGAGCGCCGTCAGGTCGCTGGCCGGCAGGGAGCGCAACGCGTCGTACGAGAACGTAACCGCGTCGCTCGACCCCGGTTCACCTCGAAGACCGTCACCGAAGATCTTCAGCTGATACGAGTCCGGGTCGATCGTCGGAGTCGCGGTGTGGTTCCGCACGAAGAACCGGCCGACCCGTGTCACCTGCTCATCGCGGTGAACCGCCTCCCAACGCATCTCGGCGTTGGTCCCGTGGTTGACGAACGACTCGGCTGGCACCGGCTTGGCGAACGGAGACCTGGTCACCGCCACGGCCGCACTGGTCACGTGAACACCCCCTCGGCGTCGGGTGTCGTTGCACCTGCATCCACCGTCGACTCCTGGGCCACCGGCAGCGCAACACTCGCCACGGTCGCGCCACCGCGGGGACCGGCGAGCCGCGCCGTTGCGGCCACCAGCAACCCGGCGACTCCGGCCGGAAACAGCAGCTCGCGAGTCCGCTCCAGCTCCTCGATGGTCCACCAACGATGACCGTTGAATGTCGCCTGCTCGTCGAGCGTATGTTCCGACGTGTCAGGTTCGAAGCGCTCACAGCGCACCGCGAAGTAGACCTCCTGCTGGGTTACGACCGAGTCCGAGTACCCGTGGACCACCTGGCGTTCGGCCACCGGGCCCGTCAGGTCCCTGTCCGACAGGTCGAGCCCGGTCTCCTCTCGTACTTCCCGCCGCGCCGCCAGCCGGTCGGTTTCCCCCGGGTCGACGCCCCCGCCGGTGGTGCACCAGAACGCGGGCCGGCCGGGCGCCCCCGGGTCGCTGTCGTGCCACATCAGCAGCGCGCCGCCCGAGTCGATGAGAAGCACTCGGGCGGTGCGACGGCGTAGCCGCGGCCGCAGATCGGGCACAGGGGGAGGAAATATATCTAATCATCCAAGTCGGTCATGGCCGGCGTGTACCGTTGTGGCACAGAACATGGTGGCCACCATGCCGTCATTATCCGCCTGCTGCAACGTCCACCCGACGTGCGTGTTCTGCAGAGACCTGGGGATCTCGGGCACCACCTGTAGGTCATCACGCGAGCCCCGATTCCCGAGAGGAGATGCGATGGTCGGGTCTCGTCGTACGTTCGACACCGACACGCTGCGCGCAATGCTCCGGATGCTTCAGCAGATCCAGGCGCAGCCGTCCGTTGCCGGCGCGATGCAGGCCGCCGCAGATGCCGTCGTCGCAATCGCCGGGTTCGAGATCGCCGTGCTCAACGTGCGTCTTCCTGACGGTACGTTCGAGGCGGTCGCGGTGGCGGGGTCGGACGAGGCGCGCGACAGCCTGCTGGGCCGGAACTACCCGGCCACCGTGTTCGAGGAGGTCTTCGCCCGGTCCGAGGAATGGGGCAAGCTGCGCTTCGTGCCCCATAACGTCGACCTGCCGGACATCCACACGTACACGCCTCCAGTCGAGGTCGTCGACGCTCCCGATGCGTGGCACCCCGACGACATGCTGTTCGCCTTGCTGCACTCGCCGGAGGACGAGCTGATCGGAGTGATGTCGGTCGACCTGCCCGCAGATCGACGCCGGCCCGGGCCGTTCCAGCGTGACCTGCTCGAGGTGGTTGCCGCCCAGGCCGGTACGGCCATCCACCAGGCCCGGTTGACCGCACAGCTGCGTTCGTCGGAGGAGGCGTTCCGACAGGCGTTCGAGGCCGCCGGCGGAGGCATCGGCCTGGTGAGCCTACGAGATGAGACGCTCGGCCGGTTCCTTCGGGTCAACCAGGCACTCTGCCAGTTGCTCGGCCGCACCGAGGAGGAGCTGTTCGCGACGTCGTTCCTCGAGCTGCACCACCCGGCCAACGAGCCGTGGGATCGTGCGATGTTCTTGGCACAGTTCGCGGTCACCCCGATCGTCAGGATGGAGCGCCGCTACTTCCACGCCGATTGCTCGACCCTCTGGCTCGACCTGACGATGTCCGTGATTCGCAACGTTGACGGCGAGGCTGAGTACGCGATCTGTCACGTCACGGACGTCACCAGCCAACGAACCCGGCACGCAGTGCTGGCCCACGAGGCGAGCCACGACGAGCTGACCGGGTTGCCGAACCGGCGCACCCTCAACGACAACTTGGAGAAGACGATCGAACGAGGTGTACGCACCGGCCGGGCCGGCGCCCTGCTGTTCTGCGACCTCGACGGGTTCAAACGCGTCAACGACCGTTTCGGCCACGCCTTCGGTGACGAGATCTTGAAGATCGTCGCGGATCGACTCCGCAACACGGTTCGTGTCGGCGACGCGGTGATCCGGTTCGGCGGCGACGAGTTCCTGATCGCAGCGCCCCACACCACCGTGTCGGACGCGGAGCTGCTCGCACAGCGCGTCCGAGACGCCATCGCGACGAGCATCGTCACCGACGGCGTGGTGATCTCGTTGAGCGTGAGCGTCGGTGTCGCCGAGATCCCGGTCGACGCGGCGGCCGAGGACGTCCTGCACGAGGCGGACCAGGCAATGTATCGCGACAAGCTCGACCGACAGGTCGAGCTGACGCCGCTGCTGTCTGCACCATGAAATTGACCGCACCTGAGGGTGCGGGCTTGGCTACCCGGCGATTCGATCGGCTCAGCTACGCGACAGCGCCGTGGGCGATCTGGTCACCACCGCGCCGCCCGCGAGGAACTCGGTCTCGAGCTGTTGCGGGCGGAAGATCCGCAACGAGAGCAGCGCCAGGCCAACGCCGAAGACGACGTCGAGCAGGAAGTGGTTGCCGGTCCCGATCACGACCAGCGTGGTCATCACCGGGTAGGCCATCCAGACTCCCTGCCAGACATATCCGCGCGTCATCATCATGGCGATCACCGCTGTCCAGACCGCCCATGCCAGATGCAGTGACGGCATCGCCGCGAATTGGTTGACGGACGGGTTGTGCACGGCATTCACGACACCGACCGCGACCGTCGTGTCGATGAACCCCGCGCCGGGCACCAGCCGGGGGGGCGCCGTCGGGAACACCCAGTACACCACCATTCCGACCGCGTTGATGAACAGCAGCGCATTCCGCGCCGGGCGGTACACGACCGGAAACCAGATGTAACACACCGCGAGCACCGTCAACGTCGCGGTGAGGTGGGCGGTCTGGTAGTACATGCTGGCGACGATGGCGAGCTCGTGGTGACTGGAAAGCCACAAGTTGAAAGGAAGCTCGAGGTCGAGGTGGGTGGCGCGTTCGATGCCCATCACGTCGACCGCGTGGCCGAAGGCGATCTGTGCGTTGGTCCCCGAGAAGCTTCGGATCCGGTCGTACGCCAGCAGCAGGAACGCGAGGATGATCAGCTCACCCACGAGCGCCGGGCGAGGCACGGCCCGGGTAGCGACGATCGTCCCGTCCGCGTCCGTGATCGGCGTCGTCCGAAACGAGCTCGTCCCGCCGAGGGCAAGATCGCGCAGGAAGTTCGCCATCGCACGATCCTTACTCCTCGAATGGGGTGCTGCTTCCACCCCACTGGCCACCACAGCCGCCTGATCCTCGGTCCACCCGCCCGGAAATCCTAGCGGACACCCCACCCATGTCACGCATCGTTGGCGGTCCGTTCCGCTCCGAGCGACACGATCGGCCGGTTCCAACCGCGGTCGCCGGATCGGTACTGCGACTCCAGCTGGGCGGCGACCGAGTACAGCACGTGGTCCTCGCCGGGCCGGGCGGCCAGCATGCCACCGATGGGAAGCCCGGCAGCCGTCCACCCGGCCGGCACTGTGACCGCGGGCATGCCGGTCACGTTCCAGGCAGCAGCGAACGGGGTGTACGCCTTCTGCGCCTCGAAGTCCGCTGCGGGGTCGTCGTCGTCACGGATGCCGCCGACCGCGGCCGGTGGCTGGGCGAGCGTCGGCGTCAGGACCACGTCGAACGGGCTCAACGCCGTCAGCGCACGGGCGGCGGCCTGCGCCATCGCGACCAGGGCGGCCGAGAACTGCGGCGCCGTCGTCGCGAAGCCACGTTCACGAAGCCATCGGGTGAGCGGGCGCAGCAAGTGCTCACGGCGGGGATCGACCGGCCACCCGGCCGCGCTGACGGCCCACACTCGCTCGAAGGCCGGCACCGCGTCCGGCCCGAGCGGTGGACCGATGTCCTCCACCTGGTGGCCCAGCCCTTCGAGCGCCCGACTGAGTTCCTCGTACACCGCGAGCACGTCGGGGTGCACGGCTGCGTCGGAGATCAGTGGCGTGGAGAACCTGCCGATCCGCAGCCGTCCGGGGTCCCGCTCGCACCAGTCGAGGTACGAGGCGCCGTCCGGTGGGGGAGCAGCCCACACGGCATCACCGGGCGTACGACCTGACATCACGTCCAGCATGGCCGCACTGTCTCGCACGGTCGTCGTCAGCGGTCCGGACGTGGAGAGCCCAGAAACATCGCCGTACACCGGTGCGCGGCTGACTCGCCCGCGGCTCGGCTTGAACCCCACCAGCCCGCAGACACTGGCCGGGATCCTGATCGACCCACCGCCGTCCGACCCCTGCGCCCACGGCAGCAACCCACTGGCCACGGCCGTGGCGGCGCCGCCCGACGAGCCACCCGCGCTCCGGTCGAGGTCGAAGGGAGTGCGCGCCGGGGGTGCGACCGTCGGCTCCGTGTAGCACGGGCAACCGAACTCCGGCGTGTTCGTCTTGCCGAGGCTGATCAGCCCGGCATGCTCGAGCCGGTTCACGACCTCGTCGGAGTAAGCGGGAACGAAGTCGTCGGTCGCCGCCGAGCCGAACGTGGTCCGAACACCTGCGGTTGCCGTCAGGTCCTTGATCGCGATCGGGACTCCGAACACGGGCGGCAACGATGTCCCGGACCGGATCTGCTGGGTGGCGTCGGCGGCTCTCCTCCGGGCCGCATCGGCGGTCACCGTGATGAATGCGCCGACGGTGCCGTTCAGGTCGGCGATCCGGGCCAGGAAGTGCTCGACGACGTCCGGCGGCGACAGCTCACCGCTTCGATAACCGTCCGCGATCTGAAGGGCGGTCCGGTGCGTCAGGTCATCCGCCATGGAGGTCAGGATAGGCCGCGCCTGCGCACCGCCGCGGCGCGCTCGCAGCCGCCCGAACGGTCCGCGCTGGAGGGTCATCGTCCGAATTGTGCGAGCTCGAACGGGGTCGATCGCATTTGGGACAGCCCGTCCGCCCGACGGTGTCGGTGGTGTCACACGTGTGGTAGGGATGGCGTACGACACACTGCGAGTGAGGGGTGCTCGTGCGCTATCGCGACCTGTTCTCCAATAGGGAGTTCCTGTCGACCTACGTCGCCGACGTGCAGTCTGTCGTGGGCAGCAACCTGGCCCGGATCGCCGTGGCCGCACTCGTTTTCGCTCGGACCAACTCGACCGCGTTGACGGCGGCGGCGTTTGCGATCAGCTTCGCCCCGTACCTGTTCAGCCCATGGCTGTCGACCTTCGCCGACCTGGTGCCGCGGCGGCGGTTGCTGGTCGTCGGCGACTTCGTCCGGGCCGCACTCGTGACGGCAATCCTTGTCCCGCAGCTCTCGATCCCGCTGATCTTGATGCTCCTCTTCCTGGTCGAGCTCGTCACGGTGCCGTTCGGAGCGTCACGCATCGCGCTGCTGTCGGAGATCCTGACGGCCGACCGGTTCCCGCTCGGCAACGCGCTGGTGACCTCCACCCGCCAGATCCTTCAGGTCGCCGGGTTCGCGCTCGGCGGAGTGCTCGTCGGCGTGATCGGTGCACGTCCGACGATCGCGATCGACGCCGTGACGTACGTGATCTCCGCCGTGATTCTCCGGGTCTGCCTCGTCGCCCGGCCGGCACCGTGGCGGGTTGCCGGTGTTGCGCCGGTGCGGCCGCTCACGGGTCGTCATCGGGCTGGTGCCCTGCGGACAGGTCGGCCGAACACCTGGACGAGCATGAAGGAAGGGCTTCGGATGATCGTGTCCACACCACGGATGCGTTACCTGTTCTCGATGCTGGGCATCGGACCTGCGGTGCTCGTCGTTTCCGAGGGTCTGGCAGTCCCGTGGGCACATCAGCTCGAGGGCAGCGCCGCGCTCGCGGGACTCATCATGGCGGCGCCACCGCTCGGCAACGCAACTGGCCTGTTGTTCTTCGGGCGGCTCTCGTTCGATACCCAGCAGCGGCTGGTCGGACCGCTGGCGGTCGGAGGCGCTGTGGCGGTCGGGCTCACGGGCATGCTCAGCTGGATGAGTGCATCTCGCGTACTGATCATCGGCGTGCTCGTCGTCGCCGGAGGATCGTTGTCGTACCTGAGCGCTGTGCAGTCGGAGGTTGCGCGGACCATTCCGACGCACACCCGCGGACGGGTGTTCGGCCTGGGCAACGCGGTGATGCAGCTGTCCCAGGGAGCGGCCGTCGCCATCGCCGGGCTGCTGGCGGCGTCGGTGCACGTGGCCTCCGCACTGGTCGCGACGGGTATGCTCGGAGCCACGGCGACCCTCATCGTCGCGCTGCGGATGCCGGTGCCGACGCAACGTGTCCCAGTAGCCGCATGAAGCGCCCTACCCTGAGGTCGTGAGGACAGCAGGACATCTCGACGACCTGGCAGCGTTCGTCACCGCGGCACCCTCGTCGTACCACGCGGTTGCCGAGTCGGCACGACGGTTGACCGCCGCCGGGTTTGTCGAGCTCGACGAGCGATCCGCCTGGACCGAAACGTCGGGTGCCCACTTCGTGGTGCGTGACGGTGCACTGATCGCCTGGGTCCAGCCGGCAGACGCCGCCGCGACCGTGCCGTTCCGGATCATCGGAGCGCATACGGACTCACCAACTTTGAAGCTGAAGCCGAATCCGACCATCGGTTCGGCGGGTTGGCTGCAGGCGGGCGTCGAGGTGTACGGCGGACCGTTGCTGAACAGCTGGCTCGACCGCGAGCTCGAGCTGGCGGGACGGCTGGTGCTCCGCGACGGATCGACGTCACTGGTGCGGACGGGCGCGATCCTCCGGGTGCCGCAGCTGGCCATCCACCTCGATCGGTCGGTCAACACCGACGGTCTCAAGCTCGACGCCCAACGTCACCTGACGCCGCTTTGGGGCATCGGGGAGCCGACCAACGCCGACCTGATGGGCCACCTCGCCCGGCTCGCCGACATCGACCCGGCCGATGTGCTCGGATCTGACATCGTCTCCGTCGACACGCAGCCGCCGACCGTCTTCGGGGTCGACGACGAGTTCCTCGCGGCCGCCCGCCTCGACAACCTCTGTTCTGTGCACAGCGGCCTGCAGGCGCTGCTGGCCGTTGCCCCCGATCCACCCAGCGACGCGATCGTGATGTTGGCCGCGTTCGACCACGAGGAGCTGGGGAGCACGACCCGTTCCGGTGCGGCGGGGCCGTTCCTGGCCGACATCGTCGACCGGGTGAGTGCCGGGTTGGGCGCCGGGGTCGACGAGCGGGCGCGGGCGCTGGCAGGTTCGGCGTGCTTGTCGGCCGATGCGGGTCACGCCGTCCACCCCAACTACCCCGAGCGTCACGATCCGGCGAACCGTCCCATCGTCAACCGCGGTCCGTTGCTCAAGCTCAACGCTAATCAGAGGTACGCAACGGACGCTGTCGGCGCGGCGACATGGGTGCGTGCGTGCGAGCGCGCGGGTGTCCCGACGCAGGAGTTCGTGTCCAACAACGCGATCCCCTGCGGCTCGACGATTGGACCGCTGACGGCCACCCGGCTCGGTATCCGAACGATCGACGTCGGAGTCCCGTTGCTGTCGATGCACTCCGCCCGGGAACTGTGTGGGGTGGACGACCCCGGCCATCTCGCAGCCGCCGCTCGCGCGTTCCTCGCCGACTCCGATGCGTAGCCCGGCCGCCGGGTCGGCAAGGACATCAACGGCTGAGGAACTGAGCGCTATACGGCTCGAATCGTCAGCCGCTGACGAAAGCACGCCGGTCGGACGCACGCCGGTCGGACGCACGCCGGTCGGACGCACGCCGGTCGGACGCACGCCGGTCGGACGCACGAGCGGTCGGACGCACGAGCGGTCGGACGCACGAGCGGTCGGACGCACGAGCGGTCGGACGCACGAGCGGTGGGCCGTACGAGCGGTCGGACGCACGAGCGGTGGGCCGTACGAGCGGTGGGCCGTACGAGCGGCGGTACGAGCGGTGGGCCGTACGAGCGGACGTACGAGCGGCGGTACGAGCGGTGGGACCGTCAGGAGAGGCTCGCCGCGTGATCCGGCACGTAGTTGTAGTCCTCCCGCGGCGGACGTTCGTACCCGCTTGACGGCGGGCGCTTGGGGATCGTCAGCTTGGGCATGGACACCGGCTGGTACGGCACCTGGCTGAGCAGGTGCGCGATCATGTTGAGCCGCGAAGCTCTCTTGTCCTCGCTCTCGACCACGTACCACGGCGCCTCGGGGATGTCGGTGTGGACGAACATCTCGTCCTTGGCGCGTGAGTAGTCCTCCCATCGGGTGATCGACTCGAGGTCCATCGGCGACAGCTTCCAGCGGCGCATCGGATCATCTGCGCGCGAGCGGAACCGTTTCTCCTGCTCGACGTCGGACACCGAGAACCAGTACTTGAGAAGCATGATCCCGTCCCCGACGAGCAGCCGCTCGAAGATCGGTGCCTGCTGGAGGAAGCGGCGGTACTCCGACGGCGTGCAGAACCGCATCACGTGCTCGACGCCTGCGCGGTTGTACCACGACCTGTCCATCAGCACGATCTCGCCCGCGGCGGGAAGGTGCTCGATGTAGCGCTGGAAGTACCATTCGGTCTTTTGCCGCTCGGTCGGCGCGGGCAACGCGACCGTACGCGTCACCCGGGGGTTGAGGTACTCGCTGACCCGCTTGATCGTCGAGCCCTTGCCGGCGGCGTCGCGGCCCTCGAAGATCACGACCAGCCGTTGTCCCTCGGTCCGGATCCACTCCTGCAGAGAAACCAGCTCAGACTGCAAGCGCTGCAGCTCCGCCTCGTACGCCTTCTTGGGAACGCGGTTTGCCATGGCGCCTCCTTGGTCGGCACCCTCGGGTGCTGAACCAGAAGCACACTAGCCCGAATCGGCCATTGCGGCAGACGCCGCCCGAACGGCGGGGCGCATCGAGTGTTCGCACCGACCACGCGTTGCACGTTGCCGTCCACGCTGTTTGACTGAGGTCGAATCCAGGATCTCGTCGTCTACCAGCTCGACCCACTCTCGAAAGGACATCCGATGCGACCACGACTCCGTACCCGAGTCGCCGCGGTAGCCGCCGCTGCCGCCGGCATCGCCCTCACCGTGTCTGCTGCCGTACCAGCGACGGCGGGCCATCATCCGAGGGGGCACCACCACGCGGCTCGGTTCGACCACATCTTCGTGATCATGCTCGAGAACCACTCGAAGTCCAGCGTGATCAACGATCCGAACGCTCCGTACCTGACCAGCCTGGCCCACACGTACGCGATGGCCGACAACTACTACGGTGTCACCCACCCGTCGATGCCGAACTACATCGCAGCGATCGCCGGTGACAACTTCGGGATCCAGGACGACAACGACCAGAACGTCGTCAACTTCGACCGGCCGAACCTGGTGGACCAGCTCGAGGCTCGTCACATCCGCTGGGACGCGTACATGGAGACGCTTCCGGCCAACAAGCTCGACCGGTTCGGACCGACGCTGCCCGACGGGACCCAGGTGCCGCTGTACGCGAAGAAGCACAACGCGTTCGTGCTGTTCGACGACATCAAGAAAAACCCGGAGCGGATGAGCCATGTGCGCGACTACAGCCGGCTCGGCGCCGACCTGAACAGCCGGCACGCTCCGCAGTTCGTGTGGATCTCTCCGAACCAGTGCAACGACATGCACGGGGGTGTCTATGTGACCGTCGCGGGTCATGCCGAGACGCCCTGCCCGTACGGCACCGTGAAGGACGACCCCAACGACGCCGCGCTGAAGCAGAAGGCGGACGCGTTCGTACACCATGCCGTCGACACCATCAGGGGCTCACGCGCCTGGACGCGGCGCTCCGCCATCGTGATCGTCACGGACGAGAACGACTTCACCGGCAACGAGGTGACCGGAGGCTGGGAGAGCGCGGCCGGATGCTGCGACTCGCCGTACGTCCCTGCGGCGGACCCCAGGGTCAGCCCGGACTGGCCAGGAGGCACGTACGGCGGCGGGCTCATCCCGGCGATCGTCGTGACGGGATCTGGTCCGAGCGGCACGGTGGATCACACGCCGTACAACCACTACTCGCTGCTGACCACGATCGAGGACAACTGGCGCCTCGCTCACCTCGGCCACGCTGGTGACCGTGCCGGCGGGGTGCGGCCGATGTGGCGGACCTTCAGATCGCACTGAGCCCGGGCCGGCCGCGTCGCTGGGGCGCATACGAGAAACAACCTGTGGCTGGGAGTTCGCGGCGTACTACCTCGCGAACTCCCAGCCGTTGGACCAGCTCGACGACGCCGTAGAGGGCCGGGCCGGGCTGGGGGATTTGTCGCTGGCGCATGCCTACACACCACCGGCACCGTCGTCTCCTGTGGCCGGGTCACTGGCCTGGCCACCGCCCAGCCGCTGGACCGGCTCAGCCGTCGGCGACGTCGGCGAACCGCGAGTAGTGTCCCTGAAACGCCAGCTGAAGGCGCGCCGTCGGTCCGTTGCGGTGCTTGGCGACGTGTAGGTCGGCCATCCCGGTCAGCAGGTCGTGGTCCTTCTCGTACGCGTCGTCGCGGTGCAGCAACACCACGACGTCGCTGTCTTGCTCGAGCGAGCCGGACTCGCGCAGGTCGGCCAGCTGCGGATGTTTGTCGGTGCGCTGCTCGGCGCCGCGGTTGAGCTGGCTGATCGCGATCACGGGGATCTCGAGCTCCTTGGCCAGCAGCTTGATCTGGCGGGAGAACTCCGACACCTCGAGCTGGCGCGACTCGACCCGGCGGCCAGATGTCATCAGCTGGAGGTAGTCGATCACGACCAGCCGAAGGTCGTGGCGCTGCTTGAGCCGGCGGGCCTTGGCGCGGATCTCCATCATCGTCAGGTTGGGCGAGTCGTCGATGAACAACGGCGCCTCCGACACCTCGCCCATCTTGCGCACGAGCCGCGACCAGTCCTCATCACTCATCGAGCCCTCCCGCATGCTCTTCAGCCGGATCCGAGCCTCGGCCGACAGGAGCCGCATGGTGATCTCGGTACGGCTCATCTCGAGGGAGAAGATGGCGCTGGTGAGCCCGTGCCTGATCGACGCCGAACGAGCGATGTCGAGTCCGATCGTGGACTTGCCGATCGCCGGGCGGGCGGCGATGATCACCATCTGCCCGGGGTGCAGGCCATTAGTGAGCGAGTCGAACTCGGCGAAGCCGGTGGGGACGCCCGCCAACTGCCCGTCGCGGTTCCCGATCGCCTCCAGCTCGTCGATGGTAGCTTCCATCAGCTCCGAAAGTGGTGCGTAGTCCTCGGCGGCCCGGCGCTCGCTGACCGCGTACACCTCGGCCTGCGCGCGGTCGACAACGTCGTCGATGTTGCCCTCCGCGGCGTACCCGCTCTGCACGATTCTCGTCCCGGCTGCGATCAGCCGACGCAGGACCGCGTTCTCCCGCACGATCTCGGCGTAGTAGCCCGCATTCGCCGCCACCGGCACCGCCGCCGACAGCGTGTGCAGATATGGTGCGCCGCCGGCCTGCGCCAGGGATCCGCGCCGCGACAGCTCCGCCGCCACCGTGACGGCGTCCGCCGGCTCACCGCGCCCGTACAGGTCGATGATCGCGTCGAAGATGGTCTCGTTCGCGGGCCGGTAGAAGTCGCTGCCCCGGACTGCCTCGACCACATCGGCGATCGCATCCTTGCTGAGCAACATGGCGCCAAGCACCGACTGTTCGGCGTTCTCGTCCTGCGGAGGCATCCGGCCGGCGCCGCCACGACCCTCGAACGCACCATCAGGCACCGCCTGCGGAAACTCAGCGACCGTCACGCTCTGACCCGTCTCCTCACCTCGGTGGGGCGTTCGCCCCTCCACACCAATTGCCACCGCGCATCGAGCGTAGGTGCCAGCACCCCCCGGCTCTCGGCACCAAGGGCCGACGCTACGAGTACGGCGGTGGTCGTGGCGAGTTGCCCGTCAACACCCCATGTGTGCATCACCGTGCTTGCGGTGGATAACAGCGTCGAAGGTGTGCACAGCCGGGGGACAGCGCTGTGGACCGTGACGGGCCGTCGAGGCCAACGACGGCATTGAGCAGGCACAACAGGTATCAACCGTCGGGGGACAAAGAAAGTCGCCGCCGATCGGGAGGCCGTCGGCGTGTCGCCCGGGTCGGCGCGTGCGCACAGCCCTGCCGCGACCGCCGACCGTCCTGCGTTCACGCCTCACCTGTCCCAGAGCACCGCTCGACCGGTCGCATCAAGGTCCGGACCCGGTACGCGACCCGAAGCGAGATCGGCGTGCCACGATTCGGTGGTGCGGGTGCGATCGACCTCTGGGTCACGGGGCCGAGCGATGGACAGGCAGATCGCCCGGCTGGCGGTTCCGGCGTTCCTCGCGCTGGTTTCCGAACCGCTGTACCTGCTTGCCGACGCCGCGATCGTCGGTCATCTGGGGACGTCTCAGCTCGGAGGGCTCGGCGTCGCCGGTGCTGTCGTCCAGACCGCCGTCGGGATGTTCGTCTTCCTGGCCTACGGGACCACGGCCGCCGTCGCGAGGTCGCTCGGTGCCGGCGACTCCGCGCGCGGACTGCGCAACGGGATCGACGGGATCTGGCTCGCCCTGGCCATCGGGACCGTCGTCGGCGGCACCGTCCTCGCCCTGACCCCGCAGACGGTCGACGCGTTCGGTCCGAGTCCGGAGGTTCGCCAGTTCGCGGTGACGTACCTGCGGATCGCCGCGCTCGGGATCCCGTCGCTGCTGGTGGTCCTTGCGGCGACCGGCGTCGTCCGCGGCCTCCAGGACACCATCACGCCGCTGGTCGTGGTGGTGGCGAGCAACGTCGCCAACATCGCCCTCAACCTGGCCCTGGTCTACGGGCTCGGCCTCGGGATCGCCGGGTCCGCCGTGGGTACGCTCATCGCACAGACCGGCGCGGCACTCGCACTGACGGCCGTGGTGGTCCGGCACGCGCGCCGGCGAGCCGTCGCGTTGCGCCCCCATCGGCGGGGACTTCGGCAGTCTGCGGGCTCGGGGGTCGCACTCGTCATCCGGACGCTGTGCCTGCGGGCGGCGCTCCTGGTCTCAACCTGGGTGGCGGTCGGAATCGGGACCACGGCGGTTGCAGCCCACCAGGTCGCATTCACGATCTGGTCCTTTCTGGCGTTTGCCCTGGACGCCATCGCGATTGCCGGTCAGGCGATCACCGGACAGCTGCTCGGTGCGGGCGACTCCGCCGGCGCAGTCACTGCGGCTCGTCGGATGATGGGCTGGGGGCTGCTGGCCGGGACGGTTGCCGGAGCGCTCCTGATCGCGCTGCGGTCAGTGGTCGGAAGCCTGTTCACGCCCGATCATGCGGTCCAGCACACGTTGGCGAGCGTGCTGCTCGTCGCCGCGCTGCACCAGCCGATCTCGGGGGTCGTCTTCGTCCTCGACGGCGTGCTCATCGGAGCCGGTGATGGCCGCTTTCTGGCCGTTGCCTCGGCGGCCACCCTGGCCGTGTTCGTACCTCTTGCCCTCGCGGTCCGGTGGTCGGGCGAAGGCCTGACGACGCTGTGGTGGGCGTTCTCGGCATTCATGCTCGCCCGGATGCTGACGCTGCTGTGGAGAGAACGGTCCGGCCGCTGGTTGGTGCTCGGCGCCTCACGGTGAGCTGGGCATGCCAGGACCTCGGCCGACGTCGCCTGCGGTCCCGGCTCCGGGGCCGAGCGGCGTCTGCGTTTCGGCCGGGGACGGCTCGACCGGCCGACGTACACGTGAGGGTCGGCGAACAACGAGCGTCGGCTCAGCGCGGAGGCATCCGGACTGCCCCATCCAGGCGGATGACCTCGCCGTTGAGCATCGGATTCTCGACGATGTGCTGCACCAGGGCGCCGTACTCCTCGGGTTTCCCGAGCCGGTTGGGGTGCGGCACCTGCGCGCCCAGCGACGTACGCGCATCCTCCGGCAGACCGGCCAGCAGCGGCGTGTCGAAGAGTCCAGGTGCGATGGCCATCACCCGGATCAGGTGTCGGCTCAGCTCGCGCGCGATCGGAAGCGTCATCGCGATCACTCCGCCCTTGGAGGCCGCATAGCCGGCCTGGCCGATCTGGCCTTCGTACGCGGCGATCGAGGCGGTGCAGACGATGACCCCGCGCTCACCGTCCACCGGTTCCGTCGCGACCATCTGCCCAGCTGCCAGGCGTACCAGGTTGAACGTACCGATCAGGTTCACGGTGACGATCCGGGCGAACAGATGGAGCGGCATCACGCCGTCGCGCCCGATGACTTTGGCCGGCGGCCCGATCCCGGCGCAGGCCACGGCGACACGCAACGGGCCGAGATCCGCGGCCTTCTCGACCGCCGCCCGGACAGCGACCTCGTCGGTAACGTCGCCGGGAGCGAAGTGCGCGCGTTCACCGAGATCGTCGGCGATGTCGGCTCCGGCCGACGCCGGGAGATCGAGGACCACAACGCTCGCCCCCGCTGCGTGCAGCCGCCGCACGGTGGCAAGCCCGAGCCCGGAGGCGCCGCCGGACACGACCGCGCTCACCTGCTTCAGCTGCATCCGTACATCACGCCTCCGGGACGGTCGAGTGCACCGGCGCGTCCAGGTGCGTTCGGCCGTTTGCCATGTTGACATGGCAGGTTGTCGGACAGGGCGCCCAAACTGCCCCAGCGAGCGACCGCTTGCCATGCCAGCATGGCAAATGATCGGGGACGCGATGAGGGGCGGACGGGCGGGGCGAGTTCAGGACGCGACGACCTCGAGGTTGACCGTGGCGGCGACGTCGTCGCGCACCTTGACGGTCACCGGATGCGTCCCGACCGACTTGATCGGGTTGCCAAGCATGATCCTGCGCTTGTCGACGTCCGGTCCCCCAGACGACTTGACCGCCGCGGCGATGTCGGAGACGGTGACGGCACCGAAGAGCCGGCCGCTGTTGCCGGCACGCGCGGGAAGCGTCACGGTCAGCGCCTCGAGCTGAGCCTTGATCGCTTCCGCGTACGAGAGGTCGCGTACGTCGCGCACCTCCCGGGCCTTCTTGATCGTGTCGATCTGTTTGGCCGCGCCCTTCGTCCAGCGGATTCCGAGACCGCGGGGTACGAGGTAGTTGCGGGCGTACCCGTCCTTGACGTCGACCACGTCCCCGGGAACACCGAGGTTGGCGACTTCCTGCGTCAAGATGAGTTTCACGATGTGTCGGTCCTCGTTCGTCAGCGGGCGGTGGAGGTGTACGGCAACAGCGCCATCTCTCGGGCGTTCTTGATCGCCATTGCGACGTCGCGCTGGTGCTGCGTGCAGTTGCCGGTCACCCGGCGGGCGCGGATCTTGCCGCGGTCCGAGATGTACTTGCGCAGCAACGTGATGTCTTTGTAGTCGACGTGGTCGACCTTGTCCTTGCAGAAGGCGCAGACCTTCTTCTTCGGTTTGCGTAGTACTGGCTTTGCCATTGTGGTGCTCCTTCACGAGCCCGGCAGGTGCCGGAATGGACATCACCGCGACAATGGCGGTGCTCCTCTTTCGAGGACGGGGGATGGGCTCAGAACGGCGGCTCGTTGGATCCTCCACCGTTGCCCGGGGCCGGCGAGCCACCGGACGACGTCGAGCCGCCTGACGCCCACGGGTCATCGCCACCGCCGGGTGCGCCGCCACCGGTGCCGCCGGTGCCGCCGGACCGGCTGGCTCGTGTCACTTTCGCGGTGGCACTTCGCAGGCTCGGGCCCACCTCGTCGGCGTCGATTTCGAACACGGTCCGCTTCTCGCCCTCGCGCGTCTCGTAGCTGCGCGACTTGAGCCGCCCCTGCACGATCACCCGGGCACCCCGGGTCAGCGACTCCGCGACGTTCTCTGCCGCCTGCCGCCAAACGGAGCAGGTCACGAACAGCGTCTCGCCGTCCTTCCACTCGTTGGCCTGGCGGTCGAACGTACGGGGCGTCGACGCGATCCGGAAGTTCGCGACCGCGGCCCCGGAGGGTGTGAAGCGGAGGTCTGGGTCATCGACCAGGTTTCCGATGATGGTGATGGTGGTTTCGCCTGCCATGGAGGCCTCTCAGGGTGGTAGCGGCAATGTGTTGGCGACCGGGGGAAACGGTCCGGACGGGTGGAGCCTTCGATCAGTGGACGTCGGCCCGGACGACCTTGGTTCGCAAGATCGACTCGTTCAAGGTCAGCTGTCGATCGAGCTCCTTCACGGTGGCGGGCTCGGCCGTCATGCTGACGACCGCATAGATGCCCTCCGGCTTCTTGTCGATCTCGTACGCGAGGTGGCGACGGCCCCACACATCGAACGACTCGACGGTGCCGCCGTCGTCCGTGACCAACTTGAGGTAGCGCTCGAGCGACGGCTGGACGGTGCGTTCCTCGAGATCCGGATCGAGGATCACCATCAGTTCATAGGTACGCATCAGCGGAACTCCACCTCCTCTGGGCTGGTGGCCACGGTCATTCCGTGACAGGAGGGCTGATCGTCTGCCGACCGGACAGGTGCCCGACCGGCGGAGCAAGGTTACCAGCGGCGTACGACGGACAGGAAATCGTCGTCCACAGGTCCCTGCTACTCCGTGGTGATGGCATCCAGCACGTTCAGTTTCGCGGCGCGCCGAGCGGGAAGGACCGCCGCCAGCATTCCCACGAACGCGGCGATCACCACGAACACGAGGAACTGCACCCATGGAATCGACAGCACGTCGATGCCCTGGTCAGCGACGGCGCGCTGAAGCGCCACCCCGAAGCCGATGCCCATCACGATGCCCAGGATGGCACCGAGCACGGCGATCGACACCGACTCGAGCAGCACCATCCACCGCAGCTGCCGCCGGCTCATCCCCACCGCTCGCAGCAGACCAACCTCGCGTACCCGTTCGATGACGGACAAGGCCAGCGTGTTGACGATGCCGAGCACCGCGATGATGACGGCGAGTCCCAGCAGTGCATAGATCAGATAGAGCAGGGTGTTGATCTGGTTCTTCTGCGCGTCGGCGTACTCCTGCTGGTCCTGCAGCTTCACCGTCGGCAGGTTCTTGGTGATCGCGTCGATCTCGCTTCGGATCTTGGCCAGGTCGGCGTTCGGGGCGGCGCTGACGAACACCAGTGAGTCCACCGGACGAAGGCCGCCGCGCCGCAACGTGTCGAGTGTCACCACGAAGTTCGCCGGAACGACCGGGGACGCCTTGAACAGTCCGGCGACCTTCAATCGCTGCGTACCACCTTGCAGCTTCAGCGTGACGGTGTCGCCGACCTGGTAGCCGTTGCCGCGCGCGGTGTTGGAGTCAACCAGGATCGTGCTGTCCGAGAGCTGGCTGGAGCCACCGGCCGCCATCGTGAGCTTCAACGCGCTCGACAACGAGCGGGGGTCGGCGGCGCCGACAAACCCGCCATGTCCGTCCACCTTGGCGGAGGCGCCGCGGAACCGAGAGACGGACCGGATCCCCGGGAGCGTGGAGATCTCGTCGGCCACGGCGGGTGAGAACGGTGCCTGGGT
Source organism: Propionibacteriales bacterium (assembly GCA_038253325.1). Classification (GTDB taxonomy): domain Bacteria; phylum Actinomycetota; class Actinomycetes; order Propionibacteriales; family Nocardioidaceae; genus JBBSHE01. Next base: position 68,451 of record JBBSHE010000004.1, read on the forward strand.
GGCATTCGAGACGACGAAGTCCGCCGTCACCGTCGACTGCACCGCCTTGTCCGTACTGGCCTTTGCCGACTGGCCGAGGATGGACATCAACGCCACCAGGGTGAGCCCGACCATCAACGCGCTGGCCGTCGCGGCCGTACGCCGCGGGTTGCGCAGCGAGTTCTCCCGGGCGAGCACGCCGACGGTCCCGAAGGCCCTCGCGTACGTCGCGCCAAGGCCGCGTACGATCGGGCGTCCGAGCACGGGGGACATCAGGGCGACACCGACCAGGATCGCGAGGATGCCCAGGCCGATCACCAACAGGCCCCTGCTTCCCGAGCCCGCAAACCCAAGCGCCATCAAGACGGCGCCGACGGCAGCCCCGGCGAGCCCGCCGAGGAACCGGCGCCGAAGCGACGACTCCGGGACCATCGCGTCGTCGCGCATGGCCGCCACCGGAGCGATCCGGCCGGCGCGACGCGCGGGCAGATAGGCCGCAACCATCGTGACGACCATGCCCACGATGTACGAGACGACGACCGTACGCAGTTGCAGCGGGAAGCTGGCCTGACCGAGGTCGAGGCCGAAGACCGCGAACAGTGCCTTGAGTCCGTCGGCCAGCAGGTAGCCGGCCCCAATCCCTACGGTGGATCCGATGAACCCGACGGCGGCGGCCTCGGCGAGAACGGCACGGTTGACCTGACGTTTCGTGGCTCCCATGGCTCGCAGCAGGGCGAGCTCGCGGCTGCGCTGGGCGACCAGGATCGAGAACGTGTTGATGATCAGGAACGTCCCGACGATCATCGCGACCGCGGCAAAGACGAGCAGGAACGTGTTGATGAAGCCGAGTGCTTGGCTGATGACCTTCTGGCCGTCGGCGGCCACCTGGTCTCCGGTTTTCGCCACCACACCGTTCGGCAGCAGCGGTTCGACCGCCCGCTTGAGCTGCTCTTGCGACACGCCGTTCGCTGCGGTAAGGGACACCGAGCTGTAGACGTCTCGTCCACCGAAGAACAGCTGCTGGATCCCGGCGCGATCGAAGATCGTCAGGGTCGCACCGACCAGGCCACCGCTGGACCCGAACTTGACGAGTCCGGTTAGTGTCGCCTTTCTCAGCGGCGGATTCCCGGGTGTGACCAGGGTGACCGTGTCGCCGATCTGGTAGTTCGCCTTGTCCGCGGTGTCCGTGTCGAGCGCTATCTGCGACGGCCCGTGCGGTAGTCGTCCGTCGACGAGCTCGGTGATCTGATTGCCGGTGATCGCCTTCGTCGTCGTGTAATTGAAACCCAGACCCGGCGGACCGTTTCCACCGACGAGCTTGCCGTCCTTGCCGATCACGAAGAGGTTCTGGACCTGGTCGACACCGTCCGCGGCCGCCACCTGCGGAACCTGCCGCAGCCTCTCGACGAGGGAGGCGGGGATCGTACGGGCGTCTGGCCCGGAGTCGAAGTTGGCCGCACCGGCGGGTGCAACGCCGACGTCGGCGGTGGTGCCCTTGATGATGCCGTTGAACGCGCCGCCGAGCGCGTCGGTGAAGATGAACGAGCCGGCGATGAAGGCCACCCCCAACACGATGGCGAACCCGCTCAGCGCCAGCCGGATCTTGCGTGCGACGAGGTTGCGCCAGGTGACCTTGCGCATCGCTCAGCCGTCCACGGCGTTCCGGCCGAGGTCGCGCAGGCTGAGGACCTTGAGCTGCTCGAGGACGTCCTCGGCCGAGGGGTCTTGCAGCTCGTCGACCACGTTGCCGTCAGCGAGAAAGACCACCCGGTCGGTGTACGAGGCGGCGATCGGGTCGTGCGTGACCATCACGATCGTCTGTCGATGCTCGTCGACGCTCTTGCGCAGGAAGCTGAGCACTTCGGCTCCGGACGTCGAGTCGAGGTTTCCGGTCGGCTCGTCGGCGAACACGATCTCCGGACGTGACAGCAGCGCCCGGGCACATGCGACCCGCTGCTGCTGTCCTCCCGACAGCTCGTTCGGCCGATGGCTGAGCCGGTCACGGAGACCGATCGTGTCGACGACGGTGTCGAACCATTCGCTGTCCGGCTTGCGCCCGGCGATCGACAAGGGGAGCTCGATGTTCTCCTTCGCCGTAAGTGTCGGCACGAGGTTGTACGCCTGGAAGACGAACCCGATCTTGTCGCGACGTACCCTCGTGAGTGCCTTGTCACCGAGCTCGCTGAGTGACTGCTCACCGATGAACATCTCACCAGAGGTGGGCTGGTCGAGCGCCGCCATGCAGTGCATGAGCGTCGACTTGCCGGAACCGGACGGGCCCATCACGGCCGTGAACCTGGCTGCCTCGAAGTCGATGCTGACCTGGTCGAGTGCGATCACGACGGCGTCACCCGCTCCGTACGTCTTGCGCAGTTCCACGCAGCGTGCTGCGACGGTGGTCGCGGTCATCTATCCCCCTCAGGACGAGGCGCCGGCGATCGACCGGTCCCCGCCAAACCGTACCCAGGTCCGTTCGGGTCGGTCATCAGGGTTTCCCCTGACAACCTTTCCGATTGTCGGTCGATGGTGCTTGAGTGACGTCGTCGTCGCCTTGGCGACCCTTGCAGAGGAGCAGCACCATGAGCACTCACGATGGTCCCTGGCCGCACGGCACACCCTGTTGGGTCGACCTCCAGGTCGACGATCCCGACGCCGCCGCGACGTTCTACACCGCGCTGTTCAACTGGGACGTCGCTCCGGGGGATGACGCGATGGGCGGTTACCGGATGTGCACGATCGGTGGCCGAGCCGTCGCCGGCCTCTCGCCCAAGCCGCCAGGGATGGAGACGATGCCGAGCACGTGGAACACGTACCTTGCCTGCGATGACGCCGACGCCTCGGCCGCCCAGATCGAGGCGGCCGGCGGTCAGGTCATCATGGGTCCCGAAAACGTCGGGCCATTCGGTCGGATGTTCTTCGCCGTCGACCCCGGCGGTGCGGCGTTCGGCGGTTGGCAGGCTGGTGAACATGCCGGCGCCGGCCTTGTCAACGAGGCTGGCGCCCTCGTCTGGGAGGACTGCTGGACCCCGGATCTCGAGGCGGCAAAGGCGTTCTATGCCAAGGTCTTCGGCTACACCTACGAAGAACTGCCGGGTGACATGACGTATGAGATGTTCAAGCTGGCCGATCGGGGTATCGGAGGGATCGCGCTCATCGGTGCCGATCAACCGGCCGAGATGCCCGCGTACTGGAACGTGTACTTCTCGGTCCCGGACACCGACGCCGCGGTCCTGACCGCGTCCGATGCGGGGGCGCAAGTGGTGATGCCCGCCGAGGACACGCCTTATGGCCGGATGGCGATCGTGCAAGGGCCGCACCACGAGCAGTTCACGCTTATCGCGGGCGACGACTCGTCGTCCGGTGAAGGTGGGTCCGCCGGCTGAGATCCGGGCCGGTCTCGAGCCGGCGTTCGTCGGTGCGCCGCCGTAGGCTCACCGGCATGATCACGCTGAGGATCGGCGGCCACGTCGACCAGTCAGACCCGGTGGCCGAGGCACGGGCGCGGAAGGCGACGCTCTCCCAGTTCTTCCTCGGTGACCCGCAGGGCTGGAAAGGCCCGGTCGTCGCGTACGCCGGGGGACCGGACGCCTTGCGGACCGATGCCGGGGCGGCCGGCGTCGACCTGTACGTGCATGCTCCGTACGTCCTCAACGTCGCCACCACCAACAACCGGATCCGGATCCCGTCGCGCAAGCTGCTGCAACAGACCGTCACCGCGGCGGCCGCAATCGGTGCAAAGGGCGTGATCGTCCACGGCGGACATCTCCTGAAGGGCGACGACCCGCAGGTCGGCTACGACAACTGGCGAAAGTGCGTCGACCGACTCGACCTTCAGTGTCCGTTGCTCGTCGAGAACACCGCCGGTGGCGACAACGCGATGGCTCGCCGGCTCGAGCGGATCGCGAGGGTGTGGGACGCGATCGACGGTTCGGCCGGCCGAGAAGCCGTGGGGTTCTGCCTCGACACCTGCCACGCGCACGCCGGTGGGGAGGAGCTGGCGGGGGTGGTTGAACGGGTCCGGGCCATCACCGGCCGGATCGACCTCGTCCACGCCAACGACAGCCGCGACGAGTTCGACTCGGGCGCCGACCGGCATGCGAACTTCGGCTCAGGCCGGATCGACCCCGACGACCTGGTCGCGGTCGTCCGGGAAGCCGGTGCGCCCGTGGTCTGCGAGACCCCCGGGGGTGCCGAGGGCCAGGGCGCCGACATCGGCTGGCTGCGCGAGCACCTGTGAGCAGACCGGGGTTGCTGGCGACGACGGCTCGCTGCTCCGGCTGGGAGAACGTGACCTACTACCTCGCGAACTCCGAGCCACAGTGTCGTGCCCGGCCCGCGCGGCATCGGGTCCGGCATGTCGCCGATGTCAACGGCGCCGCGACGTAGGTCAATGTCGCCGCGATCTCCGGCGCCGCAGCACCAGCACCACGGAGTCCACCGGCGGGCGCGGGGTGAACGCCGACCGGGGCACGACGAACCCGAGCTCGGCCCGCCAGCCCCCGCCGCGTTGTCGTTCGACGATCCGCCGGCCCAACGCCCGTTGCATGACGATGTGGGCGCCCGTCGCATGCGAGCCTCGTTCCGACAGCCGCTGCACCAGCAGCGCGGACATCCCGTACGGCGGGTTGGCGACCACCCGGAACGGCTGCTTCGGGAGTGCGACCGTCGCCAGGTCAGTCTCGACGACGGTGACGGCAAGGTCGGCGAAGCGACGGCGAAGCTGGGCCGCTCGACCGGGATGCAGCTCGACGGCGACGACTCTTGCCCCCGCGCTGACCAGCGGCTTCGTCAACGCGCCGGTGCCTGCTCCGAGGTCCACGACGAGCTCGCCGGAGCGTACGCCAGACCGCTCAACGATCCGCTCGGCCCACACCGGATCCAAGCGATGCCAGCCCCACGCTCCGTCCGCGGGCACGACGGACCATCACGAACACAGACACAGCCCGAAGCTAGCTTCCCGAGCCACCGGGCGACAACCGATTTTCAGGGCTGGCGCCTCGCGGGGTGCCCGGCGACGTTGCGGGAGGACCGCGGGTTCCGGTGGTACGCCTCCGGGCTCGACGCCAGCGGGCGCCTCCTGGGTCCCCGGCCCGCCTCCGGGCTCGACGCCAGCGGGCGCCTCCTGGGTCCCCGGCCCGCCTCCGGGCTCGACGCCAGCAGGGGGCCTTCTGGTTTCCCGGGGTCCCCCGGACCTCCGACGCCAGCACGGCGAACCGCTGGGTGCGTCGGCTCCGGTAGCCTCGCGGGTTGTGAGTACCGCCCCGGGTCCGACGGCTCGCCGGGCTGCGTCCACCGGCCCGCTCGAGGTGCGTACGATCACGCCGACCCAGCACCTCGACTACCTTCGGTCGCTGCCGAGCTCGAGCTTTCTCCAGACGCCGGCGTGGGGACGGGTCAAGACGGAGTGGCGCTCGGAGTCGATCGGCTTCTTCGCGGGCTCCGACCTGGTCGGTGCGGGACTCGTGCTGTACAGGCAGCTGCCGAAGGTCAAGCGGTTTCTGGCGTACCTGCCGGAAGGTCCGGTGGTCGACTGGTACGCCGCCGAGCTTCCTGAGCTGTTGAACGCGATGGCCCGTCACCTGAAGTCCAAGGGTGCCTTCGGGATCCGGATCGGGCCGCCCGTCGTCGTGCGCCGGTGGGATGCCGCGACGGTCAAGTCGGCGATCGCCGATCCCGCCATCGTTCGACTCGGGCAGGTCCGGCCGAGCGCGGACGAACCACGGTCAGCCGCGGTACGGGACGTGCTTCATGGCGCCGGCTGGGTCGAGCAGGAGACCGACGCCAGCTTCGCGGTTGGACAGCCGAAGTACGTCTTCCAGCTGCCGCTGGCGGGGCGACGCGACGACGACATCGTGGGGCGGATGAGCCAGCAGTGGCGGCGCAACATCAAGAAGGCCGCGAAATCGGGGGTCGTGGTGCGCCAGGGAGGCGTCGATGAGCTCCCTGCTTTCCACCGCCTGTACGTCGAGACGGCTACGCGTGATCAGTTCACGCCGCGGCCGTTGGCGTACTTCGCGACGATGTTTGACGTTCTACTCGACGAAGACCCGGACCGGATCCGGCTCTACCTCGCACACCACGAAGGAGACCTGGTCGCCGCCGCAACCTGGGTCCGGGTGGGTCGACACACGTGGTACTCCTACGGTGCATCCTCGACCGACAAGCGCGACGTCCGCGGCTCGAACGCGATCCAGTGGCAGCTGATCCGCGACGCGATCGCGATCGGGGCCGACGTCTACGATCTGCGCGGCATCACCGACACGGTCGCCCACGACGATCCGCACCTTGGTCTGATCCAGTTCAAGGTCGGCACCGGTGGCGAGGCGGTCGAGCTGCTCGGTGAGTGGGACCTGCCCTTGAACCGGCTCGTCTACAAGGCATTCGCCGCGTACATGAAGCGTCGGTGACCCGGTGCCGCTCACGTTGTACGTCGACGGTCCCGCCTGGCGCGACCACCTGCGGGCAACGGCGGACGAACGCCCCGGGATCGTGCCGGTCGCGAAGGGCAATGGGTACGGGTTCGGCATCGGACGGCTTGCCCGTCGCTGCCAGTGGCTCGGCGTCTCGACCATGGCGGTGGGGACCTACTCAGAGCTGGCCCCCGCGCTGAGCCGGTTCGACCGAGACGTCCTCGTTCTCGAGCCGTACCGACCCCTCGTCGCCACCAATCTCCCGCGTGGTTCCGATCGGCGAGTCGTCCACACGGTCGGGCGCAGGTCCGACCTGGTCGACCTCGTCGATCGCTCGACGCGGCGTCCCCGAGTCGCCGCGGAGGCGCTCACGTCGATGACGCGGCACGGTTTCGAGGTTGACGATCTGCGCGCCGTGTCGGCGGACCACGCAGGCGCCGCCCTTGAGGGCGTCACGTTGCATCTTCCGCTCGGCGACGGTCACGTCGCCGAGGTCGAGCAGTGGATCAGTGCACTGTCGACCGACGGCAAGGGACCCCTTCTGCGGCGGTGGTATCTGTCCCACGTCGATCCGGTCGAACTAGCTGCCCTGCGGGGCCGGCATCCCGATCTCGAGTTCCTTCCACGGATCGGCACCGAGCTCTGGCTCGGTCGGCTTGATGCCCTGTCCGTTCGTGCCAGCGTCGTCGACCGTCATTTGGTGCGCCGAGGCGACCGGGTCGGGTACCGGCAGCGTCCGATCCGAACGGACGGCTGGCTGCTCGTCGTCAGTGGCGGCACCTCGCATGGGATCGGTCTCGAGTCGCCGAGCCCGGCGACGAGTTCACGGCAACGGTTGGTTGCGCTCGCCCGGGGGGGCCTCGAGTCGACCGGACGGGTTCGTTCGCCGTTCGTCGTCGCAGGGGTCCGTCGGTGGTTCGTGGAGCCTCCGCACATGCAGGTGAGCATGGTGTTCGTCCCGGAGAGCGTCGACTGCCCGGCCATCGGAGACGAGGTCGTTGCCCGGGTCCGGTTCACGACGACGACCGTCGACCGCGTCGTCGTCAGGTGACCAGTATCTCGCGAATGCGCCGACGCCCCGTCGTCCGAGCTCGCGTCCGGTCGAACGAACTCGCGTCCAGGCCGAACGTCCGCGTCCCCGTCCAACGTCCGAACCACCGAGCGCAATACCGCACACCCACCCGGACGCAACGACCGACCCATCGCGTCCCGATCCAACGTCCGAACCACCGAGCGCAATACCGCACACCCACCCGGACGCAACGACCGTCAGGCCGCTCGTTCGCCGTGCGCGGCGGCCAGCATGCGCCGCACCTGGTCCATGAAGTCGTCCGGACGAGTCCGTAAACCCAGCACGGGAATCTCGAGCACACGTTCGTGAGCGATGACGAGCTCGTTGTTGCGCAGCGCATCGGCAACGACATTCTCGGCGAACTCGTGCTGGATTCCATTGACCTCGACCACAACGCCCAGCTCATCGAAGTAGTTGTCCAGGATCGCGATTCCTGACGGTGTCACTCGTACGACCTGGCGATCGGGCACCGGAAGCCGATGTTTCGTGCACAGCTTCTTGAAGTCGAGCTCTCCCATCGCCCGAACGCCGTCGCCGACGTCGTCGAGGACGAGCTGGACGAATCGCCGTCGCCGATGACGCCGAATCCACGACAACTGGGTCTGAAGCTCCGCAACACTAGCGAGCCCTTGCTGGACCACCATGATCAACAGCAGTGCCGCTTGCCGATCCGTCCCGGCCCAAAGGGCGCCTCGGAGCGCCGCAACGGCGGCGGAGGTTCGCCGAGGAATGGCATCGGCAACCTCGTCGCCGGGGCGACGCATTCGCGTCTCGTGGACGGCGACCCCCCGAGGACGTCGCGGCCGGCTGGACTTTGGGACCGAGACGTGTATTCCGTCGCGATACCCCTCCAGACCGGCAGCGGTCAGCGCGCTCGAGCCGTCGAGAACTGCACCATGTCCGACTTCGAACAGCGCAGTCTGCCAGACCCCGTCCTGATCCACGCCTACCGAGCTGGTAGCGATGGTTTGCCGTCCTCGTGGTATCCAGCGTTCGGCGAGGATCTCCGATCGAAGCTGCCACCGAGTGACGCCCCGCGCATACAGCTGGCGACGTGAGACGACCCCACCTTGCCGTGCCGCCAATGCGGCAACCATGGCGCGGCGCTCTCGTCGCTGCCGGGCGTGCGGGGCCTGGCTCTTCAGCTGCGCAGAGGCCGAGCCCCTCGCCTGGCTGGGGTTCGGCGACATTCCTTGCACGGGCCCAGCGCCGGCCAGATGTCCGTGGGTGCCTCGTGATCGGGTTTCGATCCCGGTTCGACGATGTTTCGGGGTATGTGCCATGTCGCGAACGTCGTCGCCCTGACTCCCTGATGCACCCCGAGGGCGCCGTCTGTGGACGGTTACGTTCGGTTCTGTGGATGCAGGCTGGCCCAGACGCAGCAAACAGCACCCGGCCGCGGCAACCACCCCGAGACGCCAACGTCCGAACAAGCGAGCCCAATAACACACGGCAACTCGGACGCAGGGACGCAGGGACGCCGCGCGGATGCCCGCCGGCTCAGGAGGCGGCGGTCTGCGGCGTCGGAGTCGGACGCCAGCCGACCTCGTCGTCCAACTCGTCGACCTCGACGTCGACACCCTCGTCGAGGATGCCGCCCAGCGGGTCGTCGGTGAGCCCGTCGGAGCGCACCGGGTCGTGCCACGGCTGGATCACGTCGCGCACGACGACACCCATCAGGTAGACCAGGCCGAAGATCCGGACGATGGTTGCAAACGTGTACCAGCCGGTGAAGTCCACCGGTGGCCCGTCCCCCGCTCGTAGGTTCGGCGATGCGATCTGCATCCAGATTGCGAAGAAGTACAACGCCTCGCACGCCTGCCAGATCAGCAGATCCCGCCATCTAGGCCGCGCCAGCGCTGCCAGCGGCAGCAGCCACAACGCGTACTGCGGCGAGTAGACCTTGTTGACGATAAGGAAACTTGCAACGACCAGGAAGACGAGGGGTACCAGCCGCGGTCGCCGCGGGGCCCGCAGCGCAAGGGCAGCGATCGCGACGCAGCAGATCGCAAAGAACACCAGGGTCACGGCGTTGATCGTCGTGACAGACACCGGATGGTGGTAGAGCGCGAACAGGTACCAGACCGATCCGTACTGCCCGTCGCGTTCCTTGTTGAACTGCCAGAACCAGAGCCAGCCGGTCGGCGACCAGTAGAAGACGGGAAGGTCGACGATCAGCCAGGCAACCAGCGCGGCAGACACCATCTTAAGCCAAGCGTCGAGCCGACGTTCACGCAAGCAGAGCACGAGCAACGGGCCGAGAAAGAACAACGGGTAGAGCTTCGTCGCGGTGCCGAGCCCGATGAAGACACCCGCCCACACCGGCCGACGGGTCGCCCAGGCCCAGATGATCGCTGCCACGAACGCAATCGCCAGCAGGTCCCAGTTGACCAACGCATCCAGGGCGAGTACTGGTGACGCCGCCACGAACAAGGCGTCCCACGGTCGTCGCCGCTGCGCCTTGACCAAGAGCGTGAGCGCGATCAGCAGCGCGACGAAGAAGCCGATTGCATTCAGGTTCCAGAACACCGCAGAGTCGTGCTGCGCGTCCTTGTTTCCTCCGAGGTCCGCGTACGGGACCTTGGACAGGTCAGCGTTGGTTCCGAACACGTGAGTGAGCGCGCTCATCATGCCCATGTACGCACCGGTGAGGACCGGGTACTCGACCGTGCGGTTGTGGATCTCCTGCGTGACCCGATCATTGACCTGACCCGCGTTGAACTCGATGCCGGCCAGGTTGTTCGAGGCCGCGAGCTCGTTCTCGATCTCCGTCCGGTCGAGCGGCTCGTACGGCAGGGTGCCATGAGCGAAGTCGCGCCCGGTGTAGAGGTACTGGATGTCGGAGTAACACATGTGGGTGAACGTGAACGGCACCGCCACCGTGCTCCAGTTGGTGGCCACGCAAGGCGCCTTCTCTACGATGCCGATCGCGAACGTCCCGGTCGCAACCATCAGGACGACGACCAGGGGGTTCAGCCACCGCGGCGAGTTCCGCAGGTGTGAGCCCTGAACGCCACCCCAGGACTCGCTGACGTCGCGCGCCAGCGGATCGGTCAGCGACGGCGCAACCTGCTCTTGGTCGAAGCTCGCGGCATATCGCGGGGCGGTCACGCGCCCATCGTGCCTCATTCGACGCACCCGTCCGGTCCTGACTCGGGCCGGTTCAGCAACCCAGCACTGTGGATGGCGGCCAACGTCAACGCCGGCGCGGAGGTCGAGACCGCGGGGGCGGACGCGTTCGACCGGACCGGCTCCGTCCGGACCGGCTCCTTCCGGAAGGGCTGGGGGCGAGCGACGTCGGCGTCGTCGTGGTTGACGTCGTCGTGGGAGTGGTCGTCGTCGTGGGGGGGGTCGTCGGCGTGGTCGGTGCAGTGGTCGGTGTGGTCGGTGTGGTCGGCGGAGTCGTCGGTGTGGTCGGCGGCCGGGACGTGGTCGGGGCCTGTGAGGTCGTCGGTGCCGGGGTGGTGGGGACCGGCCTCTGGGTGCCCGTCAGCTTGGCTGGCGGGGGGAAGTTCGCGACCGGTACGCCGGTCAGCGCCTTCTGCATGATCGCGGTCCATGTCATCGCCGGGTAGTACCCGCCGAAGAACGACGACAGGTATCCGTCGTCGAGGGGATTGTTTCCGTCACCGCGGACGTACATCACGGCGGTCACGAGCTGCGGCGTGTAGCCGATGAACCACGACGACGACACGTGCTGCACGCCGTCACTCTGGTCGGCCGTGGCGGTCCCCGTCTTTCCCGCGACCGGCCGCCCGAGCGCCGCGGCGCGGTAGCCGGTGCCACTCTTGACAACCTGTTCGAGTGCGTACGTGACGTTGCTGGAGATGGCCGAGCTGACCGCACGCATCGGATGTGTCTGGTGCTCGTACTGTGTTCCCGACGCGTTGGTGACCTTGTCGATCACGAACCACTTGTTGCGCAAGCCGTTGTCGGCGAACGTCGCGTAACCCTCCGCCATGTCGACGACCGGCACCGGCGCGACACCCAAAGGGACGACAGGAACATTGGGAAGACCCTTGCGGGGCACTCCGGCTGCCGTCGCCGCAGCGATCACCTGGTGCGGCCCGTCGCTGCCCATCTTGAGGGTCATGTCGACGTACGCGGTGTTGATGGACTCCTCGGTGGCGTACAGCAAGCTCACCGGGCCGAACGACGCACCGCCGGAGTCCCCTTCGTTCTCGATCGGCGTCCCGTCGGGCAGCGTGAACCGCGACCCGTTGAACGTGTCGTAGAGCGTGAACCCGTGCTTGAGACCTGCCGCGAGCGCGTACGCCTTGAACGTCGACCCGGGTTGGCCACCGGTGAGCGCCCAGTTGATACCCGGGTAGTGGCGGCCGCCATACATCGCCCGCAACGCGCCAGACCGCGGGTCGATCGACGCGACGGCGACGCGGAGCTTCTTCGCGTGCTTGGGAGCGACCTGCTTGACACCGGAGACGGCGGCGCGCTGATCCTTCCAGCTGAACGTGGTGACGATCTTCAGCCCGCCGCCGTAGATCTCCTGCTCGCTGAAGTGCAGCGCGCGCAGCTGCTGCTCGACCAGCTCCAGCATGAACCCGCGTTGACCGACGCGGTCGTTGGTGACCTCGTACGGCAACAGCTTCGGCAACCGTTGCTCTAGCTGCTGCGCACGGGAGGGGTCGAGGTTGCCCATCGAGACCATGCCCTCCAGCACGTAGCGGTACCGCGCCAGCAGCGCGGACCGGTTCGACCTGCGGACGGCCGGGTCGAGGGCGGTCGGCGAGTTCAGTACGGACGCGAGAACGGCGCCCTGGGCGATGCTGAGCCGCTTGGCGTCGACCCCGAAGAACGCCTGCGAGGCGGCCTGGATGCCGTACGCGCCACGGCCGAAGTAGATCGTGTTGAGATACCCCTCGAGGATCTGGCTCTTCGACAACGTGTTGTCGACCTTGACCGCGAGGAACGCCTCTTTGATCTTCCGGGTCCAGGTGCGCGCCTGCGACAGGTAGAGGATCTTGACGTACTGCTGGGTGATCGTCGACGCGCCCTGGACGCTGTTGGATGTCAGGTCCGACCAGGCCGCGCGCAGGATGCCCTTGGGATCGATCCCCCGGTCCGTGTAGAACGTCCGGTTCTCCGCTGCGACGACAGCGTCCTGTACGTGCTTCGGGACCTGATCGAGCCCGATGCTCACCCGGTTCTGCACGGAGTAAGTGCCGATCAGGTGCTTGCCGTCGGCGTAGTAGACGTAGCTGGTCTGGACCTGGAACGCCTTGTTCGGGTCGGGAATCGTCGTCCGCTCGTAGACGACATAGATCGTCGCCATCCCGACCACGCACAGCACCAGGAACGTGACGAAGGACCACTTCAGGATCCGGCCGCCGACGCGCGCCGCCTTCTTCCACCCGGTGACCGGGGCCTGCCGCTTGGCCAACCGACGCTCGCGCGAACTTGACGCGACCGCATCGTCCCCGTCGACGGGGGTCTCATCGCTCACAGGTCTTGGCGTCTTTCGTCTCGTCCGGGACTTCAGGCGTCACCGAGGTGTTCAGAGGTCTTCGACGGTCTTCTGCCGGCGCGGTGGTTTGCGGTGTACGCCGTCTCCCACGACGTACGACTCGACCAGATGATTCCAGGCACAACCCTGACAGACCTCCAGCACATAGATCCGGATCTCGCCGTGCCGGCGCGCCATCTGCTCGATCTCGGAACGGCTCTTGATCCGCCCCGAATACTGGCCGAGCTCGTCGCCGAAGACGTACGACAGGTGTGTCAACGTCTCCTTGCGGCAGACCGGGCACTTCTCGTCGGTGCCCTCACCGTGGTGCTTGGCTGCGCGCAGCGTGTACGGGTCCGCGTCGCAGATGTCGTCGCGATGAGTGGCCCCGCCGTTGTAGAGGCTCGCCAACAGCGCCCGCCGCTGCAGCGTGTAGTCGATGATCGACCGTTGGGACCACATAGTGCTAACGAGGGTACGACGATCGCCCAGGAACGGCCCGCTCGGTCGCGTCCGGCCCAGGATCGCCCGATCGCCGCTTGTCACACTGGGTGATGGGATGGTTTCCGCCGACCCCGACTCGCGATATATCGACCCGATAGGTAAGATCGATGCGTCGACGACCTACGTCGCCCTCACGAGCCGGGAGTGGTCAGTGGCCAAACGCGGAGGTGCCCTCGAGTTCGCGGTCCTCGGGCTGCTGCACGAGGCACCGATGCACGGCTACGAGCTGCGCAAGCAGCTGACCGGCCTGCTCGGGTGGGGACGCGTCTTGTCGTATGGCTCGCTGTACCCATGCTTGAAGGTCATGCTGAAGGACGGGTACATCGTCGAGGACACGACGGAGTCAGACGCCGCCGGACTTCGCCCTCGGCGCCGCAAGATCGTCTACAAGCTGACTGTAGCCGGCAAGGAGCTGTTCGCCGAGCTGGTGTCGGCCACCGGGCCGAGCGCCTGGGAGGACGACAGCTTCGGCGTCCATTTCGCTTTCTTCGCCAAGACGGACGCGGCCACTCGGCTGCGGATCTTGGAGGGACGGCGTACCCGGCTCGAGGAGCGAGTCGAAGGGGTCAAGTCCTCGCTGGCTCGCACCCGTGAGCGGCTCGACGCGTACACGCTCGAGCTCCAGCGTCATGGGCTCGAGTCCGTCGAGCGCGAGGTCCGCTGGCTGAGCGAGCTCATCGACAACGAACGACTCGGCCGGCCGGAGCCGCGGGCAACGGCGGACGGCGCTCAACCGGCCGCCGCGCCGGCCACCACAGCACGCAAGTATCAGCCTCACGGACCGTCACGCACCGCGACGGAACCGACCAAACCGGAGAAATAAGGAGAGCCCATGACCTCGGTCCGGGTAGCAATCGTCGGCGTCGGCAACTGCGCCACGTCGTTGATCCAAGGCGTGCAGTACTACCGCGACGCCGACCCGAACAGGTCGGTGCCCGGCCTCATGCACGTGAAGTTCGGGGACTACCACGTCAGCGACGTCGAGTTCGTCGCTGCCTTCGACGTCGACGCAAAGAAGGTCGGGTTCGACCTCTCCGACGCGACCACGTCGAGCGAAAACAACACGATCAAGATCGCAGACGTCCCGCCCACCGGCGTGATGGTGCAGCGTGGTCCGACCCTCGACGGGCTCGGCAAGTACTACCGCGAGACGATCGACGAGTCCGACGAGGAACCCGTCGACGTCGTCGCCGCCCTGCGAGCGTCGAAGGCCGATGTCCTCGTTTCTTACCTGCCAGTCGGGTCGGAGGAGGCGGACAAGCACTACGCGCAGTGTGCGATCGACGCCGGCGTCGGCTTCGTCAATGCGCTGCCGGTCTTCATCGCCTCCGATCCGGCGTGGGCCAAGAAGTTCGAGGACGCCGGCGTACCGATCATCGGTGACGACATCAAGTCCCAGGTCGGAGCGACGATCACGCACCGGGTGATGGCCAAGCTGTTCGAGGACCGCGGCGTCGTGCTGGACCGTACGTACCAGCTCAACGTCGGCGGCAACATGGACTTCAAGAACATGCTCGAGCGCGACCGTCTCGAGTCGAAGAAAATCTCCAAGACCCAGGCGGTGACCTCGAACCTCGAACACGATCTCGGGGCGCGCAACGTGCACATCGGCCCCTCGGACTACGTCGCCTGGCTCGATGACCGCAAGTGGGCGTACGTCCGGATGGAGGCGC
Source organism: Propionibacteriales bacterium (assembly GCA_038253325.1). Classification (GTDB taxonomy): domain Bacteria; phylum Actinomycetota; class Actinomycetes; order Propionibacteriales; family Nocardioidaceae; genus JBBSHE01. The sequence continues at coordinate 83,550 of JBBSHE010000004.1, forward strand.
GCGCGTTCGGTGACGTGCCCCTCAATCTCGAGTACAAGCTGGAGGTCTGGGACTCCCCGAACTCCGCGGGCATCATCATCGACGCGATCCGCGCCTGCAAGATCGCCATGGACCGCGGAATCGGCGGGCCGATCGTGTCCGCGTCCTCGTACCTGATGAAGTCGCCGCCGGTTCAGCAGCCCGACGACGCCGGTCGCGCAGCGGTCGAGGCGTTCATCCGCGGCGACATCGAGCGCTGACTGACCCGGCCGGTGGCCCCTGCGTACGGGCGGGGGGCGACGACCGCTGGCTCCGTGGCGGCCGGTGCTGCGCCGCAGGGGCCGGTGCTGTCCGCGGAAGCGGGCGCTATCGCGCTCGGTCCTTCAGACGCTGGCCGGTTGGCGAGGCGAGGCCCCGAGTTACGTCCGCGGAAGCGGGCGCTATCGCGCTCGGTCCTTCGGACACTGGCCGGTTGGCGAGGCGAGGCCCCGAGTTACGTCCGCGGAAGCGGGCGCTATCGCGCTCGGTCCTTCGGACGCTGGCCGGTTGGCGAGGCGGGGCCGAGTTATGTCCGCGGAAGCGGGCGCTATCGCGCTCGGTCCTTCGGACGCTGGCCGGTGGCCAGTCGAGCCGGTGCACGGCCACGGCCGGTGCTGCGCCGCAGGGGGCCGGTGCCGTCCGCAAGAGGGGCGGTATTGCGCGCGGTCCTTCGGACGTGCGCGAGGATAGGCGCTTGTGCGATTCGTCCAGGCGCTGCGCCACCTGCTCGCGGGAAAGGCTTTTCGCCGGCTCTTCACCGTACGCATCGTTGGCCAGGTCTCCGACGGACTGTTCCAGGCGGGCCTGGCCGCCTACGTCTTGTTCTCGCCCGAACGGGAGACGAGCGCCAACGCGATCGCGGCCGGCCTCGCAGTTCTGTTGCTGCCGTTCAGCCTGCTCGGGCCGTTCGTCGGAGTCTTCTTGGACCGATGGCGGCGGCGTCAGGTGCTGGTCGCGGCCAACGCGCTGCGGGTCCTGCCCGTCCTCGCCACGGCGGCTGCCATCGCGGCCGGCGCCCCGGACGGGGTCGTCCTGGTCACCGCGCTGGTCGAGATCGGGCTCAACCGCTTCATCCTCGCCGGCCTGTCCGCGGGGCTGCCGCACACCGTCGACCGCAACGATCTGGTGCTGGCAAATGCTGTGACGCCGACCAGCGGCACGATCGCGTTCCTGGCTGGTTTGGGTCTCGCCACCGCTCTCCGCCACGCGTTCGCACCGGTCGGTGACGCCGCCGTCGGCGTCGTCGTCGCGTCGGCGCTCGGCTACGGGGCCGCCTCCTTGCTCGCCACCCGGATCGGCAAGCACCAGCTCGGGCCCGACCTCGACGACGCGCCGGCTGCCGTACGCGCGGCTCTACGGCATGTTCTCGCCGGCCTGGTCGCGGGCGGCCGGCACCTGCGCGAACGACGTCCGGCCGCTCTCGCGCTGGGTGTGATCGCCGCACACCGGTTCGGCTACGGGGTGATGACCGTCGCCACCGTGCTCTTGTACCGCTACTACTTCAACGACCCTCGACAGTCCGACGCCGCGCTCGCCGGCCTGTCGGTGACCGTGCTGGTCGCCGGACTCGGTTTCCTGTTCGCGGCGTTCGTGACGCCGTACGCCGCCGGTCACCTCGGGCCTGCCACTTGGATCGTCGTCCTGCTCGTGGGCGCCGCCGTCACCCAAGCGTTTCCCGGCAGCCTGTACACGGTTCCGGCGGTCCTCGTCACGTCGTTCTGCGCCGGGACCACGGCGCAAGGCTCGAAGATCTGTGTCGACACCCTGGTGCAACTCCATGTCGACGATGCGTACCGGGGACGCGTGTTCGCTCTGTACGACGTCATCTTCAACCTGGCGTTCGTCGCCGCCGGAGCCGTCGCCGCCCCGCTGCTGCCGCAGAACGGGAAGTCCTTCCCCGTGCTGTTCGGTGTGGCAGCGATCTACCTGCTGACCGCCGCGGCGTACGCGCTGGCGAACCGGCACCTCACGGTCCGCCACGCCCTTGTTGCTCCACCCACCAGCTGAGCAGCTCGGAGCGGGCACGGTCCGGGCCGAGCGGCCCCTCGTCGAGTCTTCGCTCGAGCAGGAACCGGTACGCCTTGCCGACGTCCGCGCCGGGCCCGATCCCGAGGACCTCCATGATCTGGTCACCGTCGAGGTCCGGTCGGACCGAGGCAAGCTCCTCCTGAGCGAGCAGCTCGTCGATCCTGGCCTCCAGTTGGTCGTACGCACGCCGCAGCCGGTCCGCCTTGCGCTGGTTGCGCGTCGTACAGTCCGCTCGGGTCAACACATGGAGGCGGTCGAGCAGCGGTCCGGCGTCGCGGACGTAGCGGCGCACGGCCGAGTCCGTCCACTCCCCGTCGCCGTACCCGTGGAATCTCAGATGCAACCCGACGAGGGCGGCCACGTCGTCGACGACGGTGTTCGGGAAGCGCAACGCCCTCAGCCGACGGGTCACCAGCTTTGCACCGACCATGTCGTGGTGATGGAACGAGACCGACCCGTCCGGCCCGAACCGTCGGGTCCTCGGCTTGCCGACGTCGTGCAACAGCGCGGTGAGCCGGGTCACCAGGTCTGGCCCCTGGTCGGGCAACCGAGACTCGAGGTCGATCGCCTGCTCGAGCACCGTGAGGCTGTGCTCGTAGACATCCTTGTGGCGATGATGCTCGTCGGTCTCGAGCCGCAACGCCGGCAGTTCCGGGACCACGTGGTCGGCGAGACCCGTGTCCACGAGCAGCCGGAGCCCCGGCTTGGGCCGGCTCGCGAGCATCAGCTTGGTCAGCTCGTCGCGGACCCGCTCGGCGGACACGATCACGATCCGTTCGGCCATCGGCTTCATCGCCGAGACCAGCTCGGGAGCGACCAGGAATCCGAGCTGCGCCGCGAAACGGGCAGCGCGCATCATCCTCAGCGGGTCGTCGGTGAAGGACTGCTCTGGTGTACCGGGTGTCGTGATCAGCTGGTCGGCGAGGTCGTCGAGACCACCGAACGGATCCACGAACGTGAGGTCGGGCAGAGTGAGCGCCATCGCGTTGATCGTGAAGTCACGCCGTGACAGGTCACCGGCGAGGGTCTCGCCGAATGCGACATCCGGCTTGCGCGACGTCGCGACGTACGCATCGGAGCGGTACGTCGTGATCTCGAGGTGCCAGCGTCCGACGCGTGCGCCGATCGTGCCGAAGTCACGGCCGATGTCCCAGGTCGTGGACGCCCATCCCGCCAGACATCGCTCGATCTCGTCGGGACGCGCCGACGTCGTGAAGTCGAGGTCCGTCCCGATCCCGCCTCGCAACGCGTCGCGGACCGTCCCACCGACCAGCGCCAACGTGTGACCGGCTGCGGCGAACCGGTCGCCGGCCTCGACGACGACCGGCGCGGCGTCCAGCATGGCCCGCACCGCGGTGCGCTGTGCGCTGCTCAGCTCGTCGGACACGATGCACCACCCTATGCAACGGCGCCCACCGAAGGGGCAGAGCCGCCAATAGAGCGAAGCTCGTCCGGAGAGACACCGGTCGCGCAGACGGCATCGACCAGCCCGCTCGGCACTCGCCGAGGTCGTAACATCGACGGGTGACCGTCTCCCGCACGCCGAGTCCGTGCTGATCGCAGCACGGCGTACGGGGGCCGCGCTCGCGGTCGGCGTCCTCGGTCTCTGCGCCGCCGGGTCGCCGGGTCGAGCCGCGCCAGACCACAGCGCCTCCGGTCCTCGTGCGCCCGCTCTGAGCTTCCTCCCATCCCCTGGGTTCGCGCGGCCGAACGGCGTGGCGGCATCCGCGCGGCTTCGAGCGGGCTCGTCCCCCGGGCTGAGCGCCACCATCTCCAGTGCCTCGCCGCGCAACCTCGCTAGCGGTCAGCCGATCCGGATCCGTGGGACGGTGCGAAACGGCTCGGCGGAGACGTGGACCAACGTCCAGGTCTACCTCAACATCGACCCGACGCCGGTCACGACGCATGCCCGGTTCGCCGAGATCGCTGCGACCGACCCGAACGTCGGTTTCGGTACCGGCCCGACGGACCGGGGTTCGTACGCCCAGATCGACATGATCGGGCCGGGAACATCGAAACGATTCGCGCTCAGGGTCTCGATGGACAAGCTTCCGCCACTCAAGAAGTCGGGCGTGTACCACGTCGAGATCCGGGTGCTCGGGACCGACGACCAGGGGCGGGACTCGGTCGCCGACGCCCGGGCTGCGACGTTCATGCCGCTGATGCAGGGCACCCCTGCCCAGAACACCACACCGGTCCTGCTGCTCTGGCCGCTGACCGCGCCGGTACATCGGTGGCCGGACGGATCCTTCATGGACGACTCACTTGGTCCCCTGATAGCACCCGGCGGCCGGCTGGCCGACATCGTAGAGCTGGCCCGCCGAGCACCGCGCGCCGCCGTCCAAGTCCTCGTCGACCCCGCCGTCTTCGACGCGGTCACGCAGATGGCGAAGGGTTACCGGGTCCGTACGATGGCCGACCAGAACGTGCACCACCGAGGCCAGCGCGGACCGTACCGTCGAGACGCGCAGGCGTGGCTCCGCGGGCTCGGACGACTGTCCGCACGGGGGCAGGTGGTCGCAACGCCGTATGCGACTCCCGACGCGTCGACATTGACGGCCAAGGATCTCGGTTCGCTGGTCACGACCACCGTCAACCAGGCAAAGCGCGTTGCACTCCCGCAGGGTTGGCCGACTGACATCCTCGGCTGGACCGCAGACGGCCTGATGATCCGCAGGACCGCGACCGAGCTCCTGGAGGCCGGTGCGCAGACGGTGGTGTTGTCCGACCAGAGTCTCATCGACAGCTCCGAGCCTCGTCCCCCTTACATCACATTCGGAACCCGTAACGGTGATGGCACCGCGATCGTCACTCGCACCACCCTCGCCGGCCGGCCGATCACGGCAGCGACCGACCCATCCGACCTGGCCCGCGAACTGCTGGACGAGGCCACCGTGTCGTCCCTGTCGTCGTCGAGCCCGTCCGCCCTGGTGGTGGCGACGCCCTCGACATGGGACCCGGGGCCGGCTGCCGACGCGACGAAGATCTTCGACGTCTACAAGGCGACCTGGCTCGCGCCGACCACGGTGCCCTCGGTCGAGTCCGGGAAACCCACCCGGTACAACGGCCCGATCCGGCCACAGCCGGAGCCGTCAGCAGCGCTCAGTGCCCGGCACCTGGTCGCGCTCCAGTCGTTCAACCGCGACGGGCGTACGTTTGCCGCGCTCGCGGCGAGCACGGCGATCTCCACCGACACGGCGCAAGACCTCTCGCTGGCGGCGTCGGCCTACTGGCGGCTCGATCCGGAGGCAGGCCAGCGGCTGGTCGACCTCGAGGCCGAGCGGGCGCAAAGACGCCTCCAGGCGGTCACGGTCAGCGGACCGGGGCTGGTCGCCCTGTCGAGCAGCTCAGGACGCTTTCCGTTGACGGTGACGAACCGGCTGTCGGTCCCCGTCACCCTCAAGCTGGTAACCCAAACCACCAACTCCGAGCTCGACCTCCGTACCGTTGCCAAAGTCACCGTCGAGCCGAACCAGCGGCGCGACATCGACGTGTTCGGCTCGGCACGCAACTCGACCGTGTCGACCGTCACCGTCCATCTCTCGACGCTGACGGGTCGCGAGTTCGGGCGGCCCTGGGTCTTCGACGTCCGCACCACCCAGTACGGCCTGCTGATCTGGCTGACGATGGTCGCCGGAGCCATCGTCTTGTTCGGTACGGCAGGTTGGCGGGTTTTCAAGCGGGTCCGCAGAGCCCGCCAGGAGCACGCGATCGCTGCGGGCACCAGGCCATGACGCTCGGCGACGACGAGAAGGTGTCGCCGAGCCTGCTCTCGGCCAGCGCGGTGATGGCCGCGGGGACCGTGCTGTCCCGGCTCACCGGCTTTGCCCGCGCCTCCTTGCTGGGTGCAGCGATCGGCATCGGGATGCACGCGGACGTCTTCAACGTGGCAACCACGATCCCCAACAGCCTCTACATCCTGGTCGCCGGTGGAGTCTTCAACACCGTCCTGGTTCCCCAGCTGATCCGGGCGATGCGCAACGACGCCGACCACGGTGAGGCGTACGCGAGCCGGGTGATGACGCTCGGAGCTCTGCTGCTCGCCTCGGTGACCGTGGTCCTGATCGCGATCGCCCCGTTGTTCCTTCGGCTGGTCGCGTCGCGCTACTTCACCGATCCGAAGCTGGCGGCAGAACGCGACTCGCTCGTCATGCTCACCCGGCTTTGCCTGCCGATGATCTTCTTCTACGGGATGTTCGTCCTGGTCGGCCAGATCCTCAACGCACGTCGACGGTTCGGGCCGATGATGTGGGCCCCGATCGCGAACAACGTCGTGTCGGTCGGCGTGATCGTCGCCTTCATCGTGCTCTACTCCGACCGACCCGCCGGCGGGGGTTACACCAGGAACCAGGAACTCCTGCTCGGCGTCGGTTCGCTCGCCGGGATCGTCGTGCAGACGCTGATCCTGGTCCCGTACCTCAGGGCGACCGGCTTCAGGATCCGGCCGCGGTTCGATTTCAAGGGGACGGGTCTCGGTCAGACGTTACGCCTGAGCACATGGATGGTCGGGCTCGTCGTCGTCAACCAACTCGCCTTCTATGTCGTCACCAACCGTTCGACGAGCGGCGCGGGCAGGGCGACGGAGGCGGGCGGCTACACCGTCTATGCGAATGCGTTCCTCATCACTCAGGTTCCGCACGCGATCGTCACCGTGTCACTCGCGACCGTGACGATGACGGCGATCTCCGCGTTCGCCGCCGACCACCGCTTCGGTGACCTGCGTGCGGAGATGGTGCGCACCATCCGGCTCGTCCTCGCGATCCTGATCCCGGTGGCCTTCGCGATCGCCGTACTCGGCCCGTCGATCGCCACCGTACTGTTCAGCTGGGGCAAGGCGACCGGCGACACCCGGTCGCTCGGACTCACGCTGATCGCGTTTGCACCGGGCCTGCTGATGTTCACGATCCAGTACGTCGCGCTGCGGGGGTTCTATGCGCTGGAGGACACCCGAACACCATTCTTCCTCCAGCTCCTGATCGCGACGATCAACGTCGTCACCGCGATTGCGCTGACCCGCGTCGTCGATCCACAGTTCATCGCGCCCGCGCTCGCCGTGGCGTACGGGTTGGCGTTCCTGTGCGGGGCGGCCGCCTCGGTCTTGTTGCTGTCACGCCGGCTCGGTGGGTTCGGCACACCAGACCTTGGCGGGTTCTTGGCCCGTACGGTGGTCGCGGCAGTCCTAGCCGCGACTGCCGCCCTCGTCACCGAGCTCCTGCTGCGTGGTGTTGGGTTCTCGGGGGCGACGAAGGCCGACGCCTTGGTTCTCCTCGTTGCCGGATCCGTGGTCGGCGGTCTCGGGTACGTCGGGCTGGCCCGCTTGCTGGACATCAGTGAGATCGACCGAGTCGTCGCGATGATCACCGGACGTGGGCGGACGCGCTGACGCATCCCGTAGACACCGGTCCCCGCGCATTAGCATAGGGCGACGGCCGCGGACCTTCTGTGGCATTGATCGGCGAAACGGACAGGAGCGGGGTGTTCGAGACTCGGGTCGAGCCAGGCATGCTGCTCGCGAACCGGTACGAAATCCAGGACCTGCTCTCGGAGGAGGGTGACTGTCGCTCGTGGCGTGCCCGCGACAACGTCCTCGCACGCTCGGTCGTCGTCCTGATTACCGACAGCGCGTCGCCGGTCGCCGCAGATCTTCTCTCCGCCGCGAAGCTGTCGTCCCAGGTCGCCGACACGCGGTTCCTCCACGTGCTGGACGCCGCACGTGAGGACGGACTCGCCTACGTCGTCCGGGAGTGGGCCGGTGGGCGTTCCCTGGACCTCATCCTCAGCGAGGGTCCGCTGTCGGCTCGCCGGGCGGCTTGGATCATCCGAGAGGCCGCGGCCGCGGTCGCCGCCGCTCATCGTCAGGGCATCACCCACGGCTGCCTACGCCCCGACGCGCTCGTCGTGACCAGCTCCGGGGGGATCAAGATCGTCGGCCTCGGCATCCTGGCCGCCGTGAACCAGACTGAGGCCACGGACGATCCCGAGCGCCGCGACACCCGACAGCTCGGTCAGCTCCTGTACGCAAGCTTGACCGCTCGGTGGCCGGACGGGCCGGCGAGCGGGTTGCTGGCCGCACCGACCGAGCACGGTCGGCTGCTGCGACCCCGGCAGGTGCGTGCCGGCGTGCCCCGGCGGCTCGACCTGATCACCGACCGGATCCTGGGCAACCCGCCTCGGGCAGGCACTCCGATCGTGGCCGCCGCGGACGTGGAGGAGGCGCTCACGCTCGTGCTGGCCGGTGAGCCGCTCAGCGCGACCGAGACAGGAGTCGAGCGAGTCGAGGCGCCGCCGCCACCGTCCACGCCGCCGGCACTGCTTCCGCCGAAGAGCCGGCCGAAGTCGCTTCCCGACGAGGTTGAGCCCGCGCCGCCGGGGATGCCCCCGGCGCAGCGTCCGAACCCGCTGCGCCGGTCTCTGTGGTGGACCGCCGTCGCGATCCTCGCGGCAGGCGCGGTGCTGCTCGTCTACCTGGTGACGCAGCAAGGTGACCCGGGCAAGAACCCACCACCGGCGAGATCCACATCGTCTTCGCACCAACCCATCGCCGGGAAGGCGATCGGCATCGTCGATGCGCGCGACTTCGACCCGAGACCGCTGGGCTCCGGTGACGAGAACCCGGCAGAGGTCAAGTACGCCATCGACGGCGACCCGTCGACCTCGTGGACGACGCTGCGGTACGACCTCAACCCTCAGCTGGGCGGGTTGAAGCCTGGTGTCGGTCTCGTGCTCGACCTCGGCGGGGTGAAGACGGTCCGCCGGGTCGTCGTCGACCTGGGCGGCACGGGTACGACGGTCGAGCTGCGCGCAGCCGGTCCGCACGTGACCGGCGCCCCACCGACCCGAAGTGCAGACGACTACCGGCTCGTCGCCACCTTGACAAACGTCGGCTCCCAGGCCGTGTTCACCTTGGACCGGCCGGTCCAGACGCGCTATCTCCTCGTCTGGCTCACGAGGCTGCCGCCGATCGGCAACAACCGGTACCGCGGAAGCATCAGCGGTATCAAGGTGACCGGATGAACACGGTCGACACCAGGGCCGACGCCGAGCTCCTCCAGGCCCACGTCGCCGGGGACCCCGATGCGTTCAACGAGCTGGTCCGCCGGCACAAGGACCGGCTGTGGGCCGTCGCGGTCCGGACGACCGGTGACCCGGACGAGGCGGCTGACGCCGTCCAGGACGCGCTCATCTCCGCGTTCCGCCGCGCCCACACGTTCCGCGGGGAGTCGCAGGTCACCACCTGGCTCCACCGGATCATCGTCAACGCCTGTTTGGACCGCCTCCGCCGGCGGAAGGCCCGCCCGACGGAACCGCTCCCGGAGGAGGACCGAGCAGGGGTCTTGTCGACCAGCCTCTCCGACGACCCGGCAGAGGTTCGCGAGCGCCGGGCGGACGTGCTGGCCGCATTGAACTCGCTCGCGCCCGACCAGCGGTCGGCCCTCGTCCTCGTGGATATGGAGGGTTACTCGGTGGAGGAGGCGGCCGCAATCTTGGATTGCCCGACCGGCACGGTGAAGAGCCGGTGCTCGCGCGGTCGGGCAAGACTCCTTCCGCTCCTTGCGCAGTACCGGCCGAGCGTTCCGTACGTACCAGGCGCAGCCGGGAACCGAGGCGACGGTCCTGACGTCCCAGACGGCGAGTCAGGGACCGAGTCCCGGACATCTCTCGATCAATCGCATCTTGATCACTCGAAGCCGGCTGGAGGGGCCCTGTGAGCGACGAACACGTCCATCCGTCGCTCGACCTGCTCGCCGACCACCACGAACGGCTGCTGCCAGCCGAGCTCGCGATGCGTGTCAACAGCCACGTCGTGACCTGCCCTGCCTGCCGCGGCCGGCTCGACGCACTGGACGGCGTCGCGGCCATGCTCCGGACCGAAGGATCGAGGCGCGTTTCCATGCCCGACGACGTGGCGAACCGGGTCCGGCAGGCGATCACCGCCGAGGCGGACCAGCGCGCACGGGCCATCCGACCGACCACCGTGCCGTTCCCCGATCGGCCCGAGTCGGCTCGGGCGGCGCAGCACCGGCGTCGTACCCCACTCCTGGTGGCCGCCTCGACCGTCGCGGTGCTCGCGGTCGGCGGCGGTGCGTACACGGCACTGAGCGGCGGGTTCGGTGAAAGCAATCAGGGCGCCGCCGGAAAAGCCCCCACCTCTGCGGTCCACTCCGTCGGGCAGACGCCTGACTCCGGTGCGCACCTGACAACGCTTCCGCAGGGTGCCAACATTCCGATCGCCACCAAGAAGAATATCGAACAGGTTGCCCCGCTGGCGATCACGTTCCAGGCCCCGGGCGCCGCCCAGGCCTGCATCCGAGCGGCCGTCCCCGCCTACGACGCGACCCGCTGGGCCGTCGGCCAGGTGCGCTTTGATGGGTCCACCCAGTGGGTGATGCTCGACTTCCAGAGCCGCAAGGGTGTTGTCGTCGACTGCTCCGCCGGCCCCACGGTCACGTTCCGTTTCGGCTTCTGATCCGGACCTGGTGGCGGTGGTGTCCGGGAATGATCTCGACCTAGGATCGGTTCCACTGTCAGCACCCGCCCGATGGGGCGTGGCAGCGAAGTGAGGCAGCGCGTGGGCGACGTACAGAACGTCATCATCATCGGTTCGGGTCCGGCGGGGTACACCGCCGCGATCTACGCTGCCCGTGCCAACCTCCGTCCGCTCGTGTTCGAAGGATCGGTCACCGCAGGTGGCGCCCTGATGACCACGACCGACGTCGAGAACTTCCCTGGCTTCCCCGCCGGGATCATGGGACCTGCCCTGATGGAGGACCTGCGCAAGCAGGCCGCTCGGTTCGGCGCCGACCTGGTCCGCGACGACGTCGCCGCAGTCGACCTCACCGACGAGATCAAGACGGTGACCGACAGCACCGGCGCACGGCACCCGGCGAAGGCGGTCATCTTGGCGATGGGGTCCGGGTACCGAAAGCTCGACATCCCCCGCGAGGACGAGCTGTCGGGACACGGCGTCAGCTGGTGCGCCACCTGCGACGGATTCTTTTTCAGAGACCAGCACATCGCCGTCGTCGGGGGTGGCGACTCCGCCATGGAGGAGGCGACTTTCCTCACCAAGTTCGCAGCCAAGGTCACCGTCATCCACCGCCGCCACGGATTGCGAGCCAGTCAGATCATGGCTGACCGCGCGTTCGCGAACGACAAGATCGAGTTCGCGTGGAACAGTGCGGTGGCCGCCCTCAAGGGGACCGACCACCTCGACGGCGTCACCGTCGTCGACACCCTCACTGGTGCGACCCGCGACCTCGACGTCACCGGCTTGTTCATCGCGATCGGGCATGACCCGCGCTCGGAGCTGGTCAAGGGCCAGGTCGACCTCGACGACGAGGGCTACGTCGTGGTCGAGGGACGAACCACCCGGACGAACCTGCCCGGCGTCTTCGCGAGCGGAGACCTCGTCGACCACACGTACCGGCAAGCCGTCACCGCCGCCGGCACGGGCTGCGCGGCGGCTCTGGACACCGAGCGCTACCTGGCCGCGCTGTCCGACCGTTGAACTATCCTCACCACCACCCACCGAAACAAGGAGCACAGAGCCCGATGAGCAACATCACCGCCGTCACCGACGCCGACTTCCAGAGCAAGGTACTGGAGTCAGACAAGCCCGTGCTCGTCGACTTCTGGGCCGAATGGTGCGGGCCGTGCCGTCAGGTCGCTCCGATTCTCGAGGAGATCGCCGCGGAGCTCGGCGACAAGGTCCAGATCGTCAAGCTCAACGTCGACGAGAACCCGATCACGCCGGCCAACTACCGCGTCACCGGCATCCCGACGATGAACCTCTACCAGGGCGGCGAGCTCGTCCAGCAGATCGTGGGCGCCCGCCCCAAGACCGACATCCTCAGCAAGTTGTCCGAGTACGCGGTCTAGGTCGTGTCTGCTTGTTCTTGCTCGTCCGTGAGCGGTGGACGCCCACACCATCACGCCGGTCCGGAGAGTCGGGTTCGGTCCGCGGACTCACACCGACCGGGTCCGACTTCTTTTCCGGCCTGATCGCGCCCAGCCAGCGCTCGATCGCGTCGCCCATCTCGCCACGCCACCAGACCAGGCTGCGCAGGTCGAGCCGCATCCGTGGGTAGCGCGGATGGGCGCGTACGGTCTTGAATCCCACCGCTCCCAGGAACTCGGCCGGCACGACGCAGCCGTTGTCGGCCCCGAACTGGTCGGCGAACGCCTCGATGGCGCGGATACCGCGGCGCCGTACGACGTCCTTGGCGACGGACTGGACCAGAGCCCGGCCGAGGCCAGCCTTACGGAACTCGGGCGCCACCCGGAGCACGGTCATCAGAACCGCGTCGGAGCTGACGGCCGACGTCGAGAACATCCCGCCGGTCACATGACGCGGCAGTGCGTACAGCACATACCCCGCGGGTTCGCCGTCGACATAGCCCACCCGCCCGCACGATCCCCAGTCCAGCAGCACGGCCGACACCCACTCCTCCTTCGCGCAGGCACGTTCCTTCGCTGCGCCGCCGTGCTCCCACATCACGCAGGTGCGGCACGGGTCGGGGAGGTCGTCGACTGTGTCGAGCGTGAGGGGGACGATCCGAATGCTCATCGGGCGGTCAACCACTCACGATCGTCGGCGTCGTCGGCGGGGTCCGAACCGACCGGATGGTTGGCGCCGCGGAGATAGTACGTCGCGTCGCGGCGACGCAGCAGGCCGGCGGCGAAACCGCCGAGGGCAGCAGCGCCGAAGCCGACTGCCACCGCGGTTGCCTGCTTGCCTCTCCGTATCCACGGCGGAGGTCCGGACGTCTGCGTCATCGTCGTTATCGTAGCCACCGACGACGATCGAGGAGCCTACTCCTCGTTTCGACCAGGAAGGCCATGGACCACTCCCTTCAGCCGGCGCCGCCCGACACCGGATGGCACACCCGCCTCGACCGCTACGCCGATCGGTACGCGGAGCGTGCGCACGCCATGATGGCGTCGGAGATCCGCGCCCTGTTCTCCGTCGCGAGTCGGCCCGAGGTGGTGTCGCTCGCGGGCGGGATGCCCAACATCGCCGGGTTGCCCCTCGACGTCGTCGGGTCGGCGATCCACCGGCTCGTCGAGAACGACGGACCGGTCGCGATGCAGTACAGCTCCGGCCAAGGTGATCCGGCGCTGCGCGAGCAGATCTGTGACGTGATGGCCCTGGAGGGCATCTCGAGCCACCCCGACGACATCGTCGTCACCGTCGGCAGCCAGCAGGCGGTCGACCTCGTCACCCGGATCTTCTGCGACCCCGGTGACGTTGTGATGTGCGAGGCGCCGAGCTATGTCGGCGCGTTGGGCGTGTTCCGGGCCTACCAGTGCGATGTCGTTCATGTCGCGATGGACGCCGACGGCTTGGTCCCGTCAACGCTCGCGGCCGCGCTCGCCAGCGTCCGCGCCGCCGGAAGGTCGGTCAAGTTCCTCTACACGGTGCCGAACTTCCACAACCCGGCCGGGGTGACGTTGTCGCCTGCGCGGCGCCCGGAGATCGTCCAGATCTGCCGCGACGCAGACGTCTTGATCCTCGAGGACAACCCCTACGGGCTGCTCGGGTTCGACGACGACCCGGTTCCCGCACTACGCGCGTACGAACCGGACCAGGTGATCTACCTGGGATCATTTTCCAAGACGTTCGCTCCCGGTTTCCGGGTGGGATGGGCACTCGCGCCGCACGCCGTACGCGAGAAGCTCGTCCTCGCCCAGGAGGCGGCTACGTTGTGCCCGCCGACCTTCAGCCAGCTCGCCGTGTCGGCGTACCTCCACGCGGCCGACTGGCAAGGACAGATCAAGCAGTTCCAGACGATGTATCGAGAGCGCCGCGACGCGATGCTCTCCGCCCTCGGACAACACATGCCCGCGGGCACGACCTGGACGGTGCCGGGTGGCGGTTTCTACGTGTGGGTCACGCTGCCCGAGGGCATCGACGCCAAGGCGATGCTGCCTCGTGCGGTGACGGCGAAGGTAGCGTACGTTCCGGGCTCGGCCTTCTATGCCGACGGCCTCGGCAGTCGATGCATGCGGCTCAGCTACTGCTACCCGCCCCCCGAACGGATCGTCGAGGGTGTCCGACGGCTCGCCGGGGTCATCGCGGACGAGCTCGAGCTGCGGCAGACGTTCGGTGCGACGACGCCGCGACTTCCGCGCGGGCACGATGGTCCCAATCCGGACCTGGCCTAGGGTCGCGTATCAGAGGTCCTTTCAGGCCCCTGACTAGAGGAGTGCGGACATGAGTCCTCCCAGTCCGGTCGTGGTCCTCGCCGGTGGACTGTCACACGAACGTGAGGTGTCGTTGCGGTCGGGACGACGGGTCTCCGATGCTCTCGGTAAGGCGGGCGTCGAGGCGATCGTTCGCGACGTCGATGCGACGTTGCTGGGCTGGCTGAGCTCCGAGCGCCCGGCCTGCGTCGTGCCATTGCTGCACGGTGCGGTCGGGGAGGACGGTGGCCTGCGCGAGATCCTCGAGCTGGCCGGTGTCCCTTATGTCGGCTCGCCCGCCGCGGCGTCCCGGGTCGCGTTCGACAAGCCAATCGCCAAGGAGGTGGTAGCCGGTGCAGGGGTGCGTACGCCGGACTCGGTCGCCTTGGAGGCCGACACGTTCCGCGAGATCGGTGCGACCGATGTGATGGAGGCGGTCGTCAACCGCCTTGGTCTGCCGTTGGCGGTCAAGCCGGCCCGCGGCGGCTCGGCACTCGGCTTTTCCGCCGTCCGTACGTACGAGGAGCTACCGACGGCGATGGTCGGATGCTTCGCGTACGGGGAGGTTGCGTTGATCGAGCAATTCGTGGCCGGCGTCGAGATCGCGACCGCGGTGATCGAGGGCGACGTTGGTCCGGCGGCCCTGCCGTGCGTCGAGATCCGCCCGGACGGCGGGATCTATGACTACACCGCCCGCTACACCGCGGGAGCGACCGAGTTCTTCGTCCCGGCTCGGTTGGACGCAGCGGTTGCCGCTGAATGCGCCCGGGTCGCCGTCGTCGTGCACGAGTCCCTCCGGCTGCGGGACTTCTCGAGGTCCGACCTGATCGTGGACGCCGAGGGGACGCCGTGGTTCCTCGAGGTCAACGTGGCGCCGGGGATGACGGAGACGTCCCTCGTACCACTCGCTGTCGACGCGGCAGGTCGAGACCTCGGCCAGGTGCTGGCCGGACTGGTCACCCGCGCCATCGCCCGCGCCAGCTGAGGTGCGGGTCGGCGTACCCGGTTGCTCGCCGGCGGCCTCATGGCAGATCTCTCGGATCTGGCGGACCGGCTGGTGTCACCCATGCGACGGCCGACACGAGCCGGGCGCCCGGCGGCCGGGTGGCGATGTGGCCGTGGCTGTCCGCCTTGGCCATGATCAGGTCGCGGATGGCTGCGGCGAGCTCGGCCGCCTCCTCGGCGGTGAGGTAGAGAAGCGATGCGGTTTCGTTGGCGACGTGCCGCCACTCCACGCTCTCGAGATGAGCTGAGGCATGCGCCGCTCGCAATCGCTGCACCTCGCGATGGACGAACAGGTCGGAAAGGGCGGTGCCGGCCATCGCTGGCGGCGACGGCCCGTCATCGTCACCCCAGCTGAGACCCTCGGCGACAACCTGCCAGGGCCTTTGCCGACCTTGGCTCCCGTCGACCGCACGGACGAACCCGTGGTCGGCGAGCTTGCGGAGATGCCACGAGCAGTTGGACGGCGAGTGCCCGATCACGGCGGCAACCTCGGTCGCCGTCATCGCGCCGCCGACGGCGAGTGCTTCGAGGATCTCGATCCGGACCGGATGGGCCAGCGCCTTGAGCGATGCCGGCTCTGTGATCCGTCGTTGAGTGATCGCCATCTGATAAATATAGCCTTTCGAAAGCTTTCCTTCAAGAGTCGCGATCGCGCGTGCGGCACCGTGAACCGGCTGGCCGCATCGCCGCCCAGGTACCCGATCGTCACGCGGCAGCAGATCCGGACAACCGGCGACGATCGTCGGACGTCCCTTTGGGGTTGGTTCTCACGACCCACGGCCTGGCACGATCGGTCGGAGCGCCCACATCGCGGTGCGGAATGGGCGTCCGATCGGGCAGGAGGGGGACAATGACAAGTTCCGCGGGCGATGTCCCACGTCGGCGGCTGCTCCAAGGCAGTGTCGTGGTTGCGTTGTCCGCGATCGTGGGGTGTGACGCATCGACCCGCAGCACCGGGCGAACCACCGGGCGTCACCTCACCGGTTCTCCGGGAGGGGGCACCCCGACCGTGACGTCTGCCTCGCCGGGCAGCCCGACGACGACGGCCACCAACAGACCGGACTGGGCGGGCCTGGCGCGCGGGCTCGCCGGCAGCCTGCTGCGTCCGGGCGACGGCGCGTATCTGAGCGCGAAGTTGCTGTTCAACCCGCGCTTCGACGCATCGCACCCGCTCGCCGTGGTTCGCGCCGCGCATACCGCCGACGTGGTCGAGACGATCGACTTCGCCCGACGATACGGCTTGGCCGTCCGCCCTCGTTCCGGCGGGCACTCGTACGTGGGCGCGTCGTCGGCGAACAAGGCGATCCAGCTCGACACGCGGCAGCTGTCCGGTGCCCGCTACGACGCGGCGAGCCGCTCGGTCGTCGTCGAAGGCGGTACGACCCTGTTCGACGTCCACACTGCGCTCGACGCCGTCGGACGGACGATCCCGACCGGAACCTGCGCGAGCGTCGGCGCTGCAGGCCTCACCCTCGGCGGTGGCTTCGGCGTGGAGGACAGGGCGTACGGACTCACCTGCGACGCCGTCGAGTCGGTCACGCTGGTCACTGCGGACGGCCGGATGGTCGAGGCTGATCGGAGCCGTGACAGGGATCTGTTCTGGGGCTGCCGCGGCGGGGGCGGCGGCAATTTCGGTGTCCTCACCGAGATGCGACTGGGAACGTTCCCGGCCGACCCGATGAGCTTCTTCTACGTCCGCTGGGCCGATGCCGACACCGAGGCGGTCCTGGCCGGATGGCAGCGTCGGGCCCGGGTGATGCCGCGAAGCGCTTGGGGCAACCTGCACCTTGACGCGGCGGCCGGTACTGGCGTCACCCCCGCCGTGTTCGGCGTGTCGCTCGCGGGGTCGGCCGAGGAGGAGGCAAACGCACTCGTCGCCGCAGTCGGACGCGCACCCCTTGCGCGCACGACGTACACACGCTCCCATCACGACGGGGTACTGCTGCTTGCCGGGTGCTCGAGCCGCGACGACGGCCAGTGCCATCTTCCACCGAAGGGAACCCTCGGCCGTGAGATCTCCATCGCGGGCAGCGACGTACTCGAGCGTCCGCTTTCATCGGTCGAGCGCCACGCGGTCGCACGGCTGCTGCGGGCGCGAGCCGCGCAGGGCCACGGCGCATCCGCGATCTTCGATCCTCTCGGCGGTGTTGCGGCCGCCCCCGGTGCGCAGGCGACTGCGTTTCCGTGGCGTGCCGCGCTCGGGACCGTCCAGTGGTACGTCGGTCTGCCTACGGTGCCGGGTCCGGCGACGACCTCCGCGACGTACGGCTGGATCCAGGAGGCACACCGAGCGGTCCGCTCAGCCTCGTCGGGTGCGTACGTCAACTACCTCGAGCCCGGCCGAGCCATCAGCACCTATTACGGCGTCAACTACGCGGGGCTGCGTCGGCTGCGCCGCAAATATGATCCGGATGGTCTTTTTCGTGGACCGTACGTGATCCCTCGGTGAGCAGAACTGGCTCGATCGATCATCCGTCGACAAACCGGTAGGTCGACCCGTCGACATGCAGACAACGCGATCTGTCGACATGTCGCTACGCCCAGGGCTCGCTCGGGCGACTTCCCTCCATCACATGCAGGATCCGCTGCAGGTCGTCGAGCGACGCGAAGTCGACGATGATCTTCCCGGTCCGCCTGCCGAGCTGGACACGACACCGGGTCTCGAACCGCTCCGAGAGTCGATCGGCGATGTCGGACAATCCGGGAGCCGTCAGGCGCCGGCTCGACCGGCGGACGGGGGCGACCGCGACCTCTTCTCCGGTCGCGATCAGCTCCTCGAGGCCGCGTACGGAGATCCCTTCGGCGACCACCCGGCGGGCGAGCCGGTCCTGACGGTCTGGTTCGTCGATTGCCACCAGGGCGCGCGCGTGCCCCGCCGACAAGACGCCGGCCGCTACCTTGCTCTGCACCGGCGGCGACAGCCGAAGCAGCCGCAGGGTGTTGGAGATCTGCGGGCGGGATCGCGCCAGACGCCCCGCCAGTTCTTCGTGTGTCAGACCGAAGTCGTCGAGCATCTGCTGGTACGCCGCAGCCTCCTCCAGCGGGTTGAGCTGTGCCCGGTGCAGGTTTTCGAGCAGGGCGTCTCGGAGCATGACTTCGTCGGCTGTGTCCCGGACGATCGCCGGTACGCTGGCGTGACCGGCCAGCTCCGCGGCACGCAGCCGCCGCTCGCCCATCACCAGCTCGAACCGGTCGCCACCGGACGGCCTCACCACGATGGGCTGCAGCAGCCCCACCGCTTGCACCGATGCGACCAGCTCGGCCATCGCGTCCGCTTCGAAGACCTGCCGCGGTTGGCGCGGGTTCGCCACGATCGCGCCGACCGGGAGCTCCGCGAAATACGCTCCGGAAACCCGTTCCCGGACGCCGTCGGCCGTCTCCGGCCGGTCGTCGGTCGACGAGGACGATGGCGGCGCAGCGGTCGGGATCAGGGCGCCGAGTCCGCGACCCAGTCCTCGTCGAGTGCTCGCCATCAGCTGGACTCCTCCGGGTTTCGTTCGGCCAGCTCACGCGCCGCC
>JBBSHE010000005.1:0-98533 GCA_038253325.1 Propionibacteriales bacterium
CCGATCACAGCGCACAACCCACCAGGCGAGGTTCGGGGACCAAGGTGACGCCGAAGGTGTCGCGGACGCCGGCCACGATCTCGCGGGCCAGGTCGAGCAGCTCCGCCGTGGTCGCGCCACCTCTGTTCGTCAGTGCGAGCGTGTGCTTGCCGGAGATCCGGGCCGCACCGTACCCGTACCCGCGGCCGAATCCGGCCCGCTCGACCAACCACGCCGCGCTCGTCTTCACCCGCCCGTCGGGTTGGTCGTACGCCGGCGCACCCGGCGGTAGGACACCCGGATTCAGAACCGGGTTCACGAAGAACGAACCTGCGCTCCAGGTATCCCGGTCGTCGGCGTCGAGCACCATGCCCTTGCCGCGTCGCAGTCCCAGCACCGCAGCACGCACCTCGCTCGCCGGCAGCCGGCTGCCGAGGTCGCAGCCGAGAGCGGTCGCCACCTGCTCGTACTCGACAGGTGCACCGAGCGAGCCGCGCGCGAACCGGAACTCGACGGCCCCGACCACCCACCGTTCGGGATCACGCTTGAAGGCGCTGGTGCGGTACCCGAACTCGCAGTCGGCCGACGACAACGTACGCGGCTGGTCGGTCGTCCGGTCCCAGCAGTGGACCGCGGAGATCGTCTGCGCAACCTCCTGCCCGTACGCGCCGACGTTCTGGATCGGGACTGCGCCGACCAGCCCCGGAATCCCGGAGAGCGCCTCGACGCCCGCCCATCCGGACGCGATCGCCCGGTCGACGAAGGCATCCCAGTCGACACCGGCCTCGACGACCACCGACGCAATGGTGCTGGCCGCCGACTCGTCGACGCGTACGCCCTGGCTACAGACCCGGACCACGGAGCCGTCGAACCCCGCGTCCGCGACGACCACGTTGCTGCCGCCGCCGAGGACCAGCGTCGGCGTTCGCTCCAGGTCACGCGATCGGACGGCGTCGTACAACTCGTCCCTCGTCGTCGCCTCGATCAGCTCGCGGGCGGGCCCGCCGAGGCGCAGCGTCGTGAGCTCGGCCAACACCGGAGCCGGTCTCGTTAGCACAGGACCCGGGCCCGGGTCATCCCGAGGACCCTCTCGTCACCGCAGGTGACGGTGAGCTCGATCGTCGCCGCGCCGTCTGTCACGTCCTCGATCCGGCCGGCGATCCGGACGACGACGCCGTCGTCGTCGTCGGGTACGACGACAGGCTTGGTGAAGCGGCCGCCGAGCTCTTGGATGCGTTCGGCGTCTCCTACCCAGGCGAGCACGGCACGGGAGGCGAGTCCGAGCGTGTACATTCCGTGGGCGATCACACCGGGAAGCCCCACTCCCGTCGCGACCCGGTCGCTCCAGTGGATCGGATTGAAGTCGCCGCTGGCGCCTGCATAGCGGACCAGGTCGGCTCGGGTGACGACGTAATCCTGGGTCTCGAGTTCCCCGCCCGGCTCAAGCTCGGGTGCCTCGTGCCGCCGGGCCGGCTCGGTCGTCACGGCGCACCGACCCGGTGCACGAGTCGGGCATGACCGGTGACGACGGGCTCACCGGATACGGTCGCGACCTCGGTGCGGGTACGGATCAGGTCGACGCCTCCGACCTGTTTGAGGCTCTCGACCGTCAGCGTCGCGACGAGCTCGTCTCCGACTCGGATTGGCCGGCTGTACGTGAACCGCTGGTCGCCGTGGATGACGTTCTGCAGCTGGATCCCGACACTCGGATCGCCGATCAGCTGCTGCATCGCCTCGAACGCCACCACGATCGGGAACGTCGGCGGCGCCACGTCGGTCATCGGGTCGAGACCGATCGCCACGGCGAACTCGGCGATCTTCGCTCGGCTCACGACGTACGGCGCGGTCGGCGGAAACGTACGTCCCTCGAGTGCGGAGTCCAGCGCCATGGATGGCAAACGCCCGGGTCGATCAGCGGGTCTCGCGGTGCGGCTGGTGCTTGCGGCACAGCGGGCAGTACTTGCTTAGCTCCATTCGGTCCGGGTCATTTCGCCGGTTCTTGCGGGTGATGTAGTTGCGCTCCTTGCAAACGGTGCACGCCAAGATGATCTTGGGCCGGACGTCTGTGCTTTTGCTGGCCACGGGTGCCTCTGGCTTTCGTCGTGTCGGGAGCGTACGTCACGGCGGCGTACGGCTCGGTCGCCTTCGGTAGCGGGGGCGGGACTCGAACCCGCGACACCACGATTATGAGCCGTGTGCTCTGACCGCCTGAGCTACCCCGCCGCAGGAGCCGCCGCGCCCGGGCAGCGAGCCGACTCCAGAGCCCCAATACGGAATCGAACCGTAGACCTTCTCCTTACCATGGAGACGCTCTACCGACTGAGCTATTGGGGCACGCGACAAGTGAGGATACACACCCGGAACGGGTGAACGTTAATCGAAATGCGACTCGAGCCGCGGGGTCGAGGTCGGGGTGGCAGGTGTTGGATTCGAACCAACGTAGGCATCGCCGACGGTTTTACAGACCGTTCCCTTTGGCCGCTCGGGCAACCTGCCGTCGCTGTCGTACGCGACGCAGCGAACCGCACACACTACCCGGCGGGTCTCGCGGGTGACAAAGCGCTCGGTCCCGTCGTCGAGGTACGCCAAAGCGACCGTCCGCACCGCAACGCACGGTTCGGTTGGCGTACCTCGCCGAAGAGCGAACCGCCGGAACGCCAGCGAGCGGGTCCCGTCCACCGCCCAGGTACGCCAGGGCGACCGTCCGCACCACCAGGCACGGTGCGGTGGGCGTACCTCGGCGGAGAGTGCACCCGGGAGCGCCCCCCAAGCCGGTCAGGGGACCCACGACAGGCGCCGGGACGATGCTCATCGATGCCCTACGCTCGGGACAGGTCCCCGCATCGAGGAGGAGGCGCGCATGGCCGGCGACTCGTCGTTCGACATCGTCAGCAAGATCGACCGTCAAGAAGTCGACAACGCGTTGAACCAGGCCGCGAAGGAGGTCTCGCAGCGGTTCGACTTCAAGAACACCGGCGCCTCGATCCGGTGGTCGGGCGACCAGGCGATCGAGATCTCGGCGAACGCCGACGACCGTGCGCTCGCGGTCCTCGACGTGTTCAAGGAAAAATTGGTCAAACGCCACCAGTCACTCAAGTTCCTCGATCCCGGTGAGCCGCGGCCGTCCGGCAGGGAGGTCAAGATCGCGGTCGCCCTCAAGGAGGGCATCTCGACCGAGCAGGTGAAGAAGCTGTCCAAGCTGATCCGGGACGAGGCGCCCAAGGGCGTCAAGGTCCAGGTCCAGGGTGACGAGCTCCGGGTGACCAGCAAGAAGCGCGACGATCTCCAGGCGGTGATCGCCCTCGTCAAGGGCGAGGAACTCGACTTCGCGACCCAGTTCACCAACTACCGCTGATCTGAACTGTTTGCGCTGGTGAGTGCCTTGATGTGCGCCCCGGCGATCCGGCAGCACGCTGTCAATGTTCGTCAGTCCGCACAGAGTCCGCAGGGGGTACGCCGACCTGCCGCATCAACTCCGTCGCGGCCGCTCTGGTGCGGTCCTCCGCGGTGGGCCACAGGTGGCTGCAGGTGTTGAGGGTGATTGAGGCACTGGCGTGGCCGAGTGCACGCTGGACGGTGACCACGTCACAGCCGGTCGCGATCAGGCCGCTGGCGTAGAAGTGGCGTAGGTCGTGGAGGGTGAACTCCGCCATCCCGACCCGTGCCCGGATCAGCCGCCATTGGTGGCTGGCGCTGTTGCGGTTGAGCAGCGCATTCCCGGACTGGAAGAGCCAGCCCTCCTCGCCGTAGGTGCCCACCGATGTGGGGTGGTCGGTGAGCGTGTCGGTGAGGCTCTCCGGGATCGGCATGTCGCGCTCCGAGCCTGCCTTGGGCGGGACGATCTGCTGCTTGCCGCGCACCTGGCCTGCACCTGACGGCGTACTGCGAGGATGTTGCTGGTCGCATCGATGTCGGTGGCCCTGATCGCGGCAGCCTCACCCAGACGCAGGCCAGCGAAGGCGCAGAGCGCAACGAACGCGCGGAACTCGCGCGGTGCGGCGTCGAGCGCCTTGGCGACCTGGTCGGGGCTCGGGATGGTCATGGCGACGTGACGACGGCGCTGCTTGGGGGTCTTCACCCGCTCGGCGGGGTTCTCGATGATGAGCCGATCCCGCACGGCGGCGCGTAGCGCCATGTGGACGTAATTGAAGCGGGTCCGGATCGTCGACGCCGCCAGCCCCTGCTTCCTCGATACGGCCGAAAGCGTCATCGCC
The DNA here is from genome assembly GCA_038253325.1 of Propionibacteriales bacterium. Lineage (GTDB taxonomy): Bacteria > Actinomycetota > Actinomycetes > Propionibacteriales > Nocardioidaceae > JBBSHE01. Next base: position 4,194 of record JBBSHE010000005.1, read on the forward strand.
TTGACCCACTCCTCGGTGTGCGCCCGCTTCAGCGATCTCAGGGGGACGTCGCCGAAGGTCACCGACCTCGCTGACAGGTCGGCCGTCTCCCGGGTCGAGTGCGTCCAGGTCTGGCGGGCCGACCAGGCGGTCCACCATTCGGCGAAGGTGATCTTGCCGGCGTCGGGATCGACGTACGCACCCGCGAGGATGAGCGAGCTGACCTCGTCGAGCCAGCGCTGGGCGTCGACCTTCCGGGCGAAGTGGCGGGCATGCTCGCGGCCAGCCAGGTCGCGGTAACGCGCCCGCCACTTGCCGTTCGACCGTTTGACGATGCTGCCCATGGTTACTTGCCGCGGCGTTCCTCGACTCATTGCGAGAACGTCGGCGACGCGGTAGCGCAGGTGCTTGCCGATCCGGCAGCAGATCGGCCCCTCGCCAATCGTGCGCCAGTGGCGCATGGTGTCGACCGAGATGCCGAGGTAGTCGGCGACCTCCTCGATATTCCAGAGCCGGTTGGGGTTGACGGTATGCATCCGTGCCTCCTTCGTGTCCGCAGACGCATCGTCAAGCGCCTGTCGCCGCCATCAAGCGCTACGCATGGCGGGAGGGGACAAGCACGCGCGAATCGGAGGCTGTGAACAACGGTTGGCGCTGGTTGGCACCAGGTGGCCGTCTCTGGGCGACCAACACGCCGGTGAACGAGGGTGATCGCATCCCCGATGGCTTCATAGGCGCGCAGCACCGGCTGCCACTTCAGGTCGTCGAGCAGGGATCGTTCAGACGCAAGGCAGCGTAGTCCGTGGAGCACGTGTCGGCAGGCGGCGGGTGACTTGCTCACACGGGCTACACACTCGGTGAGGTTGTGCTCTTGTACGACGACCCGCTCGACGACGATGACTCTGACGGCACCCTGCCGGGCGGATCGGCGTGCCTCGTAGGCCGCCTTCCTACACCGGCCGGAACACCACAACCGCGTGCGGCCCACCCCGGCCGGCGGCGGGAGCGGCGCTCCGCAACGGACGCAGGTCACCGGCCAGGAGGTGCTGACAGTTCTCACACCCACATCAAGCAACCTGGACCGCGCGAGTGGACACCCTCCGATTCATTGGGTTCCGGACGGGTCCGATCACAGCTGGTGCAAAGGGTGTGTGGCCAATGGTTGTGACGCGCCAGTGAGCGTCGTCGAGTCAGTCGTCGAGGTCGATCTCTCGGATGTCATGCCGCGAGACTGCGAATAGGGCGGGGCCGGTTCTCGCTGCCTCTGTCCAGATCCGGTGCTGATCCCGGACAAAGCAGCCGGCCATCGCCTGCGCGTTGAGATTGCCCGACGTTAGACAGAAGGCCCGCACGCCGTGGACGATCAGGGCCCGGCGCTCGGCCGTGCGGTACTTGATCCGCTCGTCCTTCATGAGCACCGGCCAGCACCGCTCACCTGCGAGCCGCAGCCATGCGACATCGTCAACGGCCTCGTCCTGGGGAACCCCGTAGTGCTCCGACAACGTGACCAGAGACCAGCCGCTATCCCGAAGGAGCCCGGGCACCCGCACGCGTCCCAGGCTGCGGTCTACGAAGAACAACGGCCCCGGCACCCTCTACGGCCTCAGTTCGTCTTGACGACCTGGCGGACCGTGTCCTCAAGCTCGAGGAAGGGGATGCCGTATTCCTCGGCGACCACGGACAGCTCCTCCCCGGCCCGGAAGAGCGACAACGCGTCCTCAAGGCGCGCGCCACCGTGAGTGAAGATCGGCTGCCCGAACGAACGGCGGACGTCGGCAACCAGTTCAGCGTGCTCGAAGCCCGGCAGCGGCAGCGCGGTCGCGAAGCCGTCTGCCCCGAACGTAATGCGCTGAAGGTAGCCGTCAATGACCGCTGTGAAGACCCGCTGTCCGTCTCGGACGACGACGAGTTCGCGAACGGCCTCAGCGTCATCACCGCCAGTCCTGTCGGCATAGTCGAATAGGACCTCCGCGCCGTCGGCGAAGAGCTTCTCGGAGGCCAGCGCATGCTTAACGCCCATCTCCTGATTGAGCCGTTCGAGCGCCGGCCTGACGCGCTGCAGCGGCACACCCGTTCGGCGGATAGCTGCCAGTGCATAACCCTCGGCAAGGCCAATGAACGGGATCGACGGACCTCGTTGGCCCAACTTCGCGACGGCGGTGATAACCGGCTGCCCGGTGACCTCTCGCCCCTGGATCACGGAGTGATAGCCGCGCGACCAGCTGCGGAACGTCGACTCGGAGAGGCCCAGGAAGCGCGACGCCTCGGCCTGTGTGTAGAGCGGTGCGTCGAACTTGTCGACGGCCGACTCGGCCTCGAGAACGGTCACGGTTGCCTCCTCTCGTCGGGCTGGTGATACTCCATCATGACGCACGCCGGGGACACTTCAGGCCACACCGGCGAGCCTCTCCGAGTCCGCAGTGAGTCCGCAAGAGATCTAGGAGCAGCCGTGATCGACCACCACGCGGCGTACGAACCGAACCCTGATTCGCGCTCAATCGGCGTCCACAGCGACCGGCCTGCAACACCCGGCCGGTCCACCAACTACCGCTGAGCTGTCACCACCGGCGGGGGCGGCGGTCGACCGTTCCTTGACTCGCAGCTGGACGGATGGCCGAACCGATGACAACGCGTCGATGAGCGCGCTGCGCCCGACACGACTCAGGCTCGGAGCGATGACAGGCTTCGGAGTCCCCACAAGATGTTCATCAGATCGTCGGGCCGAAGCGGTCCGGACCAGTGCTCGAGGTGGGCTGTGGTGAAGGTGAGCGGGCGGACCTACCGTCTTGGTTGACCAAGCGCGGCGTCTTGGTGCGCGCCAGGAGATCTTGACCCACCGCTCACGCGGAGCGCCGACGGAGGAAAGCGACTGAACGAGAGGTGCTACTCGGCGATATCACGAGTGAGCAGCACGACGTTGATGAACCGTCGAAAGAGCCGGATCGGATTCTTGTCGGTGACCGCCACCTTGGAATTGCCGGACCGTCTGACCCCCGTGATCCAGGTCGCCATCTCGGCCAGGTCCGAGTTGCGGAAGGCAATCGAGAGGGTGGCCGGAAGAGTGATCGACGGTAGCCGGGCGTCGACCAGCGAACCGATTGCTACCTGCGCCTTGCCGCGGATCAGCTCTCGAGCAGCCGTCGGATGAAGGCTGTCGGCGGCGAAACGAGTCACAGCCGTCTTCACGACCGCCGCGTGTACGCCCGGGCTCACCTTGGCCGCCTCTGCTGCGGTGATCTCGTCGCCGGTGACGAGCACGATGGGCACGCCGTACCCGAGCGCCACCAGGGCATTGATGCCCGACTCGCCCACGACTGCGTCGTTCAGCGTGACCTCGGCGATCGCCCGCGGGTTGTAGGTGTGCGACAACGGTGCCGAGGTCGACATCGAGCCGTGGTAGGACACAAAGAAGACGGCGTCGAAAGAGCTGTCCAGGCCCTGCATCATGTACATCGGCTTGTGGCGACCCGAAAGGTAACGGGCGTTGCCGGCCAAGGTGTCGGGTCGCAGGTTCTGCATCTTCGAGTGCGAGTCGTTCACGAGGAACTCCTGTGCGCCGGCAGCCTGAGCACCCTCGATCGCGGCGTTGACCTCCCCTTGGAGCAGCGTCCGGTAGTAGTCGTACTCGGGCTCGCCCGAGAGGCACTGCGACCAGTCGACAACCCCCGCAGTACCCTCCATGTCGGACGATATGAAGACCTTCATCCGGGGATCTCCTTGGGCGGCGGTGCGTGCGGATCAAGCGCTGGCGGCGGCGGCACGGTCCACATCCACTCGCGAAGCCGGTCACGTTCGTGCGTGAGGTCGCGGATGTCGAGCTCGGCGTACTCGAACTCCGGGCTCCAGTGCAGGGCGTCGAACGGGCACACCTCGATGCAGATGCCGCAGTACATGCACAGCGAGTAGTCGATCGCGAACCGGTCCAGCATGTTGTGACTGCGCTCGCGGCCGCCAGGCGTGACCGACGGCGTCTCCTCCTTGTGCGAGTCGATGGCGATGCACCACGACGGGCACTCGCGCGCACACAGCATGCAGACCGTGCAGTTCTCCTCGATCAGCGCAATCACCCCCCGAGATCGTGCGGGCAGCGCCGGAAGGGCCCCCGGGTAACCGGTGGCCGCCGGCGGCTCGGTCAGCTTGGACCAAGCGGCAGCGAGGCCGTCGAGCAGTCCGTCACCCCACATCAGGCCATCACGGGCGGTCGCCCGTTCCGGTCGCATCCGGCGGGCGACGGGCTGCTCCGGACTCGGGTGGGGTGTCGACCGATGCGTCCGGCTGCCCTATCGGAGGGCGCCGCCAGTCCGAGGAATCCGGAACTCCGGGGGGACGCGTACGTCGACGGCCGGGGGCGGCGTCGGAGGCGGACTCCCCAGGGTCCTTTGCGCCCGGCCACGGCTTGACGACGCGGGACGCCAGCACGAAGTCCTTGCGCAGCGGATGACCCTCGAACCCGTCGGGCAGCAGCAACGGCCTGAGGTCAAGGTGGCCGACGAAGTCGACGCCGAACATCTCGTACGTCTCGCGCTCGTGCCACGCCGCGCCCGCAAACACGTCACAGATGCACGCGACCGACGGCTGGTGCCGCGGCAGCGTGGTGCGCAGCATGATGGCATCGGTGTGCCCGACCCGAGGTGCGGCGAACCTGGCGACCACCTCGAACCCACCGGGGAGGAGGTCGACGCCCGTGAGCCAGTCGAAGAACGTGCATCCGAGGTCGTCGCGGGCACCGAGCACGCGAGAATGCCAGTCGGCCGCGGTCACCTCGACGCTTTGGGCGTCCGCTGCGATTTCGGCCCCGAACACGCGGGACACCTGCTCAGGCCAGTCCATGCCCGCCCCAGCCGATCTTCTCCTGGAGCTTGACGATGCCCTGCAGCAGCGCCTCGGGCCGCGGCGGGCAGCCCGGGACGTAGACGTCGACGGGGATCAGCTGATCGACGCCCTTGGTCACACAGTACGAGTCCCAGTACGGTCCGCCCGAGTTTGAGCACGACCCGAAGCTGATGACATACCTCGGCTCCGGCATCTGCTCGTACAGCCGTTGGACAGCGGGCGCCATCTTGTCCGTCACCGTGCCCGAGACCACCATCAGGTCGGCCTGGGCCGGGCCCGGCGCGGACGGGTCCACTCCCATCCGGGCGAGGTCGCCACGCGCCATCGACGCGGCGACGAACTCGACGGCGCAGCAGGCGAGCCCGAGGTCGAACACCCACAAGGAGTAGCGCTGCCGCCCGTTGAGGACGTATCGCACCGGCTCAGGTAGGTGGCGTTCCAGCCGGCCGAGCACCGGCATCGCGAGGTCGACTGGACGCGGCGTCATGGCCGCAACCTACCGGGTGGTGGCAGCCGATCAGAGTTGTCGGCACGTCACGAGGTCTGGGGCCGACGACGTGCCGACAACTTCACGGGGACCGCCGGTTCAGTCCGTCGCGTCCTTACGGAGGAAGGCGAGCACCAGACCGACCACGATCACGATCAGGCTCGCCCAGTATCCGAAGCCGTGACCGAAGTTCACGCCGCTGACTCCCGAGGGCTTTCCCGGCCAGATCAACAGCGCCAGGATCGCGCAGATCGTCGCGACCGCGAACGCACCAAATACGGCGAGCCGGGTGGCGACGGGCAGGGCGAACCTGACACCGAGCAGCGGCAGTGCCAGCAGCAACGCGCCGACCAAGGCGACCAGTGCGCCGAACCAGCCGAAGAACCCGTGCCAGGCGTTCTCCGATGCCGAGAAGCCGCCGGAACTCGCCGTGTAGTACGGGAAGAGGGAGAAGATGAAGGCGAGGACGCCTGCGGCGATGATGCCGAGGTCGTACTTGTGGGCTCCTTGGAAGGCCGTCCTGGCCGCGTCGGAGTCGAAGCCTCCCGCGCCACGACCAGCACCGGATCCAGGCGGCTGGCTTGGAGGCGGAGGCGGGTCGTTCGGAATGTTCGGGTTGTCGGTCATCGATGGTTCCCTTCACGGACCGCCGGGCTGTAAGCAACGCCAAGTCTAGGGGTTGGCGACGAATTCGGGACGATGTTTGCGCCGACGACACGCCGCCGCATCACCGACCGCGTTCGAGTCCGACGGCGTCTTTCGGGCCCTAGATTTCGGTACGAGCTGCCACCGATCGTCTGCGACATCCGGCGCGGCGGATCCTCCGTCCGCCGACCAGCTGCACCTGATGGCGCTGATCTCCGGCCAGGACACCTGGACCGTTCCGGTCTGACGAGGAGCCGGCCCCCCTGATCGACGCCGAACGTCAGCGGATCACGTGGGTGTACCAAGTGGCGCTGTAGGACTCGATGTACCCGACCGTGTGGGGTACCCGGGCGCGCCAGTACCACCGGCCGCTCGGCGGCGCGGAGAGGTGGAAGCGGAACGTCGACGAGCTGCTCGAATGGTGCAATCCGACCCGATGCCACCGACAACTCGCGCAGGGCCGCTTGTCCAGGTAAACGGTCTTGCCGGCGTAGCGCGGCGAGATCGCGCCGGTGAAGAGGAGACTGCCGTCGGTGACGTGGGACGTGATGATGCGGAACGTACGGACCGTCGTGCTCCCGGCCGAGGGCGCGAAGTTCCGCGTACCCTTGAACACGACCTTGTACGTCGTCGTGGACGCGATCGGTAACCGGAAGTCGAACTTCGGCTTCGCGCCGTCACGGATCAGCTGCGAACCGAGGTAGTGGAACCGGGCATGCCCGGCCGCCCTCCGAAACAGCGAGACCCTCCTGTTGGCCAGCGCGCCGCTGCGGCCGCCGATCGTGGTCGTCAGCTGACCGCGGACGTGGATCGTCGCTCCGGCACGGCGCGTCCGCAGGAAGTTGAGGAACCGGACGTGGGTGTTGTACGCGGCGGCGGCCTGCTCGGTCACGACTCCGGAGGAGCTCGCCGGGTGCTCGACCGGCTGCGGCCCCGCCGAGGCCACGACTGGTAGCGACATCAAGCCGGTCGCCAGGCCGGCGACGACGACGTTGCGGGAAACCCTCGTACGACGATTCATGGACGCGCAACACCAATGCTGGTCGAGGTCGGAAGCGACAGCCGCGCTCCTGGTCAGCCTCGACCGTAGGCAATCGCGGCGACGAACGCAAACCATGCATCCCGAGGCGGCGCGCCACGCCGGGAGCCGATTCGGTCGACAGGACCAACCTATTGGGTCACTCCTGACCGCGGTAGGCTCGGTGCTGATGGACGACCAGCGACGGGGCCTGCTTCTCGGGGCCGCATCCTTCATGCTGTGGGGCGCGTTTCCGCTCTACTGGCCGTTGCTCGAACCGGCGTCGGCGTCCGAGATTCTCGCCCACCGGGTGCTGTGGGCGCTGCTCGTCAGCCTGGTCATGATCGTCGCCCTGCACCGGACGCGTGCCCTCGCCGACATCTGGCGTAACCCGGTCACCCGGACCCCCATGACGGCCGCCGGCCTGCTCATCGGCATCAACTGGGGCACGTACATCTGGGGCGTCAACAACCACCACGTGGTCGAGACGTCGCTCGGCTACTACATCAACCCGCTCGTCACGGTGCTCCTGGGCGTCGTGCTGCTCAAAGAGCGGCTACGTAACGCACAGTGGACCGCGCTCGGTATCGGAGTGGCGGCAGTCCTCGTGCTGAGCTGGGGACTCCACCGGCCGCCGTGGATCTCGCTGGTGCTGGCGTTCAGCTTCGGCTTCTACGGTCTCGCCAAGAAACGAGCCGCGGTCGGCCCCGTCGAGGGCCTGGCGTACGAAGGTCTGGTGCTGGGTCCCCTGGCCCTCGGGTACGTCGCCTGGCTCAGCGCCACGAGCCAGGCGACGGCATGGAACCAGGGACCAGGGCATGTGCTGCTGCTGACGACCACCGGTCTGGTGACGGTGCTGCCGTTGCTGTGCTTTGCCGCCGCGGCGAACCGGATCTCGCTGAGCACGATCGGCCTGCTCCAGTACCTCGCGCCCACGCTGCAGTTCGTGATCGGCGTCTTCGTGTTCGGCGAGCCGATGTCGGTCGGGCGCTGGGTCGGGTTCGGGCTGGTCTGGCTCGCCCTGGCCGTACTCACCGTCGACTCGCTACGGGTGCTGCGCCGCAACCGGATGGCCGCGCGGCAGCACGAACGACGTACGGCGATCGTCTCGGAGACGGCGTGACGAGCACCGCTGGCCGCGTTGGCAGCCACTGACCGCTTGTGCGAGGCTGGCCCGGTGAAACCACCCCGGGTCAACCGCGTCATGTTCGCCTTGCTCGGTGCCTCCTGCGTTGCCGGGCTCCTCGCGACGACACCAGCGAGTGCCGGCTCCGACCCGAGCGCCGGCGGGGCGACCTTGCGGCACCCCGGTGCCCGAATGGTGGCGCCGCCGATCCCGCGCGACGTCTCGTACGCGATGGTGCGGCACTCGATCCTCGGTACCCACACCTGGTACCGGCAGAACGTCGGTAGGATCCCGGTGTACGCAGGGTGGTACGCCGTCCACGCGTTCAAGACCGGGCGAGTCGTCGTAGCCGACGTCCGGGCGCACCTCGGCAACTTCACCATGTCTGCTCCGACGGTCGGCAAGGCGGAGGCGGCGCAGACCGCGACGCGCATCAACCGGGCAAAGCGGGCGCTGGACGACCAACAGGTCCGGTTCACCCGGCTCTACGTACTCCCCGACGCCCACGGCAGCGACGCCCGGCTGGCGTGGCTCGTCACGACGGTCGGGTCCGCGGGCCAGCTGGACTCGTTCATCGACGCGTCGAACGGAAAGCTCCTGAAGCGGGTCGTCCGCACCGAGCACAAGACGGCGGGCGGCAAGGTCTTCAGCCCGAACCCGTCGGTGGCGCTTCAGCGGCAGAACCTCAAGGACAGCGCGGACAGCAACGCGGCCGTACCACAGACGGCATACCGGTTCGTGACGCTCCACAACCTCGACCCGGGAACAAACAAGCTGCACGGCGCGTGGGCCAAGATCATCAACACGAACGCTGCGGTCTCGAGAAACGGCCAGTTCTCGTACAACCGTCACGACGACCGGTTCGAGCAGGTCAACGCCTACTATGCGGTCAACGCGGCGCAGGCGTACTTCCGGTCGATCGGTATCAAGGACGCGAACGCCGAGCCGCAGCGGATCCGCACCGACGCGTTCGCCGCCGACAACTCGTTCTACGAGCCGGCTGTGGACCTGATCGAGTTCGGATCGGGTGGCGTCGACGACGCCGAGGACCAGGAGATCGTCTGGCACGAGTACGGACACGCCGTCCAGGATGACCAGGTGCCGAACTGGGGCCAGACCGAGCAGGGCGGAGCAATGGGTGAGGGCTGGGGTGACTACCTGGCGTTCACGATGTCGCAGGCAGACAGCCCCGACACGTCCACGACTCCCCTGCCGTGCATCGGCGACTGGGACGCCATCTCGTACACGTCCGGTCCGATCCATTGCTTGCGCCGAGTCGACGGCAGGAAGATGTACCCGAACGACCTCGACGGTGAGGTGCACGACGACGGCGAGATCTGGTCCCGTGCGTTGTACGACGTCAACCGGGCGATCGGCCGGACAGCCGCGAACCGGACGATCCTCGAGGCGCAGTTCCAGATGACTCCGAAAGAGAAGTTCGTCGGCGCCGCCAACACGATCGTCTCGACCGCGCAGGCGCTTTACGGCGCGGCGGCTGCGGCAAAGGTCCGCCAGGCGTTCGTGAATCGCGGAATCCTGAACTGACTCGCTCGGCTGCGGCCGACGACTGACGGACAATGGCTGGCGGCCGACGACTGACGGACAACGGCTGGCGGCCGACGACTGACGGACAACGGCTGAAGGACTGAGACGAATAGCGCTCAACTCTTCAGCCAGTGTCAGTCGCGCCTGTCATCCAGCGGGTCGCGGACCTCGAGGCGGATTCGTTTGAAGCCCTTACCCTTCGACTCCGTTCCCACCACCGCGACTCTGCCGACCTCCGCCGTCGTCGCGACGTGCGTTCCGCCATCTGCCTGGCGGTCGAGGCCACTGATGTCGATCACTCGAAGCGGGTCGATCTCGCGTGGGATGAGGTTGGCGGCCGTACGGATCAGGGCGGGGTCGGCGTCGGCTGCTTCACGCCCGACGAAGTCGACGAAGATCTGCCGCGCGACCGCGATCTCCTCGTTGATCCTGGCCTCGACGCGAGCGCCGAACTCGGCGCTGATCGAATCGAGCGGAAAGTCGAGCCGACCCCGTCCCGGCTCCATGTTGCCGCCGGTGACGGGAATCCGAAGCTCGTTCCAGATCACGCCACAGAGAATGTGCAGCGCGGTGTGCGTCCGCATCGTCAGATGTCGCCGGTCCCAATCGAGCCGACCCGACACGTCCGTCCCGACCTCGGGGAGCTCGTCGGAATCGAGCGTATGCCAGATCGTCCCAGCCTGCCGACCCAGCTTCGTCACGTCGGCGCCACCGCCATCCCACCGGATCGATCCCACGTCGTGCGGTTGTCCTCCGCCGCCGGGAAAGAAGGCGGTACGGGCGAGGGCGACCCGATGGTTTTCCCGGTCCACCTGGGCAACCGAGGAGTCGAACGCCGACAGGTACGCGTCGACAGAGAACAGCTCGTTCTCGGCCGACGGCGGCACAGGTCCTCTCGTTCCGGGTACGGCCATCCGCCCACCCTACGGTGCCCATCCGATCCTCCGCGCGCGTCCGGCATGGCCGGCATGAGTACCCGTGCGGCCCGCGACCGTTTGCCATGCCAGCATGGCAAACGGTCGCACAAGGCAGGCATTTCGTCGAAACGACGACCACTTGCCATGCTGGCATGGCAAGTGGTTGTCCGCAGACGGTGGTTCCGGGCCGAGAGGGGTGGCGGGTGCTGGGCTCAGGACGTCCGGGAGACAACCAGGTCGCACAGGGCCGCCAGCGCGTCCCGCGCGGGGATCGCCGGCAGGCCCTCGAGCAGGGACCGGGCGCGGTCCGCACGCCCCTGGACCTCCGCCCGCGCCGCGTTCATCGCTGGGTGCGCTCGAAGCAGGCGAAGAGCCTCGGCATGGTCGGCAGCGTCCGGCAGCGGACCACGCACCAACTCCAGCAGCCGTGCATCGGCGGGGTCCGTCGAACGCTGCGCCAGCAGAACCGGAAGGGTTGCCACGCCTTCTCGTAGATCGGTGCCGGGCATCTTGCCGAGCTCGGTGGTGTCGCTGGCGACGTCGATGATGTCGTCGGACAGCTGGAAGGCCATCCCAATCTGCTCGCCGAACTCCGCCAACGCCTGCTCGTCGGTCGCGTCCGCACCCGCGACCATCGCCCCGAACCTGGCCGACGTCGCGATCAAGGACGCCGTCTTGTCGGCGAGAACAGAAAGGTGATGGTTCAACGGGTCCGTGTCGGTGCCGGGACCGACGGTCTCCCGGATCTGTCCCGACACGAGCCGCGCGAACGTCACCGCCTGGACCCGCACAGCGTCGGGACCGAGATCGGCGACGATCTCCGACGCGCGCGCGAAGAGGAAGTCACCGGTGAGGATCGCCACCGAGTTGTCCCACCGCGAGTTCGCGCTCGGGGCGCCGCGGCGCAGCTGCGCCTCGTCCATCACGTCGTCGTGGTAGAGCGTGGCCACATGAGTGAGCTCGACGACGAGCGCCGCGGGGACGACGCCCGGGCTCGACGGGTCGCCGAACTCCGCAGCCAGCACGACCAGCAGCGGCCGAAATCGCTTGCCGCCGGCGGCCAGCAGGTGTCGGGCCGCCTCCGCGATGAAGTCGTGCTCCGAGGCGACCGCCTTCGCGAGCGCCTTCTCGATCTCGTCCAGTCGCGTCTGCGTCCGACCCTCGACCGCGGGGTCGGCGAACGGTACACCGATGCTGCTCACGACGCGTCGACTCTATCGGTCAGCGGATGAACTCGCCCGCACGCTGGGTGAGGTCCAGCAGCGGCTGCGGGACCACCCCGAGCACGAGCGTCACCAACGCGCCCACCGTGATGACGGACGTGGTGAGGAAGCTCGGCACGGCGACGGACGGACCATCTCCGACCGGGTCGGAGAAGAACATCACGACGATCACCCGGACGTAGAAGAATGCCGCGACGGCGCTCATCACCACCGCAACGACAACGAGGGGCCACGCACCCCCCTCCCACGCCGACGTGAACACCGCCCACTTCCCGGTGAACCCGCTGGTGGCAGGGATCCCGGCGAAAGCGAGCAGGAAGAACGCGAACAGGCCGGCGACCACCGGTGCCTCCTTGCCGAGGCCTGCCCACCGTGACAGGTGAGTCGTCTCCCCGCCGGCGTCGCGCACCAGCATCACGATCGCGAACGCGCCGATCGACGCAAAGCCGTACGAGACCAGGTAGAACATCACCGCCTGGAGACTGGTGATCCGATGGCCGGTCGAGTCCGCGAGCTGGTACGCCCCGACGAACCCTGTCAGCACGAAACCCGCGTGTGCAATCGACGAGTACGCAAGCAGCCGCTTCACATCGGTCTGAGTCAACGCGACGATCGAGCCGATTGCCATCGTGATGATCGCGATGATCCAGATCATCGGCTGCCAGTCCCAGCGGGCACCGCCGAGGCCGACGTAGAACACACGAAGCAGCGCGCCGAACGCGGCGAGCTTCGTGCACGCCGACATGAACGCCGTGATCGCCGTTGGCGCACCTTGGTAGACATCCGGGGTCCAGCCGTGGAACGGCACGGCACCGACCTTGAACAGCAGACCGACGGCGACCAGGGCGATGCCGACCAGCAGCAACGGCTCTGCGCCACTTCGGTTCGACACTGCGGCGTCGATGTCGGCGAACGTGAAACCGCCGGCGAAGCCGTACAACAGCGCGATGCCGTACACGAAAAAGGCCGAGGAGAACGCGCCGAGCAGGAAATACTTGAGCGCCGCCTCCTGGCTGATCAACCGGCGCCGACGAGCCAGGCCGCACAACAGGTACAACGGCAGCGACAGCACCTCCAGGCCTACGAACATCGTCACCAGGTCGTTCGCGGCCGGGAAGATCATCATGCCTCCGACCGCGAACATCACCAGCGGGAAGACCTCGGTGTGGTCGATGCCCTTGCCGACGGCCTCGCGTTCGCTCTCCGTTCCAGGGATCGCGGCCGCCTGGCCCGCGAACGCGCTGACACCGCCCTCGAGCTGACGTTCGGCGACCAACATGACGCTCACGGTCGACAGCGCGAGCAGTGCTCCCCAAAGGAACAGGCTGGGGCCGTCCACCGCGATCGCGCCCTCCGCCTCGACGGCCCCGCGCGCCCCGCCGGTGACGGAGTGCACCTGCGTCGCAACGACGATCACAGCAACGAACGCCGCGAGCAGCCCGAGGATGCTCAACGCTGCCTGCGCCAGATAACGGTGTGCACGCGGCACGAACGCCTCGACGACGACGCCCACCAGGGCCACGGTGAAGACGATCAGCAGCGGTGAGATCCGCCCGTACGCGATGTGCGGGGTGTGGAAGGTTGCCTCGGCGGACAGCATCACCTCGACTCCTTGCCCGCGACGGTTGGTTGAGGATCGGTCTTGCCGACATGCTCGAGTACGCCGTGCACCATCGGATTGATGACATCGAGCGCTGGCTTGGGATAGAAGCCGAGGACGAAGATCAGCGCGAGCAGCGGGGTGATCGCGGCGATCTCCCGCATCTTCAGGTCGGGCATGTTGCGGGTCGACTCACGCACCGGACCGGTCATCGTGCGCTGGTACATGATCAGGATGTAGAGCGCCGCCAGCACGATGCCGAGCGTCCCGAGCACCGCGAACGGAATGGACCGGGTGAACGTTCCGGCGAGCACCAGGAACTCGCTCACGAACGGCGACAGACCGGGCAGCGACAGACTTGACAGACCTGCGACCAGGAACGTCCCTGCCAGGATCGGCGCGACCTTCTCGACGCCCCCGTAGTCGGTGATCAGCTTCGAGCCTCGCCGGCTGACAAGGAACCCGCTGATCAAGAACAGCGCCCCGGTCGACAGCCCGTGGTTGAACATGTACAGCGTCGAGCCGGCCTGTGCCTGACTCGTCATCGCGAAGATGCCGAGCACGATGAAGCCGAAGTGCGAGACAGACGTGTACGCGATCAGGCGGCGCATGTCGTTCTGGCCGATCGCGAGCAGCGCGCCGTACAGGATGCTGGCGACGGCGAGCACCAAGATGAGCGGCGTCGCCCACCGCGACGCCTCCGGAAAGATCCCGAGACAGAACCGCAACATCCCGAACGTCCCGATCTTGTCGAGCACGCTGACCAGCAGCACCGACGTCCCCGGTGTCGCCTCGCTGGCCGCATCGGGCAGCCAGGTGTGGACGGGGAACATCGGTGCCTTGATCGCGAATGCGACGAAGAAGCCAAGGAACAGCCAGCGCCCCGTCGTCTGTGAGATGTCGGCGTTCATCAGGTCCTGAAGGAGGTACGACGGGCCGCTCGAGGAGCTCGACGACGCAACGTAGAGCCCGACGACGCTGGCGAGCATCAGGAGCCCGCCGGCGAGGCTGTAGAGCAGGAACTTGACCGCGGCATAGGCACGGCGGGGACCGCCGAACCCGCCGATCAGGAAATAGATCGGGACGAGCGTCGCCTCGAACAAGACGTAGAACAAGAACACGTCGGTTGCCGAGAAGACGCCGATGGCGAGCGCCTCGAGGGCGAGCATCCAGGCGAAGAATGCGTTGACGCTCCAGCGACCGTCGTCACCGTCGTTCCAGGAGGCCAGGATAACGACCGGGGTGAGGATCGTGGTCAGCAGCACCAGCACCAGGCCTAGCCCGTCGAGCCCGACGGCGTAGTGAGCCCCGAACAGGCTGATCCACTGATGGATCTCGACGAACTGGAACCCACCGTCCGTCTCGTACTGCACGGCGATCACGACGGACAGGGCGAGCGTCAGCAGCGAGATGCCGAACGCCACCTGCTTCGGCAGGTCGCTGCGGCGCGGCACCGCCTGAAGCCCGACCGCCCCGATGAGCGGGATGAGTGCCAGGACGGTGATCCACGGGAAGCTCGACTCGGTGCCGTTCATGCCAGCCGCACCGCCAACAGGGCGAGCACGACGATGACCGATCCGGCGAGCATCGACGCGGCGTACGAACGGACGAACCCCGTCTGCCAGCGCCTGATCCGTCCCGACGAGCCGCCCATCAGGGCGGCCAGACCGTTGACGCCGCCGTCTACCCCGCGGTTGTCGAAATAGACGAGTGACCGGGTGAGGTACTGGCCGGGACGCATGAACACGGCCTCGTTGAACGCGTCGCCGTACAGGTCGGCCCGTCCCGCCTCGACGAACGGGGAGACGCGCCTCGGTGCCACGGCAGGGACACGGCGCCGCCCGTACATCGCCCATGCGCCGGCCACTCCGGCGGCCACGGCCGCCAACGCGAGCAGCGTGATCGCGAGGGGCGAGATCGGGAGCTGCTGTCCCTCGTTGATCCCGACGACCGGCTTCAACCAGTCGACGATCCACCGGTTGACGAGGAGCACTCCTCCGAAGACCGAGAGGCCGGCGAGTGCCATCAACGGCACGGTCATCACGCGCGGAGCCTCGTGCGGACGTACGCCGTCGGCCCACCGTTTCTCGCCGAAGAACGTCATCAACATCAGTCGGGTCATATAGAACGCCGTCACTCCGGCGCCGAGCAGTGCACCGATGCCGACGATCACGTTGTCCCCGAACGCCGCTTCGATGATCTTGTCCTTCGACCAGAATCCCGAAAGTCCGGGGAACCCGATGATCGCGAGATACCCCATCGAGAACGTGACGAACGTGATGGGCAGGTACGTACGCAACCCGCCGTACCGGCGCATGTCGACGTCATCGTCCATCGCGTGCATGACCGAGCCGGCGCCGAGGAACATGTTGGCCTTGAAGAATCCGTGGGTGAGCAGGTGGAAGATCGCGAACGCGTATCCCGCCGGCCCGATGCCGGCCGCGAGCATCATGTAACCGATCTGGCTCATCGTCGACCCGGCGAGGGCCTTCTTGATGTCGTCCTTCGCGCACCCGATCGCCGCACCCCACAGAACGGTGACGAGACCAACGACGACGACCGCGGTCTGAGCGGCCGGTGCCTGGTCGAAGACGAAGTTGGAGCGGCTGACGAGATAGACGCCCGCCGTCACCATGGTCGCCGCGTGGATCAGCGCCGACACCGGGGTCGGACCCTCCATCGCGTCCAGCAACCAGCTTTGCAACGGGACCTGTGCCGACTTGCCGCATGCACCGAGCAGCAACAGGAGGCCAAGAGCGGTGGCGGTCGCGGTCGAGACCTGGCCCATCCCGGACGAGACGGCGGCGAACGAGACCTGGCCGAACGTGGCGAACATCAGCATGATCGCCAGCGCCATTCCGACGTCACCGACCCGGTTGACGACGAACGCCTTCTTGGCGGCCGTCGCAGCGCTGTCCTTGTGCTGCCAGAACCCGATCAGCAAGTACGACGTGAGGCCGACACCCTCCCAGCCGAGGAACACGCCCAGGTAGTCGTCTGCGAGCACCAGCGTGAGCATGGCCGCCACGAAGAGGTTCATGTAGCCGAAGAACCGCCGCCGCCGTGGGTCGTGCGCCATGTAGCCGACCGAGAAGACGTGGATCAGACCGCCGACGCCGGTGATCAGGAGAACGAACAGCGCAGACAGCTGGTCGAAGAGCAGGCCGAACTCGACGTGGAAGCGGCCTGCCTCGAACCAGGTGTACAGATGCTGGTGGGAGCTACGGTCGCCGGCGCTGCGCCCGAGCAAGGTGACGAAGCCGACCAGCCCCAGCACGAAGGACACCAACGGAGCAGCCGCACCCAGCAGGTGCCCCCACGAGTCCGTACGGCGCCCGCCCACCAGCAGGACCGCCGCGCTCACCGCGGGTATCGCGATGATCAGGAAGAGGTAGCTCACGGTCGCGACGTCCTAGGAGCCTGCTGAATGATGGCGTTCGGCCAAGGAGCGGCTCGTCCGCGCCCGGGCCGGCAACGCGGACGAACGACCCATAGCAGGCGATCCATGGGAAGTGACACAGATCTTGTCTGGATGGGCGCGACCGGTCGGGATGCGCCGAGTCGCGACGCGGACAGTCATTGTTCGGGAGCCTCCTTAGTACTTCAGCAGGCTGGCATCATCGACGGAGGCCGACCGTCGGGTCCGGAAGATCGTCATGATGATGGCCAGGCCGATCACCACCTCGGCGGCGGCGACGACCATGACGAAGAAGGCAGCCACCTGTCCATCGAGGTTGCCCTGCTGGCGGGCGAACGCGACGAGTGTCAGGTTGCACGCGTTCAGCATCAGCTCGACACACATGAAGACGACGATGGCGTTGCGACGTACGAGCACGCCCACGGCACCGATCGCGAACAGGATCGACGCCAGCACGAGGAAAGGGGTGGTGCTCACTCGTCTCCCCTTTCGATCAGCGGCGGGTCGGGATCGACCGTCTCGACATCGCGAACGACGCCGCGCGCAGCCATCACCCGCGAGATCGACAGGGACGACGGTGAACCGTCGGGCAGCAGCGCCGGGGTGTCGACAGCGTTGTGGCGGGCGAACACACCCGGGCTCGGAAGGGCACCCGGGTGGACACCCTTGTCGGCGTAGTCACGCATCCGCTGCGCGACAAGGCTCCGTTGGGTGGGCTTCGGACCGAGACGCTCGCGGTGCGCGAGCACCATTGCGCCGACCGCGGCCGTGATGAGAAGCGCACTCGTCGCCTCGAACGCGAAGACGTACCGGCTGAACAGCAGGTCGGCGAGTCCGTTGACGTTCCCGCTGCCGTTTGCCTGGGCGAGACCGACCGACACCCCCAGCGCGCTCTGCGTGATAGCGGCGACGAGGAGTACGGCGAAGACCACTGCCAGCGCGACAGCGGCGGCACGTTGCCCCCGGATTGTCTCGACCAAGGAGTCGGACGAGTCGACTCCGACGAGCATCAGGACGAAGAGGAAGAGCATGAGGACAGCGCCGGTGTAGACGATGATCTGCACGGCGAACAAGAAGGGCGCGTCGAGCGCGGCGTACAGGATCGCGAGCGACACCATCACGACCGCGAGCAGCAAGGCGGAGTGGACAGCCTTGCGGACGACCACCATCCCGAGCGCCGCTGCCACCATCACCGGCGCCAGGATCCAGAACACGATCAACGGGTCGCCTCCCCTCGCGCCGCGACGGGGGCACCGCCGTAGTAGGCCTGCTCGTCGTCTCCCAGCCGCATCGGGTGTGGTGGTTGCTCCATGCCGGGGAGCAGGGGCGCCAGCAGGTCCGACTTCTCGTAGATCAGGTCGGCCCGGTTGTCGTCGGCCAGCTCGTACTCGTTGGTCATCGTCAGCGCTCGGGTCGGACATGCCTCGATGCAGAGGCCGCACAGTATGCACCGAAGGTAGTTGATCTGGTACACGCGGCCGTACCGCTCACCCGGGGAGTACCGGCCGTCGTCCGTGTTGTCGGCGCCTTCGACATAGATCGCGTCGGCTGGGCACGCCCACGCGCACAGCTCGCAACCGATGCACTTCTCGAGCCCGTCCGGCCAGCGGTTTAGCTGGTGCCGGCCGTGGAAGCGCGGCGCGGTCGGCTTCTTCTCGAACGGGTACTGCTCGGTCACGACCTTGCGGAACATCGTGCGGAACGTCACCCCGAAGCCGGCGACCGGGTCCCAGAACTGCTCCTTGAACGTGTTAGCCACGGATGGACTCCTGGTTCGGGGCGGCTGACGGCATCGGCGGCACAGGATATCCGCCCGCGTAGGCGTCAGGCACGGCGGCCGCCTCGGGCTCTTGCGGTTCACCTCGCTCCGGGACGAACAGCAGCGCGACGAAGATGAGCAGCGCGATCACGCCGCCGACCAGGAGGTACTGGCGATCGATGTGGTCGCGGACGTTGACCGCACGGATCGTGCTGACGGCGACGATCCAGACCAGTGACGCCGGGATCAGCACCTTCCAGCCGAAGCGCATGAACTGGTCGTAGCGAAGCCGCGGGAGCGTTCCGCGGAGCCAGACGAAGACGAACACGAAGCCGAGCACCTTCGCGAAGAACCACAGCGCCGGCCAGTAGCCGTGGTTCGCGTCGTGCCAGATCGACAACGGCCACGGGGCTCGCCAGCCACCGAGGAACATCGTCGTCGCGAGCATCGACACCGTCACCATGTTGATGTACTCGGCGAGGAAGAAGAACGCGAACTTGATCGACGAGTACTCCGTGTGGAACCCGCCGACGAGCTCGCCTTCAGCCTCCGGGAGGTCGAACGGTGCCCGGTTGGTCTCGCCGACCATGGCGATCATGTAGATGACGAACGACGGGGCCAGCACGATACCGAACCAGAGGTCCTTCTGGGCGGCGACGATCTGCGACGTCGACATCGACCCGGCGTACAAGAACACGGCGACCAGCGCGAGTCCCATCGCCACCTCGTACGAGATCACCTGGGCCGACGACCGGAGGGCACCAAGCAGCGAGTACGTCGAGCCCGAGGACCAGCCGGCAAGCACGATGCCGTAGATACCGACGGATGCGACGGCAAGGATATAGAGGACACCGACGGGAAGATCTGTCAGCTGAAGCGGCGTGTGGACGTCGCTGAACGGCACCCGTACGTCGGGTCCGAACGGGATCACTGCGACCGCAAGAAACGCGGGGATCGCCGCGAACACCGGCGCGAGGAGGAAGACCACCTTGTCGACCGCCTTCGGCATCAGGTCTTCCTTCAGCATCAGCTTCACGCCGTCGGCGAGGCTCTGCAGCAGGCCGAATGGCCCGTGTACGTTCGGACCGATCCGGTGTTGCATCCGGGCGACGACGCGTCGCTCGAACCAGATGTTGAAGAGCGTGAAGACCATCAGCAGCGCGAATGCGATCACGACCTTGATCACGATCAGCCACCAGGGGTCGTGACCGAACGCGTTCAGGTTGTCGGCGGCCAGGTTCGGTCGGAAGGTACTCATCCGGCGGCTCCCTTGCGCACGGTCACCACCGAGCCGTGAGCGGCTCCGAGGTCACGGTGAACATTGACACCACCGCTGTTCGACGGCAACCACACGACGCCGTCAACGATGTCATCGACCAGCACGGGCCAGGTCGCGGACCCGGTCGCCGCGACGGTCACCAAGTCCCCGTCGACGACCCCGAGTGAACGCGCAAAGACGGGGGAAACGACCGCCGTGGGTTGCCGGGCGGTCGCGGCAAGGTGCGGCTCGCCGTCGATCGCCCGGCTGTCGTCGATCAGCATCCGCCAGGTCGACAACACCGCCTGGCCGGACCCCGGTTCGGGTGCAGCTGACGGCGCCACCGGGGAGAACGGGTGCCTGGCGCCGTCCCACGGCCCGAGCTCGCTCATCTCCCGGCGGGCGCCTCCGCCCGTCTTGAAGCCGAGCGGTGTGCCGAGCTCGTCGGCGATCCCGGCCAGCACGCGGAGGTCGCGCAGCGCGCCGACCAGGTCGATCGCCTGCTCGAACGGCCGGACCCTCCCCTCCCAGTTGACGAACGTGCCATCGCGCTCTGCGATCGCCGAGACCGGGAGCACCACGTCGGCCCGGCGGCTGACGGCAGACTCCCGTACCTCCAGACTGACCAGGAACGGAACCGTGTCGAGAGCACGGATTGCCAGCGCCGGGTCGGGCAGGTCGTCCACCTCGACCCCACCGACGACGAGGGCGGCCAACTCCCCGGCCGCCGCTGCGGCGACGATCTCGTCGCTGCTCCGGCCCGGTTCAGAGGGAAGTGTCTCGATGCCCCAGGTGGTCGCGACGTCGACCCGGGCCGCGCCGTGGACGAGCGGACGCCCGCCGGGCAGCAAGTTGGGGAGGAGCCCGGTCTCGACCGCCCCTCGTTCGCCGGCGCGCGACGGCACCCAGGCGAGCTGCGCACCCGTTCGGTCGGCGAGCTGCAGCACGGCGCTCAGTGCGCCGGGTACGGCCGCCAGCCGCGCACCGGCGAGGATCACGCCGCTCGCATCGAGACCGACGTCGGCGCTGTCTGCCACGGCCGCGATGGCGGCCGGTTCGTCACCGGGAACAGTCGGCAGCAGCGTCCCGTGCAGCTTCTGTACGCCCCTCGAGGCGTGGGACGCGACCGCGAAGACTCGGGTGCCGTGGCGCCGGTTCGCCTTGCGGAGCCGGAGGAACACCATCGCGGCCTCCTCCTCGGGCTCGAGGCCGGCCAGCAGCACCGTGGAGGCATGCTCGAGGTCGATGTAGGTCACATCCATCGTGGTGGCGACCCGGGACCCCAGGAAGTCGGCCTCCTCCGCCGAGTGCGCCCGCGCCCGGAAGTCGACGTCATTGGTCCCGAGCACGGCGCGTGCGAACTTGCCGTACGCGTACGCGTCCTCGTTCGGCAGCCGGCCGCCGGGCAGCACCCCGACCGACGCGCCGGCAGCCGCGAGGCCGCGGGCCGCGACCGCGAACGCCTCAGGCCACGACGCCGGACGCAGCTCACCGGTCGCCTCGTCGCGGACCTGGGGACGGGTGATCCGGTCGGCCTGCCGTTGGGAGACGAACGCGAACCTGCCCTTGTCGCAGTTCCACTCCTCGTTCACGGCCGGGTCATAGGCAGCGAGCCGGCGGGTGACCTTGCCGCGCCGGTGGTCGGTGCGGAGCGCGCAGCCACCAGCGCAGTGCTCGCAGACCGTCGGCGTCGACTGCAGGTCGAACGGTCGCGCCCGGAACCGATACGCAGCCGACGTGAGCGCACCAACGGGGCAGATCTGGATGGTGTTACCGGAGAAGTACGACTCGAACGGCTCCTTCTCATAGATCCCGACCTGCTGGAGGACGCCACGCTCGAGCATCTCGATGAACGGGTCCCCAGCGATCTGCTCGCTGAACCGGGTGCATCGGGCGCACAGCACGCAGCGTTCACGGTCGAGCAGGATCTCGGCCGAGATGTTGATGGGTTTCGGAAACGTTCGTTTCGTGCCGTCGAAACGGCTCTCGCCCCGGCCGTTGCTCATTGCCTGGTTCTGCAACGGGCACTCGCCGCCCTTGTCGCAGACGGGGCAGTCCAGGGGATGGTTGATCAGCAAGAACTCCATGTTCCCCTGCTGTGCCTTGTCCGCCGTCGGCGACGTCAGCTGGGTGCGCACAACCATTCCGGCGGCGACCGGGATGGTGCACGACGCCGGCGGCTTCGGCATCGCCCGTCCGTTGCCGGCGTCCGGGATCTCGACCAGGCACTGCCGGCAGGCGCCCACCGGATCCAGCAGTGGATGGTCACAAAACCGCGGGATCGCGATCCCGACCTGCTCGGCAGCGCGGATCACCAAGGTGCCCTCTGGCACCGTCACCTCGACGTCATCGATCGTCAAGGTGACGGTCTTGGCCGTTTGAGCAAGCTCCTGGTCGATCGTCATGCGGTCGCCTCCGCCGGCGCGTACAACGTGGCCAGCTGGGGGTCGTACGGACAACCACGGTCGCGCAGGTGCGCGAGGTACTCGTCGCGGAAGAACTCGATCGACGATGTGATCGGAGCGGTGGCGCCGTCACCCAACGCGCAGAACGCCCGGCCGAGAATGTTGTCGGAGAGGTCGAGCAACTTGTCCAGGTCGGCCTCGTTGCCATCTCCCTGCTCCAGCCGGGCGAGTATCTGGACGAGCCACCAGGTTCCTTCCCGGCACGGAGTGCACTTGCCGCAGGACTCGTGCTTGTAGAACTCGGTCC
This sequence comes from Propionibacteriales bacterium, assembly GCA_038253325.1. Classification (GTDB taxonomy): domain Bacteria; phylum Actinomycetota; class Actinomycetes; order Propionibacteriales; family Nocardioidaceae; genus JBBSHE01. The sequence continues at coordinate 26,714 of JBBSHE010000005.1, forward strand.
AGCGGAGTACGGCACGCACGACGCAGGTGGTCTCGTCGAAGATCTGCAACGCCTTCGTCCCGAGCATCGACCCGGCGGCACCGACGGCTTCGTAGTCGAGGGGTACGTCCAGGTGCGCACCGGTGAGGATCGGCGTCGACGAGCCGCCCGGCGTCCAGAACTTCAGCTCGTGCCCGTCACGGACTCCCCCGGCGAGGTCGAGCAGCTCCCGCAACGTGATGCCGAGCGGCGCCTCGTACTGACCGGGCCGGGTGACGTGCCCGGACAGTGAGTAGATCGTCATCCCCTTCGACTTCTCGGTTCCCATCGACGTGAACCAGGCTGCACCGTTCGCGACGATGCACGGCACGGACGCGATCGTCTCCACGTTGTTGACGACGGTCGGGCAGGCGTAGAGCCCGGCTACCGCTGGGAACGGAGGGCGCAGCCGGGGTTGTCCCCGCATACCCTCGAGCGAGTCGAGCAGGGCGGTCTCCTCGCCGCAGATGTACGCGCCGGCGCCGGCGTGGACGGTGACCTCGAGGTCATAGCCGGAGCCGTGGATGTCGGTCCCGAGATGCCCCGCCGCGTACGCTTCCGCGACGGCTTGCTGGAGCCGGCGGACCACGTGCAGCACCTCACCGCGGCAGTAGATGAACGCATGGTTGGACCGGATGGCATACGACGAGATGATGACGCCCTCGACGAGGGTGTGAGGCGTCGCGAGCATCAACGGGATGTCCTTGCAGGTCCCTGGTTCGGACTCGTCGGCGTTGACGACGAGGTAGTGAGGCTTGCCGTCGCCCTGCGGGATGAAGCCCCACTTCATGCCCGTCGGGAATCCCGCACCGCCGCGCCCGCGGAGGCCGGACTCCTTCACGATGTCGATCACGGCATCTTGATCCATTCCGAGCGCCTTGCGCAGCGCGCCGTACCCGCCCCGTTGCTCGTAGGCGGCGATCGTCCACGCCCGGTCCTGGTCCCAGTTGTCGGTCAGCACGGGAGTGAGGGTGTCGGTCACGACTGCTCCTCGCGGGAGCCGCCGTTGACGGGAGCGGACCATTGCCGTTCCCGGGCCAGCGCAAGCCCGGCGAGGGACGCCGGCCCGGCGGCGAGTCCTTCGTCGCCCCGGCCGTCGGGGAACCCGGCGAGCACCCGTTCGGCATCGCGCCACCGGCACACCCGCGCGCCCCTCGTCGCGATGACCTCGTTGCCGGCCGTCAGGTCGTCGACGAGCGCGACTGCGGACTCCGGTGTCTGGTTGTCGAAGAACTCCCAGTTCACCATGACCACCGGTGCATAGTCGCAGGCGGCGTTGCACTCGATGTGTTCCAACGTCACCGAGCCGTCGTCCGTGGTCTCGTCGTTGCCGACCTCGAGATGGTCCTTGAGGCGCTCGAAGATCGCGTCGCCCCCCATCACCGCGCACAGCGTGTTGGTGCAGACGCCGACGTGGTAGTCACCAACCGGCCGGCGCTTGTACATCGAGTAGAACGTCGCGACTGCCGACACCTCGACGGCGGTGAGTCCGAGCAGGTCGGCGCAGGCCTCGACACCCTCCGGCGTCACGTACCCGTCGACGCTCTGCACGAGGTGCAGCATCGGCAGCAGGGCCGACCGCGGTTTCGGATAGCGCGCGGCGATCGCATGCAGCTCGGCGACGGTGTCATCGGTGATCTGCGCGGGCATCAGCGGTCGACACCTCCCATCACCGGGTCGATGCTTGCGACCGCGACGATGACGTCGGCCAGCAGGCCACCCTCGCTCATCGCCGGCACGGTCTGGAGGTTCACGAACGACGGGTCGCGGAAGTGTGCCCGGTACGGACGCGTGCCACCGTCGGAGACCGCGTGACAGCTGAGCTCGCCGCGAGGTGACTCGACGCTGGCGTACGCCTGGCCGGCCGGGACCCGAAAGCCTTCGGTGACCAGCTTGAAGTGGTGGATCAGCGCCTCCATCGACTCGCCCATGATGTGCCGGATGTGGTCGAGCGAGTTGCCCAGGCCGTCCGGGCCGACGGCGAGCTGGCTGGGCCAGGCGATCTTCTTGTCGGCGACCATCACGGGTGCGCCCTCGAGGCCGTGCAGACGGGCGGTGCACTGCTCGACGATCTTCAGCGACTCGGCCATCTCGGCCAACCGGATCCGGAACCGGCCGTACGCATCGGCGGTGTCCCAGCAGATGACGTCGAAGTCGTACTGCTCGTAGCCGCAGTACGGCTGGCTCTTGCGCAGGTCCCACGGGTACCCGGTCGCCCGCAGCAGCGGGCCGGTCGCGCCGAGTGCCAGGCAGGCCGCCAGGTCCAGGTACCCGACATCGACCAGCCGGGCCTTGAAGATCGGGTTGGCGTTGCAGAGGTCGGCGTACTCCTGCAGCCGTTTGCCGATGACGGCTGTGACCTCCCGGATCTTGTCCAGCGCACCGGGCGGGGTGTCCTGCGCGATGCCGCCAGGACGGATGAACCCATGATTCATCCGGAGCCCGGTGATCAGCTCGAAGAGGTCCAGGATCAGCTCGCGGTCTCGGAAGCCGATGGTCATCACGGTGAGTGCGCCGATCTCCATCCCCCCGGTCGCGATCGCCACCATGTGCGACGAGATCCGGTTGAGCTCCATCAGGAGGACCCGGACGACCTCTGCCTTCTCGGGGACCTGGTCGGTGATCCCGAGCAGCTTCTCGACGGCCAGGACGTACGCGGTCTCGTTGTAGAACGGTGCGAGGTAGTCCATCCGGGTGCAGAACGTGACGCCCTGAGTCCAGTTGCGGAACTCCATGTTCTTCTCGATGCCGGTGTGCAGGTAGCCGATGCCGCAGCGGCACTCGGTCACGGTTTCGCCGTCGAGCTCCAGGATGAGGCGCAACACCCCGTGGGTCGATGGGTGCTGAGGGCCCATGTTGACGACGATGCGTTCGTCGGAGTCGACGTCGATGCCGTCGACGATCGAGTCCCAGTCTTGCCCCGTGACGGTGAACACCTTGCCGGACGTCGTCTCCTGCTCGGTCGCGTACGGGTCCGTGCTCACGGCTGTGTCCTCGGCCATCAGTGGTATGCCCTCCGCTCGTCCGGTGGTGGGATGGTCGCACCCTTGTACTCGACCGGGATACCGCCCAGGGGGTAGTCCTTGCGCTGCGGGTGGCCCGGCCAGTCGTCGGGCATCTCGATCCGGGTGAGCGCCGGGTGGCCGTCGAAGACGATGCCGAAGAAGTCGTACGTCTCGCGCTCGTGCCAGTCTGCCGTCGGGTACACCGCGACGACCGAGGGGATGTGCGGGTCCGCGTCGGGACAGGTGACCTCGAGCCGGATCCGCCGGTTGTGCGTCATCGACAGCAGGTGGTAAACCGCATGCAGCTCCGCGCCGGTCTCGGCCGGGAAGTGGACCCCACTGACGCCGCTGAGGAACTCGAAGCGCAGCGCGGGGTCGTCGCGCAGGGCCTGCACCACTCCGACCAGCCGGTCTCGGGCGACCACGAACGTCAGCTCACCTCGGTCGACGACGACCCGTTCGACCGCTGCGCTCACGTCGGCCGTGTCGAGCGCGTCGTCGAGGCGATCGGCGACCTCGTCGAACCATCCGCCGTACGGCCGTGGGGTGGCGCCCGGCATCGCCACCCGCTTCACGAGACCGCCGTAGCCGGACGTGTCCCCGGCACCCTCCGCCCCGAACATTCCCCGGCGGACGTCGACGACCTCGAGGTCTCGGCGCGGCGCCGGTACCTCCGCGGTCGGGACGAGTGCCGCGTCGACCACGTCATCTCGGACCGGAGACGTCGTACCCTCGGTCTCGGAGCCACCCTTCGGCTTCAGCGGTCCCGGCGTCGTCTTCTCGCTCACCGCATCCGACGCTTCCGGCGTCGACTCGTCGCTCACCGCAACAGCCCGGTCATGTCCGACGTAGGCGGCTCCGCCAGCGCCGAGCGCTCCTCCGAGGCCCTCTCGGCAGCGAGGTTGGGGCCGAGCTTCGAGTGCTGGATCTGGTCGTGCAGCTTCAAGATCGCGTCGATGAGCATCTCGGGGCGGGGCGGACAGCCGGGAAGGTACATGTCGACAGGTACGACGTGGTCGACGCCCTGAAGAATCGCGTAGTTGTTGAACATGCCCCCGGAGCTCGCACAGACGCCCATCGCCAGCACCCACTTGGGGTTGGCCATCTGGTCGTAGACCTGGCGCAGCACGGGCGCCATCTTCTGGCTCACCCGGCCGGCGACGATCATCAGGTCGGCCTGGCGCGGCGACGCGCGGAACACCTCCATGCCGAACCGGCCGAGGTCGTAGCGGGGAGCGCCCGACGTCATCATCTCGATGGCACAGCACGCAAGGCCGAAGGTGGCCGGCCACAGCGACGCCTTACGGAAGTACCCGGCGACCCCTTCGACGGTCGTCAGCAAGACACCGGATGGGAGCTTCTCCTCGAGACCCACGGCCTAGTCCCATTCCAGTCCGCCGCGCCGCCAGACATAGGCGTACGCAACGAAGATCGTCAGGATGAACAAGACCATCTCGACCAGGCCGAATACTTTCAGCGAGTCGAACGCGACGGCCCAGGGGAACAAGAAGATGATCTCGATGTCGAAGACGATGAACAGCATCGCGGTGATGTAGTACTTCACCGGGAACCGGCCGCCGCCGACCGGCTGCGGCGTCGGCTCGATGCCGCACTCGTAGGAGTCGAGCTTGGCCCGGTTGTAGCGCTTCGGGCCGACGAACGAGCTGATCACGACGGAGAAGATCGCGAACGCAGCGGCGATTGCCGCCAGTCCGAGGATGGGGACGTAAGCGTTCATCTGCCGTGCTCCACCTTCCTTGTTTTCACCGCGAACTCGCTACGCCTCGTCATCCTAATGGTGCGAGTTCGGCGTCCTGCCCGGCCTCCCGGCCACCTGCGCGCGGTCATGCGGCCGGCGCGATCTTCGAGAGCCCGTTGATGATCCGGTCCATCGCATCACCACCGGCCGGCTCGGTGAGGTTGGCCAGCAGCTTCAGCGCGAAGCGCATCAGGGTGGGCCGCGGGAGGCCGTACCTGGTGGCGAGTCTCATGACGTGCGGGTTGCCGATCGACTTCACGAAGCCGCGGCCGAGCGTGTAGTAGCCGCCGTACCGCCGGTCGAGGGCCGCCGGGTAACGGTGCAGCGCGCGTTCGCGCTCCTCGGCCGTCGTACGACCGAGGGCCTGGGCAACCGCCTCCGCGGCCAGCTGACCCGACTCCATCGCGTACGCGATGCCCTCACCGTTGAACGGGTTCACCATCCCGCCGGAGTCGCCAACGAGCAGCATGCCGTTGGCGTAGTGCGGTTTGCGGTTGAAGCCCATCGGCAGTGCCGCTCCCCGGATCGGCTGCGTGCGGTTCTCCTCCCTCAGTGCCCACGCCTCGGGCGTATGGACGAGCCAGCGTCTGAGGAGGTCCTTGTAGTCGACGCGCTGGAAAGCCGCCGACGTGTTGAGGACACCGAGCCCGACGTTGACGGTCCCGTCGCCGACACCGAAGATCCAGCCGTAGCCGGGAAGCAGGTTGCTCGCGCCGGGGGCGCCCTCCCAGAGCTCGAGCCACGACTCGAGCCAGTGGTCGTCGTGTCGTGGGCTCGTGTAGTACGTCCGGACCGCGACTCCCATCGGCCGGTCGTCGCGTCTCGGCACACCCATCGCGAGGCCCAGTCGCGAGGAGTTGCCGTCCGCGGCGATCACGACGGGGGCCGAGTAGCCGATCTCGTCGCCGTCCTTGCGACCGTCGTCATCGACCGGTCGTGCCGTGACGCCGACGATCCGGGCGCCGTCCGTGATCGGCCCCGTGACAGCCGTCCGCTCGTGCAATCGGGCACCCGCCTTCTGGGCGTGCCGGGCGAGTATCTCGTCGAGGTCGATGCGGGTCCGGACCAGGCCATACGAGGGGTACTCGGCCAGGTCCGGCCAGGGCAGGCTGAGTCGGTGGCCACCGCCGACGATCCGCAGACCGTGGTTCTTGATCCAGCCGGGTCCGTCCACGTCGATGCCGAGCGCGAGCAGCTCTCGCACCGCGCGCGGCGTCAGCCCGTCTCCGCACACCTTCTCACGCGGAAATGCGGTCTTTTCGAGAACCACCACGTCGAGGCCCGCTTGGGCCAGGTACGTGGCCGCTGTGGATCCCCCGGGCCCGGCGCCGACGACGATGACGTCGGCCTGCCGGTCAGCAGTCGTCGTGATCGCCATGGCCAAACATCCTCGAGGACAGAGCTGCGGCTCGTGACTTCGTGAAAAGCTTCACGAGCCATCGTCGACCGTCAGTCTAGAACGGCCGGACAACGCAGGCACGCGAACCCCCTTCACCGACGCACGGCAGTGCTCGACGCGGCGGGTTCACGGCCCGGAGCCACCGGTCCGCGGGTCGCGCGGTGCAGAGCGACGATGCCACCGGACAGGTTGCGGTACTGGACCCGCGACCAACCCGCATCGTCGATCTCGGCCGCCAGGGTTTGCTGGTCCGGCCATGCCCGGATCGACTCCGCGAGGTACACGTAGGAGTCCGGGCTGGAAGACACAGCCGTCGCCACCTTCGGTAGCGCCTTCATCAGGTACTCGGTGTAGACGGTGCGGAACGGCTTCCACGTCGGCGTACTGAACTCGCAGACGACCATCCGACCGCCGGGGACCGTTACCCGTCCCATCTCCTCGAGCGCAGCACGTCGGTCGGCGACGTTGCGGAGCCCGAACGAGATCGTGACGGCGTCGAATGTGCCGTCGAGAAACGGCAAGCTCAGCGCGTCACCGGCGACAAAGGGCAGCCGGGGACGCTGCGACTTCCCCACCTGCACCATCCCGAACGAGAAGTCGCAGGGCACGACGAGTGCTCCACGGGCGGCGAGGGGGACACTGCTCGTCCCGGTCCCGGCGGCAAGATCGAGGACCGTCTCGCCGTCTCGTGCCGCCACCGCCCGGACCACCGCGCGACGCCAGACCCGGTCTTGCCCCATCGACAGCACATCGTTCGTCAGGTCGTAGCGACGGGCCACCTCGTCGAACATCCGCGCCACCTCCGGTGGCTGCTTGTCCAGGCTGGCTCGGGACATGCAGACAGTCTGTCGTACCCACGGCTGTCCCCTGACGGGGACGAAGGGAAGCCGGCTGGCCGGGCCGTAGGCTTCCGGGCGTGACCGCACGCGTCGTCGAGACCGTCTCCGCGCCGCTGGTCGCCCGGACCACATTGATCGACGACCCCGGCGACCTGGTCGGCCTGCTGCCTGCCGGCGGTCCGCTCGCGTGGCTCCGCGGCACCGAGGGCATCGTCGGCTGGGGGCAGGTCGTTCGGATCGAGACCGCCGGTTCGGCGCGATTCGCCGACGCGCGGGCACGGTGGCGACAGCTCGCCACCCATGCCGTGGTCCGCGACAGTGTGGGGGTCGCCGGCACCGGCTTGCTGGCGTTCGGCTCGTTCGCGTACGCGGACCAGCCCGGCGACTCCGTGCTGATCGTCCCGCAGTTCGTCGTCGGCCGTCGCGGCGACGTCGCCTGGATGACGACGATCTCGTCGGGTTCGATGCCACCACCACCGCAGGTGGTTCCTGCGCGCCAGGCTCGACCACCGACGCTCTCCGCGTTCTCCGACGGTGCGATGAGCGGAGCCGAGTGGGCGACGGTCGTCGGTCGGGCCATCGACCGGGTACGCGCGGGCGAGCTGGAGAAGGTGGTGCTGGCAAGGGACCTGGTCGCCGAGCTGACGGAGCCGCTCGACGTTCGCGATCCGCTACGCCGTCTCGCCGGCCGTTACCCGACCTGTTGGACGTTCAACGTCGACGGCTTCTTCGGCGCGACCCCGGAGATGCTGGTCCGACGCGAACGCGGTCTGGTCACCAGCCGGGTCCTGGCGGGGACGATCCGTCGAACCGGCGACGACAACCACGATCTCGCCCTTTCCGGTGCACTCGCGCGTTCGTCCAAGGACCTGGAGGAGCACGAGTACGCCGTCCGGTCGGTCGCCGAGGCACTCGCACCGTACTGCACGAGCATGAACGTTCCGGAAGCGCCGTTCGTCCTGCACCTGCCGAACGTGATGCACCTGGCGACCGACGTGGCCGGCGTCCTCGGCGGAGACGTCGACGTCCTCGCGCTCGCCGCGGCCCTTCATCCGACGGCCGCTGTCGGCGGCACGCCGACGAAGGCAGCCGTCGACCTGATCACCGAGATCGAGGGCATGGACCGCGGCCGGTACGCCGGGCCGGTGGGCTGGATCGACGCCGATGGCGACGGCGAGTGGGGAATTGGGCTCCGGTCGGCAATGTACGAAGGTCACCGGGTACGGCTGATGGCCGGGTGCGGCATCGTCGCCGATTCCGACCCCGAGGCCGAGCTCGCCGAGTGCCACGCCAAGTTCATCCCCGTACGCGACGCGCTCTCCGGCTGAGGCTCCCGCTCCACCTACGACTTGTCGGTCTCTCGTCGGGTCAGGACCCGATGAGAGACCGACAGGTTCGGCGTCAGAACGCGCCGGTGCCGTTCGGTGTGCCAAGGCCGGTGGGGCCGTCCCAGCCGGCCTTGGCCGTGCACCAGTACGAGCAGGAGCCGTTGGTGCCCGACGTGACGTCGAACAACGACGACGCGTGGGCGTACGGGATCGTGTTCGCGTAACCGGCCGTGTTCCCGGACAGCGCGTAGACCGACGCGACGATCGGCGACGACAGGCTCGTCCCGCCGTATTGCGCCCACGAGGACGACGTGCGCGACGTCGGCGCATAGACCGCAAGGCCCGTGTACGGGTCGGCGTCGGCTGCGACGTCGTTGATCGCGCGTCCGGAGCAGTGCGTCGTCGCCGACGACTGGCCGGCCGGTGCGACGTTGAGGGTGGTGCAACCCGAACCCGTGCCGCTCCACACCGTCTCGTTCCATCCGCGGGTGTTCCCCGCCGTGGTCAGGTGGGTGCCACCGATGGCAGTCACGTAGTGCGAGCTCGCCGGGAAGCTGGCGCTCTGATACCCGTTGTCGCCGGACGACGCGGTCACCGCGATGCCCGGGTGGTTGTAGTACTGGCCGTACGACGCGTCCGCCACATCCCCGCCGCCGTAGCTGTTGGAGATGGCCTTCACTCCGGCCAGCGTCGCCGCCGTGTTGACGGCCGTACCGAGGTTCACGAAGCTGGCGGTCTTGGACTGCACCAGCACGATCTTGCAGCTCGGGCAGGCCGCCGACACCGAGTCCAGGTCGAGTGCCTGCTCCTGTGCCCAGCCGAGGTTGAACCGCGGCAAGCTGGTGCCGCCGGTCTGGTTCACGATCTTCAAGCATCCGTTCGCCGTCGTGCACGCCGCCAGCCCCCAGTGGGCGCGGTACGTCGCCAGGTCGGACTCGGCTTTCGGATAGCCGTACGCGTCGACGATCGCCACCGTGTTCGTCGTCGAGAGCCCGGTCAGCTTGTATGCCGACTGGATGTTTGCGGGCGTCAAGCCGGTGATCGCGTTCGGCGTCACCTTGGCGCCGTTACGGGGGACCAGATGACGGGCGAGACAGCGCGCGTGGCCCGCGGACGCGGTGCCGCACGACAGCTCGGTCCGGTAGTGCGAGTGCAGGTATGCCTGGGAACCCGAGTGCACGTGCGGCTTGGCGGTACGGACGGCGGCATCAGCACCTCCGCTTGACGCCAGCACGCTGGCGGTGAGGAGGGCGGCGGTAGCCGCGCCCACAAACAACCGTGTCTTCATGGACGTCCTTTCACGGTGCGCGCCACCCGAACCGCGCATGCTCTCGAGGGGATGTTTTCCCGCCGAGCAGTTTGTCGTGGTACGACCCCGTTGTAAACGGATCAGTCAAGAAATCAGCCCACCTCGACTTGTCGGTCTGTCAGCGGGTCATAGCCCTACCTGCGACCGACAAGTCGCGGTGGTCAGGGCGCGCCGAACGCGGCGGCACAACCGTCAGCCGGCACCGAGCGCGGCGGCTGCCGCAGCCCGGATCCGCTGGTCCAGCTCTCGTCGCCCCCACCGGTCGATCCGTGCCTCGACGACCCGGATGCCGGACGAACCCGCGGCCAGCTCGCGTTCGAGGGTGTCGAGGGACGACACAGTGACGTGCGGTACGCCCATTGACGCGCAAAGCCCACCGATGTCGACCCGGGTCGGCGTGCCGAAGATGCGCTCGAACGATGCGGCGTACGCCTCAGCGCCGGGCTCGAGCGTCGCGAAGATGCTGCCCCCGTCGTCGGAGGCGACCACGAACGTGAGGTCGGGACGCGGCTCCCCCGGGCCGATGATCAGGCCGTTGCTGTCGTGCAGGAACGTCAGGTCCCCGACGTACGCCAGCGAGCGAGATGAGCGCCGGCCGAGCGAGGCGCCGATCGCCGTCGACACCGTGCCGTCGATGCCGGCCAGTCCACGGTTACCCATCACCATCCGCCGCTGGCCCGGCGTCGGCGCGATGGCCATCAGGTCGAGGTCGCGCACCGGATGGGAGGAGCCGACGACGAGCAGACCGCGGGGTGGTACGGCTGCCGAGACCGCCCGTGCGACGGCGTACGGGGTCAGCGCCGACTCGTCGTCGAGCAGCTTCTCAACCGTCGCCAGCACGGCCCGGTCGGCCGTCTGCCACCGGTCCAGCCAGGCCGGGTCGTCGCGACGGGTGACGGTCGCACGCGCGACCACGCTGGCGGCCCGCCGGCCCGGGTCGGCGTAGTCGGATCCGCCGACGACCACGACCTCGACATCCGCCCTCGACAGCAGCCGGGTCACTGGCCTCGACAAGGTGGGCCGTCCGGTGACGACGACGCGTTCGATCCGGTCTGTCAGCGGACGGTGTTCCAGCAGCAGCCGGTACGCCGCAACCGGGTTGTTTCCGGTCCGAGCCCCGGAAGTCGGCTCCGCCAGCAGCGGCCAGCCGGCCCGCTCGGCCAACAACCGAGCCGGTGGACCGGCGTCGTCGCCGGCCACGACGACGGTGCGCGGCCCGGTCGGAAGCGTGACCGGCTCGGGCGGCGCGGCCTTGGCGACCGACGTCCAGGGCGCGCCGCCGTTTCGCCCGGGAAGTACGCCCACGTCGCCGGAATCCGGCATCAGCGGCTCGCGGAGCTCGACGTTCAGATGGACCGGCCCGGCGACTCCCGACGGCGCCCCGGCGCAGCGGGCAGCGCAGCGGGCGACCCGCGCGCGCCAGTCCGCAGCGCTGGTCGGGACGACGGAGGGCGCCGAGACGGTGGCGAACCACCGGACGGCGTCGCCGAACAGCTTGATCTGGTCGGTCGTCTGGTTGGCGCCGGTGCCGCGCAGCCCCGCCGGCCGGTCGGCGCTCAGGACGAGCAGCGGGACGGAGGCGTGGGACGCCTCGAGGACCGCTGGGTGCAGGTTGGCAACCGCGGTCCCGGACGTCGTGACGACGGGTACGAGCCGGTGAGAACCCTTCGCAAGCCCCAGCGCGAGGAAGCCTGCACTGCGTTCGTCGATCCGTACGTGCAGCCGAAGCCGACCGTCGGCGTCGGCTCGGTGCAGCGCCATCGCCAGCGGTGCCGAACGCGAACCGGGCGAGAGGACGGCGTCGCATACGCCGTGACGTAGCAGCTCGTCGACGACCACCCGGGCGAGTGCGGTGGAAGGGTTCACGACCGACGATCCTGCCGTACGCCGCGTACGGCGGCGAGTCGCTCGGACCAGCGGCGGGTGGTCGCCTCGTCCGCGGCGACGCGCCGGAGCGCGCCGGGGTCCGGGGACGGTCTGCGGACCGGGATCACGCCACGTTCCGCAAGCAGCGGCGACGCGACGACGTCGTCGCAGAGCAGCGCGACGCTGGCGAGCCCGCAGGCGTACGGCAGGTCGGGCAGGGCGGCGGCCAGTGCGATGCCGGCGGCGATGCCGACGGACGTCTCCAGCGCACTCGAGACCACGACGGGAAGCCCGATCTGCTCGGCTATCCGCAGGCAGGCCGCGACGCCGCCGAGCGGCTGCACCTTGAGCACGGCGATGTCGGCCGCTTCGGCAGTCGCCACGAGCAGCGGGTCCGCGGCCCGGCGGATCGACTCGTCAGCGGCGATCGCGACATCGGCCCGCCGCCGGCATGCGCGCAGCTCATCGACCGTCCGGCACGGCTGCTCGACGTACTCGAGGCCACCGGCCGCCTGGTCGAGCAGCCTGATCGCCTCCACCGCCTCGTCGACCGACCAGCCGCCGTTGGCGTCGACCCGGATCCGCCCGGTCGGCCCGAGCGCAGCTCGGACCGCGTCGACGCGGGCCAGGTCGTCGTCGAGTCGCTGGCCAGGCTCGGCGACCTTGACCTTCGCGGTCCGGCAGCCACCGGCCGACGCCACGACCGCGCTAGCACGTTCGGGGTCGACGGCCGGGACGATGCAGTTGACCGCAATGGTGGACCGCACGGGTTCGGGAAAGTCTTCGTACGCCGCCTCCTGTGCCGCCGCCCACCACGACGCGGCCTCGGCAACCTCGTACTCCCAGAACGGGCTGAACTCGCCCCACCCGGCCGGTCCCTCGACCAGGACTCCCTCACGGATGCTGATGCCACGAAACTCGGAGCGCATCGCGATGGAGTAGACGTGACCGTTCATCCACCGTCTCCATGGGCGCGCAGCAACGCCTGCCGGTCGGCCTTGCCGGACCGCAGGTACGGGACGGTGTCCACCGCCACCACGGCACGAGGCGCCCACGAACGTGGCAGCCGGTCGGCGACGAAGTCGCGGATCTGGTCCGCGTCGACCGGCCCGGACGCGACCACGAACGCCGTGACCACGGCTCCCCACTCGGGGTCGGGCCGGCCGACAACGCAGACGTCACGGACCAACGGTGACTCGGCGATCCGGCGCTCGACAGCCGGTAGGGAGACGTTGACACCCCCGGACACCACCACGTCGTCGCGGCGGCCCTCGACGACCAGCCGACCGTCCTCGTCGATGCGTCCGACGTCGCCGGTGTGGAACCAGCCGTCCCGCAGGACCTGCTCGGTGAGGCCAGGTTCGGCGGCGTAACCTTCGAACAGCATCGGCCCGGCCAGCCTGATCCGTCCAGCCTCGTCCAGCGCGATCGCGACGCTGTCGAGCCCGATGCCGTCGTACACGCATCCGCCACAGGTCTCCGTGGTGCCGTAGGTCGTGACCACCGGAACGGATGCTGCGGCCGCCGATTCGAGCAGCTCAGCACCCGCCCCCGCGCCGCCGATCAGCACCGCGTCGTACGCCGACAGGGCCGTCCGGTCGGCGGCGTCACCCAGCCAGCGGAACAGCTGGGTGGGCACGCACGCCAGGTAGCGTCGTTCGTGCTCGAGCCGGCTGGTCGCGGCCGACAGTGACTCGTCCCGCTCCAGCCGTACAGGAACCGTCCCCGCGAGTACGGAGCGGGTCAGCACCTGGAGCCCGGCAACGTACGCGACGGGCAGCGCGAGCAGCCAGCGGCCCGGCCCCCCGATCCGCCGGAGCGTCGCCTCCGCGGATGCTCGCAACGCGGCGACGGAGAGCACCACGTCCTTGGGCCGACCGGTCGAGCCGGACGTCCGGATCACGACCGACGCGAACTCGTCGGCGCCCAAGGCCGCCTCGAGCAGCCGGTGCACGACGTCGGCCGACCCCCGAACGGGTCGCAGGCCGGCGGCACCGCCGGGTTTGTCGCGCACCTGCTCAGACTACGAAGGCGTTGCGGGCCGCCGGCCGCCGGCCGACCTGCGTTCGGGATACTTGGCCGGCGATGGCCGATGTGTTGCAGTGGATCGAGGGCGCGCGCCCGCGCACGCTTCCGGTCAACATCGCACCGGTTGTTGCGGGGTGCGGCCTCGCCGGGTACGCCGGCGAGTTCGTCTGGTGGAAGGCACTGCTGTGCCTGGTCGTCGCCATGGCCCTGCAGGTCGGCGTGAACTACGCCAATGACTACTCCGACGGGGTACGCGGCACCGACGCCGACCGGGTCGGGCCGTTGCGGCTGGTCGGTTCCGGCGCCGCAACCGCCGGAGCCGTCAGGACCGCGGCATTCACGGCGTTCGGGATAGCCGCATCGGCCGGGCTCGGGTTGGCGTTGACGAGCGAATGGTGGCTCGTCTTCGTCGGGGGCGCCTCGATCGCGGCCGCCTGGTTCTATACCGGCGGTTCATCCCCGTACGGGTATCACGCACTCGGCGAGGTCGGCGTGTTCGTCTTCTTCGGTCTGGTGGCGGTGTCCGGGACGGCATACGTCCAGACCGGGCAGGTCAGCGCACCCGTACTGTGGACCGCGCTCGGAATAGGAGCGTTCGCGTGCGCCGTACTCGTCGCTAACAACCTCCGCGATATCCCGACCGACGCGAGGGTAGGAAAGCGGACTCTCGCGGTGGTACTGGGAGACCGTCGGTCCCGGTGGTTGTACGAAACGCTGGTGGTCGCCGGATATCTCGCGCTGGTGCCGGTCGCGGTCACGACAACCGGGTGGGCGCTGCTCGGGTTCGCCGTGACACCGCTTTCGGCACACGCCGCGCTCGTCGTACGGCGGGGAGCGACCGGAGCGGCACTCGTACCGGTGCTGCGCGACACCGGTCTCGGCGAGCTCTGGTACGCGATCGCCCTCACCGTCGGCCTGCTGATCGGTTGACGTTCGGACGCGCAGCCGATTTCGAACCGCACGGACAAGACGCACCTCGGCGCGAGAGGTTGGGTGGTGCATGGAGCGCGGATCGTGACGCGCACCCTCTGGTCCGGCGGACATGTCTTCGATGGCAGCGGCGATGAGCAGCCAGTACAAGCGGCCGCTGCCAGTCTCGGTGAGGAGATCGGCCAGGGCGAGCCGAACACGTTCGAGACAGGGAACCCACTGCATCCAACGGTCGCGGCCGGGATCTGTGATGGCACAGTTTCCGGGCCCGCGCGACGGAACCGGCCGGCGTTTCGGACGACGCGGGAGCCTCACGCCACCGAGGGGCAGGCGATTGTCGCCGTCGAGGTCTACGACCGGCGCACCGGCCACGCCGACCTGTGGCACGTCAAACGATCCCGCCACCACCGGTGGCCCCAACCCGACCGACCACCAACAGAAGCAGCGGTTGCCTCATTGAACGGTATTGCAACTAGTCCTTGCCGGGACGCTTGCCAAGGTTGCGGAGGAAGTCCGGGTCGTCATCGGGCGCTCGGACGGTCGGGCGCTGCTTCGGAGGCCGGTCACCGGGGTCGGTTCCGTTCGGACGACCCCACACCAGCCAGCCCACGGGCCCGAACAAGGGCACCAGGACAACCGCGACCCAGGCGGCTCGCGGCAGCAGCCGTACCTCACGGGCGTCGGACTGCCAGATCTCGACGAGGCAGTAGATCGCGAGCACGATCAGCAGGATCACGGGCAGGAATCTCACCGCGCACCTCCTCGCTTACAGCGTAACCCCGAGACAATGGACCCCATGCCCCATCACGAGTCTTCACCGACGACTGTCGACCTGGTGACGGTCGACGACATCAAGGAAGCGGGACCCCGGATCGCGTCCCTGGCGCGCCGGACGCCGACGCTGCCGGCGGTCGTCGCCGGCCGGAACGCGTGGCTGAAGTGCGAGAACCTTCAGGTCGGTGGCTCGTTCAAAATCCGCGGTGCCGCGAACGCGGTTGCACTGCTCTCGCCGGCCGAGCTCGCCGCCGGCGTGGTCGCCCATTCGTCGGGCAACCACGCGCAAGCCTTGGCGCGAGCCGCCCGCGCGGCCGGGACGCGGGCCACGATCGTGATGCCGCGCGACGCCCCGCTGGTCAAGCAGGCTGCCACCAGGGAGGAAGGAGCCGAGATCGTCTTCGTCGACATCGCCGACCGGATCAGCGAGACCGAGCGGATCCAGCAGCAGTCGGGCGCGACCCTGATCCCGCCGTTCGACGACCCCCGGGTCATCGCGGGTCAGGGAACCGTCGGGCTCGAGATCCTCGGCGATGTCCCTGACCTCGACGCGGTCCTCGTACCGGTCAGCGGCGGCGGACTGATCAGCGGCATCGCAGTGGCGGTCAAGTCCCTTCGACCCGACGTCGCCGTCATCGGTGTCGAGCCGGCGCTGGCCGGCGACCTCGCCGAGGGGTTCGCCGCTGGTCGTCGGGTCGAGTGGCCATCTTCCCGAACGGGTGCGACGGTCGCCGACGGCCTCCGGGTGCCGAGTGTCGGAGTCCAGCCCTGGCGGCACATCCAGGCGTACGTCGATGACGTCGTCACCGTGAGCGAGGACGAGATCCGGACAGCGATGCACGACCTCGCGGTGACCCAGCACCTCGTCGCCGAGCCGAGCGGCGCGGTGTCGTACGCCGCGCTCCAGGTCCACGGACCACGGTTCGGCGACCGGCCGGTCTGCGTGATCTCGGGTGGGAACGTCGAGCCGTCGCTGCTCGCCGAGGTGGTAGGGTCCGCCGCCTGAGCCACCTCGTACGCTGGTGCCTTCCAAGGGACAGGCGACCTGATGAAGTGGTTCGCGCTCTACACCGGCGCCCGGGCGTTGCTGTTCGCGGTCGTCTGGCTCCTCGTATGGCTGGTCGCGAGCAACTGGCTGGACTGGAACACGATCACCGGCCTGTGGACCGCGCTGCTGGCCCTCGTCATCACGGCCCCGATCTCCTTGCTGCTGCTGGGTCCGCTGCGCGACCGGCTGGCCGAAGACATCGCTCGCCGGGCTGCCCGCACCAAGGAGAACTTCAACAAGCGCAGGTCGGCAGAAGACGACCTGTGACGGCTGCGGGAGCTACATGCCCGAGTACGAGTGCAGTCCCGAGCCGAACAGGTTGATCCCGACGAAGTTGAAGAGGAACGTCGAGTAGCCGACCAGCGCCACGTAGGCTGCGGCCCGACCCTGCCATCCGGCGGTGGCGCGCGCGTGCAGGTACGCGGCGTAGGCGACCCAGGTGATGAACGCCCACGTCTCCTTGGGGTCCCAGCCCCAGAACCGGCCCCAGGCGTACTGCGCCCAGATCGCGCCGGCGAGCACGGCGAACGTCCAGAGAGGGAACGCGAACGCGTGCACCCGGTAGGCGATCCGGTCGATCGCCTCGGACGTCGGCAGTCGCCACAGGTATCCGGTGCGGCGGTCGTCGTGGCACGCAGCCGCGTTGCGTTCGGCACGACTTTTGACCAGATAGAGGATCGAGGCCAGTGCGCCGACGGTGAAGCCGCCGCTCGCGATCGCGGCGGCGAGCACGTGGATCGCCAGCCAGTACGAGTGCAGCGCTGGGACGAGCGGGCTGATCGGCCGGTACAGCAGCAGCACGGCCAGGCCGAGGATCAGCAGCGCGAACGACGTGACCGGCAAGCCCAACCAACGCACCTTGTAACGCAGGACCAGCACCAGATAGGCCAGGACGACGGCGAGCGTACCGGTGGTGGCGAACTCGTACATGTTGCCCCACGGAACGCGCCCGGCGGCCGCTCCCCTCGTCACGACTCCGGCGAGGTGCAACCCGACCGCGAGCACCGTCAGGGAGAATCCGATCCGCCCGAACCGATCGATGTTCTCCTCGCCGTCGGAGTTGCGATCCGGTGCCGGGACATCGCTGGCGGGCATCGTGGTCGCAGGGGCCGCCGTCGCCGGCACGGTCACGCGTCTGCGCAGGGCGGGCCTCGCGACGACCGGCGTGGCAGTGATTTGGCGGGCACTGGCCCACTCGGTCACGTGCGCGAGCATCGCGACGAAGTAGACGATGGTCGCGCCCGTGATCGCAAGGTTGCTCAGCTGCGAGAGGGTGTCGGTCATGCGGAATCCTCTCCGGCCTGCAGCGTGCTCGAGACCTGGTCGACGTGGTCGTCCGGATTGCCGCCAGACGCCCGGTCGAGGACGGCGATCTCGACCAACGTACCTCCGGCACCTGGTGTCGCCCGTACCCAGGTCCGCCGCGGCCGGATGAAGAGCGACCCGAGAAGACCGGCGATTGCCAGCAACACGCCGGACAGCGGGACCAGCTTGCCCGGCGAATGGCTGATCTGGAGCTTCACCCACGGACGTACCCCGTCGAACCGGACGGATCCGTCCTTCAGCCGGGCGCTGTCGCCGACCTTGAGCAGCAGCACCTTCGGGCGCCCGTTCGCTCTGTCGTACGTCTTCAGGTGCTTCTTGTCCAGGACGTACACCGACTGAGGGACACCCGAGTCGAGACCGAGGTTGCCGTGGTACGCCACAAACGAGATCACCGGGTTGCCAAGGCCGGGGAAGATCGAAACCGGGTGGTTCGTCTGGTCGACCGCACCGGTCGGGAAGAAGTAACCCTCTAGTCCCAGCTGGGTCGGTTGCGCGTCGGGTGCCTTGACGACGCCGTACGACGTGAACGTCCCGTCGAGGGGCAAGAAGACAACCGGACCCGAGTATGCGATGTTGCCCTTGCCGTCACGCACGGTGATCACCGGCGCGTAGCCATGGCCCACCAGGAACACCGATGTGCCGTCGACCTGAAGGGGGTGGTTGACCCTCAGGTCGTACCGGTACGGCGTCGCGCCCGGTTGGTCGCGCACGGTCAGGCCCGCGTCGAAGTGCAACGGTGTTCCGCGTCCGGGTTCGGTCGGCTTGTACGCGGCACTGAACGTGTCGACCTTGAACGAGAACGGCGCAAGCTGGCTCGACCTGAACCGCCCACCGGGGCTGAAGTCGTCGTACTGGATCAGCGTGTTCGAGAACGACTCTCCCTGCACGACGGCGACGCCGCCCTTGAACCCGTAGAGGCTGGTGATCGCCAGCCCGACGAGCACGACGAGCACTGCGAAGTGGAAGACGAGGTTCCCGGCCTCGCGCAGGTATCCCTTCTCTGCGGCGACGACAACGCCCCCGGAGCCGTCCTCGTAGACGTCGACCCGACGTCGTTGAGCGCTCAGCAGCGAGCGGGCTCGTTCGGACACGTCCCCAGGCGTCGCGTCGGTCACGTACGAGTCGAAGCTGCTGAAGCGGGCCAGGTTGCGCGGCGCTTTCGGTGGCCGGGCGCGGGTCGCCTTCGCGTACAGCCGCAACCGAGGGATGAAACAGCCGATCAGCGACACCATCAGCAGCAGGTAGACGGCGCTGAACCATGGGGACGTGTACACGGAGAACATGCCGAGCCGGTCGAACCACGGAGCCAACGACGGATGGGCCGATCGGAACGCTGCGACCGCCGAGGCGTCGACCTTCTGCTGCGGGATCAGGGAGCCGGGGATCGCGGCCAGCGCCAACAGGAACAACAGCACCAGCGCCGTCCGCATCGAGGTGAGCGTGCGCCACAGCCAGCGGGCGAACTCTGCGCCCCCGAGCGTTGGCGCGGCAGACCGCTTCCTAGACCGGAGGTACAAAGCCGTTGACCCAACCCTGCATGTCGGCGATCAAGCTGCCCCAGGCACCAGTGAGAAGCAGGATGCCGACCAGGATCAGCATGCCGCCGCCGGCCCTGGTGATCCACGCCTGGTGCCGGCGCACCCAGGCGACGGCACCCAGCATCCGCCGGAACCCGAGCGCTGCGAGCAGGAACGGGATGCCCAGGCCGAGGCAGTACACGAACGTCAGCACGGCGCCGCGGTCAGCGCCGCCCGAAACCATCGAAAGGCTGAGCACGGCGGCGAGCGTCGGACCGATGCACGGCGTCCAGCCCACCGCGAAGAGGAACCCGATGAGCGGAGCCGCCGCGAGGCCGACGGCCGGCACTGTGTGGACCCGGACGTCACGTTGGAGCAGCGGTACGACTCCGATGAAGACCAGACCGAGGACGATCGTGAGGACGCCGAGGACCTTGGTCAGCGCCGCGCTGTGCGCAAGCAGCTGGTAACCGATCTCGCCGGAGATGGCGCCGATCGCGACGTAGTACACGGAGAACCCCAGGACGAAGAGCAGCACGCCGCTCACCAGCCGGCCCCGCGCCCCCGCCGACCCGTTCGCCTGTAGGTCGGCGCCCGACAGACCGGTGACGTAGGAGAGGTAGCCCGGCAGCAGCGGGACGACACAGGGCGAGAAGAAGGAGACGGCACCGGCGATGAGTGCAACAGGGATCGCGAGCAGCATCGAGCCGGACGCGGCCGTGTCGTGGAACCAGCTGCCCATGGCGTCCGCCGTCACGCCTTCTCGGCATCGTGGACGAGGTCGACGAGCGTGATCTTCGTGGTCGGCCCGACGACGACCGCAGCGATCTTGCCGGTGCGGTCGATCACGATCGTGCTCGGCAGGGAGGACGGAACGAGGCCGATTCGGCGAAAGGCGAGCAGCAGCGTTGCGTCCGGATCGGCGAGGCTGGGGTACGAGATGCCGTGCGTGCGCTGGAAGGCGAGGGGAACCGACGGGTCGTTCTCGCGGATGTTGATGCCGACGAAGTTCACGCCATCGTTCCTCAACGCACTCGCTGCTGCGGCGAGCTCGGGTGCCTCCTTGCGGCACGGGGGGCACCAGGAGGCCCAGACGTTGACGACCACGACGCTGCCGGTGTAGGTCGACAGGGTCAGGTGTCCGCCGCCGAGGACGTCGCCGCTGAGGTCCGGCGCCGTGGGCCGGTGGCCGGGTACGTAGGTGACGACGCTTCCGTCGCCCACGACGTAGCCCTTGGAGCCGGTCGGTGACCCGGCCGAGCATCCGGCTGCCCCGGCGAGGACCAGCAGTGCGGCGAGCGCGGCGCACGAACGTCCGTGCCGAGACATCATGCGCCCGCCGGGGGCTTCTTGTCGGTCTTCAGGGGAACGAGGTCCGCGGCGGGCTCCGCGTACGTGACGGTCCGGACCTCCTCGTCGTCGAACGTGAAGGTGGTCAGGCTGGCGAGGCTGCACTCGCGTTTACGCGGGTCGTGGAACAGCCGGCGGTGTTCCATGAACGACCGCAGGGCCCAGATCGGCAGCTGGTGCGACACGATCAGCGCCTCATGACCGGCGGCCGCTTCGCGCGCGTCGTGTACGGCGGCGAGCATCCGGACGACGATGTCCTTGTACGGCTCGCCCCAGGACGGTCGGAACGGGTTGCGTAGATACTTCCAAGCCTTGGGGTTGCGCAGTGACCCGTCGCCAACGCCGAACCGCTCTCCCTCGAACACGTTGTCCGCCTCGACGACGCGGCCGTCTGTGACGATGTCGAGCTCCAGCGCCTTCGCGACCGGCTCGGCGGTCTCCTGCGCGCGCTCGAGCGGGGAGGAGACGAGGTAGGTGACGTCGCGGCCGGCAACGGTCTCCACCACCCGTTCGGCCATCTTCAGACCGAGCGGGCTGAGGTGGTAGCCGGCAAGCCGTCCGTAGAGGACACCCTTGGGGTTGTCGACTTCACCGTGGCGCAGCAGGTGCACGGTCGTCCGGGTCGGTCGGTCGCTCATGCGGTCCCTTCGGGGACGGGCGAATCGGGGCGGGCGGCGGCCGCGGCCGCGGCTGCGCCGGGCAGCGCGCCGGCGATGGTCTCGATCGCCCGATCGTCGTGGGCCGCACTGACGAACCACGCCTCGTACGCACTCGGCGGGAGGTAGACGCCGCCGTCGAGCATGGCGTGGAAGAACGCCCGGAATCGGTGCTGCGCCTGCGCGGAGGCGCCGCCGAAGTCAACGATCTCCGTCGCGTCGGGCGAGTCGGTGAAGAAGACGCTGAACAGATTGCCGGCAGCCTGGAGGACGTGGGGTACCCCATGCGCGCTGAGCTCCTTGCTGACGAGCTGACCGACGGTGAGGGCGGTTTCGTCGATGCGTCCGTACGCCTCGGGTGTCGCCAGCCGCAGCGATGCGAGACCCGCGGCACAGGCAACGGGGTTCCCGCTCAAGGTGCCGGCCTGATAGACGGGACCGACCGGCGCGAGCTGCCCCATCACGTCGGCCCGGCCGCCGAACGCCGCCGCCGGAAAGCCGCCGCCCATCACCTTGCCGAACGTCAGCAGGTCCGGCTGCCAGCCCTCGACCGCGCCGTCGAGGTCCCAGTGACCGCCGGCGCTGACCCGGAATCCGGTCATCACCTCGTCGCTGATGAACAGGGCACCGTGCTCGCCGCAGAGTCTGGCCAGCTCGGCGTTGAAGCCGGGTCGCGGTGGGACGACGCCCATGTTTCCCGGGGCAGCCTCGGTGATCACGCAGGCGATCTGGTCGCCGTGCTCGGCGAACGCCTCGCGTACGGCTGTGACGTCGTTGTAGGCCAGCACGATCGTCGTCACGGCGGTCTGGTCCGGAACTCCGGGTGTGCCCGGGATCCCCAACGTCGCGACGCCGGAGCCGGCCGCAACCAGGAGCGCGTCCACGTGCCCGTGGTAACAGCCCGCGAATTTGACGACCAGGTCGCGGCCGGTGAAACCCCGGGCCAGCCGGATCGCGGACATCGTGGCCTCGGTGCCCGATGACACGAGACGTACCTGTTCGGCCGGCGTGCGGGTCACGATCTCGGTCGCCAGCTCGACCTCTGCCTCCGTAGGGGTGCCGAACGATGTGCCGGACGCTGCGGCCGCCGTCACCGCGGCTACGACGTCGGGGTGGGCGTGACCGTGCAACAGTGGCCCCCAGGAACAGACCAGGTCGACGTACTCGTTGCCGTCCACGTCGACGAGGTAGGGCCCGTGACCTCGCGCCATGAATCGCGGCGTACCGCCGACGGCGCCGAACGCCCGGACCGGGCTGTTGACCCCACCGGGCGTCACCTGCACGGCTCGGTCGAATAGCGCGCGGGATGCGCGGTCGGTGTGGGGGATCACGATGTCATTGTCCCCGAGCCGACGCGCGCTCACGACGAGGGGTGGCGTCACGACGGTGGGCTGAGCCGGGTGCGTCACGATCGTCGGACAGCACCGTCTCTCGTACGGATTCACAAGCACGCTTCTTCCGCGTAGCCTGAGAACGCCTTTGCCGCAGGCATCGTCCGGACAGAGTCGTCGTGCCGCTGCACGAAGAATGATGTGGGAACCGCCGGCTTGGAGGGAACGATGAGAGGTCCGCACAAGCGAACCCGCGCGCCGCGCTGGCACCGGGTCATCGCGTTGCTGCCGCTCTGCCTTCTCGCCGGGGCGTGGACGGCGAGCCTCGGCTCGACGAACCCCTCGGTCGCCGACGCCAAGACGGACCGCAACATCCCTTCCGTACCGACCACGGCCATCGACGAGCCGGCAAGCTACACCACCGTCAGCGACAAGAGCTTCCTCGCTCGGCAGCGGCTCACATCGACCCTGTCGGCTGACGGCATTCCGCAGGCAGCGCTCGACGCCTACCGGCGCACCGCGAGTGTGCTCTCGCAGGCGGACTCGCGCTGTCACCTGTCCTGGGCGCTCGTCGCTGCCATCGGCCGGGTCGAGTCCGACCACGGCCGCTACGGCGGCAGCATCCTCGGCAACGACGGGATCTCGCGACCGGGGGTGTTCGGCCTGCCCCTCGACGGCTCGCACGGTATGGCGCTCGTACACGACACCGATGGCGGCCGCTACGACCACGACACCGTCTACGATCGGGCGGTCGGGCCGATGCAGTTCATCCCGGGTACCTGGAACATCGTCGGGGTCGACGGCGACGGCGACGGCCGGCGAGACCCGCAGGACATCAACGACGCGGCGGTCGGCGCCGGTGTCTACCTGTGCGCAGGAAACCTCGACCTGTCGACCACCGCCGGCCAACGCGCTGCGGTGTTCAACTACAACCACTCGACGGCGTACGTCGACCTCGTGCTGAGCATCATGAAGTCGTACCTCGCCGGTGACTACTCGACGACCCCGAACGGCCTGCACAGTCCCGACTACTACACCAAGCACCAGGACTCCCGAGATCTCGGCGGCAAGCCGCGCAACCGCCACCATGCGCAGCGGCACGCCGACAACCGGCCGACCACCGGGTCCCATCGGCCGGGTCCGGGGACCGGCGACAACCAGAAGCCGAAGCCCCGCAACACAGACAACGGTGGCACGAAGCCTGGCAGCGGACACAACGGAAACCCCGGCTCGGGCAATCCCGTCAAGCACACGATCGACCACACGGTCCACCACACCGGCGGCACGATCAAGCACACCGTCGACCCGGTGGTCGCTGCGACCAAGTACTGCACGACGCAGTTCTCGGCGGGCAACATCCAAGCGGGTCCGCAGACGATGCAGAGCTGCGTCGACGCGTACGTCACCGGGCTGAACAAGTCGCTCGCGGCGGCTCAGCAGGGCGCGACCGATCTGATCAACGGCTTGCTCGTCGGGGCGATCTGCACGGTCGCCCAGGCGCTCGGCCAGCCCTGCGTACTCCCCTGACTCGGGCCGAGCAACGGCTGTCGAAACGAGCGTCATTGCGCTCAGTTCGTCAGCCGTTCGTCCTTCCCCGACTCGGGCGAGCTACTTCCCCGACTCGGGCGATACTTCCCTGACTCTCGCAACGGCTGTCGAAACGAGCGTCATTGCGCTCAGTTCGTCAGCCGTTGCGGCCTTTCAATCGGGAAGTCCAGGCATGGCGGAGGGCGGAAGCGGTGATTGCGGCTGTGTCGTTGTTCGAGTGGCTAGAACTGTGGCGCGTGCTGAATGTGAGCCCGGGCGGATGCGACGATTCCATCGAGGCGGTCTGGCCGTTGGTCGATCGCCCAACGGACCGAGTCGAGTGCCGCGAGTAGCAGCAAGCCCTCAAGCGTGTCGCTGATCCCTTCAAGGGGAGTACCCAGCCCAGCAGCGAACGCGTGCAGCTCGGCGGTCGACGGGTCTCCGGTGACCCGGTGCGCCTTCACCAGGGGAACCAGGTCCCCGTACGGAACCGGGCCGGCGGATGCCGAACCCCAATCAATCAGCACTGGTGCGCCCACCCGAGGGACCAGTAGGTTGCGCAGCGACAGGTCGCCGTGGCACAGGCCGAAGAACAATTCGACATCCTCGAGTCGAGTAAGGGCGGACCGAAGACGTGTCTGCTGATCGGCTGGGTACACGCCGAGCCGGATGAGGGCATCGGTGGCAACGAGCTGGTCCAGGTTGTAGTTGAGATGTGCGCGCCAGGCTTCGTCAAGATCTCGACCAAAGCGCGAGAACAGTCCGTCGGGTGCATCGTCTGTAATCGGGATCGTGTGCACAACCCGCGCATACTCGGCCATCAGCCGCCACGATGCGAGCGACCGGGCCTTTGTACCGGGAGCGCCTTCGGCGAAGGTCTGGATGAGATAGGGAATCTTCCGCAGGTTGCCACATGCGACCACGCGCGGGCTCGGGATACCGTAGGCGGCCGCCTGGGCCAGGCACCACGCCTCGACCTCGAATTCGTCTTGCCGCAGCGGATCAATCGCGAACCGAATCACGAAGCGCGACGTATCAGAGCTCAGGACGTAGACCCGATTGACCGAGCCCTGACCCGCGACCGAGACGATGCGGCCAAGTCGCAACCCATGAATCTTTGCGATCTCGCGGGCCAACCCCACATTCCGCAACTCAACCATCCCGGCCAACCTAGTCGGCGCCCCTTCGAAAGGGCCTAGCGGCGGACGAGTGCCTGAGGATTAGGAACGAGCCCTGCCGAAGACCAGGCAGAAAGGATGGCCTACCGGGTCGACGAACGCTCGGAAGCCGGTCTCTCGCCGCAAGTCCTACCGGCGAACCGAGACCGGCCCCGACCCACCCAGACAAACCACCGTCGACAACGGACAACCCTTGTGCCGACGCCACCACCGACTCAAGACATTCGGCCAACAACCACGACCCCTGACCGATCCGATGCGCCCTCATGTCGCGAACCGCGACCTGTCATGGCTTGCCCGCACACCGGAGCGCACTCCAAGGAACAGCGTCAGCTCAGCCAGTTGGCGGCTTCGACCGCCCAGTAGGTGAGAATGATGCCGGCGCCGGCCCTTCGGATCGCGGTGAGCGTCTCGAGGATCGCGTCTCGCCGGTCGATGTAGCCGGCCGCCGCGGCCGCCTCGACCATGGCGTACTCGCCCGACACGCTGTACGCCGCAACGGGGACCGATGAAGACCCGGCGACCGCCGACAGCACATCGAGGTACCCGAGTGCCGGCTTGACCATCACGACGTCTGCACCTTCGGCGATGTCGAGCGCAACCTCGCGCAGCGCCTCGCGGACGTTGGCGCTGTCCTGCTGGTACGTCCGCCGGTCACCCTGCAGCGTCGACGCAACCGCCTCCCGGAACGGCCCGTAGAACGACGACGCATACTTCGCCGAGTACGCAAGGATCGAGGTGTCGGTGTGCCCGGCCCCGTCCAGCGCCGTTCGGATCGCGCCGACCTGACCGTCCATCATCCCGCTCGGGCCGACGACGTGGACCCCGGCATCCGCTGACACGATCGCCATCTCGGCGTACCGGACGAGCGTCGCATCGTTGTCGACCCCTCCTCGCTCGTCCAGTACCCCGCAGTGACCATGGTCGGTGAACTCGTCGAGACACAGGTCGCTCATCACGACGACGTCGTCACCGACCTCGGAAACCACGTCGCGGATGGAGCTGGTCAAGATCCCGTCGGGGTCCGTCGCCTGCGAGCCGCTCGCGTCCTTGTGCGCCGGGAGGCCGAAGAGCATGATCCCGGCGATGCCGGCGGCCGCCGCCTCCGCTGCCTGCTTGCGCAACGAGTCCGGCGTGTGCTGGACGACTCCCGGCATGCTTGCGATCGGACGCGGCACGTCAAGCCCCTCGGCTACGAACACCGGGAGGACGAGTTGTTTCGGGTGCATCCACGTCTCACGAGCTAGGGCTCGCAACGCCGGCGTTCGGCGCAGCCGGCGGGGACGGTCGACGGGAAATGCCATTGCTCGTCAGGTGGCTCGGCGACGGGCCTGGACCCGACGCTGAGAAGGTCGCGTCACGGGAATCCCCGCGTCGAGCATGGACAGCCGTCGAGTCGCACCGAACGCGGCCAGCTGGTCGGCAAGGACCTCGGCCGACGGCTCGGCGGCGAGGACATCGACTCGGAGACCGTGCTCCTCACACGTCTTCGCCGTCGCCGGGCCGATTGCGGCGATCACCGTCGACGAGTGGGGCTTGCCGGCAATGCCGACCAGATTGCGCACCGTCGACGACGACGTGAAGACAACCGCGTCGAACTTGCCGGTCTTGATCGCGTCGCGGATCGACGCCGGCGGCGGCGCAGCGCGCACCGTCCGGTACGCCGTCACGTCATCGACCTCCCAGCCGAGTCCGACGAGCCCCGCGACAAGCGTCTCGGTCGCGATGTCGGCGCGCGGGAGGAACACCCGGTTGATCGGGTCGAGCAGGTCGTCGTACGGCGGCCAGTCCTCGAGCAGCCCGTGCGCCGACTGCTCACCCGCCGGAACCAGGTCCGGCCGGATTCCCCACGCGGCGATCGCCTCGGCGGTCTTGTCGCCGACAGCCGCCACCTTCAACCCACTGAACGCTCGCGCGTCCAGACCGTACTCGTCGAACTTCTCCTTGATCGCCCGGACCGCGTTCACGGACGTGAAGGCAATCCACTCATACCGTCCTTCGACCAGTCCACGAACGGCCTTGTCCATCTGGTGCGAATTGCGTGGAGGCTCGACCGAGATCGTCGGCACCTCCTCTGGGACAGCACCATAGGAGCGAAGCTTGCTCGACAACGATGCCGCCTGCTCCTTGGTGCGCGGGACGAGGATGCGCCATCCGAACAGCGGCTTGGTCTCGAACCACGACAACGTCTCTCGAAGCGACACGACGTCGCCGACAACGCCGACGACCGGACCCGCCAGCTTCGCTGACCGCACATCACGCGCCACGTCGCGCAGGGTCGAGACCACCGTCTGCTGCTCGGTTGTCGTACCGACCCGGGTCACCGCGATCGGCATCGCGTCGGAGTGACCGACTGTGACGAGCGAGCGAGCAGCGTCGGCAAGGTTGCTGACCGGCCCCAGCAGCACGATCGTGGCCAATTCGGCATACGCCTCCCAGGCGAGCCGCGTCTCCGTCGTGTTGACGACAGCGAGATGACGGTTCGTCTTGGTGGTCAACGGAATCCCTGCGTATGCAGGCACCGCGGTCACCGAGCTGATGCCCGGCACGACCTCGATCTGAATCCGCGCCTTTGCGCACGCCACCGCTTCTTCCGGCGCAGTCGAGTACATCCAGGGGTCGCCAGAGATCAGGCGGACGACGCGCCCACCTGACCTGGCTTGCTTCACGATGAGCCTCGCACGAGAGGCGTACGTCAACGGCTGGCCGCCTTCGCCGTACCCGCCGTCCACGACGGTGATCTCCCCGATCCGGTTGCCGAGTAGGGTCGCGAGCAGCTCGACATGGTGCTCCGACTCCGTGATCACCACATCGGCACGGCAAATCAAGTCAACGGCTCGTACGGTCAGCAGGCCCGGATCGCCTGGTCCCGTTCCGACGAAAGCGACCGCTCCGGCCGATGCTGGGGCAACGATCCGGTGGTCGACGGCGTCGACCCTGGCATTGGTGGAGTTGACAACGGCGGTCTTGGCCACGTTCTTTCTCACCGTCTTCTGCGTTGGAGCTGTGACGCGCTGGTCTGCGCCTTGTTTCTGTTGCTGTGGGGAGGAGGGTCGGCTGGTCAAGCGACGACTCCCGACAAGAGCTCGGCGGCACCGGCGTCGAGCAGCTTTCTCGCGAGATCCGCGCCCAGTGCGAACGCGTCACCGGGTGGGCCGGTGTTCGAGAGTCGGACCAGGCTGCTCCCGTCGACCGCGACGACGACGCCGCGGAGGAAGAGCTCCTCGCCGTCGTCCCCCTCGCCGACATCGGCGAGGCATCCGACCGGCGCCGTGCAGCCGGCCTCCAACCCTGCGAGCAATGCACGTTCGGCGGTGACCGCGGCGCGCGTGCTCGGATCGTCGAGCACCTCAGAGACGTCGGCCGCCAAGCCCGTGCCGTCGCTCGCCGCCTCGACGGCCAGCGCGCCCTGTCCCGGTGCCGGCAGCATCACCAGCGGATCAAGGGTCTCGGTGACCTTGTGACCCCAGCCGAGCCGGACCAGCCCGGCCGCCGCCACGACGACGGCATCGACGTCACCGCGGTCGACCCGGTCGACCCGGCTGTCGACGTTCCCGCGGATCGCGACGACGTCAAGCCCGAAACCCAGTGCGTGCAGCTGCGCTGCTCGTCGAGGCGACCCGGTCCCGACCGTCGCGCCAGCCGGAAGCTCACCGAGAGTCCGGCCTCCGGTTGCGACCAACGCGTCGCGCGGGTCTCCTCTCCGCGGTACGGCGACCAGGCTGATCGTCGGATCCGGAGCGGTGGGAACGTCCTTCAAGGAGTGCACCGCAAGGTCGACCTCGCGGGACCTCAACGCGAGGCGCACAGCGGACACGAAGACGCCACTGCCGCCGAGCGTGGTGAGTGGTGCGGCGGTCCGGTCACCGTCGGTGCGGAGGGGAACGATCTCGACGTCGACGTGCAGCGCCTGGCGCAGGGCACGGGCGACCGTTTCAGCCTGGGCGAGCGCGAGCCGGCTGCCGCGGGTCCCGAGTCGAAGCGTCGTCATGGCGAGTCTCCCGGGCGCGTCACGGCGGCCACGGCAGCTGGGTCGAGCGCGAACAGATCTGCCAGCGCACGAGCGTACGAGTCGGCCGGAACCTGTCCGCCGAGCTGTTTGACGCGCACGGTCGGTTCGTGCAGCAGCTTGTCGGCGACCCGGCGGATCGTCTGCTCGACCTCGACACGGTCACGTTCCGACGGTGTGTCGACCCGCCGCCACAGCCGGTCCAGCTCCGCCGACACGACCGCGCTGGCCATCGAGCGAAGCGCCGCGACCGTCGGACCGACGCTCGCCCGGTCGGCAGCCAGGCGGTAGGCCGCGACCTCCTCCGCCACGATCGAGCGGACGGCCTGCTCGTCGACCTGCGACGGCGTACGCGACGCGAGCTCGGCGATCCGCGACATACCGATCAGGGTCACCCCTTCGACCTCCGCAACCGCTGGCTCCACGTCGTGCGGGACCGCGAGGTCCACCACGGTCAGTGGAGCGATCCTCCGCTTCGCCGCACTGGTGACCGCCTCCACAGTGACCAGGACGCCGACGGCTCCGGTGCAGGAGAAGACCAGATCGTTTCGCTCGAGCTCCGCTCCGAGCTCCGACAGGGGCACGTACCGCGCGGCGACCTTCGCGCCAACCTTCGTGCCGCGAACCGGTGAGCGGTTGACGATCGTCAGGTCGGCAACGCCGTGCGCACGAAGCGTTGCAGCGGCGAGAGCCGCCATCGAGCCGGCACCGATGACGCTCACTTGCCGTCCAGCGAGCGGACCGCCCAGCCGTTCCGCCTCGTCGAGCGCGACGGTGACCAGTGACGCGCCGACCCGGTCGATGCCCGTCTCGGCGTGAGCACGCTTCCCTACCCGGAGCGCCTGCTGGAACAGCCCGTTCAGCCGTGGGCCGACCGACTCCGCATCCTGTCCACTGCGCAACGCTGTCTTCATCTGTCCGAGGATCTGTCCCTCACCGACGACCATGGAGTCGAGGCCGGTCGCGACCGAGAACAGGTGGGCAATGGCAGCCTCGTCGTAGCGGACGTAGACGGCTGGCAGCCAGACGTCTGCCTCGACACCGCTGTGGTCGGCGAACAGCTCGGTCAGGTCGTCGACGCTTCCGTGGAAGCGGTCAGTTGCCGCGTAGATCTCGATCCGGTTGCATGTCGCGAGCACGATGGCCTCGCTCACATGTGGGCTGTCGAGGACGGCCGCACGCAACTTCGCGACCGCGGCGGGCTCGATGGCCACCCGCTCGAGCAGCTCGAGGCTGGCGGTGCGGTGGGAGATGCCGAAGACGATGACACTCATCGGCGCCCGCCCACAGGTCGAATGGTCGCGACAGCCGCGTGGTCGACAATCCCGGCCTTGCGCTGCTCGTGGTACGCCAGGATCTGAAGCTCGATGGACAGGTCGACCTTGCGGACGTCGACACCCGGCGGCACCGAAAGCACGACGGGGGCGAAGTTGAGGATGCTGCTGACACCGGCGCCCACCAGCCGGTCGCACACGTCCTGTGCGGCCGTCGACGGGGTGGCGACGATTCCGATGGACACCTGCTCGCGCTTGACGACGCGGTCGAGATCACCCAGCGAGTGGATCCTGACCCCGGCGATCACCTCGCCGACGCGAACGGGGTCGTTGTCGAACAAAGCGCCAACTCGAAATCCGCGGGAGACGAAACCTGAGTAGTTCGCGAGCGCGTGCCCGAGGTTTCCGATTCCGACGATGACGACCGTCCAGTCCTGGGTCAACCCGATCTCGCGTGCAATCTGGTACCCCAGGTAGTCCACGTCGTAGCCCACGCCGCGCGTCCCATACGTACCCAGGTAGGAGAGGTCCTTGCGGAGCTTCGCGGAGTTGACCCCGGCCGCCGATGCGAGCTCCTCGCTCGAGGCCGTCGTCACCTCGCGCTCGGACAACGCGGCAAGCGCTCGAAGGTAGATCGGGAGACGAGCCACCGTGGCTTCGGGGATGCCGCGTTCGGCGCGTTCGGCCCGCGAACGACGGCCCTCTCGGCTTCGCGAAGTACTCACATTGCTCCAGCCCGGCCGGCGGGAGAGCGCCTTGACGCTGACCTCGATCACCGGCAGTCAGGCCAACTCTAAGAGTTTGTGAACGAGAGAACAAAATCGGCCGCAGCGTCCCTCCGCGCTCGGCGGAGCCTCAGCGCTGGTCCCGGGTCCGGCGGGTGAGCGCCGCCACCAGCCGATCTTCACTGACCCGCCAGAAGTCGTGCTGTCGGTCGTCGACGAACGTGACGGGGATCTGCTCGGCGTACTCGCCGCGCAGCTCCGGGTGGTCGTTGATGTCGATCTCCTCGAACGTCTCGTCGAGGTCGGCGCACACCTTGGCGATGACGGCGCGCGCGTCGTCACACAGGTGGCATCCGGGCTTCGAAAGCAGCCGGATACGGCTCACGCGAGTCCCCTCGCGCGCCGGGCCTGCATCGCCCTCAACCTGCCCTTGGCAACCTTGCCGGTCACGGAGTACGGCAGCTCGGAGGCGATCTCGATCCGCGCCGGATGCTTGAACCGGGCCAGCCGCTCGTCGGCGGTGGAACGGACGCGGTCGAGCAACCGATCGAGGTTGTCGACCGTGGCGGCGGGGACGACGATCGCAACCACCTCCTCACCGCCGCCCGGCGCAGGCACTCCGACGACAGCGCACGCCGCGACCCCGTCGACGTCGGCGATGACCTCCTCGACCTCCGCCGGGTAGACGTTGAAGCCCGACACGATCACCACTTCCTTGAGCCGGTCGACCAGGAACAGGTCGCCGTCAGGGTCGAGAAACCCCACATCGCCGGTCGCGAGCCAGCCGTCCGGGCCCGGGTCGGCGTCGCGGTCCGGCCAGTACCCGCTGAAGAGGTTGTCGCCGCGAGCCCAGATCTCGCCGGGGTCGTCGGGGCCCACATCGTTGCCGGCGTCGTCAACAACTCGAAGGTCGACGCCCGGTATCGCCCGACCGACCGAGCCGGGCTTGTGCACCGGTGTCCCGAGCGTGCAAGTGACGATCGGAGAAGCCTCGGTCAACCCGTACCCCTGCTCGATCCTGACACCGGTGGCTGCTTCGAAGCCGTTGACGAGGTCGGCGTCGAGCGGCGCGGCCCCGGACAGCAAGACACGTACGGCTCGGAGCCGCTCGCCGACATCGGAACGTTTCCCCCACGCCGCGATGACCGGGGGAGCTACCGGCACACAGGTGATGTGGTGATGGGCGATCAGGTCCAACGTCTCGTCGGGATCGAAACGCCGACCGAGGACGATCGTCGCCGCATGGTGCAGGGCCGGACCCAGGACGGCGTTCAGACCGTACACGTGAAACATGGGCAGGGCGCCGAGGACGACGTCGCCGGGCTGCACGAGCGGTGGTTCGATCCTGCCGGCTTGTTCGACGTTGGCCAACAGCGCACGGTGGCTGAGCATCGCAGCTCTCGGCCGTCCGCTCGTCCCCGAGGTGTACAGCAGCACCGCCAGTCCCTCCGGGTCGGGCGGCGTGCTGACGTCAGGTCCGGTGGCCGCCGCCAGCTCGTCGAAGCTGCGCCCCCCACCCTCCGGTGCGGTCCCGACCGCAACGATGACTGGCGCCGACGGCTGTACCGGGTCGTCGGCGGCATCGAGGCCGGCAACCGCCCGCCGGACCGCGGGCAGGCTGGGACCGTCGGCGACGACCGCACGCGCTCCGCAGTCGGCCAGGACGGTCGCGAACTCACGCGCGGTCGAAGTCGGGTTCAGAGGTACGGCGACCATCCCCGCCCGCAAGACCGCCAGGTAGGTCGCCACGAACTCCGCGCTGTTGGCCAGTGCCAACGCGACCCGGTGACCGCCGAAGAGCCCCCAGCCGGCGAGACCGCGACCGATGGCGTCGACGACCGCCGTGAGCTGTTCCCAACTCACCTCGCAGGCGCCGTCGATGATCGCCACGTCCTCGGGCGAACGGCTCGTGGGAATCCGAAGCAGGTCGGCGACGTTCGCCATCGCGATCGCCTTCTTCACGATCCAAGTCTCACACATCGGATCCGTCCTCCACCGGGCTGACTCTTTGCGATCGGGAACACCTGGCTGGCAGGGTTGGCTCGTGAACATCGGCGGCTGCCCCGGGGGTCTTCGGGCCGACGGCACGCATCGTACGCAGGCCGATCTCCGGCATCGGTCGGTGCTCGCGGGTCAGGCGTCAGCCGCGTCGGCCGAGGTCCAGACGGCTCTGACGGTGCCTGGCGACCCGACCGCCGCGGCGTTCTTCGATGTCGACAACACCCTCATGCAGGGAGCGTCGATCTACCACCTTGCGAAAGGGCTCCACAAGCGCAACTTCTTCACCACGCGTGCGATCGTTCGCGCCGCCTGGCAGCAGGCGTACTTCCAGTTCGTCGGCGTCGAGGATGTCGAGCACGTGCAGTCGGCGCGTCGCAGCGCACTGTCTGTGATCGCCGGTCACACGGTCACGGAGCTCGAGTCACTCGGCGAGGAGATCTTCGACGAGGCGATGGCACACCGGATCTGGCCCGGTACGCGTGCGTTCGCGCAGATGCACCTCGACCAGGGCCAGCGGGTGTGGCTCGTCACGGCGGCACCGGTGGAGATCGCGCGGATCATCGCCCAGCGTCTCGGACTGACGGGGGCTCTCGGAACCGTGGCTGAGCATCACGACGGCGTCTACACGGGCGCACTGGTCGGTGAGCTGCTTCATGGGCCAGCCAAAGCCGAGGCGGTCCGGTCACTGGCGGTCCGCGAGGGACTGAACCTGCGCCGGTGCGCGGCGTACTCCGACTCCTTCAACGACCTGCCGATGCTGCGGCTGGTCGGCGATCCCTGTGCGATCAATCCCGACGGTGCACTGCGCGACTACGCGCGGCGCAACGGTTGGCGGATACGGGAGTACCGGACCCGACGCCGGGCGGCTCGGATCGGGCTTGCCGTCGCCGCTGCAAGCGGTGCCGCGACCGGGACGGTGGCCGCGGTGATCGGGCTGCGACGCCGGAATCGCTGACATTGCGTACCCTGGGTGGTCACAGATGGTGACCACAAAATGATGCGCGGCACGTGCACGTGGTCGTACCATCGGCCGTACCCAGCAGCCGAACGCCGGGAGGGAGCGTCGTTTGCGCAACAGGGGCGAACAGCGGGTAGTCGGAATGGACCGGCTTCGCTTGGCCGTCATCGAGCACCTCGATGACGGTCGTTGGTGTGCCGCCGACTCCACGTCGGCGGCGCCTGCCGTCCGCTCGGGGCCGGCCGGCGGAAGCCCGGGCAGTGACCTCGACGTCGACCCTGAGGCGCGGCGCCTCCGTGCACTCGTCGACCTCGCGAAGGGCGGCGACGTCGAAGCGTTCGGGCAGCTCTACGACCACTACGCGCCGGGGATCTACCGCTTCGCCTACTACCGGGTCGGCTCGCCACAGCTCGCGGAGGACGTCACCGCCGACACGTTCTTCCGGGCCTTGCGCTCACTGTCCACGTTCCGCTGGCAGGGCAAGGACTTCGGTTCCTGGCTGGTGACGATCGCCCGAAACCTGATCACCGACCACTTCAAGTCCAGTCGGTCCCGTCTCGAGCACACCACCGACGACTTGAGCGCCTACGGAGGCACGACCGACGGTCCCGAGGACGAGGTCATCGCGGCGTTGACGAACGAGGTGCTGCTGGACGCTCTTGGTCGGCTGTCCGCCGAGCAGCAGGAGTGTCTGGTGCTGCGCTTCCTCAGAGGTTGTTCGATCTCCGAGACCGCCGAGGCACTCGGTCGCTCCGAGGGTGCGATCAAACAGCTGCAGCTCCGGGCGATCCGCAATCTAACGAAGACGCTGCCGGAGGGCCTCCGATGAAACTCCAGTCGCGTAACCCATGGGCGGTTTGCGTCGTTTTCATACTAGAGCGCCGCCTGCCTGCTCTGATTGCCTGCTGCTTTGACCGAGGGGACGCCCGATGAGCGCCCGTAGCCGCCACGCCGCCGAGTTCGCGGCCGCGCTGGACGACCCGTCCCTCCCCATGTCGGACGAAGTTCGTGAATACGTCGACCTGGTGGGGCGACTCGGTGACGTGAACCAACCCTCGATGCGTCCGGAGTTCCGCGACAGTCTCCGGGCCCGACTCGTCGACGCAGCGCCCGAGCATCTGGTGGCACCGGCTCGTACACCGAGACCCCAGCCCGTACGCCGGCGCGGGCGTGAGCTGATACCGCAACGGCCGCGGCCGGTACGTCGACGCAGCCTGGCCTCCTTCGGAGCCGCCGCGGCAATCGTGCTCGGTACCGCAACGGCCGTCGGTGCGGTCAGCCAGCAGGCCCTTCCGGGCGACACCTTGTATCCCGTCAAACGCTTGGTCGAGCGGGCCCAGGTCGGGCTCGAACGAGGCGACCAGCACAAGGGACGCGAGCTCCTCGACCAGGCGAGCACGCGCCTCGACGAGATCCGGGCGCTTACCGTCAAGGGCAGCGACAACCCGCAGACGGGGTCGGAGGTGGTCGACACGCTCAACGAATTCCGGTCCCAGGCCTCCACCGGCGGTCAGGACCTGCTGCGAGCCTACGTGTCCGACCAGAACGGACAGGACATCACAGATCTTCGGACGTTCACGCGGGACTCGATCACCGAGCTCAACGCTCTCGCCCGGACACTCGGGCCGGGCGCGGACAAGGCGATGTGGAATGTGGTCGTGACGCTGAGCACATTGGACTCGACCGCGATCAAGGCGTGCCCGTCGTGTTCAGACCTCCCGCCGCTGCAGATCCCAGCTGAGCTACGGGCGACGCTCGCGCTGCTCCTTCCCCGAACCACGGGGCCGCCGGTCACCACGCCTACGACCAGCCCGCGTCACGGCCCGACGTCTCGCACCGGCGGTCTCCAGTCACCCGTCGGCAGCCTGCCGACGGTGACCGTGTCCGTCCCCGGCCTCACCCAAGGTGTCACCACGGGCGGGTTGCCCGGACAGACCGCGAACCCGTCGAGCGCCGCGCCGACCTCGTCGATCCCCGGCGCGTCGGCGGGGATCCCGGGTGTCACGCTGCCCACCTTGCAGCTTCCGACGCTCGACGTTCCCAGCATCGGCGGCGTCACCGGTCTGCTCCCGACTCTCCCGACCCTCCCGATCCAGCTGCCCTGAGCGACGACATTCGGTGCCCAAGGGGGCGAGCCAGGGGTCAGGAGAACGGGCTGTGTCGCATCATCCGCAGCCTGCCCAGTGTTTTCTGGATCGTCTCGCGCACCTGGTCGCCGATGTCGAAGACGAGCATCGGGTCGTCGGCGGCCCCGTCTGGGTAACCGTCGGTCTGGACCGGTTCGCCGAACTCGATCAGCCACTTCGACGGCAGCGGCACGGCTCCGAGCAGTCCGAGCCACGGGAAGAACGGAGTCACCGGCACGTACGGCACGCCGAGCAGCCGGGCCAGCGCAGACAGGTTGCCCACCATCGGGTAGATCTCCTCGGCGCCAACGATGGAGCACGGGACGATGGGGGTCCGCGCCCGTAGCGCGGCTGCGACGAACCCGCCGCGGCCGAAGCGCTGAAGCTTGTATCGCTGCGAGAACGGTTTTCCGATGCCCTCGAACCCCTCCGGGAACACGCCGACCAGCTCCCCGGACCGAAGCAACGCATCGGCGTCCTCGGTGCACGCCATCGTGACACCGCTCTTGCGGGCAAGTCTGCCGACGAAAGGCGTCGAGAACACCAGGTCCGCCGCGAGCAGCCGAAGGGACCGGGCGGCGTGATCGTGGACGACCAGCATCGTCATCAGACCGTCGATCGGCAACGCACCGGAATGGTTCGCGACCACGAGCGCACCGCCGTCGGCCGGGATGTTCTCGAGCCCGCGCACCTCCATGCGGAACCACTTCTCCGCAAGCGGGCGCAACGCGGTGAGGAGCAATGTCTCGGTCACCTCTCGGTCGAAGCCGAACGCGTCGACGCTGAAGTCGCCGGTCAGCCGGCGTCGGACGAACGCGAGGGCGGCAGCCAACCGCTCGTCGCTCGCCACCGTTTCGGACAGTCGCTGCTTCTCGGTGTGCTGCGAGTTTTCGCGACTGCGACCGATGTCGATGATCTGAGCGTCAGCCACGGCTCAACGCTGCGAGCTGGTCGTGGTCGAGCAGCCCGGGACCGAGCCG
This sequence comes from Propionibacteriales bacterium, assembly GCA_038253325.1. Taxonomy (GTDB): domain Bacteria; phylum Actinomycetota; class Actinomycetes; order Propionibacteriales; family Nocardioidaceae; genus JBBSHE01. The sequence goes on from JBBSHE010000005.1 coordinate 63,975, forward strand.
GGCGGCAAACGCGGCGAAGGCCTCCGCGGTGGTGTACATCGGGTCGAACCCGAGGGCGTGCCTCATCCGTGTGGTGTCGACCCCGCGCCCGTACCTGAGGTACGCGACCTCGTCCGGGGACAGCTCGGCGTACTCGGAGTGCCGGAAGGCGGCGCTCAACGGGCCGAACGCGAAGAGTGGCATCGAGATCGACGGGCGTCTCAGCCGGCGGATCACCTGGGCGAGTGTCAGCACGCCGTCACCCGCGACGTTGTACGTCCCATCAGCCGGTCCCACCGTCGCCACCTGCAGTGCGCTGAGCGCATCGTCTTCGTGACAGAACTGCAACCGAGGATCGAAACCCAGCACCCGAGGGATGACCGGCAGCGACAGGTACTGCGACATCGACGTGTCGATCAGCGGACCCAGCAGGTCCGCGCAGCGAAGGATTGCCACTGCGACGTCTGGCCGGCGACGCGCGAACCCACGGACGTATCCCTCGACGTCGAGGCAGTCCTTGCCGTACCCATGCCGCGGCATCCGCTTTGCCGCCGTCTCCTCGGTGAACATCGCTGGGTCACGGGGTGACGACCCGTACACGGTGGTCGACGACAAGACGACCAGCCGCGAGATCTCCGACGCCTGCTGGCACGCCGCGAGCAGCCGCATGGTCCCGATGGCGTCGAGCTCCCGCATCGGGCTGCGGGTCCGTGCACCGCGCCGGGTCGCGATGACGCCCAGGTGGACGACGGTGTCGACTCCCTCCTCGGAGATGACGCCCGCGATCACCGGAGGACTGACGTCAGCGGGTACGAACCGGACCGGGCCGAGGTCTCGGGCCGGCGCGACCACGTCGACACCGATCACCCGGTCGACGTTCGGGTGGGTGCTCAGCTGGGTAGCGAAACGACCGCCGAGGTCATCCGCGACCCCGGTTACCAGGACGACGCGACCCATGGTGCGTGGACCGGTCCTACTTGCCTTGCCGGCGGCGCTGGATGCGCGTGCGCTTCAGGAGCTTGCGGTGTTTCTTCTTCGCCATTCGCTTCTTGCGCTTCTTGATGACGGAACCCACGGTCCACCCTTCGGCCAGTCGTGTTCGCACTTTGCTCTGGATTGTCGACGGCGCTCGTGGCCGTGACCGCGCAAGCCTACCGGGAGCCGGCGCGGTGAGCGTTCCGTGGCCGTCGCCGGCGGCTGGAGCTGACCTCAGCCGGCTTGGAAGTACGACTTGCGGAGGTAATCGTTCACGTCGTCCTCGGGAACCCGGAACGACCGCCCGAACCGGACGGCGGGCAACGCGCCGCTGTGGACGAGCCGGTAAACCGTCATCTTGGACACCCGCATCACCGTAGCGACCTCCGCCACGGTGAGGAACTTGACCTCGGAGAGACCCTGCTCTGGGTCGTCGGTCGGGACCATCACGCACCACACTTTCGCGGTACGACAAAGGCCTCGGCTTCCCCGCCGAGGCTCCGTTCTGGTCGTACTGAAGTGTGAGAATAGTGGTAAGTGGGGCTACTGGGGAAGTCGTTGCCACACATTGCCCCGCCGCACTCGCTCATCAAAGGGCCACTCCCAACGCCGGCAAGGCCGACTCCCTCACCTGCTGGACCGTCTGGTCGAGCAGCGACTCGGGACTGTAACCAGATGCCCAGTTGGCGTACGCCGCGTCGGTGCCGTCGGTCATCCGCGCCGGCGCGGGTCGGGCGTATGTCGATTCGACGTATGCCCGCCAGGTCGACGGAGTGGGCGTCGCGGGGTCCATCGGGGCACCGGACACGGTCGCCAGCAGGTGGGTCCAGGTCCGTGGGACGACGTCGAAGATCGCGTACCCACCGCCGCCGGTCGCGACCCAGCGGCCGGCGCACACGTCGTGGGCGAGATCGTGCAGCGCGAGCTGGGTGGCCCGTTGACCGTCCACGCTGAGCATCAGATGCGCCAGCGGGTCGTCGGCGTGCGAGTCGCAGCCGTGCTGGGTGACGATGACGTCCGGCTCGAATGCGGTGACGGCCTCCGGCACGATCGCATGGAATGCACGCAGCCAGCCCGCATCCGACGTCCCCGGTGGCAGTGGAACGTTGATCACGGATCCGACCGCGTTGCGTCCCCCGGTCTCCGAGATCTCGCCGGTACCCGGGAACAGGGTTCGCGGCGTCTCGTGCAGGCTGATCGTGAGCACCCGCGGGTCGTCGTAGAACGCGGCCTGCACGCCGTCACCGTGGTGCACGTCGACGTCGACGTACGCGACCCGGTCCGCTCCGAGCTCGAGCAGGGTCGCGACGGCGACGGCTACGTCGTTGTAGACGCAGAACCCGCTCGCCAACCCAGACATCGCGTGGTGGAGTCCGCCCGAGACGTTGACGGCGTGCCGCCGTTCGCCCGACCACACGAGGCGCGCGGCCTGGGCGCTCGCACCGACGATGTGTGCGGACACGTCATGCATGTTCGCGAACGTCGGTGTGTCCTCGGTTCCCAGTCCGTGGCTCAGGTCACGGTCCGAGGCGGAGCGGACGGCACGGACCGCGTCGATGTACGTCCTGGTGTGCACCAGGGCAAGCTCGTCGTCGGTGGCCATCGGCGCGCCGACCACCGGAAGCCTTCCATCCGGCCCGATCACCCCGAGCGCTTCGGCAAGCCGGAGGGTGAGGTCGATCCGGACCGGCGACATCGGATGGCCGGGACCGAAGTCGTACTCGACGAACTCGGGGTCGAAGACGAGGCAGCCGTCGCAGCTCATGATCTGCCGACGCTCACGTCGCCCCTCCCCCTGCGAGGGCGCGCGAACGGTCCCGCGCGGCTTCGAGCGCCGTCATGAACGCCGCCCTTACCTTGTGGTCCTCGAGCTCGCGAACCGCGGCGGCGGTCGTCCCTCCCGGCGACGTCACCCGCTCCCGCAATACCGTCGGATGCTCGCCGGTCTCGCGCAACAGCTTGGCCGAGCCCACCATGGTCTGGACCACGAGCTCGGTCGCGGTCGCCCTGGGCAGTCCGAGGTGGACGCCGGCCTCGATCATCGCCTCGACGACGAAGAACAGATAGGCCGGCCCCGACCCGGAGATCGCGGTCACGGCATCCTGCTGGCTCTCGGGTACGCGCAGCACCCGGCCGGTGGTCCGAAGCAGGTCCTGCGCCTCCTCCACATGGGCGTCATCGCAATGCGTTCCGGCCGACACGGCGGCCATTCCTTCGTCGACGAGCGCCGGCGTGTTCGGCATCACCCGCACCACCGGGGTCCCCGCCGGCAACGCGGCCTCCAAGGTGCTCGTGCTGATCCCGGCCGCCAGCGACACCACGAGCTGCTCGGGCCGGACGACAGCGCCGATCTCGTCGAGAAGGCCGGCCATGTCCTGCGGCTTGACCACGATGACCAGAGTGTCGGCGCGTTCGGCGGCCTCGACGTTGCCGACCACCTCGACGCCGTACCGCTCGACGAGCTCGGCGGCTCGTTCGGGACGCCGCTCGGCGACCAGCAGCTCGGCCGGTTCGCGGCCACCACGCAGCAGGCCGGACAGCAGCGCCTCGCCCATCACACCGGCGCCGATCACGGCAACGGTCATCGGGTCTCCTTCGATCGGTGCGTCAGCTCTTCGTCACGAGCGAGCGGGCGAAGAATGCGACGTTTGCCGGGCGTTCGGCGAGCCGCCGCATCAGGTAGCCGTACCACTCGCTTCCGTACGGGACGTACACGCGCACCTTCTCGCCGGCCTCCGCCAGCCGGCGTTGCTCGTCCGGGCGAATGCCGTAGAGCATCTGGTACTCGTACGTCCCGGGCTCGCGCTGGTGGCGGTCGGTGAGGAAGCCGGCGATCTCGATCAGTCGTGGGTCGTGGGTGGCGACCATCGGATAGCCGGGCCCAGCCATCAGAGTCTTCAGGCACCGTACGTACGAAAGGTTGACCTGCCGACGTTGCTGATAGGCAACGGACTCGGGCTCCTTGTACGCGCCCTTGCACAACCGGACCCGAGATCCGGCGTACGCGAGATCACGACAATCTGCCTCGGTGCGTCGCAGGTGGGCTTGTATTACCGCTCCGGTCTCCGGAAAGTCCTGGCGCAGGTCTCGGAGGGTCTCGAGCGTCGCGTCGGTCGTCGTGTGGTCCTCCATGTCCAACGTGACGGTCGTGCCGGCCTCTCGTGCCGCGACGCAGATGGTCCGGGCGTGCTCCAGCGCGATCTTCGCTCCGTCGTCACCAAGCGCCTGCCCGATCGCGGACAGCTTGACGGACGCCTCGGCGCGGGCCGTGAGACCCAGCGCCGACAGGCCGTTGAACAGCGAGACGTACGCGTCGACAGTTGCCTGAGCCTGCCTCTCGTCCAGTGTGTCCTCGCCGAGGTGGTCGAGAGTTGCGTTCAGTCCGACGTCGACCAGACCGCCGGTCGCGGCCAGCGCGGAAGCAGTTGTCTCGCCCGCGACGAACCGGGCAACGATTCCGCTCGACACCGGAATCGTTGTCACCAAGTGTTTGATCCGGTCGCTGCGCGAGAACATCAACAGGGCACGGCGTAGCACCGGCACCTCCTTCACACGGCCAGCGATCGAACGGGAGCGCACTCGGACGAGGCTACCGCCCGAGCCGAGCTGCGGGGTGTTGTGCTCTAGCGCGTACGCCGCCGCAGGGTGGCCGCCCCGAGCCCGAGCGCGCCGAGGATGAACACGGCCATCACCACCACATCCTGAGTGAGATCGGTCGACCAGCCGGTTGAGGCTGTCACGGTGGCGACCGCGTCGACCGCGTACGACAGTGGCAGCACGTCGGACACGAGGCGCAGGCCGTCCGGCAGGGACTCTCGCGGGAGGAAGAGCCCGCACAGCAAGATCTGCGGGATCACGATGAGCGGCATGAACTGAACCGCCTGGAACTCGCTACGAGCGAACGCGGACACGCAGAGACCGAGCGTGGTTCCGACCACCGCGCTCACGACGGCCACCAGGACGAGCGTGCCGACCGAACCCGTGATGTCGAGCCCGAGCAGACCTACTGCGAGCGTCGCCACGAGACTCGCCTGGACGACCGCGACCAGGCCGAATGCCAGTCCGTACCCGAGCAGGATGTCGAGCTTGCGCATCGGCAGCACGAACAGCCGCTCCAAGGTGCCCGAGGTCCGTTCGGTCAAGGTGGTCACCGAGGTCACGAGGAACATCACGATGAAGGGGAACATCACGATGAGCGCGCCGCCGATCCGATCGAACACCGCTGGCTGGTCGGCGAAGATCCAAGCCAGCAACGAAATGAGCGCACACGGTAAGACCAGCATCATGGCTACGGTGCGACGGTCGCGCGACAGCTGGCGCAGGATGCGCCCGAAGATGGCGAGAGTGATCCGAGGGTTCATGGGCGCACCTCGTGAGGCTGGTGGTCGATCAGCGACAAGAACGCGCCCTCCATGTCGGACTGTCCCGTTCGGTCGAGGAGACCTTGGGGCGTTTCGGATGCGAGGATCCGGCCGTCGCGCATGAGCAGCAACCGGTCACACCGGCTTGCCTCATCCATCACGTGGCTGCTCACCAAGACCGTGGCGCCGTCGTCGGCGAGCCGGTGGAACAGGCGCCACAAGTCGCGGCGCAGGACGGGATCCAGCCCGACAGTCGGCTCGTCGAGCACCAGCAGGTCCGGTGCACCGATCAGCGCGACCGCCAGGGAGACCCGGTTGTGCTGGCCGCCGGACATCTGGGCGACGACGGTGTCCTCGTGACCACCGAGGTCTACCTCGGCGATGGCCCGCTGGACGTCGTCGTCCGGCGCTCCGAGTACCCGTGCGAAGAATCGGAGGTTCTCGACCACGGTCAGGTTGTCGTAGACGCTGGGGCTCTGGGTGACGTACCCGATCCGGTCGCGCAGCGCCGCCGAGCCGGCTGGGTGGTCGAGCACCTCGACCGATCCACCGGCGATCTGTTGGAGACCGACGATCGACCGCATCAGCGTGGTCTTCCCGCAGCCGGACGGTCCGAGTAGTCCGGTCAATTCGCCGGCGCGGATGGTCAGGTCGATGTCGTCGATCACCGTCCGACCACGGCGTACGACGCGGAGCGCCGATACCCGGACGGAGTCGTCGGACGGAATCCCAGGCGATCGGTCCGGCGGTTTATTCACCATTCGATGAAATCTAGTGCTCAGGCGCTTCCGCCGTCAACCAAGCCCATCTCGGGTCGTCAGTCGAACAGGTAACGCTGAAGCGTAGGCCCGACGTGGGCAGCAACCTGATCGGGCGGCATCGATGTCAGCGGCTCGAGCCGCAGGACGTACCGCGCGAAGATCAAACCGATCGTCTGCGAGATCACGAAAGGTATCCGCGTCTCGGGGTCGGTCAGTCCGGCGGCTGCGCTGACCTCGGCCATCAACGCGTCGACCAGTCCGTCGCGCAGGAGAGCCGTCGCGTGCTCGGTGGTCGCGCTCGAGCGCAGGACGGCCAGCAGCCCGGGCTGGCGCGTCGGGTCGTCCCAGATCCGCAGCACGAACCGGATGATGGTTTCACCGAGCTGCTCATGCGGAACGTCCAACGCCGCGCGGAGCTCGTCCTTCGGCGAAAACGGGATGTCGAGCGCGGCAAGGAACAGCTCGTCCTTTCCGGCGAAGTAATGATGGACGAGGGCAGGGTCAACCCCGGCCGAACGAGCCACCGACCGCAGCGACGTCTGGGCAAACCCGTGGACCGCGAACTCCTCACGAGCGGCCGCGACGATACTTCCCCTGGTGTCGGGACTACCGGGACGGCGCCCGACCGCCCTTGCGCCGCGTACGGTCCGAGCGGTCATCGCGAGTCTTCGGCTTCGGGTTGGCGTGATCCCGTGACCGTGCCCGGACCATCGGTCGCGGAGACCGTACCGTCGGCTGCGACCACGAAGGCCGGTTCCGGCGCGGCGAGATACAGCCGGGCGAACGCCAGGGACTCGGCCAGATCAGCCAGCCGTTGGGTGTGCGTCACGGCCCGGCGGGTGTTGATCTCGACCACGACACTGCCAGAGAACCCTCGCTCCGCGAGTAGCTCGAGCACCTCGGCGGCCGGCTGCGTTCCCCGCCCTGGCACGAGGTGCTCGTCCCTCGCCGACCCCGAGCCGTCCGTGAGATGCAGGTGCCGCAGCCGGTCCCCGAGCTGGTGGGCCATCTCCAGACTGTCGCTTCCGGCGGTTGCCGAGTGGGAGAGGTCGAGCGTGACGTTGGCGTAGGGGTGCTGCACCGGGTCCCAGCCCGGGGCGTACGCCTGGAGCTCACGACGCGGCGTACGCCAGGGATACATGTTCTCCACGCCGCACGCGATGCCGGTACGTTGCTCGAGCTCGGCGACGCCGGCGACGAACCCTTTGGCGTAGTCGCGCTGCCAGCGAAACGGCGGATGTACGACGATGACGTCGGCGCCAACCGTCTGCGCCAGCTCGGCACTCTTGTCGAGCTTGCCCCAGGGGTCGGTGCCCCAGACCCGTTGGGTGATCAGCAGACACGGTGCGTGGACTGCGCACACCGGCATCCGGTGGTAATCGGCGAGGTGTCGGATCGCGTCGATGTCCTGGCTGATCGGGTCGATGCCCACCATCACCTCGACCGCGTCGTAGCCCAGCTGTACCGCGAGCTCGAACGCGTTCGCGGTCGACTCCGGATAGACGGACGCCGTCGACAAGGCCACCCGCGCACCCGGAACCCGTACCGGGATTCGCGCAGACGAGTGGGCAGGCATCGCAATCCAGCCTAGGCCGTGGCTGCTGGGCTGCGCCGGAAGGTGACGCCGATCAAAGCTTGTCGAGGTGTTCGAGGATGATCCCCTCGCGAAGTGCCCATGGACAGATGTCGAGCTGGTCGAGGTCGAACAGGTCCATCAGGGCGTCCGCGACGACCGCGCCCGCAACGATCTGGTGAGCCCGGTCCGGCGACACCGCCGGCAGGCTCGCGAGCTGGTCCCAGTTCATCTCGGCCAGCTCGGGGAGCCGCACGGTCAACGCCGAGCGGTCGAGAACCCTGCGCACGTACGGCCCCTCGGCCGACGGCGGCTCTCCACAGATCCGGGCGAGCGACCGAAACGTCTTCGAGGTGGCGACCGCATGGTCGGGCGGGCCGCCCCGCAGCAGCTCACCGGCGTCGCGGGCGATCTCGGTTCGTACGTACCGCCGCAGCGTCCGCAGCTGCTTGCGCGTGGGCGGGTTGTCGGCCAGGAACTGTCGGGTCATCCGGCCCGCCCCTAGCTCGAGCGACTGGGCGACGGCAGGAACCTCGTCCTCGCCGGCCGCGATCTCGAGCGATCCGCCACCGATGTCGAACACGATCGTCCGGCCCGACGACCAGCCGAACCAGCGGCGTACGGCAAGGAACGTCAACCGCGCCTCGTCGGGCCCGGGGAGGACCTCGAGGTCGACGCCGGTGGCGGTCTTGACAGTCGCAAGCACGTCCTCGCCGTTGGTTGCCTCCCTGATCGCAGAGGTCGCGAACCCGAGGACGGACTCGCAGCCCTTGTCCTCGGCCACCTGGAGCGCATGCTGGATGAACTTCGTCAGTGCCCGCGAACCAGCGGCATCGATCGCCCCGTCGGCGTCGATGTGCTCGGCGAGCCTCAGCGGTTCCTTGTACGAGAACGCCGGCAACGGTGGCGCTCCACGGTGGGCGTCCACGACGAGCAGATGCGCGGTGTTCGACCCGACGTCGAGAACGGCCTGCCTCATAGGTGCCGAGACTACCGGCGTTCGCCCCGTCGGCCGTGGGCGTACGCTGGATGGCATGCCCGAGGTCGCCCTGGACTTTCCGCGTGCCTGGATCGAGTTCGTCGACCCCGCCGACTCCACCCAGCACTTCAAGTGCGACCTGACCTGGCTGACGTCACGATGGACGTGCATCTTCGGCCGGGGCTGCAAGGGGATCTACGCCGACCAGCCCGACGTCGGATGCTGCACGCTCGGCGCGCACTTCTCCGACAAGGCCGACGAGAAGCGCGTCAAGAAGGTCGTCAGGCGGCTCACGGCCGAAGACTGGCAGTACCGCGACCACGGAATCGCCAACGGCTGGCGAGAGACCGACGACGATGGTGACCGCAAGACCTCGACGGTCGACGGTGCCTGCATCTTTCACAACCGTCGCGACTTCGCGGGCGGACCCGGTTGCGCGCTCCACGGGTACGCCCTGCGCAACGGCCTGCATCCGCTGGAGACGAAGCCGGACGTGTGTTGGCAACTACCGGTGCGCCGGATGTTCCGCGACGTTGAGGTCACCGACGGCACGGCGTACACCGAGGTCACCATCACCGAGTACGACCGCCGTGCCTGGGGAGCGGGCGGCCACGACCTCGACTGGTACTGCTCGGGCAACACCGAGGCCCACATCGGTACCGAGCCGGTGTACGTCTCCAACCGCCCGGAACTGGTGGAGCTGATGGGCACCGCGGCGTACGACAGGTTGGCAGAGCACTGCCGGCAGCACGAGCAGACGATGGCGAAGCTCGCTCCGCATCCCGCCAGCGGCTGACCAGGTGTCACCAGCCACCCCGGTAGGAGGCCGTACCGACGTTCGGCCCACAATGTGTGCACGATGACCGCGATGCGCCTGGACCACCTCTCGTACGCTGCCGAACCCGACGGACTCGCCGGCACCGCCGACCGATTGGCGAACCAGCTGAGCGCCGAGTTCACCGACGGCGGCGTACACCCTCGATTCGGAACGCGCAACATGGTGCTGCCGTTGGCATCCAGCCAATATCTCGAGATCGTCGAGGTGCTCGATCATCCGGCATCGGACAAGGCGCCGTTCGGGCAGGCCGTCCGCGCGCGGTCCGAGGCCGGAGGGGGCTGGCTCGGCTGGGTGGTCGGTGTCGACGACATCGGATCCGTCGAGAAGCGGCTGGAACGCGAAGCGGTGCCGGGCAACCGGTTCCGGCCTGACGGAGTTGAGCTGCGCTGGCGCCAGATCGGCATCCAGGGTTTCCAATCCGATCCCCAGCTTCCGTTCTTCATCGAGTGGGAGGGTGACCCGTCGTTGCATCCCGCGTACGCCGCGGACACCGACCTCGCCCTGGTCGCCCTCGACATCGCCGGCGACGGCGCTCGGGTAGCCGACTGGCTTGACGCCCCGGTCGACCACGTGCTGGACGGCCTCGACGTCAACTGGCTGGCGCCGCACGGCAACCCCGGCATCCTGGCCGCCACGTTCTCGGGTCCGCGGGGTCTCGTTCGGATCTAGGCGCCCCGGTCGCCAGGCTCGCCACGGATGGCGGCATCTCCCGGAGGATGGCGGCGTCTCAGCGAGGATTTGCGTAGTTGCGGGGCGTTGCGGTCCGAAAGATGCCCCGGAAGTACGCGAAACGCGGAGAGGGAGTCGTTCCGAGCGATCAACGGTCCAGGTCTGCGGTCCCGCGACCGGGCCGAGTGGCGGCGTTGTCTCGAACCGGCGTGACCGTCACGAGAGCCCGGCGCGGGCTGTCGGTGCATCGGCCTAACGTCTCGTCCATGACCAAGACCAGCACCCTGTTTCGTTGCACTGAATGCGGATGGCAGAACCCCAAGTGGAGGGGCCGCTGCGGTGAGTGTCAGGCCTGGGGGACGGTCGAACAGCTCGGCGCGTGCGCGGTGTCGACGGCCCGGGCCACGCCGGTGCGGTCGGCCGCATTGCCGATCACGGAGATTCGTGCCGACGGGTCGCGACGCCGCACGACGGGAGTCGGCGAGCTCGACCGGGTGCTGGGCGGTGGCCTCGTTCCGGGCGCCGTACTCCTGCTCGCCGGTGAGCCAGGCGTCGGCAAGTCGACGCTGTTGCTCGACGTCGCGGTCAAGGCGGCCCGGTCCGGTGTCACCACGCTGTACGTCTCCGGTGAGGAGTCGGCGGCGCAGGTTCGGATCCGTGCCGAGCGCACGAACGGTCTCGACGACCGCCTGTTCATCGCAGCTGTAACCGACCTCGGTAACGTGCTCACCCACCTCGACGCCGTCCGTCCGGGCCTGCTCGTCGTCGACTCGGTGCAGACGACCACGCACCCCGACGTGGATGGTGTCGCCGGTGGCGTGACGCAGGTACGCGCGGTCGCCGCGACATTGGTACGTGTGGCCAAGGAACGCAACATGGCAACCGTCCTGGTGGGACACGTCACCAAGGACGGCACGATCGCCGGGCCACGCGCCCTCGAGCACATCGTCGACGTCGTGCTCAACTTCGACGGCGAACGCCACTCGTCGATGCGGATCCTGCGGGCCGTGAAGAACCGGTTCGGGCCCGTCGACGAGATCGGCTGTTTCGACATGAGCGACGACGGCATCGTCGAGATCAGCGATCCGAGCGGGTTGTTCCTGTCCCGCCAGGACCACGCCGTTCCCGGCACGTGCGTGACCGTGACGATGGAGGGGCGGCGGCCGGTCCTCACCGAGATCCAGTCACTCGTGGTGGCCAGCCAGCATCCCCGCACCGGTGTGACGGGTCTCGACGCGGCCCGGGTCGCCATGACGCTGGCGGTCCTGCGGCAGCGAGCGAAGCTGTTGCTCGTCCAGCACGACGTGCACCTCGCCACGGTCGGTGGAGCGAGGGTGCAGGAGCCCGCGGCCGACCTCGCGGTCGCGTTGTCGGTCGCGAGCTCGCTGGCGGGTGTCGTCATTCCGCCCGACGTCGTCGCGATCGGCGAGATCGGTCTCGCCGGTGAGCTCCGTCCGGTGCCGCATCTCGAACGGCGGCTGTCGGAGGCGGCCCGGATCGGCTTCACCAAGGCGATCATCCCAGCGATCGCCGGGGCGGCCGGTGCATCACCACGAGGGAGCGGGATCGTCATCCTCGACGCACCGTCACTCGGTGAGGCGCTGCGGCTGCTCGGCCTGGCCAGCGTCGTCGGGTCGGCAGACGCTCTGGCTCGGCGCCGGTTCCAGGCCGGGTGACGACACGCTGTGGGCGACGCGCACATAGAATCGCCTCGCACCATCCATGTCCTCAGCGGGAGCCGCCGTGCCAGCCACCGACCGTGATCCGAGCGATTCGCACCTTCGGGCGTCGCTCGCTGCGGTCGCGCCGGGCACGCCCCTGCGCGAGGGGCTCGAACGGATCCTGCGCGGACGCACCGGTGCCCTTGTCGTCCTCGGTCACGACCGCACGGTCGACGCCCTCTGCACCGGCGGGTTCAGCATCGACCGTGACTTCAGCGCTCCGGCGCTACGAGAGCTCGCGAAGCTCGACGGGGCGATCGTCGTCGACCGTGATGTGACCAGGATCGTCCGGGCCGGGGTCCACCTGATGCCCGACCCGTCGATCCCGACCGATGAAACGGGTACCCGGCACCGCACCGCGGAGCGGGTGGCCAAGCAGACCGGTTATCCGGTGATCTCGGTGTCCCAGTCGATGCGGCGCGTCTCCTTATACGTCAACGACGTGACGTACGCTCTCGAGGACAGCGCGGCCATCTTGTCCCGGGCGAACCAGGCGCTCGCCACGCTCGAGCGCTACAAGCTGCGGCTCGACGAGGTGAGCGGAACGCTTTCGGCGCTCGAGATCGAGGACCTGGTCACGGTACGCGATGTCGCCAGCGTCGTGCAGCGGCTCGAGATGGTGCTCCGGATCGCCGCGGAGATCGAGGGATACGTCGTCGAGCTCGGGACCGACGGACGCCTGCTTGCACTGCAGCTCGACGAGCTGGTGTCGGGAGTCGGCGCCGAGCGCGAGCTCGTGATCCGCGACTACCTTCCCGGCGGGCGGCGGGCCCGGACCCTCGACCAGGTGATGTCGGAGGTGGTGGGGTTGACGCCGACCGACCTGCTGGACCTGAATGCGGTCGCGCGCGCGGTCGCGCTGGGCGGCCCGGAGCACCTGGACTCTGCCGCTACGCCGCGCGGCTACCGGCTGATCGCGAAGGTGCCGCGGCTTCCCGGCCTGGTCGTCGACCGGCTGGTCGACCACTTCGGGAGCCTGCAAAAGCTGCTTGCGGCGAGCATCGACGACCTGCAGGCTGTGGATGGTGTCGGCGAGAGTCGCGCGCGGTCGGTCCGCGAAGGCCTGTCCCGGCTGGCGGAGTCCAGCATCCTCGAGCGGTACGTCTAGGCGCGACCTGGTCGGGTCAGCACCCGGCATTCAGCGACGGGCGGTCCCGGAGCATACCGGGTGCAGGTCGCCTGGCCGAAGCGCACTTCCCAACCGGTAGCGGCCGGGAGCGGCGACCTCGAGCCGCAACCAGTCGCCGTCCGGTCGAAAGCAGGCCGACGGCCCAGCCAGGGTCAAGAACCGGGACCATCTCACGCGAACCAGCACGCTCGCAGGCGTGGGGATCTCGAACGACATCGCGATCTGGTCCTGGGCGATCAACCGGCCCGGTGGCGTGACGATGGGAGTCGGGTTGTCGACTGCATAGACGGTCCAGTCGGCGTTCGTCCACACCTGGTGCAGGTACGGCAACCCGCGCCGGACGAGGCCCACCTCCTTCACACCTGCTGCTGCCGGCTTCGCCCGTGCGACCGCGACGTACTGAACGGCGTTGTCGCTCAGCCAGGCGCGGTACGCGTCGGCGCGCAGGGCGCCGTCGAAGAACAGGCTGGCGTACCTGCGGTCGACCTGCGTCATCCACCCCCGTGCCAGGGGAAAGTCCCGCGAGACGTAGTACGACTCCCACCGCTGGCTGAGCGGCGGTACCTCGACTCGTCCATGGAGCGGAAGCCCGCGGAGCTCGGTGGTGAGCGGTGTGAAGTATTCCTGCGCAACCTGTGGATCACCGATGTCCTGGAGGTCGTTCAAGGTCAGCGGAGGGACGACGAGCAGACAACCCGCCGCCACGGGGACCGCGACCCGGCGGCGCATCCTGGCGGTCGCCACCAGGACGGGTGCGGCGAAGATGGCGAGCAGGCGCACTGCGTTGTAGCCGACGGGCGTCGGCACGAGCAGCGCGACGAATACGCCCACCCCGGCGAGCACTGCCGCGACCCGGACCGTTCGGGAGCCGGTGCACAACCCGAGCAGCGCCGCGGCGAGCAATCCGCGACCGACGTCCCACCGATCGATCGGCATCACCCCGGCCTGTCCGAGCCAGGCCGAGAAGGCCAGGACACCGGCTGACGGAACGCCGATCAGCAACGCCTCCCGATACCGTCCCGTCACCAGAAGGGTCATCGCAACAAGACCGAGGAACAACGCAGCGAGTGGGCTCGCAGCACCCGCGAGCAGGCTCATCGCGGCAGCACCGACCCAGCGCCAACGGCCCTCGTACGTGAGCATCACGACAGCCGCGAGGCCGAAGCCGGCACCGACGGCAAACGTGATCCGCCCGGCGACCAGGTTTCCACCGATGCACAGCGCACCGAGTGCGGCACCGATCCTCGGTTGCACCACCCTGCTGCGGGTGAGGGTCAGCCCGAACAGGCTGCTCGAGATCACGGTCGCGACCACCGCGACGGTCGTCAGCCCCATCAGCGACCCGAGCGGGGGGACGAGCACGCTGTAGCTGAGCCACTGGAGGCCCCCGAACCAGCGGAGGTCGATCGGGGTCCAGCCGTGGTCGGCGAAGAACCGCACCCGGGTCGCCTGAGCGGCCAGGTCCGTGCCGGTGGGTTCCACGAGCAGCCAGCCAACCGAGACCGCGGCTGCGACGGCGAACCCGACCGTCGCCGGGCTGGCCGAACGCGTGCGAACCCACCCACCCCAGGAGCGTCGACTCGCCACGTCCGGCGGCGCCGTCACCTCTTCACAACGTCGAAGTAACCCCGCGCCGGCTCCCCACCGAGAAAGGCGGCGTTGACCCAGTAACCGCCGGGCTTCGCCATCGCTCCGGTGTTACGGCATTGCTTGACCGAACGGAACCCGTCCCACGACAACGTGTACGGAGTCGCCGTGGCCGACCGGACGACGACATCGTGTTGGGTGATTGCGTCCGGGCAGTCTTCCGACGACCAGACGTGGTCGGGTCCGGACGTGATCTCGACCAGCAGGTTGTCGGGCGTGACGGTCAGGGTGCACGCTGCCTGCCGCGCGCTCGTCAGCATCAGGCGGATCGGACCAGGAGTTGCGGTCGGACGGTCTGCCACCTTGACCTGGATCGTCACGGCCGTCGGGTCGCAGGGGCCGGTTGGCTTCGCGAGGGTCGTCGTGGCCGGTGGCTGTTGCCGGGCTCCGGGCTTCCCCTCGTGGTGGTTCGTGCGATGGTGCGTGCCGGACGGTCGGTTACCGCGATGGTGCCGGTTGGGGTGATGTCGGTTGGGGTGGTGCTTGGGCGTCGCGGGCGTCGAACTCGTCGCCTTGGTCGATCTGGGCGATCCCGGACCTGGCGTCGTCGTACCCGCATGGTGGGTCGGTGAGCCGGACTCGCCCGATGCCGTTGCCTTGCCGATCAGCCACCAGACGACCGCGAGCATGAGAACGACGGCGAGCAGCAGGACCAACCGGCGGGTCCAGTAGACCCGTGGGGACAAGGGACCCGACGGCTGCAGGATCGAGCTCACGCGCCCACGGTATCCCGGTCATCCCGGCAGAACTGGCATCATCGGTGCCGACATGCCCGCGTTGTCCGACCCTCGACCACTGCTCCGCTGGTACGAGCGCGAGGCCCGCGACCTGCCGTGGCGTCGACCCGGAGTCTCCGGATGGGAGGTGCTCGTCAGCGAGGTGATGCTCCAGCAGACACCGGTGCCGAGGGTGCTCCCGGTCTACGAGCAGTGGATGCGTACCTGGCCGACGGCGCCGGCGTTGGCTGCCGACAGTCCGGCCGCCGCCATCCGCGGTTGGGAGCGGCTCGGCTATCCTCGCCGCGCCCTGTGGTTGCACGCCGCCGCCGTCGCCATCGACCGGTGGCATGAAGGGTGTGTACCTCGAGAACGGGAGGCGCTGCGTGCGTTGCCCGGGGTCGGGGAGTACACGGCCGCGGCCGTCGCAGCGTTCGCCTACCGCGAGCGCACCGTTGTGCTCGACACCAACATCCGCCGGGTGCTGGCTCGGCTGCTGGGCGGCGAGGCTCTGCCGACGCAATCGGTCACGAGGCCGGAGAGAGACCGGGCGGATCGTTGGCTGCCCGCCGACGGCCGGGAAGCCGCGAGACGCAGCGTCGCGCTGATGGAGCTCGGCGCACTCGTCTGCCGAGCAACCAATCCCGCGTGCACACGTTGCCCGCTCATCGACGTCTGCCGTTGGCGTGCCGACGGCTACCCCGCGTACGACGGTCCACCACGCACAACCCAGAGATACGAGGGCACCGACCGGCAGTGTCGGGGCGCCATCCTCGCGGTGCTGCGCTCCGCCGTCGGACCGGTCGGGCCGGACCAGGTGCGTACGGCGTGGCCTGACGACGTCCAGCGCGACCGTGCACTGGCCAGCCTGGTGGCCGACGGACTCGCCGTGTCGACCCGCGAGACGCTACACCTGCCGGCCTGAGGCTCCTGGGCGACCCAGGCGTGCACGTGCTCCACATCCTCGCCGACCATTTCGGCGTCATCGCGGTCGCGGTCGTGGCAGCGACCGACGTGGGCGGTGTCGCGAGGGTCGACGTGGGCGGCGACGTTGGGGCCGACACGGGCGGTGTCGCGGGGTCTGATGCGCCCGCCGTACCGACGCTTGATGGCGTGGCTGCGCCTGGTTCATCGGTGAACGGGCTCAGCTGCTGAGCACGCTGGGCCACGTCGGCTGGAACCCGAACCTGCCAGCAGGGGTCGAGGCCAATCGCGCGTAGCTGACCATCCGAGAGTGCCAGTGCCGGCGTCGGCACGGTGGCGGGACCGTTCTCCAGGTCGAGCGTGGTGTGTTGTGACAACAAACCGTGGTCCAATCACATCGGCTGAAGGATTGAGCCGGATTGCGATCCGTTCCTCAGCCACACGCAGAAGAACCGGTGATCCAGCTGCCTCCGCAGCCGGTGGTGCAGTTCGGCGCGGTCGAGTTCGGCGCGATCGGGATCAGCGCGGTTCGAGGGCACGCTCGATCATTCCTGCCGGGGTTTCAGAGTTGTGCTGTCCGGACGCCGTTTCTCGAAGTCTGGCTGAAGGATCGAGCGGATTTGCGCGCGCTTCTCAACCGCTGGTAGAGACACGGCTAGGCGGGCGGCGCGACCTCCTCGACAGGAGGCAGGTCGAGCAGCTCGGACCGCTTCGTACCGGCGAAGACGAAGTGTTCGTCGTCACCTTCGCCCTCGACGTCGACGAGCACGATCTGGCCGGGCCCGACCTCGCCGTACAGCATTTTCTCGGCGAGCACGTCTTCGAGGTCGCGCTGGACGGTCCTGCGCAGCGGGCGAGCACCGAGCACCGGGTCGAACCCACGATGGGCGAGTCTGACCTTGGCGGCAGTCGTGAGCTCGAGGGCCATGTCGCGGTCCTTCAGACGCATCTCGAGGCTGCTGATCATCATGTCGACCATCGAGATGATCTCGTCCTGGGTGAGCGGCGGGAACACGATGATCTCGTCGACCCGGTTGAGGAACTCCGGCTTGAAGTGCTGCTTGAGCTCCTCCGTCACCTTGTTCTTCATCCGCTCGTACGACTGGGCGGTGTCTCCGGACTGCATGAAGCCGAGGTTGACGCCCTTGGAGATGTCACGAGTACCGAGGTTGGTCGTCATGATGATGACGGTGTTCTTGAAGTCGATCACCCGCCCCTGCGAGTCGGTGAGACGGCCTTCCTCGAGGATCTGCAACAGCGAGTTGAAGATGTCGGGGTGCGCCTTCTCGACCTCGTCGAAGAGCACGACGGAGAACGGCTTGCGCCGGACCTTCTCGGTCAGCTGACCGCCTTCTTCGTACCCGACATAGCCGGGAGGCGACCCGAACAGCCGCGACACGGTGTGCTTCTCGGAGTACTCGCTCATGTCCAGCTGGATCAGCGCGTCCTCGTCGCCGAACAGGAACTCGGCCAGCGACTTCGACAACCAGGTCTTTCCGACGCCGGATGGGCCGGCGAAGATGAACGAGCCACCAGGTCGCCGGGGATCCTTGAGGCCGGCCCGGGTACGACGGATCGCACGCGACAGTGCCTTGATCGCCTCGTCCTGGCCGATGACGCGCTTGTGGAGCTCGTCTTCCATCTTCAGCAACCGGATCGAGTCCTCCTCGCTCACCTTGACGATCGGGATACCGGTCGCGATCGCGAGGACCTCGGCGATGAGCTCCTCGTCGACCTCGGCGACGATGTCCATGTCGCCGGCCTTCCACTGCTTCTCACGCTCGAGCTTGGCGTGGGTGAGCTTCTTCTCCTCGTCGCGCAACGACGCGACCAGCTCGAAGTCCTGTGCATCGATCGAGCTTTCCTTCTTGCGCCGGACATCGGCGATCTTCTCCTCGAACTCGCGTAGATCGGGCGGCGCCGTCATCCGGCGGATCCGCAGCCGGGAACCGGCTTCGTCGATCAGGTCGATCGCCTTGTCGGGCAGAAAGCGGTCGGAGATATAACGGTCAGCCAGCGTTGCCGCAGACACCAGTGCTTCGTCGGTGATGGTCACCCGGTGATGCGCTTCGTAGCGGTCACGCAGCCCCTTGAGCATCTCGATCGTGTGCGCGATCGTCGGCTCGGCGACCTGAATCGGTTGGAACCGACGTTCGAGTGCTGCATCCTTCTCGAGGTGCTTACGGTACTCGTCGAGCGTGGTCGCGCCGATCGTCTGAAGCTCGCCGCGGGCCAGCTTGGGCTTGAGGATGCTCGCCGCGTCGATTGCGCCCTCGGCGGCGCCGGCGCCGACCAGGGTGTGGATCTCGTCGATGAACAAGACGATGTCGCCCCGGGTGTGGATCTCCTTGAGGACCTTCTTCAGGCGTTCCTCGAAGTCACCGCGGTAACGGGACCCGGCAACGAGCGCACCGAGGTCGAGCGTGTAGATCTGCTTGTCCTTCAACGTCTCGGGTACATCGCCGCGGACGATGTCCTGGGCCAGTCCCTCGACGATCGTGGTCTTCCCAACACCGGGTTCGCCGATGAGGACGGGGTTGTTCTTGGTACGCCGCGAGAGGATCTGCATGACCCGCTCGATCTCCTTCTCGCGACCGATCACCGGGTCGAGCTTTCCCTCTCGCGCGGCCTGCGTGAGGTTGCGGCCGAACTGGTCGAGCACGAGAGATGAGGACGGAGCGTTCTCGGTCGGTGCGCCCGAGGCAGCCGTCTCCTTGCCCTGAAAACCCGAAAGCAGCTGGATGACCTGCTGGCGGACGCGGTTGAGATCGGCGCCGAGCTTCACGAGGACCTGGGCGGCGACCCCCTCGCCTTCGCGGATCAGGCCGAGCAGGATGTGCTCGGTGCCGATGTAGTTGTGTCCGAGCTGGAGAGCCTCCCGCAAGCTCAGCTCGAGGACCTTCTTGGCCCGGGGGGTGAACGGGATGTGACCGCTCGGCGCCTGTTGGCCCTGGCCGATGATCTCCTCGACCTGCTCGCGCACGGCCTCCAACGAGATGTTGAGGCTCTCGAGCGCCTTCGCGGCGACGCCCTCGCCCTCGTGGATCAGGCCCAGGAGGATGTGCTCGGTCCCGATGTAGTTGTGGCTGAGCATCCTGGCCTCTTCTTGAGCCAGGACGACAACCCGACGTGCACGGTCGGTGAACCTCTCGAACATGGACTCGACGCTCCTCAAAAACTCTGCTGTTCCGCCATCGTACGCGTCACTTTGGACACCACACTTCGACAGCACCCGGTCTCTGAATGCTCAAACGACCAGGAGCCGCCCGATGTTCCGGTCCCAGCGTCGAATACGGGACGAATCTGTCAGTGCGCGGCGTCGTACGCCGCTCGGATCTCGGCGGACACTCGACCGCGGTCGGACACGTCGTAACCCTGAGAGCGCGCCCAGTCGCGGATGTCGGCGGGCGTGCTTCCCGCGGCCTGGCCGCGCCCGCGTCCCCGGCGTCGAGCGGTCGTACGACGTCCTGCCGAAACGTACGATGCCAGCGCCTCCCGGAGCTTGCGTGCGTTCGCCGACGTGAGATCGATCTCGTAGCTGACGCCGTCCAAGCCGAACTTCACCGTTTCGTCGGCCGGTTTACCGTCCAGGTCGTCCTCGACCATGACTTGCACTCTCTTGGCCACGGAGGCCACCTCCCTGAACATGTCGAAACGAGGCAGCTTTACCTCGCGAATTCACATCGCAGCGAGCATATCGGAACGGACGGCAGATGCACGGCAGGTGGCTGGTTCGAAGCGAAATACCCGCCGAAAACGCTCCATGAGCGCTGCGCCATCACTCGGGCCGGACCAGCGGAAACAATATGGCTTCGCGGATACCGGTGCCCATCAACAGCATCACCAATCGGTCGATGCCTAACCCCATGCCACCCGCCGGCGGCATCCCGAACTCCATTGCGCGTAGAAACACCTCATCCAAGTCCATTGCCTCGGCCTCGCCGGCGGCAGCCCGCAGTGACTGCTGGACCAGACGCTCACGCTGGATCACCGGGTCGTTCAGCTCCGAGTACGCCGGTGCGACCTCGACACCATTGATGACCAGGTCAAACGCCTCGACCAGCCCCGGCTCGCTGCGGTGCGGTTGCGCCAACGGCTTGGCCGACTCCGGGTAGTCCATGACAAAGGTTGGGGTGATGAGCGTGTGCTCGACCAGCTTTTCGTACATTTCCACGACGATCTCCCCCGGAGTCCAGGCTTGCTGCAGCACGACGGCGTGGTCCGACGCAAGTTTACGCAGGACATCGTCGCCTGTTTCCGAGGTGATGTCCTCGCCCACGGCCCCGCTGACGAGATCGAGTACGGTTGCCCGTCGCCACTCGCCCTCGAGATCGATTTCCGAGCCGTCTCGCGCTGGCACCACCGTCCGCCCGACCGAACGCGCTGCATCGACGATCAATGCACGCAGCAGATCGGCCATCGTGTGGTAGTCCGCATACGCCTGATAGGCCTCCAACATGAGGAATTCAGCCGCGTGAGTTGAGTCGATGCCCTCATTGCGAAAGGTCTTGCCGATCTCGTAGACCCGGTCGATACCGCCGATCATCGCTCGCTTCAGATCGAGCTCGAGTGCGATCCGTAGCAACATTTCTTGGTCGAAGACGTTGAGGTGCGTGCGAAACGGACGCGCCGCAGCACCACCGTTGGTGAGCTGAAGGACGGGAGTGTCGACCTCGACGAACCCACGAACTCCCAAGGTCGAGCGAAGGGAGCCCAGCACCGTCGCCTTGGCGCGAACCATCTCGCGGGCCTCCGGCCGGAGGATGAGGTCGAGGTAGCGCAGCCGGACCCGGGACTCGTCGCTCATGGTCTTGTGGTCCACGGGCAGCGGGCGCAGCGCCTTGGCCGCGAGCTGCCACGCGGTCACCTGGACGGACAGCTCCCCGCGACGGCTCGTCACGACCTCGCCGGTGACGCTGAGCAGGTCGCCGATGTCCACCAGCGCCTTGAAGGTGGTCAGCGACTGCTCACCGATCTCGGCCACCGACAGCATCGCCTGTAGCTCTGTTCCGTCACCTTCTCTGAGCCGGACGAAGCAGAGCTTGCCGGTGTTGCGAAGGAAGATCACCCGACCGGTCAACGAGACGTCGAGGCCGGTACGGGTGTCCGGCTCGAGCTCTGCGTCGTCGAATGTCCTCCGGATCTCGTGCAGCGTGTGCGTACGCGGCACCTTGAGTGGGTACGGCGGTATGCCGCGTCTCAGCAGCTCGGCCCGCTTCTGGTGACGGATCCTTTGCTGCTCCGGCAGGTCGGCAGTGTCCGCATCCTCGACGGGTCGGTCGGTCATGGTCCACGAGCCTACGTTCCAACGGACGACATCGGGTCGGTCGGCCGAAGATGGTGGCGATCCCGCGAAGCGTGAGGTGCGGTCATCGGGGCACCTTCGAGCCCAACCGGATCGGGCAGTTGTCGATCAGCCGTGTCGAACCGACCCGCGCCGCGACCAGCAGCCGTGCTGGTCCGGCGACAGGCGCCTCGCCGAGCTGTTCGCCGCGAAGCTCGACGTAGTCGACATCGACGCCGGGCACGTCGCGCAGAACCGCCGCGGCGGCGGTCCGGACGGCGCCGCCGCCGACGGCTTCGGCCGTCTGGCCCGCACGCAACGCGTGAGACAGCACCAAGGCGCGCTCGCGCTCCGGCCCGGACAGGTAGCCGTTACGTGAGCTCAACGCCAGCCCGTCCGTTTCCCGTACCGTCGGAACCTTGACGATATCGACGCGCAGACAGAGGTCACTGACCATCCGCTCGACGAGGACGAGCTGCTGGTAGTCCTTCTCACCGAAAGTGGCAACGTCGGGGCGGACGATCCCGAACAGCTTCGCGACCACGGTGAGCACACCGCGAAAGTGACCAGGCCGCGCCGCGCCCTCGAGCTCGGCGCCGATCGGTCCCGGGTCGATGGTGACCTGCGGCTCACCGTCGGGATACATCTCCTCGAGGCCGGGCGCGAAGACGACGCCTGCGCCGGCCGACAGTGCTGCCGCCACATCGGCCTCGAGGCTTCGCGGGTACCGCATGAGGTCCTCGGCCGGCCCGAACTGAAGCGGGTTGACGAACACCGAGACCACCACCAGCTCGGCGTGCTTCGACGCGACCTCGATGTGGGTCAGATGCCCGTCGTGAAGAGACCCCATGGTCGGCACCAGTGCGACGCGGGGCCGGGTGAGGCCGGGTCGGGAGATGAGCCGATGCAGCTCCCGAGTGGTCTGAGCTACGACCGCCGTCACGGGCTCGAGTGTTCGCCCACGAGGTCGGCGACGACCCGGAGGATCGCGGCCGCCCGGCGTGGCTCGAGCCGACCAGCACCGACCGCACGTCCGGTCGTCGAACGGGCGAGCGCAAGGTACGCATCGAGCGACTGCGGGGCGCTGGCTGCGATGTGCTGGACATGCTTTCGTACGGTCTCGACGTCTCCCCGGACGATCGGCCCGGTCAGGGCGACGTCGCCGTACGTGAGCGCGTTGTCGAGCGCCGCCGACAACAGGGGCCGCAAGATCTCCGCCGGGTCCGTGCCCGGCGCGGCGGCTCGGAGCATGTCCATCGACTGGTTGACCAGTGTGACGAGATGGTTGGCGCCGTGTGCGAGCGCCGCGTGGTAGAGATTGCGGTCGGTCTCGGCGATCCAGGCGATTCGACCGCGGAAATCGGCGACCAGGCCTTCGGCGACGGGTCGCTCCGCTGCGAGCGCCGTCGCTCCGAAGATGCAGCCGGCGAGCCGGGCGAGGTCGAGGTCGGTTCCGGTGAACGTCATCGCAGGATGCAATGCGATCGCCCGGGCTCCGACGTCGACCGCGGGCTTCAGCACGGCGATACCGTGACGTCCGCTGGTGTGGACGACGTACTGGCCGGCGTGGATTGCGCCGGACGCCGTCAGCATCCGGACGACGTTGTCGAGGGTGTCGTCGGGAACGGTCAGGAGGAGCAGAGCGGCCGCCCGGGCGCCCGCGGTTGGCTTTCCGACCGGAACGCCGGGTAGGAGCGTCTCGATCCGGGTGCGCGACGCCGGCGACTCACCGGCGACCATGCACACATGGTGACCGGCGTCGACCAGCGCGGCACCGAGAACGGCACCGACGCGTCCCGCCCCGATCACGCCGACGGGCGGGCACGTCGTCGAACTGACCATCTGCTGTGCCTTTCGTTCCAGTACACAGGGGTACCGGACGGCTTGCTGGCTCACATCTGCTGCACTCGCGCGCACACAGAGGGTGGCTGCCTGGCTCACCCTAGTGTGGAACGTTCCCGCGGGCAGGTGACATTCCCGTGGCCTGGATCACACACCGCCTCGCGCGCACGCCTCGACGGTGGTCACCCGTGGTCCGCCGTACGGTCGGCAACATCGGCGCGCAGGGGGTCAGAGCAGGACATGAAGACATGCGTGTACGGGATCCGCAGGAGGTCGTGATGGACCGAGACGTCGACATCAGCGAACACCCGGCTGGCCAGCAACTTGTAGCCGTCCGGCGTGAGAACGCTCTGTCCACGGTCGCGGCTGACCACGAATCGCGCGGCTCGAGACATTTCGTCGGTATAAGCCGCGTCGAGCGACACGAAGCGGCCGTCGTCCGCGAGCACCGCGGATGCGACTTCCAACAGGTGCAGTGCCTCATCCATGTCGATGTGGTGAATCAGGCTCTTCGCGATGACCACGTCGAACACGCCGAGCTCCTCGGATTCGAGGTCGTCGACTCGGCCCACGAGGTAGCGCCCTCGATTTCCGAACCGCCGCTTCGCGGATGCGATGTACGCGGCGCTCAGATCCGTACCGGTGTAGGCAACGCCAGGCAGGTGCTCGATGAGGGCGCCCGGCCCACAACCGATGTCGAGGACCCGAAGTCCGGGCCGGGGACGCACGTACCTGTCCACCAGTTCGCGTCGCACCCGCGTCGAGCCGACGACACGTTGAAACGTCTCGTACACCAGGGGAACGGAGAGGATCCGTCGGAGTCCTTGTGTCGTCTGTGCCATCGAGACTCCCTCGCCCAATCCCGCAGTCTAGGTCGGTTTGATTGTCGCGAACCAGGCCGGTGCGCCGAGGTCGTTGTATCTCGTCTGAACCCGGTCCGGTTCGATGGCGGCGACATTCCATCCATCGCTGGGTTTGAATGCCGCTCTCAGCTCTTCCTGACTGATGGGGTGCGGGCCAGTATCGGGACCCTCGTCACTGAAGCACAACACATACAGGGTCCCATCGTGCTCGATCACCGACGCTAGACTCGCCACGTATCCTGGTCGCTCGTCGCCGTCGAAGGTGTGGAACAGTCCGCAGTCCAGCACCGTCTCAAACCTGCGCCCCAAACGCTCCAGATGGAACGCGTCAGCCGCAGCGAACTCAACCTCGAGCCCACGGTCGTCGGACTTCGCTCGGGCAATCGCCAGTGCCGTCTCAGCCACGTCAACGCCCAGAACCGACAATCCCAGCGAGGCGACGTGAAGAGCGTTCTCGCCGGTCCCGCAGCCCGCATCGAGCACCGCTCCGGCGAATCCGCCTTCGGATGCCAAACGCACTATTGCTGGCTGCGGCTGGCCAATATCCCAAGGCGCAGGGCCGTCGTGGTACGACGCATCCCAGGGCAGTCCAGTCAGCCGTTCGTGACTGGTTGGGTGCCGACCACTGAACGGATCGTCAGCGAGGGTTCCTGATCGCTCCGACAACGTCGTCCCCTTCCAGCAACTGATCTCAGCACCTCATCGTGGCACGCCAATCCACAGGTCTTGACCATTCCTTCGCTCGTGAGCAACCATGCACCCGGGCGAGAATTCCTTTCCACCATTGGGTTTCGGGGTATTTGGTGGGCGATCCGGTATACTAGAACACATGATCGAGACAGTGCCGTTGACCTGGCGACCTGAGTACGCGACCTCACCGGTCGCCGTGCCGATGTCGCGGTCACTGGCGGCCCGCGGCTGGGTCGACGAAGCATCGCAAGCCCTCGATGCGCACCCGCGGGCCCTCGGATCCGACCAGCTGCTCGACCTCGCAGCCGATCTGGCTCGCGCCTCCGCACGGCTGGACGCCAAGAAGTGCGAGACCGCCGCCGTGTTCGCTCTTCGGCACCGCGACGTCAACGGATTCGGGATCGGTGAGGGTCTCGACGGCCTCCGCCCGTACGGTGGCGACGGCACTCCCTGGGCGTCGCAGTTCTGCGTCTACGAGCTCGCCGTGGAGCTGCACTGCTCGGAGACCGCCGCGACCGACCTGATCAGCGTCGGACTCGACCTTGGCTACCGGCTCGAGTGCACCCGCAGCGACTTCGGCGCCGGCCGGATCGACTACCCGCGAGCCCGAGTGATCTCGGAGGAGACCCGCGAGCTGACCGAACGCCAGGCAGCCGCAGTCGACCCGGCTCTGGCCGAAGCGGCCCTCACCCGGACACCCGGGAAGCTCCGCTCGTACGCCCGCCGGCGGATCGCGAGGCTCTACCCAGACACCGACAAACAACAGGCCGCCGACGCGTTCCGAAAACGCTACCTCAGCGTGTTCTCGGCCGGGCACGGGATGGGCGTGCTGTGGCTGACCGCGCCACTCGACGTCCTCGCCCTGATCGACGAACGGCTGACCGAACACGCCCGCGCCCACCGCGACGGCGCGGCCAACAGCGACAGTCGCAGCAACCGTGAGGCCGACACGGAAAATCCAAGCGAGAGGGCGGCCGACAACGACCGTCGCGGCCTCGACGCCCGCCGCTGCGACCTCGCCGTGAACGCCCTCCTCGGCTACCTCAGCCCGGCCAACGCCACCATGAGACCCGCGAGCACGTCGGCCGACCAGCCGGCCGCCTGCGACGTCGCCGGCATCGCGACGACGACGCTTCGGGTGACCATGACCGCCGACGCGCTGCTCGGCGTCACCGACGAACCAGCCGAACTCGACGGGTACGGACCGATCACCGCCGAACAGGCCCGCCTGCTCGCGCTCCAATCAGCGACCACCACGATCCGGCGGCTGTTCACCGACCCCGTCAACAACGCCGTCATGGTCTACGACGCCAACCGCTACACCTTCACCCGCACCCAACAAGCCGCGATCCGCGTCCTCCACCCACGCTGCGTGTTTCCCGGCTGCCGGACCCGATCCGAACGCTGCGACACCGACCACCGCGAGCCCTACCGGCGAACCGAGACCGGCCCCGACCCACCCAGACAAACCACCGTTGACAACGGACAACCCTTGTGCCGACGCCACCACCGACTCAAGACATTCGGCCAATGGAAAGTCGTCTGCAACGACACCCACACCTACACCTGGACCAGCCCAACCGGCCACACCCACATCGTCGAAGACAACCACGACCCCTAACCGATCCGACGCGCCCTCAAGTGCCGCGCCAACCAACGTTGTCCGTCGTGAGCGGCGATGTCGATGAGTTGCAAAGGCGCCGGCGGAGGCTCATCGCGGTGTCATCAGCAACGACGGCCGACACCGCAGATCGCCGCTCCGTCGTCGCGCAACGGGGCGGAAATGTTGGTGTACTCGACACTATGTTGTGCTCCATCGGAGGTCCCTGGGTCCCTTGGCGGCAGGCGTGGGAAGCCGCGCTGTACGGTCCCAGCGGTTTCTACCGGCGCAACCGGCCAGCCGATCACTTCACCACCTCGGCGCACGTCGGCACCGGACTTGCCACCGCGATCCGGACGCTGGCCCGCCGGCTCGGCGTCGACCACGTCGTCGACGTCGGTTCGGGTTCCGGCGAGCTGCTCGGCACGTTGCGTGCACTGGACCCCGACCTCGTGCTCACCGCCGTCGAGCTGCGCGAGCGCTCTGCGGTCGTGCCTCCCGACCTGGCCTGGGTCCAGGCGCTGCCCGACGCGCTCGACGCGCTCGTCGTCGCGAACGAATACCTCGACAACATCGCGTGTCCCGTGGTTCAGCTCGACGAGCACGGGACGGTCCGCATGGTCGAGGTCAACCCGGCCGGTGTCGAGCGACTCGGAGCGCCGGCCGACCAGGACTCCGTCGACTGGCTGGCGCGCTGGTGGCCGCTGACGGACACCGGTGATCGTGCCGAGGTGGGCCTGAGCCGCGACCAGGCGTGGGCCGACGTCGTCATCCGGTTGGGCCACGGCGCCGCGGTCGCCATCGACTACGGCCATCAGCTCGCCCACCGTCCGGTCGGAGGAACGCTCACGTCCTACCGCAATGGACGCCAGACGGCGCCCACCCCCGACGGCCGTCATGACCTCACCGCGCACGTGGCGGTGGACTCCGTTGCCGCGAACGTCGATGCCGCCGTGCGCACGCAGCGCGAGATGCTCAAGGACCTCGGGTTGAGCGGCGTCCGGCCACCCCGACAGTTGGCGACCTCGGACCCCGCGGCGTACGTCCGGGAACTGTCTGCTGCGTCCCAGGTTGCGGACCTCACCGCCAGCCCCGGACTCGGCGACTTCTTCTGGATACTGTCCACAAGCCATCCGGTCGACCGACATGAGCCCAGCGCTCAGGGCGCCCTGCTCAGACCGTGTCGCCCAACAGCACCGACTCGTGGTCTGCCAGCCGGTAGAGCTCCTTGGGAATGATCGAGTCAGGATCGTCGAGGTAGGGCAGCACGGACACGACCTGACCGTCCCGTCGGGCCTGCGGCGGCTCACGGCCGTGGTCCTCGACGTATCGAAGGACCGTCTCCGCCTCCTCTCGCCGGTCGTGTTCCACCAGCCAGGCCACCAATCTCATGTGCGTACGCAGTGTCGACTCGGTCAGCGGTGGTCCTGCTGCCCAGAGTTCGCGGACACCATGGCGCAAGAGGTTCCAGTAGTCGTCGTCGCAGCCGAGGATCTCCCAGAAATACAGCGGCATGTCCATCGGCAGCACCTTCCGGTACCAGGTCGACCGCACCTGGTCAGTGCCGAGGTTCTCGACGAGCGACGTGGACATCTGCTTCGTGACGATGCGGTCCCGCAGGTCGTCGAGCTCATGCCGACGCTGGGTGATCGACGTTCGGTCGTCACGGATCCGCCAGTTGTAGACCGGGCGGATCAAGACGTCGAACGCCTGCGCCTTCAGGTACGCCTCGGTCAAGACCACCTGGTCCTCGTACCGAACGCCCTCGACGAACCGCAGCCCGGCCCGATCCCAGAACGACCGCCGGAAGACCTTGTTGCATGCGAACACGTCAAGCAGGATGTCGGGGAACTCGCGGACCGAGATTCCAGTCCGTCGGGTGTGATGCAGCCTGCGCAACCAGGGCGGCTCGACGGACCGGTTCGGCATCATCCGCCTCAACGAGCCGATCGCGAAGTCCGACGACGTGTCTTCCAGCGTCTCGACCTGGAGCTCGAAGGCCTGCGGGGGCACGGTGTCGTCGGCGTCGACGAACGTGACGTACCTGCCTCGACACACCTGTAGGCCGGCGTTGCGAGCGGCTCCCAGCCCGTGGTTGGACGTGCGCAGCACCCGGATGTCCGAATGCCGGCTTGCGTAGTCGCTGACCAGAGCACCCGAGCCGTCGGTCGACCCGTCGTCGACGACGATGACCTCGACGTCACGCAGGGTCTGGCCTTTGATGCTGTCGAGGCACTCCGTGACGTACGGCTCCACGTTGAAGACGGGCACCACAACGCTCAGAGCCGGCGACCGCGCGGTGCGCCGGCGTCCGGGGAGCATCATCTTGGTCACGATACCCGGACGACCGGACCCGCCGCGGCGACACTAACGACCGATCCGCCGGCGGACCGCGGTCGCGACCTTCGACAAGATCGGCGGCCGAGGTGCCCCGGCAACCGAAGTGGCGGGCTGCTTCGCAGCCAGTTGCTTGCGCATCCTCGCGCGGGTTTGCCGCTCGGTCACCTGACGAGCGCGCTTCACCTCGGCGGCCGTGACATCGTGCGCGATCGCGGCCGCGTTCTCGAAGAGCCGCGCATAGCGCTCGGCCAGTGAGTCCAGCGTCGCGTCGGCGTGCTCGTCGGCGCCGCGGCCGTCCGCCAGGGTCTCGAGGGCGCGCCAGGTCTCCTCGGCGATCTCGCGCAGCTCGACGGGCATGTCGATCTCGTCCCACGTCACCTGGTGACGTCGCAACGCCGGGTCGATGAAGTCGTCGAGCGGGTGCGGCTCGCCGGCGGCGAGGTCCGTGTTGTAGACCAGGTCCAAGTCGTCTCGTACCCGGGACATCGCCTTTCGCCAGTTCTCGATCAGGTCCTGGTACCGCACGAACGTACGAGTGGCTCCCCGGGTCTGGTGCTCGGTGATCAGGTTTGCGTTGATCCATCGGCCGAGGCTCGTCACCTGATACCGCCGGACGTGCTGCTCGTCCCCCTTCGCGTAGTACGTCGCACGGCTGCCGACGACCTCTGCCGGATGCCGGATCATCGTCAGATAGCTGCCCCGTAGTCCGGCGTCGTGTGCGGCCTCCAACCAGATACCGGGCATCCATGCCGAGCGGGGGTCCTTGACGGCCAGCTGCGGAGCGAACCCGCCCTCCTCGAGAAGCCAGCGCTCGACCTTCGCGCGGTCATCGGGAGTCAGCACCTCGCGCACCTGTTGGAGCGCATCCGGACGACCGTCGACGATGTCGACGTGGACCCGGTCGAGGATCTCGCGGTGGAACTGGATCGGCCATCGTGACTCGAAGAACCCTCGTGGGTTCGACTTGTTGCTCCCGAGAAACGGGCGAGGGACATGAAGTCCGAGGTAGTTCAGAGATCCGGCGACGGTGCTCGTACCACTCCTCCCGGCGCCGGTGACGAGCACGAACCGACGGGGTGCATGGTGGACAAGGTTCGCAGCTACGCCGAGCTCACGAGGTTCCGACAAGGAGGACTCCCCTCGTACTCGGGTGGCTGCCGTCGCAGCATACTCGCGAGGATGCGGCCGCAGATGTGCCGTCGGCTCGGGTACGAGCGGGCACCGCGGGTAAGGTTGCCGATCGTCCGCCGTTCGCAGCGCAGATGGGAAGCAACAACGGATGCCGCCACGGCCCAGACTTCGCGAACTTGCTCGCAAATTGCCGCCGCCGGTCGTACGCCTTGCCAGGAGGGTTCACCGGCGGGCGGCAGGCGATAAGCCGTCGGCGCTGGTGAGCGTCATCGTCCCCCTCTACAACGTCGAGAAGTACGTCGACGAGTGCCTGACCAGTCTGCGGGACCAGCACTACCGGACACTCGAGATCATCGTGATCGACGACGGCTCGACCGACCGCTCGGCAGAGATCGTCGCGCGGCACGCTGCCGACGACCCGCGGATCCGGGTCGTCCGACAACCCAACGGCGGGCTCGGCGCGGCACGCAACGCAGGCATCAGGAATGCACGCGGCGACTACCTGTGCTTCGTCGACTCCGACGACGTGATGCCTGCCCACGGCGTACTGCGGATGGTGAACACGGCCGAGCGAAGCGGCTCTGATCTCGTGGTCGGCGCGCTGGCCAGGTTCGACTCCAACGGTCGTCGGCGACCGAAATGGATGCATCTGCACTCCGAGACGCGGATCGGCGTCTCGCCATCGGACTTCCCGCAGATCGTCCGAAACAACTACACCCCCGGCAAGCTCTACCGAACGGACTTCTGGCGACGATGCGGCTTGTGGTTCCGTGAGGGCGTCGCGTACGAGGACCAACCCCTCGTCACCCAGCTGTACGCGCGCGCGTCTCGAATCGACGTGTTGCCGATGGTTACCTACGAGTGGCGCCGACGCGACGACGCCAGCTCGATCAGCCAGCAGGTCCATACCCTGAGCGACCTGCGCGACCGGATCGAGGCATGGAACCTCAGCCTGTCGATCCTCACCACCGAAGCCACGGAGCCGATCTACGAGGCTTGGCTCGAGACCATCTACTCCACCCACTTCCACTGGTATCTCAACAACAAGTCAATCGTCCAGGACGCGTACTGGGAGGAGATCCGGGCCGCGGTCGTGAAGCTCATGGACGTGACACCGCAACGTGTTCTCGCGAGCGTCGAGCCGCAGCATCGGGTAGCGGTCGAGCTTGTCCGCCGCAACCTGCGCCAGGAGTTCGATGAGTTCAGGCGGCAGCACGGATACAGCCCCAGCAGGTTCCCTGCCGAGCTGGGACCAGCCGGCTTGACGGTCCAACTTCCCACCTTCGAGGACCCGGACGTCGACCTTCCCCCCGAGATGTACCGCTTCCCCGACGAGCACATCCCGCTGATCCACCGCGTCGACACCGCGGCGTGGACGGGCGACGGACGTCTGCGCGTCGCTGGCTGGGGCTATTTCAGGTACGTCGACCTCTCGGTACAGCAGACCCTGATCGACCTCACGCTGGAACACGTCCGAACCGGCGAGCAGCTCGAAGCGACCATCGAGCCGAACGCCGACCGGCGACTCTCCCCGCCGCTCGAGGACAAGTGGGCAGACTACGTCCAGGGCTGCTTCACCGCCGTCTTTCGTGTCCGCGAGCTGATGGACCGCTGCGACCCTCAGCCGGGAGACACCTGGCGGTTCCTGCTCCGGGTTCGCACCGGGCGCCTCGACCGGACGACCGAGGTCTCCGAGGTCCAAGACGGCGGATCAGCCCAGCATCTCGCGCCCTACCTGTTCGACACCTGGTTGCTGCACGGCGCACCTCCCGTCCAGCCCAACTTCAAGCTCCATTGCCTGCGGCGAGAGGTCGTGGCCGACCGGATGCATCTCGAGGGACGCGCGCTTTCCGGCCGGTTGAAGGTCACGACAGGTGCCCGGATCAGGAGCCTTCAGCTGGTTCGTCTCGGCTCAGATGCCGAGCACGAGTTCACCGTTGGTTCAGCCGACGACGGCGTGGTGCCGTTCGCCTTCAACCTCCCGAGCTCGATGGTCGGCCGGAGGAAGTCGGACCAGCACGCTGCGATGTGGTCTCTGCGGGCCGTGATGACCTCAGGCGATGTTGCGTTGGTGACGACCGGTGCCGAGCTGACCCGCTCTCTGGGCGCACGGATCGGAGAATGTGGGGTCACCGTCGAACGGTCGTACCGCGCTGGCGTCACCTTGGTCGTCGGGCCCGTTTCGGTCGAGTTCGACAGCGCGCAGATCGAGGACGACGTGTTGCATCTGTCGGGGCGTACCCGCGGTGTCGACACGTGCGCGCTCACCCTCAGCCTCACTGCGCCCAAGGCGACGTCGTCGCCTGCATCGGTCGAGGTGCGCGACGGCACCTTCGAGGTGTCCGTACCGCTGCGGCACCGGGCCTGGCGGTTCGGCGAGCTTCCGCTGCCGACAGCGATCTACACCGTCGACTTCGTGGTCTCGACGCCCGAGGGACAAAGGCAGGGCACGGCGACGGTGAGCGACCTCCTGACCGAGCAGCTGCCGGTCGAGCAGCACAGCCCGACGACGACTGCGCTGTTGAAACGCTTCGTCGGACGGGCCCTCCGGGTACGCCTGATGCCACCGGTCGATGCCGATGCTCGCGGCCCGTTCCGCCGGAACAGGCTCGAGCTGGCCGCACGATCGCGGGAGCGTTCCGACCGGCTGGAAGGACTGTTCATCCAGGCGAACTTCGGTGAGATCGCCGGATGCAACGGGGCACCCGTCCACGAGGAGCTCAGACGAAGGGGCGCCGACATACCGGTGTTCTGGTCTGTCGTCGACTACTCCGTGCCCGTACCCGAGGGGGGGATCCCGGTCGCACGCAACAGCAGTGAGTGGTTCCGCCGGATGCGGACGGCGAAGTACTACATCGAGAATATGTACCAGCCGCCGTACTACCGCAAGCCGCCCGGACAGGTGATCATCGCGACGTTCCACGGCTACCCGTTCAAGCAGATGGGACATCCGCACTGGGAGAACCTCCAGATGTCACGGGCCGCCATCGACTCGATGGACGAGCGAGCCGACGAGTGGGACTACCTGGTGTCCCCCGCACGATATGCGACTCCGCTGTTGACCCGTGACTTCGCGTACCACGGGCCGGTGCTGGAGATCGGTTACCCGCGTAACGACGTCCTCCAGTCGCCGGAGGCACCCGGCATCCGGCGCTCGACCCGGCGCGAGCTCGGCATCAGCGCCGACGTGACCGCGATCCTCTATGCGCCGACGTTCCGCGACTATCTCTCGGCCGACGACCACCGCGCGTCGATGGGCGACTTCCTGGACGCCGAGCTGCTGGCCCGTCGGCTCGGTGACCGCTACGCGATCTTGGTCAGGGGCCACGCGTTCCACGCGCGCACCAGGCACCGGATCCGCATCTCCCCGCAGATCATCGATGTCACGGACTATCCGGACCCGGCCGATCTCTACCTGGCGTCCGACCTGGCCGTGCTCGACTACTCATCGCTCCGGTTCGACTACGCCATCACAACCAAGCCCATGCTGTTCCTGGTGCCGGACCTCGAGCGTTACCAGCAGACCCGCGGGTGGTTGCTCGACTACGAGCCGACGGCCCCGGGGCCGTTCCTCAGCACGACCGATGAGGTGGCGGGCGCGGTGCTCGACATCGAAGCCGTGGTCGCGGAGTACGCCGAGGCGTACGAGATCTTCCACAAGTCGTTCCTGGATCTCGAGGACGGTCACGCTGCGGCCCGGTTCGTCGACGCCGTGTTCGTGCCACGAGGCGACGCCCCCGCGCGCTGACCCGATCAAGCGGGAGATGCCCTACCCGAGGGTCGCGCCGAGCTCCTCGTCCGTCTCCACCAGAGGTCGGGCGAACGGGTCGTGCTGGCGTAGGTCGATCACATGGCCGGTGTACGACGAGAGCAACGTGTTCAGGCACGCCCGGGCCACCGCCGACGGCTCGAGCAACGACCCCGCCGGCTCATCGCCGAACGCCTGCGTTCGCATCGGGGTGCGGGTCCGTTCCGGACTCATGCAGTTGACCCGCACACCATGGTCGGACCACTCGTC
The DNA here is from genome assembly GCA_038253325.1 of Propionibacteriales bacterium. Lineage (GTDB taxonomy): Bacteria > Actinomycetota > Actinomycetes > Propionibacteriales > Nocardioidaceae > JBBSHE01. The sequence continues at coordinate 98,015 of JBBSHE010000005.1, forward strand.
GGCCAGTGCCTGTGTGAGGTTCACCACCGCGGCCTTGGCCGATGAGTAGAGGCTGTAGCCTCCCCTGCCACGCGTGTACGAGCTCGATGTGAAGAACAAGATGCTCCCGCGACTGGCCGCCAGGTGCGGGAAGAACTCCTGCGCGATCAGGATCGGTGCCACGTAGTTGATCTCGGTCGCCGAGTAGATCGTCTCCTCTGACGTGTCCGCGAGGTCACCCCGAGGAAGAATCGCTGCGCTGTTGACCACGAAGTCGACGGCACCGAACTGGTCCATCACCTGAGCGGCCGCGGCCGCAACGTCCGCGCGACGCTCGACGTGGGTACGCGTCGTCGACCGGCTGAACGTACAAACGTTCGCGCCGTACCCTGCGGCGAGGGCCGCGATGTTCGCGCCGATCCCGTAGCTGCCGCCGAAGACGACCATCGTCTTGCCGGCCAACGCGTTGCGGTAGTCAGAGTTGGCGCGATCCATCGGGGCTTCCTGGCTCGTCAGCTGGAACAGCTTGTCGGCAAGGAA